>NZ_VWXX01000050.1 GCF_008632335.1 Thiohalocapsa marina
ACAGGCCACACCGGCGGATGCGCTTCGCTTATCCGCCCTACAGTGTTCACCTTGTTTTGGGCGCGTTCCTAATGGTCATTCAGCCCCAGGCCTGCTCCCTGCGGGTGCCGTTTCGGTCTACAATCCGGCGCATGCACGAGGACGATGCCGGCTACAAGCTGCTGTTCTCCGCTCCCGAGGTGGTGCGCGACCTGGTGCTGGGCTTCATCCCCGACGCCTGGCTGCACGGGCTGGACTACAGCACCCTGGAGAAGGTCTCCAGCGACTACGTCACCGACGACCTGCGCCAGCGCAGCGACGACGTGGTCTGGCGGGTGAAGGCCGGTGACGACTGGCTGTATCTGTACATCCTGATCGAATTCCAGAGCCGTGTGGACCCGTTCATGGCCGTGCGCCTGCTGGTCTACATCGGCCTGCTCTACCAGGACCTGATCCGGCGCAAGGAGATCGCGCCCGGGCGACCGCTGCCGCCGGTGCTGCCCATCGTGCTCTACAATGGAGGCAGTATCTGGAGTGCGCCGGAAGACCTCGCCGACCTGTTACCGAAGGTCCCGGGGCTGGTGTCCGACTTCCTGCCCCGGCTCAAGTACCTGCTGATCGATGAGAATCGCTACGCGGAGGCGGACCTGGCGGGCATGCGCAACCTGGTTGCCGCCATCATCCGCTTCGAGCATCCGGCCGAAGACCGCGACCTGTTGCGGCTGATCGACCTGCTCAACGACTGGCTGGCGGGCCAGCCGGAACTGCGCCGGCAGTTTGCCATCTGGATACGCGCGCTGCTGCGCCGACGCAGCCGCAACCAGCTGGTCATCCCCGACGTCTACGACCTGACGGAGCTGAAAATGACACTGGCGGAAAAATTCGATCAATGGGCCGAGGAGTACAAGCGCAAGGGGCTGCAGGAAGGACGCCTGGCAGGACTTCAAGAAGGCCGGCAGGAAGGCCGGCAGGAAGGTCGCCTGGAGGGCGAGGTTCTGCTGCTTCAGCGTCAGCTGAGTCGTCGCTTCGGCCCCCTGCCGGCGCAGGTGCTGGAGCGCCTTGCCAGTGCATCGCTGGAAGACATCGAGACCTGGGGCGACCGGGTGCTCGATGCGAACTCGCTGGAAGAGGTCCTGCGCCGCTGACCCGTCGATCGCAAGCGGCACTGCATTCACGCCCTTGGTCGCCCAGTATTTAGTTCCCCAGTGTCCGGAATGCTCGATCGCGACCAATGCCGGCGGCAGGCGACACGCCGGCGCAGAGGAACTGCTCGACCGACACCACCTTCGGCACGAGCCGCCCGGACTTGCCCGGCCGCATCAGCACCACCTGGCGGCTGTGCTGCGGTCCGTAACTGACATGGATCGGCAGATTGGGGCCGTAGAAGTACAGCCGGTCGAACGGCGTGTGCTCGACGATCCAGCGCGCCACCTCCAGCATGTCCTCGTCGTCGATGACGAAGTCCACCGCGGCGCCCAGCCGCTCGCAGACCGGATTGCCCAGGCGGTTGCGCTCATGCGCCGCGTGCTGGTCGCGCTTGGGATCGATGCGCCCCGGGATCCGCCGCGCCAGGGCCGGCGAGCAGAAGCCATAGGTCAGCCGGATCATGCCGAACCAGTCGATCACCGGGTCCAGCACCTGCTCGGCAAGCTCGAGCAGCGCATTCCAGCTCTCGGGCGCCTTGGGTAGATTCTCGAGCCGGGTCTCCTCCCAGGTCTCGCCGCACTCGATGAGCTGGCGAAAGCTCAGGAACCGGCCGCAGGTGTCATCCAGCGCCGGCGGCGTCAGCGAGCGGCACAACTGGAAGCCATCCAGCGTCCAGCGGTGCCGCGCCAGGGTGTCGAGCAGCACGCGCGGCGCCGGTCCGTAGCCTGAGAGGTCGAGCAGCCCAAGCCCGTCGAGCGCCTCGTCGAAGGCGAGCTGCTGCGGGTAGCCGGGATCTTCCTCGTTGATGTAGCGCGACTTCCAGTACAGGAATGGCGGCTCGTAGTCGTCGCCATAGCCGAAATAATCGAACTCCTGCTCGCGCAGCCGGATCTTCACCCGCTCCAGCAGCCGCGGCAGCGGCTGGCCATCGAAGTCGTCGAAGCGCATCAGCGTCAGCTTGCCGGAGCCGATGTGGATCTTGACCAGATCGGCACTGCGCCAATCACCATAGAGCATCGCCGCGGCCGCCGCATAGATGCGCAGCAGCGCGGGCAGTTGCTCCACCAGGCTGGCGTGCAGCTGCAGCGAGCCGCGCGCGCCCTGCTCGCCGTCTGCATCCTCGGGCGCGCCGCCCCCTCGCTCCAGCCAGCCGAGGCCATGCTCGGCGGCCTCGCGACAGGCCTGGCCGATGGCCTGCACATCGGCGATCTGCAGCAGCCGCGCCCAGCCGGCAGACTGCGCCGCGCCGTAGTCGCCGAAGAACTGCTTGATGTCGCGCTGCAGGCCTGGCTCCAGGTGCTTGTAAGGCCGGCGACGCTCGAATTGCATGAGCGCGAAATAGACCTCCAGGTCGGCAACGCGGGCCGACGCGACCTCGCCCAGGAGGCCGTCGACCATCTCATCGCCCAGCGCGGTGCGCTTGTGCGCCTCCAGAAAGCGCAGCGCCTTGCCCAGGCTGCCGAAGCCCTCGGCCAGGGTCAGCAGGTCCGCAACCTCGGCCTTGTCGGGCTTGCGCCCAAGGCTGAGCCAATCGTCCCAAAGCCGCTCCAGCGGCGACTGATAGGCGGCATACTGCTCCGCCGCGCGATCACGGCGCTGCCGCGGCTCGCGTACCGGGCGCAGCCGCGCGCTTGGCTCGCGCAACCGGTTGCCGCGCCGACGGTAGCGCTCGAGCAGAAAGCGCTGCTCGCTGTCCTTGTCGCGGAAGACATAGAGCACACCAGGCGCCACGGCAATGGGCTCCTCGTCCAGCGCCTGGGTCAGGAAGGCCTTGATCTCGGCCTGGCTGTAGTACTTCTGAAAGGTCCCACGCTTGGTCAGCACACCGTCGCGAAACCGGTCGCCGCGCGGGTCGTTCTGGTTGGCCAGCATCACCGAGACCACGAGCAGCCGCTCGGCCAGGGACCAGGCCCGCGTCAGCGCCTCGAGCCGCTCGTCGAAGTCCTCGATGACGTTGATGACAAAACCCAGATTGACGATATCCGCGGGCTCGATCGGCCCGTCGGGGGCGTAATAGGGGTCCCAGCCAGCGGCCGAAATGCCGTTCTCGCGCAGGCCGCGCAGATCGTCGCCGCGCCCGCAGCCGTAGTCGAACAGGCGATAGCGCCCATCGAGAAAGCCGTGCCGGGCCAGGCTCTGCACCGGCGCCGAGAAGCCGTAGCGCACCATGGCCGTGAGCTGGCGTGCTGCCTCCCAGCCGGTATGCAGTGGCTCTGACGTCTCAACGCCAGTTCCTCCGCCAGTCCCTCCGCCAGATTCACCGCCAATCTCTTCGCCGCTCCCACCCTTGCTCCCACCCGGCGCGATCTCGTCACGGGCGCCCTCGACATTCCCCAGGGGCACCAGGGCGTGGCCATCGATGCGATAGCCCTTCTCGCGCACCAGCGCCAGCCACTGGCGCTGATAGCCGATGCGCGTGGTGTCGTCGAACAGCCCGATGGACTCCGCTGCCGCCGTCAGCGCCGCATACTCGTCCCGACGCGGATGATCAGCCGGCAGCAGCAGCTCCTTGCGGTGCAGGATCGGCGGATTCAGCGAGTCGGCATAGGTGCGATAGCCAACCTCCCCTGTGCTGGGCTCGAAACGCCAGCTTTCGCGCAGTGTCGGGAAAGGGTCGTCGAAAAAGTCGGCATAATGCAGCAATGCGATCTGGCCATCCGCGTCCAGCCGCACCACATTGAATTGCTCACCGCGCACGATCTCCGCGGCCTGCTCGGCCTGTGCGATCGCCCGCTCCCAATCGGCCCGCCGCCCCTCGTCCAGGGCCGGCAAGGCGTCCAGATGCAGATAGGTCCGGCGGCCGATGATCTTTCCAGGATTGGTCATGTGCCTGGCATCATAACTCTCACGCATTTTTGCAAACATACCCCAGTCGCCCTGCTGTCGGGCTTGCGTGGGTAAGACAAAGTCTTATAGTCCGGCTTGATGTCAATGAGGTAGGCTCAGGCACGCTGGATGATTGAGGTTCACAAGCAAGCGGCCGCCGAGGACGATTTGGTCGCGATCTGGCGTGACTCGTTCGAGACCTGGGGCGCGGAGCAGGCCGACCGCTATCTCGACGAACTGAGCGAGGGCTTGGCCGCGCTTGCAGCCAATCCGCATCCTGCACGAGCGCATGGACCCGGATCGCCACATGAACACCCACTGACCGGAGCTCCAGAGACCTACCGGCAGACAACCGAATGCCGGCCCCTGAAGAGAACCTGGCCTGCGTCCGCAGCCGGAAATACGCAAAATAGGCGACCATGACACCAATCAACAAGCCCCTGTACCTCGACACGGCAGCCACCACCCCGCTGGCGCCCGAGGTGATTGCCGTCATGGTCGAGGCCTTGGGCGATCCGACCGGCTACGCCAATCCATCCTCCGCCGAGCATGTGCCGGGCCGCGCCGCCGCGGCGCTGATCGAGGCCGCGCGCGGCCGCGTTGCCCGCGAGCTCGGCTGCGAGGCCGACGAGGTGGTCTTCACCTCCGGCGCCACCGAGAGCATCAATCTTGCGCTGCGCGGCATCGCCCTGGCGCATGCCGGCCAGGGCCGGCACATCGTCACCTCCCGGATCGAGCACAAGGCCACACTCGCCTGCTGCAAGTCACTGGAACAAGAGGGCTTCGAGATCAGCTACGTCGACCCCGAGCGCGACGGCCGGGTGAGCCCGGAGGCCATCGCCGCGGCCCTGCGCCCGGACACCTTGCTGATCTCGCTCATGCACACCAACAACGAGACCGGCGTCATCCAGCCCGTCGAGGCCGTCGCAGAGGTCGCCACGCAGCACGGCGTGCTGCTGCACGTGGATGCCGCGCAGGCCGCCGGCAAGCTCAAGATCGACATGGGTGCCAGCGGCATCGACCTGCTCTCGCTCTCGGCGCACAAGTTTCATGGCCCCAAGGGTGCCGGCTGCCTGCTGATTCGCGACCGCCGCCGGCTGCGTCTGCGACCCCTCTGCTATGGCGGCGGTCAGGAATTCGGCCTGCGTCCGGGCACCCTCGCCACGCATCAGATCCTGGGTCTTGCCGCCGCCCTGGAGCTGGCCGCCGAGCGCCGGGCGCACGACCTGCAGCACGTCGCCGACCTCAAGGCGCAGTTTCTCGAACGGCTCGGCGCCGCGCTGCCGCTGCAGGTCCACGGCAGCCCGCAACAGGCCTCCCCTTACATCGTCAACCTCTCCATCGACGGTATCCGCAGCGACGCCCTGATCAACCAGACCGCCGCCGACATCGCCATCGCCTCCGGCTCGGCCTGCTCCTCCGGCACGGTCGATCCCTCGCCCGTGCTACGGGCAATGGGCGTCGCGGAGGAGGCGCTCTACGGCGCGGTGCGCGTCAGCTTCGCACCCCAGCACACACCGGCCGAGATCGCCTTCGCGGCCGACGCCATCATCGCCGCCGTTCAACGCATCCGCGCCGCGGAAGCCGAACGCCCCTAGGCACTGGCGACAACGCATCCGGGGCACGCGAGGGCGAGCGGTGTAGCGTGGGCAACGCGCAGCATGCCCACCCTCCGCCAATGTGTGACTCAGCGCCGACGGCGCCATCTACCACCAGCGCGAGATCAGCGTATACCAAAGAAATCCTTAGGAACGCGCCCAAAACAAGGTGAACACTCTAGGGCGGATAAGCGAAGCGCATCCGCCGTTGTGGCCTGTGGCGGATGCGCTTCGCTTATCCGCCCTACCGTGCATCCGTGTAGGTTATTTCTGGATCGTGCCTTATCGTCAGGCGGATGCCTTCTTCCGGCGAGTCAACAAGGGTTTTCGGGCCAAGCCAAACGCTGAATGAAGTGAACTGTCCCCGAACTGCCCCGGAACTGTTTTCTGGCGCAGCCCCTTCCTGGGCCTATCCCCGAGGCGCACGTGATAACCGACCGAGATCGCCAGGTAAATTCCGATTCACCCTGCATTTTCTCTGCATTCTGCCCCTCCGCGGTTCAACACACCTTCGCCCGAGGGCGGACCGCGCTAAACTTGTGCGCAGCAGCACTGCTGCTATTCCAGGAGCGGCTGTTCCGCCCCTGGTGGTTCGAGACCGGCACGCCGACCTTTCTGGTGGACCTGCTCACCAAGCGCCAGAGCCGCGGGCGCCGCTCCGGGACCCGTCCAGTTGCGGAGACACCCGCCTGGGTGGCGTTGCGCGTCTTTGCTAGACTGCGAAGAAGCCCCTCCCCCAGCGGTGGCGTCACCGAACCCGGAACAGCCATGAAATTCCCCTACGGCCTGAGCGATTTCGGCGCCCTGATTGAGCAAGGCTACTGGTATCAGGATCGTACCGACCGTATCGCGTCGCTGGAGGACACGGGCCGGCAACTGATCTTTCTGCGCCCGCGCCGCTTCGGCAAGAGCCTGCTGCTGTCGATGCTGGAGCATTACTACGATCTGAACCGCGCGGGGCATTTCGAGGCCTTGTTCGGGGGGCTCGCCGTCGGGCGCGCGCCGACCCCGCTGCGCAATCAGTACTTCGTCATGCGCTGGGACTTTTCCCTGGTGCAGGCCCACGGCGAGGTGGACGACATCGAGGCGGCGCTGCATCAGCATCTGAACGACTGCATCAGCGCCTTCCATCAGCGCTATGCCGATCGCCTACCGGTGCCGATCGCGATTCACCCCAGCAATGCGCTCTCATCCTTCGCCTCAGCCCTGTCGGCGATCTCCCAGACCCCACACAAGCTTTACCTGCTGATTGACGAATACGACAACTTCGCCAACGAGGTGCTGATGGCCGACCGTGACGGCAGTCGCGATCGCTATGCCGCGCTGCTCTATGGCGAGGGGCTGCTGAAGACGGTGTTCAAGGCGGTGAAGGCCGCCGCCGGTGGCCTGGGGCTGGATCGGGCGTTCATCACCGGCGTCTCACCGGTTGTCTTGAGCGACATGACCAGCGGCTACAACGTCGGCGAGAACATCTACCTGGAATCCGGCTTCAACGCCCTGTGCGGCTTCACCGAGGCCGAGGTGGAGACGGTCCTGACCCAACTGACCGATGAGAGCAAGGGCAAGGGCAGCGACTGGTCGCCTGCGGATGCGCTGGCCACCATGCGCACCTTCTACAACGGCTATCGCTTCAGCGAGGAGGCCGACGAGAGCCTCTACAACCCGACCCTGAGCCTGTACTTTCTCAAGGCCCTGGGGCAGCAGGGCCGCTATCCCCGGCGCATGCTCGATGAGAATCTGGCCATGGACCGCAACAAGCTGCTCTACATCGCCCGCCTGCCCCATGGGGAGGACCTGCTCATCGACGCCCTGAGCGGCGACGATCGGGTGCTGATCCCGGAGCTGATCCAGCGCTTCGGCGTGGAAGATGTGCTGCGGGCAGTCAAAGACCAGCCGTTCATGGCCTCGTTACTGTATTTCTTCGGCATCCTGACCCTGGCCGGACTGACGTCCTTCAACGAGTGCCTGCTGCGCATCCCCAATCTGGTGGCCCGCGGGCTGTATGTGGAGCGCCTGCGCGAGCGCTGGCTGACCGATCCGCAGGATCAGCGGGACTTGCCAGCGCTGGTGCGGCGCCTGGGCCAGCAAGCGGATCTGGCCCCCTTGGCGGACTTTATCGAGCAACGCTATTTTCGAGTGCTGTCCAACCGCGACTACCGCTGGAGCAACGAGCTGCTGGTGAAGTTCGCGTTCCTGACGCTGCTGTTCGACGACCGGCTGTACATGGCCGTCTCGGAGCTGGAGACCGACCGCGGCTATGCGGACCTGGCCCTGATCCTGCGCCCGGACATGCGCCGCTTCCAGGCGCTGGATCTGTTGCTGGAGTTCAAGTACCTGGGGCTGAAGGAGCTGGGGCTCACCGGCGAGCAGGTGCGCAAGCAGTCGCGGGAGGCGTTGGCCACCCTGCCCGCCGTCGCGGCGAAGCTGGATGAGGCCGCCGCGCAAGCGGCGAACTACGGCGCCACCCTGCGCGAGCGCTACGGCCTGAAGGATCTGCGCGCCTTCGCCGTGGTGGCCCTGGGGGTGGAGCGGCTGGTGTGGCGGGCGCTCTGACCTTGGATTGTTACGCCGGAAGCAAACCATTCGAATTTCCAACCGCAGAGGCGCAGAAGACGCAGAGCGCACACGGAGAAACGTCAATTCACCCTTTCTTGTCTGCGGGTTTTGCCTGCTCACCGAGCGCCAGACCTGGCTGCCTCAGCTCGGCCAACTCGAAACCGATGCGGTCTTGCTCTCGACCTTCGATGTCGACCGGATGACCACCGAGGCGCTGATGTGATTAAGAGAGAAGGCCCAGGCCCCAGCGCGGGTCGCCTTGGAAGCACCGCGGGTTGTTGCGCCGGGCCCCGAGGTCGGCGGCTGTACCGGGCCGCCGGCCTCTCCAGTCTGCCGCCGCCCGCGCATGATGCCGCGGCCTTCAGGCGCTGGTGCCTGGGGTGTAGCGGCCAGGCGCTGGTGGATGCCGGCATGCGCGAGCTGGCGGCCACCGGCTATCTCTCCAACCGCATGCGCCAGATCGTCGCCAGCTTCCTGATCCACGACCTGGCCTGCGACTGGCGCGCCGGGGCCGCCTGGTTCGAGTCCCAGCTGATCGACTACGACGTCTACAGCAATCAGGGCAACCGGCTCTACATCGCCGGCCGCGGTACCGACCCCCGCGGCGGCCGCCGCTTCGATCCGCTCAAGCAAGCCCGGGAGCATGATCCGGACGGAAGCTATCGCCACCGCTGGACCGAGGCATAACGCCAAAAACCGCTGAGCGACGCATGCTCAGCACGCCCACTGCTCGGCGTATGACGCCGCTCAGTGAACGCTGGCTACGCGCTAAACCGCCATCACAATCCCCGCCAAACCCGAAGTAGACGCCTCGCAAGCGCCAAGCCAGCCCACGGCATCAGCAGAAGCCTGAGCACGCCGAAAAATTTTCACACGATTAGATTACGACTCACGGAAAGAATTCTCACACGCATTGAGAGATTCCGGCTGTTCCTCGCTACAATAACGAGCCATTTCCGACCTATAGACGAAGCTCCGGCGAGCCAACACTCATGCTGAACTGGAACTGCCACGACGATTCAGATAAGCTCATGTGTCCCCATGAAGACATCGGCCTTGAAGATCGTAAACATTTCGGACCATAACAAACGGTCCGCTGCATGACCCGATGCAAGGGGCGTCGACGGTCACCCGAAAACACTTAGATTAAACAGCATCCTGTGTTTTGCTGACAGGCGCGGCGCACCTGCATGGCCCATTCGCCTCCCCCGGTTAAGACGACCGCATGATGAGACTAGCGCGCGACAAGGCCACCTTTGGCCGCCACGAGACCTTTCCGCTTCGCTATGGCTGGCTGCCGAAGGGCTACGAATCCCTCAAGCAAGACCCGCAGCTGCTCAGCGACGCCGAGCGGGCCATGATCACCCTGGGTGTCGGCCGCAACATGGTCAATGCCATCCATTACTGGCTACAGGTCGCGGGCGTGATCGACTTCAGCGACGGACCGGCCCGGCCCACTCGGCTCGGCCAGGCCATGCTCGGCACCCAAGGCGATCCCTACCTCGAAGACGACGCCACGCTCTGGATCCTGCATTGGCTGATCGCCTCCAACGCCGAGCATGCAACGGGTTTCTTCTGGTTTTTTAACCACTTCGCCATGCCGCGGTTTCGCGATGCAGACGCCCTTAGCGGGCTGACCGAATTCGTCGGGCAGGCGCTCAAGGCTGGCCGCTCGCAGAGCACGCTCAAATCCGACATCTCAACGCTGCTGCGCATGTATGCCGCCGTCGAAGGCCGCACCGATGAGCATCTCGACTCCCCGCTCGCGCAGCTCGGCCTCGTTGAGCCCGACGCGGACGGCGGCTATCGCAGCGTCCGCAGCTCGCGCCCCTTTCTGCCACCGTTCGCGCTGCATTTCGCGCTTTCGCAGCGCTTTCGGGCGGACCCAACGCAGCCCGCACTGCCGGTGCGCGTGCTGCTTTATGGCGGCGACGGCTGGGCCGCCCCAGGCGCCGTTTTCCGCCTCAGCGAAGAGGGGCTCATGGGCACCCTGGAGCGGGTCATCGAGCACTACCCGCACAGCTACGAGCTGCGCGACACCGCCGGCGTGCATCAGATCTACCGCCGTACCGAAGTCAGCGATCCGCTCGACGTCCTGCGCGCCTATTACCAAAGGAAATGACCGTGCCGCCATTGGACCAGCCGCTTGATCGGACTGCGGATCAGGCCCCGAACCAGCCGCTGGATCGACGCGTTCGCATCGGCGCGGTCTACACCCGTTCCATCAACCTCGCGCGCGACGGCAATACCCCCGAGCTGGTTCGCGCCTATCTGCCCACCTCGCGCGCATTGCAATCGCTACGGCAGATCGCGGACGGTCTGACCAAAGACGCACACAATCGCGCCCTGGCCCTGATCGGACCCTATGGGTCCGGAAAATCCACCCTCGGGCTCTTCGCTGGCGCCCTGCTCGCCGCCCCCGAGACCGAGCTGCACCAGGCCGCGACCACCGTGCTCGACGGCGCCGACCGCGACCTCAGCGAGCGCTTCCGCAGCGCCGTCGCCGGGCAGCGCGGCTACTTGCGCGTCACCGTCAACGGCATCCCCGACTCCCTGGTCCGACAGCTCATGCTGGCGCTCGCCATCGCCGTCGAGCAGGCGGGGCTGCCGCCGGCACTGCAAGAGGAACTGCTCGGCGTTGCCGAGTCCGGCGCGCCCATGGATGCTGTGCTCAAGCTCGTCTCGCGCGTGCAGCGCGCCTGGGCCTACGCCGGCGGCAGTGGGGTGCTGATCGAGCTCGACGAACTTGGCAAGATCCTCGAATACGAGTCGTTCCACCCACAGCGGCGCGAGATCCATCTGCTGCAGTTGCTCGCCGAGCATGCCCAGCAAGCCAGCCCCACGCCGCTGCAGGTGCTGGTCATGCTGCACCAGGCCTTCGAGCACTACAGTCACCGCTTGGGCAAGCAACTGCGCGACGAATGGCAGAAGGTACAGGGCCGCTTCGAGGCCAACGCCTTTCTGGAGCCGGCGGAGCAGGCGCTGCGCGTCGTCGGCGCCGCCTTCGAGCGCGACGGCGCACTGCCCGCCGCGGTCTCCGCGCAGCTCGATCGTGCCAGCGCCACCCTCACCGCCGAGGGCGCCCTGCCGTTGGGTCTCGAGGCCGAGAAGGCGCGTCAGCTCTTCGACCGCTGTTACCCGCTGCACCCGGTCACGCTGCTCATCCTGCCCACGCTCTGTCAGAAGGTCGCGCAAAACGAGCGCACGCTGTTTTCGTATCTCGGCAGCAGCGAGCCCTATGGACTCGGCGAGCGGCTCGGCAGCGTCGCCTGGTCGCCGCCGTCTCCTGCGGGAGGCGGTGCCGAGCGCCTTCGTCTTGCCCCCTTCTGGCATGCCCCCGAGCCCGCTCCAGCACGCCACTACAGCCTGCCACGCGCGTTGCGCGCGAGGTGGCTGCCCCATGTGTCCGGTCCTTGACCTCACATCCAGGACTCGACTACCCTCCGGCTTCACCGCCGGATTAGACCCTCAGGGTGGCTTGAATTTCCTATCCGTTATCGAGCTGGTTCAGCGGCGGACGTGAGCATTGACTATTACCAGAACCACGCGGCGACCTTCTTCGACGATACTGTCGACGTGGACATGGCTCCACTCCATCGCCGATTCCTCTCGCTGTTGCGGAACCCGGCGCACGTCCTCGACGCTGGGTGTGGCTCTGGCCGCGATGCGCTGGCCTTCGCGACGCTCGACTGCGCGGTGACCGCCTTCGACGCCTCCCCCGCCCTCGTCGAATTGGCCGAGCAGCACTGCGGCCAGCCCGTCCAGTGCTTACGTTTCCAGGACGTCACCTGGCAAAGCGAGTTCGACGGCATCTGGGCCTGCGCCAGCCTGCTGCATGTGTCGGAGCCCGAGCTTCCAGAGGTGATGCAGCGAATGCGCGACGCTCTGAAGCCGCGTGGCATCCTCTACGCCTCCTTCAAGTACGGCCGCGGTGAGCGTGAGCACCACGGCCGGCGCTTCACCGACCTTGACGAGCCGGGGCTCGCGGCACTGCTGCGGCAAGTGACTGGTCTGGAAGAGGTGGAGACCTGGACCACCGGCGATCGTCGGCCGGGCCGCGAGTCGGAGCGCTGGCTGAATACCTTGCTGCGAAGGACAGACTGAGCTTGCCGCAGTTCCTGACCACCGGCGGGACGGGCGACCCCTTTCTGCCGCACCTGCTGGAGGCGATTCGGAGCGCAGACCGGATCGATCTGGCGGTGGCCTTCATCAAGTCCAGCGGACTGGCGATGATCTATCGGGCGCTGGACGATGCGATCGATATACGCGGCGCCCGACTTCAGGTGCTGACCAGCGATTATCTGGACGTCACTGACCCGCAAGCGTTGCGCAGCCTGATGCTGTTGGCGGAACGCGGCGCCGATATTCGGGTATTCGAGGCCGAGCGGCAGAGCTTTCATCTCAAGGCGTACATCTGTACTAGAACCCGCGAGGGCGAGACGGTCTGGGGTGCGGCCTTCGTCGGTTCCAGCAACCTGAGCCGCACCGCGCTGACCGATGGGCTGGAGTGGAACCTTCGGGTGGCGCCGACGGATGACGCGGAGTCCGCCGACAGCAGACGTTTCCGCGAGATTCGCGACCGGTACGAGGCCCTGTTCGGCCATCCTCGGGTGCAGCCTCTGGATTACCCCTGGATCGAGCGCTACGAGGCGCGTCGGCGCCTGGTGCAGCATCTGCTCGTCGCGGCCGGTTGCGAGGAGCCCGAGGATAGGTATCTGGAGGCGGCGCCGGAGCCGTCGGAGGTCCAGCGCGAGGCCCTCGCCGCGCTGGCGGAGACCCGCGAGCAGGGTTTCCGGCGCGGCCTGGTGGTGATGGCGACCGGACTCGGCAAGACCTATCTGGCCGCCTTCGACAGTCAGACGATGGGCGCGGAGCGGGTACTGTTCGTCGCCCACCGCGAGGAGATCCTGTTGCAGGCGGAGGCGAGCTTCCAGCGGGTGCATCCAAGCGCGCGCGTCGGCCACTACACCGGCGCCCGCAAGCAGACCGACGTCGATCTGCTGTTCGCGTCGGTGCAGACGCTGGGGCAGGCGCAGCATCTGGAGCGCTTCGCGCCGGACCACTTCGATTACGTGGTGGTCGACGAATTCCACCACGCCGCGGCACCCACCTACCGCCGGCTGCTGCAACACCTGCGCCCGCGCTTCCTTCTGGGGCTCACCGCGACGCCGGAGCGCACGGACCAGTCGGACATCCTGAGCCTGTGCGACGACAACCTGGTCTACAGTCGGCACCTGTTCGACGGCATCGAGCTCGGGCTGCTCTGTCCCTTCCGCTACTTCGGCATCTACGACGAGACGGTGGACTACCGAGAGGTTCCCTGGCGCAACGGGCGCTTCGACCCGCAGGCGCTGGAGAACAAGCTCGCCACCCAGGGCCGCGCCCGCCACGCGCTGCGGTACTGGCGCGAGCAGGGCCGGGAGCGCACCCTTGCCTTCTGCGTGTCACGCAGCCACGCGGACTTCATGGCCGATCGCTTCCAGCGCGAGGGCATCCGTGCCGCCGCCGTCTATCGCGGCTCGCCCCTGGAGCGCAGCGAGGCGCTGGAACGGCTGGAGCAGGGTCGTCTCCAGGTCATCTTTTCCGTGGACCTGTTCAACGAGGGCGTCGATCTACCCGCCATCGACACCGTGTTGATGCTACGCCCCACGGAGTCCAAGGTGCTGTTCCTGCAACAGCTCGGCCGCGGGCTGCGCCTGCATCCAGAGAAGGAACACCTGATCGTGCTGGACTTCATCGGCAACCACCAGGGCTTTTTGAACAAGCCCCAGGCGCTGTTCGATGTGGGCAGCAGCTATGGTCAGCTCGCGGCGTTCGGCCGTCGCGCCCGCGACGGTGAACTGAAGCTGCCGCCCGGCTGCTTCGCCAACTACGACCTGGCGATTATCGAGTTCCTGATCCGGCTCCAGGGCAAGGGACCGGCGACCGACTACCAAGTGCTGCGCGACTCCCTGAACCGTCGGCCGACACCGGCGGAGTTCTACCGCAGCGGATCCAGCATGCAGGGCCTTCGCAAACAACACGGCCACTGGTGGTCCCTGGTGGCAGACCAGGACGATCTGACACCGGACGAGGCCGCCTGCCTGGACCGGCACGCGGACTTCTTCCGCGAGGTGGAAACCACCAGCATGACCAAATGCTTCAAGGCCGTCCTGCTGGAGTCCATGCTGGACCTGGACGGCTTTCGCCAGCCCCCGACGGTCGAGGCCTTATCCGCCCAGGCGCTGGAGGTCTTTCGCCGCCGACGCGGCTTCATCGCCGACATCCACAAGGACCTGCGGCAGGTCGACGCCGTGGATGAGCGCAAATGGCTAAGCTACTGGAAGGGCAACCCCATCAATGCCTGGACCGGCGGCAACCGGAAGGACGACGCCAAGCGCTGGTTCGAGGTGGCCGAGGGCCGTTTCCGGCCGACCTTCTCGGTGGCCGAGGGCGAACACGCCACCTTCCAGACCATGGTCCAGGAACTGGTCGACTATCGCTTGGCGGCCTACGAGCCCCGGCTGCCGGTGGCCACGGCCGCCGATGATGCGGCAACTGATGCCGATGCGACGGATGCCACCGTCACGGGCACAGCGGAAGCGCCCGCAACCGGCGCGCGGATACTGCACTTTCCGGGGCCGGCGACTGTCGAGGCGTCGCCCGCCGTGGAAGGCGCCGAGGTCCCGTACTTCCCGGACCTGCGCATCGCCTGCGGCCACTTCCGCACCGGGCGCACGGACGTGGAAGAGACCTATCCCGTTCCAGCCGGGCACGGCGGCGTCGATCCGAGCCGGCACTTCGTCGCCCGCGCCACCGGCAACTCCATGAACGGCGGCAAGAACCCGGTACGCGATGGTGATTATCTGCTGCTGGAGTTGGTCGACCCGACCAAGGCCGGCTCCATCACCGGCCGCGTGATGGCCGTCGAGCGCCAGGACGCGACCGGCGATGACCAGTATGTGTTGCGCCGCGTCACCAAGCTGCCGGACGGCCGCTATGTGCTAAAGGCCGCGAACCCGGAGTATCCGGACTTCGAGGCGAACGAGGACATGCGCCCCATGGCCCGGTTGGTCGCAAGCTGGAGCGCGGACGGCTGAGTGTGATGTCTGTTCGGCCAAGACGTCATTCGTGGAACATCGAGGCCATCTACCGGGCGCTCGCGGCGGAGCGCGTCGAGGGCCTGCACCGGCGCTCGGCGGACTGGGTGAAGCCGCGCCTCGGCCTGGTCGCAACGATCCAGAAGGCCAATGCGGCCGAGTGCGAGCGCATCGAGCGAGAGCTCGTCGCGGCACCGGCCTATCTGTCTGGCGAGGACCAGGAACGGGTCGAGCGCTTGCTCGAGGCCGTGCATCAGCGGCTCAGCGTCCTGACCGAAGCGGAGCGCGCGCGGCGTGTCGCGGACTGGCTGGCCAGGTTCCCAACGCCCGAGGCCGTCGATGCGCTCGACAGACACGGCACCGAGGCCCTGCTGAAGCAGCTGCAGAGCCCGCCCGATGACCTCTCTGCCGCCGAGCGCGCCCGTCTGGACCCGGTCGCCACCGCCCTTGCGGCCCACTATGATCAGATGAGCATGGACGATATCCTTGCGCGCATCCGCCGCCTGTCGCTGGAGCGACAGCAACGGCTTTATGCCCTGCTGGCCGCCGAGCTCGGCTGAAGAAGCGAATAAGCGGTAAGCTGTCAGCTTTCCGCACCAAGCAGCGAGGAACAGCGCACAGAAGCGCTGCACAATCCCCGCGTGCGATGACCGAGCCGCGTCCTATGTCCTTGCAGATCTTCATTCGTATCTCAATGGTCTTCCTGCTCATCGGCCCCTGGGGCAGCGCCAGGGCCGACAAGTATCTGGAAGCGGTGTACTCCTTCGCCACCGCCGGCGAGAGTAGCCAGTTCTTCGGCAACAGTTACGGCTATGCGGTGTTTCCGACAATCGGCAAGGCCGGATTCGGCTGGGGCGGGGCCTCGGGCGAGGGGCGCGTCTATGTCGAGGGCGAGCATGTCGGGGATGCGCGTATGACAGAGATGACGATCGGCTGGCAACTTGGCGCGCAGGTCTACAGCATGATCATCTTTTTCCAGGATCGCCGCGCCTTCGAGGAATTCACGAGCAGCAGCTTCGAGTTCTCGGCACAGGCCAATGCGGTGGCCATCACCTCATCCGTCTCGGCCGCGGCCACCACGGCGGGCGCCTCCGCCGGTGCCAGCAAGAACCGCTACGACGCCTCAACCCTCGGCGTCGGATACCACAAGGGCATGGCGGTCTTCACCATCGCCAAGGGCGGACTCATGTACGAGGCCAGCCTTGGCGGGCAACGATTTACCTATACGCCGCTGGGTGGTGGCTAAGGCCCTCATCCTGAGATCCTCGTGTGACATGAAGACGCAAGCGAACGAAGGGCGGATCGCGCCACATCATCAAACACCGCTTGCGCTATCGGACCAAGCGCGTGATCGCCTGGCAGGGCTGGCGCGGGATCTTGGTTGGCGATTGGTGGTGCTCTTTGGCTCCACGGCCGCCGGTAAAACAGGACGAGATCTGGATCTGGCCGTCTTACCAAGCGGGCGACCCGACCTGATGGAATTAGGTCACTGGCACGCCTTGCTCGAGGGCTGGGCAGCCCCCCAACCCATTGATCTGCTGTTGATTACCGAGGACCTCTCACCCATCACGCGTTTCGAGGTGTTCCGCGCGGGCATCTGCTTATGGGAGGCGGAGGACGGCCTCTTCGATCGTGAACGGGACCGTGCCTTCTTCCTGTACGCAGATAGTGAGTGGATGAGAAGGCAACAAGGCGAGGTCTTGCGCGATGTCTTCGGCTAATGCTGTCATCGAGCGCAAGCTCGGCTATCTGAATCGATATCTGAGGGATCTCAGCGTCTATGCCGATCTCGATCAGAGTGCCCGACTGCGGGAACACTACGCCATCGAGCGCCTGCTGCAGCTCTTGTGCGAATGCGCGGCCGATATCGCCTTGCAACGACTGAAATCCGCTAAAGACACGCTGCCGACGAGCTATCGCGAAACCTTCCAGGCACTCGAGCGCCTCGACTTGCTGGAGCCGGCACTCGCGGCTGAGCTCATCAAGGCATGCGGCATGCGCAACATTCTGACGCATCTCTATGATGACCTGGATCTCACCCTTGTCATGAGTGCCATCGAACCTGCGCTCGATCTCTATCAAAGATTTGCAGCTTGGGTCATGGACTGGCTATCGACGGCTGCGGGTGAATCGCCTGATCGCTTCACTTAGGAACGCGCCCAAAACAAGGTGAACACTGTAGGGCGGATAAGCGAAGCGCATCCGCCGTTGTGGCCTGTGGCGGATGCGCTTCGCTTATCCGC
>NZ_VWXX01000051.1 GCF_008632335.1 Thiohalocapsa marina
GACATGGTGCGCGGCCCGGACGTGGTCACCGCCGTCGCCGACGGCCACCGCGTCGCCGCCAGCATCCATGCCGCGCTCTGCGCGATTCCCGCGTGATCCTGTACCCTGAACACGGAGTCGACCCATGACCGAAGGCACCCACGGCATCGAGTTATTGCGCGAGAAGACCACGCTCAAAGAGGTTCTGGACGTCGCCACCAGCTTCGAGGAAAAGGCGCGCGACTTCTACACCGCGCTGATCCCCAAGGTCAGCAAGCGCATCCGTTACCTGGTCGAGGAACTGGCAGCAGAGGAGCAGTCCCACTACGACCTCTTCAGCGCCCTGGCCCAGCGCGGCGACATCGCCGACCAGGTCAGGCACGAGATCACCCGCACCGCCAGCGACAGCAAATTCTCCGACTGCCTGCACCTGCCCGACCTCGGCGAGCACCCCGACGACCAGGCCGTGCTGCAATACGCCATGGGCCGCGAGCACGCCGCCATGTCGCACTACACCGAACTCGCCGAAACCACCCCCGACGGCCCCATCAAGGACCTCTTCCAGTATCTCGCCAGCGAAGAGACCAAGCACAAGCTCGAGCTGGAAAAGCTCTA
Organism: Thiohalocapsa marina; assembly: GCF_008632335.1. Lineage (GTDB taxonomy): Bacteria > Pseudomonadota > Gammaproteobacteria > Chromatiales > Chromatiaceae > Thiohalocapsa > Thiohalocapsa marina. Next base: position 595 of record NZ_VWXX01000051.1, read on the forward strand.
CTACGAGACCGTCCACCGCGGCGGTGGGGTATAGCCCGGCCGATCACAGCCGGAGCGGCCGTCTTCGAAACGCCAGATACTACGGATTGCAGCGCCGCACCTACAACGTGAAGATGGACGTGTCAACCGGGGAGCAAGACCGAGAGTCTTCCTCTGAAAGGCCGAAGACCCATGCTACCTGGCGGGTGTCAAGCGAGGTTTTCTGCGAGGCTCACAAGGCACTATACTGACGTCATACAAGCTCGTCATACAAGAACTCAATGTGGCCACGCTGGGATGAGCATTTCGATTCGACTCGACCCTGAGACGGAGACCGTGCTCCGTCGACGACTCGCCACGGAAGGAATTCCATTGTCCGCCTTCGTGCGTGACGCCATACAGGAAAAATTGGCGCGTAGTGACGGTGAGACCTCGCCATATAGCCTTGGCGAGCCACTATTCGGGCGTTATGCCAGCGGTGAGTCAGATCGCAGTGCGCGTCGCAAGGAACTGCTTCGGGAACGGCTGCATGCCAAGCATCGTCGTTGACAGTGGCCCTTTGATCGCCCTGTTCGATGGCTCGGATCAGTACCATGCGCGCGCCGTCGGCTTCTTGCGCGGACTACGCCATCCCTTGGTGACCAACCTGCCCGTCATCACCGAGGTCGTCTACATGCTCGACTTCGCGCCCCAGGCTCAGCGGGATTTTCTCTTCTGGGCCGAAGGGGCTTTGACGATCGACACAGAGACGAGCAGCGACCTTTCAAGAATCCGGGCCTTGCTGGAGAAATACAGCGATCTCCCGGCCGATTTTGCTGACGTCTCGCTGGTAGCCCTGTGCGAGCGCCTTCGGATCACGACTGTGGCGAGCGTGGATTCCGATTTCACCATCTATCGCATGCAGGATCGAAGAGGCTTCCGTAACCTGTTTTTCGAGGATGGATAGTCGTCGAAACTGTTTAGCCTGTTGGCGGTTCGAGACGCCGCGGCCAGGCTGACGGACGTCGCGCGCGGTGCGCGCGCGCGCGTTTCCGGGTGCTGGGACAGCGCAAGGTTCTCGACGAGGGTGCCGATCTCTATGCAAAGGCCGCCCGCGATCGCGCGCTGGTCGAGCGCTATGGTCATGGCACACCGGACGGCTGGCTGGAGCGCCATGTCTATAGCCGTTACTCCTGGCATGGGGTCGGCCTGATGCTGATACCGGTCCCGCCAGCGCGGCATGGCGTCCGCCGTCTCGTTCAGAGTGCTCGGGCCAGGCCGAAGTCAAGCCTGGCCCGAGCAGCCTTGGCCTATCCCCTCTTCAGATCGAAACGGTCGGCCATCATCACCTTCGTCCATGCGGCAATGAAATCGCGGATCAACTCCTCTTCTCCATCCGCCGACGCATAGACCTCGGCGATGGCACGCAACTCGGCGTTCGATCCGAAGATCAGGTCCACCGCGGTCGCGGTCCATTTCAGCTCGCCCGTCGCACGGTCTCTTCCCTCGTAGAGCCCCTCGACGTCCGTCGACGGCGTCCATACCGTGTTCATATCGAGCAGGTTGACGAAGAAGTCATTGGTCAGCGGGCCCGGGCGTTCGGTGAGCACGCCATTCCTGGAGCCACGGCTGTTGGCACCCATGGTGCGGATCCCTCCGACCAGTGCCGTCATCTCCGGCACGCTCAGCCCCAGCAGGTCGGCACGGTCGACCAGCATCTCGGGCGGCGACAGGCGGTTGCCATCCGCGAAGTAGTTGCGGAAACCATCGGCGGTCGGCTCGAGGACGGCAAAGGACTCGACATCCGTCTGTTCCTGGGTGGCATCCGTGCGCCCGGGCGTGAAGGGCACCTCGACATCATAGCCGGCGCTCTTGGCCGCCAGCTCGATGCCTGCGGCACCGCCAAGGACGATGAGGTCGGCGAGCGACACCTGCTTGCCATCTGAGGCCTGGTTGTTGAAGGTCGTGCGGATCTCCTCCAGGGTCTGGAGCGCCTTCGCCAAACTGGCCGGATCATTGACCGGCCAGTCTTTCTGCGGCGCCAGGCGAATGCGTGCGCCGTTGGCACCGCCGCGCAGGTCGCTGGCGCGGAAGGTGGATGCCGAGGCCCACGCGGTGCGCACCAGCAGACCGGACGTCAGACCAGACGCCTGGAGGCGCTTCTTGAGATCGGCGATGTCGCTGTCGTCGATCAACTCGTGGTCGAGCGCGGGCACCGGATCTTGCCAGAGCAGCACGGCTTCGGGCACATCATCGCCGAGATAGCGTGCGCGAGGCCCCATGTCGCGATGCGTCAGCTTGAACCAGGCCTTTGCGAACGCGAGCTCGAATTCCTCCGGGTTGTCCAGGAATCGCTTGGAGATCTCGTGATAGGTTGGATCGAGCTTCAGCGCCAGATCAGTCGTGAACATGATCGGCGCATGGCTGACGCCATCCAGGTGAGCATCGGGAACCGTGCCTGCGGCCGCGCCGTCCTTCGGTATCCACTGAATGGCGCCGGCCGGGCTGCGAGTCTGCTCCCAGTCGTAGTTGAACAGATTGCTCAGATACATCATGGTCCACTGGGTCGGCGCCGCGGTCCACGCACCTTCCAGGCCGCTGCCGATGGTGTCTTCGGCGTTGCCCTTGCCGCAGCGGTTGGCCCAGCCCAATCCTTGCTCCTGGAGCGGCGCGGCGGCCGGCTCGGCGCCTACGCATTCGTCCGGCTTGCCCGCGCCGTGGGTCTTGCCGAAGGTGTGACCACCGGCGATCAGGGCGACCGTTTCCTCATCGTTCATGGCCATGCGACCGAAAGCCTCGCGGATCTGCTCGGCCGCCGCGAGCGGATCGGGATGACCGCCCGGGCCTTCCGGATTCACATAGATCAGGCCCATCTGAGTGGCGGCGAGAGGATTTTCCAGATTGCCATCGGCGTCGTAGCGCTCCCGGCCGAGCATGTCCGCCTCCGGTCCCCAGTAGACGAGGTCGGGCTCCCAGTCGTCCGCCCGGCCGCCGGCGAAGCCGAACGTCTTGAAGCCCATGTCCGCCATTGCAACAGTGCCGGCGAGGACCATCAGGTCGGCCCAGGAGATATTGCGGCCATATTTTTGCTTGATCGGCCAGAGCAGGCGCCGCGCCTTGTCGAGATTGACATTGTCGGGCCAGCTGTTGAGCGGATCGAAGCGCTGCTGGCCGCCGCGGGCGCCGCCGCGACCGTCTGACACCCGGTAGGTACCGGCGCTGTGCCAGGCCATGCGGATGAACAGTGGGCCATAATGGCCGAAATCCGCGGGCCACCAATCCTGGGAGGTCGTCATCAGCTCCTCGAGGTCCTGCTTGACCGCCTCGAGATCGAGTTGCGCGAATGCCTCCGCATAATTGAAATCGGCTCCATAAGGGTTGGACGCCGGACTGTGATCGCGCAGGGGCTGGAGATTGAGCTGCTCAGGCCACCAAAAATTGTTGGGCTTCGCCTGGCCCACCGCCAGCGCAGGGTCTGCGGCCGCGGCAGTGCTCAAAAGTGCCGCGAATACGGCCACCGGGATTGTCTTCATGGTTACGGGCATCGTCATCCTCCTCGTTTAACGGGTTCGGTCGGTGTGTATCCCACCACTCGTTTTGCGGTTCTTGTGTTCGCTGGTCGGTCTCGGGCATCCATCATAGCGCTAAACCCACCTGGAGTTTCGGATAGCCCAAGCTGAGGACCCAATGCGCCGTCAACGCCCGATTGCGGGGCTGACGTTCGTCCGCTGGGATTGATCTGAGTCAAACCGGTTGTGAAATCCTCTGCCTAGGCTAAGGCGGCACCGGGCCGACAGGGCCGGTGTGCGCAACTGATCATCTCAATGAACGGGGGTTCATCATGCTCATCAAGAAGCGCCTGCTCTTGGCGGCGGGTCTGGCTGCCAGCCTGTTTGCCGCCGGCTCCGCGAACGCCTTCTGGGGTCCGTTCAATCCTTGGAACTGGGGCGATGGCTGGGGACCCGGTTGGGGCAACGGTTGGGGTAACCCCTGGTACGGCCGAGGCTATGGCTATCCGGGTTACTGGGGTGGCTATCCCGGTTATTACGGTGGCTATCCTGGATACTACGGCGCCGCGCCTTATGGGCACGGCTATGGCTATCCCGGTAATGCCTATCCCGGCTATGCCTATCCGGCTCCCGCCACCTCGACGGGCAACGGCTCATCGAAATGAACCCGCGCTGGGGCGTCTTGCTCGTCCAAGGGATGGTTGGAATCGGCTGAGCCTGGGGGTACCTAAATCGGCGCCAATCCCAAGCGCCGCGAGCCCATCCAACTGCCGACCTAAGACGATGAAGATCCTCACCTATCGCGGCCTCGACACCGCGGCCATCCCCGGCTACGACAAGCTCGCGGGCTATCTCGCGGCCGACGACTTTCGCTCCGCCGACGTCAAGAAGGTCGGCGACAACCTGTACCGGGCGCGGCTCGACCGCAGCAACCGCCTGCTGTTCTCGCTGTACCGCCACCAGGATGAACGCTGCGCCCTGATGCTGGAGTACATCCCCCAGCATGCCTACGAGAAGTCGCGCTTCCTCGCCCGCGGCGCACAGATCGACGAAGATCGAATCCCAGCCGTGGAGCCAGCGGCGGCGGACGAGGCCCCGGAGCTGCCCTATCTCAACCCCAAGCTGCACCGCTTTCACCTGCTCGACAAGGTGCTATCCTTCGACGAGGACCAAGAGGCCGTCTACCAACAACCGGCACCGCTGGTCATCATCGGCTCCGCCGGCAGTGGCAAGACCGCACTGACCCTGGAGAAGATGAAGGATGCCAGCGGCGACATCCTCTATGTGACCCGCTCGCCCTTCCTGGTGCAGAACGCCCGCGATCTCTATTACGCCAACGGCTGGGAGAGCGAGGATCAGAACCTCGACTTCCTGTCCTTCCGTGAGTATCTGGAGAGCATCCAGGTGCCCAAGGGCAAGGAAATCACGCCGCGCGTCTTTCACGGCTGGGCGGCGCGCCAACGCCTCTCGAAGGAGCTCAAGGACAGCCATCGGGTGTTCGAGGAGTTTCAGGGCGCCATTACAGGCACCGACCCCGAGCGTCCCTATCTGAGCCGGGGTGACTATCTGGCGCTCGGCATCAAGCAGTCCATCTTCGCCACCGAGACCCGCGCCGAGGTCTACGACCTGTTCGAGAAGTATCTGCAATTCCTCGACGAGCAGGGCTGGTTCGATCCCAACATCGTCAGCCACGACTGGCTCTCGCGCATCCAGCCGCGCTACGACTTCGTCGTCGTCGACGAGGTGCAGGATCTCACCAACGTACAGCTGCTGCTGATCCTGCGCGCCCTGCGCGATCCGACCCAGTTCCTGCTCTGCGGCGACTCCAACCAGATCGTCCATCCCAACTTCTTCTCCTGGTCCAAGGTCAAGACCCTGTTCTGGCGCGAGCAGGGCGATGGCGCGCCGGCAGACCTGATCCGCATCCTCAACGCCAATTTCCGCAACTCGCCCCAGGTCACCGAGATCGCCAACCGGCTGCTGCACATCAAGCATGCCCGGTTCGGCTCGGTGGACCGCGAGAGCAACTATCTGGTGCGCAGTTGCGGCCCCACGCACGGGCGCGTCGGCCTGCTCAAGGACAGCGACCAGGTCAAGCGCGACCTGGACCGCCGCACCGCCAACTCGGCGCGATTCGCCATCCTGGTGCTGCACCCGGAGCAGAAGTCGGAGGTGCGCAAGCACTTCCGCACGCCGCTGGTGTTTTCGATTCACGAGGCCAAGGGCCTGGAATACGAGAACGTGCTGCTCTACGGCTTCGTCTCCGGCGAGGAGAAGCGCTTCCGCGATATCGCCGCTGACCTCGGCGAGGCCGACCTGCAGGGCGAGCTGCGCTACGCCCGCGGCCGCGACAAGGGCGACAAGTCGCTGGAGATCTACAAGTTCTACATCAATGCCCTCTACGTCGCTGTGACCCGGGCGGTAAAGAACCTCTATCTCATCGAGTCCAGGCCCAAGCAACACCTACTCGAGCTGCTCGGCCTGATCGAGGTCCACGAGGGCGTCGAGCATGTGGAGGAGCAGAGCTCCAGCCTCGAGGAGTGGCGCCATGAGGCGCGCAAGCTGGAGCTGCAAGGCAAGGAGGAGCAGGCCGCCGAGATCCGAGAGCAGATCCTCAAACAGCGCGGCGTGCCCTGGACCGTGCTGCGCGGCGAGGCACTTGCGCAGCTGGAGGACAAGGCGATCGTGCGCGGCGAGAAGAAGGCCTGCATCGCCCTGATGGAATACGCCCTGGTCTACCGCGACCAGCGGTTGCTGAACGGCCTGATCCAGAACGGCTTCAAGGCCGCCAAGCAGCCGGACAAGGCCCTGCCGGTGCTGGAAAAAAAGCACTATCTGCCCTACGACCTCAAGCATCCGGGCGGCGTGCTGCGCCAAGTGGACCAATACGGCGTCGACTTCCGCAACGTCTTCGGCCAGACCCCATTGATGATCGCCAGCCACATGGGCAATGCCGAGCTGGTGGAGGCCCTGCTCGACCGCGAGGCAGACACCGCACTCGTGGACGGCAATGGCCTCAATGCCTTCCAGATCGCCCTGGAGCGGGCCTGCGCCGACGAGCGCTTCGCGCGGCAAAAGCTGCCCGCGGTGTTCGAGCGACTCGCCCCGCCCAGCCTCGACATCCAGGTCGACGGCCGCCTGGTCAAGCTCGACCAGCGGAGCATGGAGTACCTGATGCTCTGTGTGGCGATGGTCCTGTTCTATCAGCGCCTGGGCGAGAACTGGGGCGTACACGGCAAGCTGCTGCGGGCGATCGACTTTGAAGACGTCCTAGCGCACTTTCCAGAATCCATCGTCCCGGCGAGACGCAAAAAGCGCAGCTACCTCTCATCGATCCTGTCGAAGAACGAGGTGGACCGCGACGCCCCCTATAATCGCAAGCTGTTCAAGCGCATGCAGCATGGCCAATATGTCATCAACCCGCTGCTCGCGCTGCGCGTGGAGGGCGAGTGGCGCAAGATCTACCAGGTGCTGTCACCACAGCGACTTGCCAGCCGGCACCGCGACCCCTTGCGCTGGGGCGATCATGTCTACGACCCCAACGAGTGGTCCGAGCGGGCGCTCGAGCAGTTGCGCAGGCAATTACAGACACTGAGTGACCCCGATGCCAAGCCTTGATCGACCCGAGGGCGGACGTCCGACAAACAAGCTCTATTATGAGGTCCATGGGCCAGCGCCCGCGCAGAGCCCGCGGCCACCGTTGCTGCTCGTGGCTGGCCTGGCCAGTGACTCCCAATCCTGGGGCACGGTGCTCGCGCCGCTCGCCGCCGAGCGTTGCGTGGTCGTCTTCGACAATCGCGGCTGCGGCCGTTCCGCGCCTCAGGATGCGCCCATCAGCATTCAGGCCATGGCGGAGGACTGCATCGCCTTAGCCGACCACCTCGGCATCGCCCGATTCGACCTGATCGGCCATTCCATGGGCGGCATGATCGCGCTCGACTGCGCCCTGCGCCATCCAGAGCGCATCGAGCGCCTGATCCTCGCCAATAGCGCCGCCCGTGCGAGCGCCCGCAACGACCGGCTGTTCGACGACTGGGCAGAGGCCTTGACCGCCGGGATCGACCCGGCGCGCTGGTTCCGCAACTTTTTCTACTGGATCTTTACGCCGGGGTTCTTCGAGAACAGGGCCGCGCTCGACGAGGCGCTGCGACTGACCCTGGCCTATCCCTATCCGCAATCGGCCGCCGGCTTTCGCGGCCAGGTCGCGGCCATGCGCGGCTTCGACCGTCGTGCCGATCTGCGCCGACTGAGCAGCAAGACCCTGGTGCTCTGCAGCGAGTGGGACATGATCTTTCCGGCCGCCAGCGCCACCGCGGAGCTTGCCGCCATCCCGGGCGTCTCGACCATGGTCGTTCCGGGCCAGGCCCATGCACTGCATGTGGAGGCCCCACACCTGTTCCTGCCGCCGGCCATGGACTTCCTGGCCTGGCCCCGCACCTGATCGTGGTGACTCTGCTGCTGGGTCTCTTTCTGTCGGCGTATCTGGATCAGGTACGCGGCTACAAGTGATTGGTGTTTGCAGTGACCAGCCCTTACCGTCTGTCCCATGGGGCCAGTTGGCATCGATTTTGGTATTTGGCGAGCTGACGCCGCAGGAGCTGCTCAACATGAAATTGGATGACCCCTTTGGTCGTATGCAGCGGCGGCGGGAGGAGGAGTACCGCCAGCTCGAGCAGAAGCTGTTACAGGCCGGTGTCCGCCAGCCGTCGCTGGTCGATGCGCTGATCGCCAAGGTGCGGGTCCGGGTGCTGATCTTCAGTGTCCTGGTCGTGCTGATCGCAGTGTTGCTGTCGGCCTGGTTTCCCGGCTGGCGGCTGGTATTCGCAGCCCTGACGGCGACGCTGCTGGTATTTGCGCTGAATGCCATGATTCAGGGGGGACGACATTTGCGCCGTTACCGGGAACAACTCTCGGATCAGGGCGCACGCGCCCCGGACTGACGCGACCGGCAATCCTGAGAAGACCGGAGAGGTCCCGGGCATGTTCGAACTGCGACGGCTGACCAAGCGCTATGGAAACCGCGTGGTACTGGCCAATCTGGATCTGGAATTCCATGCCGGTCGTGCCACAGCACTGATCGGTCCCTCTGGCTGCGGCAAATCCACCCTGTTGAGACTGCTGATCGGGCTCATCCAGCCCGATACGGGCGAGGTCTTGTTCGATGGCGAACCCCTGGCGCCCGAACGGCTGGCGCCACTGCGGCAGCGCATGGGCTATGTGATTCAGCAGGGCGGGTTGTTTCCGCATCTGACCGCCCGGGACAACCTGGGTCTCATGCCGCAGCACCTGGGTTGGTCTAGCAAGCGCATTCAGGCGCGAATTGCTGAGTTGGCCGAGTTGACGCATTTCCCACTGGACGGCCTCGAGCGCTATCCCCAGGAACTCTCCGGTGGCCAGAACCAGCGCGTCGCCCTGATGCGGGCCTTGATGCTGGATCCGGAGGTGCTGCTGCTCGATGAACCCCTGGGCGCGCTCGATCCCATGGTTCGGTTCGACCTGCAGACCGAACTTCGGGAGATCTTCCAGCGCCTGCAAAAGACCGTGGTGCTGGTGACCCATGACCTGGGAGAGGCCAGTTATCTGGCGGACGAGATCCTGCTGATGCGTGCGGGTCAAATCCTGCAGCGGGGGCGTTTGGAGGCCATGCTGCAGGCACCGGCGGATGCCTTTGTTGCGCGGTTCATTCGGGCGCAGCGCAGCCATTCCCTGGAGAGCAACAACGCGGATCCCGCGTTGGCGCAGGGAGATCAGGCATGACACCGCAGCCGGGTGCCGTCTTGCGCCGTGGGTCGTCAGGGCATCGTCAATCGTTGTTTGGTCTGTTGCCGTCTGCTCTGCCGTTGTCTGGTGGGTCGGTGTCTGGATTGTGGTTGCTGGCGGGTTTCTCGCTCCTGCTGGTCATGCTGGCAGGTTGCTCGGGGCAGGGAGATGCCCATTCGGAAATCCGCATCGGCAGTAAGAAATTCACCGAGGGCGTGATTCTCGGGGAGGTCTTGACCGGGCTTGCGACGGCTCAGGGGTTGGAAGCCACGCATAAGGCGGCCTTGGGTGGCAGCAGAATCCTGTACAACGCCTTGCGCCGGGGAGAGATCGACGCCTATGTCGAGTACAGCGGCACGCTGATGCATGAAATCTTCGCCGGCGAATCCGAGGCAGCATTTGAGGAAGAGGGCGTTCAAGGCGCTCGAGAGTCAGGGTCGCCGATGCTGCCCCCCATTCTGATCCAGCGTCTGGCTGCCGATGGCATCCGCATTGCCGGCGTGCTGGGGTTCGAGAACAACTATGCGCTTGGGATGCCCCGCGAGCGGGCCCATGCATTGGGGATCGCGCGCATCTCGGACCTGTTGGACCACCCAAGGCTGCGCTTGCGCTTTGGCAGCGAATTCCTGGAACGTGCCGATGGCTGGCCGGGGCTGGCCGCGGCCTATCGGCTGCCGCAAACCGATGTGCTGGGGATGGAGCATGAACTGGCCTATCGGGCACTGGCGACGGGGGCCGCTGACCTGACCGACGTCTACACCACGGATGCCGAGATCGCCCATTACGATCTGGTCCCGCTGCAGGACGACCAGGGGTATTTCCGGCGCTATCAGGCGCTGGTGCTGTTTCGACTGGATCTTCCGGAGCGGGTGCCGGGGAGTCTGGACGCCTTCGATCCCCTGATCGGACATCTGGATGCGCCGCGAATGATTCAGATGAATGCCGATGTGAAACTCGGCGGGCAGACCGAGGCCGAGGTCGCGGCCGGTTTTTTGCGTGATCGGCTGGATCTGGACATTGCTGTCCGTGCCGAGACCCTCTGGGATCGCCTGCTTCGGACCACGCTCGAACATCTGGTGCTGGTCGGCGTGTCCCTGTCCGGGGCGATCCTGGTGGCCGTGCCGCTCGGCATGCTGGCTGCCTATCGGCAACGGTTGGGGCAGGGCGTTCTGGCCATGGTCGGCATCGCCCAGACGATCCCGGCGCTGGCTTTACTGGTGTTCATGATCCCCTTTTTCGGCATTGGCGCGGCGCCGGCGATCGCGGCGCTCTTCCTGTATAGCTTGCTGCCCATTGTCCGCAATACCCATGCGGGCATCACGGGCCTTTCGCCGCCGCTGGTCGAATCGGCCCTGGCACTGGGATTGCCCACGCGCACCCGGCTGTGGCGGATCGAACTGCCCTTGGCGCTGCCCATGATCTTGGCCGGCATCAAGACGGCCGCCGTGATCAATGTCGGCGGTGCGACCCTAGGCGCCCTGATCGGCGCCGGGGGTTATGGGCAGCCTATCCTGACGGGGATTCGGCTGGATGATCTGGGCCTGATCCTGGAAGGCGCCATCCCGGCGGCCGTGCTGGCCTTGCTGACGCAGTGGGGATTCGAGCGGATCGAGGCACGCCTGCTGCCACGGGGACTCCAATCCCGAGACGGGTAGGAAAGCCAAACCGAACTGAGCGCCCAGGTTTGCCAAGTGTGCTGGGGCCGTAGGTTAGGGGGGCGCCGCGACTGCGAGGCTGGCTACGGGCGGTTAGAGTCAGAGGCCAAGGATAGAAGGCCTGGGATCTGGGTCCAGACCCGGGTTGCACCAGGCACCCCGGGAATATCACCACGCCCGGCCCTGACTGTCAGTGCATCGGGTAGACCCAGCCGGCGATGCGCCCGCCTGTTGCGTTGCTGCGCGCGCCCTCGGGGACATCGACCAGCGTATAGCGGCCGTTGACTTCGAAGAGCTGTATCTGCCGGGCGAAGGCCTCCGGGTCCTGCCAGCGCGCGTTGTCGTAGTTCTCTTCTGCCAGGGCGACCAGCCCCTGCTCGCGATCCACATTGACGATGACCGCCACATGGCCGAAACGCCATTGTGGGTCATCACGGTCGGCGACATAGACGAGCAGATCGCCTCGCTGGGGTGCTCGCTCGGCGCTGCCGTTGACCGAGCGTCCGAGAGCTATGCGCTTGCCCGTGCGCACATCCGTGGCGTCTGTCAGGTACAGGATGTGATGGGCGTCATCGACGTCACCGAAGGTGAGCGACAGGTTCTTCATCCACCAATGCCGGGCATAGCCGACGCATTGGTAGGTGATGCCGACGTAGTGGAGCCTTCCATCGGCTGTCGCCTTGTCTTTAAGCGCGAGCTCCCCGGTGTCGAGGTCGAGAAAGCTCAGGTCGGGTCGGACGCACCGGGAGGTGCAATTCGAGCGTGCTTCGGCACCGTCAGCGGTGCCGAGCACCTGCCCGAAGGGCGTCTCGCAAGGTCCTGCGCATGCTCGCCGGCTATCGGCGAACAGGCCGGCCGCCTCGAGCGGGCCAAACGCACGCGGTGGTGTCGGCAGGCAGTCGCCATCCGTGCGCAGCGCTTCCTGCAGGTCATCGCCGGTCCGCCCCTCGACCGTGCCGGCCAGGAGCGCCAAGACCAGCGCTCCGTATCCGAATGCACGACTTGATGTCCTCATAGGCATGCTCCTCCGACCAACTTGTTTGACGCTGAGTCATAAGCCCGATGTGACAGAACTGTGGTAACTGCCACAGTCATCCTGGCGCCCCGTCCGGCCCCCGGTCGTCTGTCAGGAAACCCTGTCGCAGAGCCCCTCGCGATTCCTTGACACTGGCAAATGGCCCCTGCGGCAGCCCGAAATGATACGAACCTGGCCCGCCCTCGAGCCGGAGATCGGCCAGCGTGTGTTCGAGGACTGGATTCTACCGCAGACTGATCTCGTCATCGGCACGAGGGCCCAAGTCTGGGCGACTCTGGCCATCAATTTGCAGTTTCCAGCGCATCAGTGCGAAGCTCTGGTACGCCCCTCCACCCGCATGGCGGCCAACGGATGGGGCCCCGAGCCTTAGCCGCAGTCGGTGACCTATCGAATGCATGCGGCTTTCCATATATATGTATTCTCGGATTTGCTATGCTGGTAGGTGGTTGGCTGACTCCGAGCGAGCTGCCGGCCATGGCAACCTGGGCTGGAGCTTCCGCATGTCCGATCCTTTCGCCTGGCTTGGCGATGTCATCGCCTATTCACTGTTTGGCCTGAGCCCAGACAGCGCCACTGGCTCGGCACTGCAGTTCTTCGTCATGGATGTGGCCAAGATCTTTGCGCTCTTGGTCATCGTCATCTATCTGATGGGTCTGCTGCGCGCGATGGTCTCACCGGAGCGGGTGCGCGAGTTCGTCCGCGGCCGACCGGACTGGCAGGCGCGCGGTATGGCCGTCGGCCTGGGTGCGGTGACGCCCTTTTGCTCCTGCTCCTCGGTGCCGCTCTTCATCGGTTTCGTCGAGGCCGGCATCCCGCTCGGGGTGACCTTCTCGTTCCTGATCGCCTCACCAATGATCAACGAGGTCGCGGCGGTACTGCTGATCGGCATCCTCGGCTGGAAGCTGGCGCTGCTCTATATCGCCGCCGGGCTGGTCGTCGCCTGGTTTGGTGGCATCATCATGCAGCGCTTCAAGCCCGAGCGCTGGGTCGAGGATTATGTCTGGAAGATCCAGATGGGCCAGGCGGCCGCTCAGCGCCCGGATACCAGCCTCCGCGGTCGGCATCGTTTCGCGGTGGCCGAGGTCAAGGAGATCCTGCGCCGGATCTGGAAGTGGGTCTTCATCGGCATCGGCACTGGCGCGCTGTTCCACGGCTTCGTGCCGACCCAATGGGTGGTCGACAACCTTGGCGATGGCCAATGGTTGGCGGTGCCCGGCGCGGTGCTGGTCGGCATCCCGTTGTATTCCAATGCGACCGGCGTCATACCCGTCGCTGAGGCCATGCTCGGCAAGGGCGTTGCGGTCGGCACCGTGCTGGCGTTGATGATGAGTATTGCCGCACTCTCAGTGCCAGAGATGCTGATCCTGCGCAAGGTCATCCGCTGGCAGGCATTGGCGCTGTTCGCAGGGGTGCTCGGCGTGTCTTTCGTACTGGTCGGCTGGACCTTCAATCTGATCGCCTGAGGTCAGTGATGACCATCGAACTGATCGCTACGATCCGCAGTCCGAGCTTCAATCTCAAGCGCACTGCGCGGATCCCCACCGATACCTACGTCTGTGGCCTCGGATCAATCTCCGCTTCAGCCGAAGGCTGGATACTGGCTAATGCCCTTCAAGCCGCCAGCCAAGCGCAGCGATTGGCCCTGCGTTTGCGCTTCGGGCCTGGCATCACCGGATCCAGGGCCAATCGCCGATCTGAGCCGAGGAGTCTTCCCCTGTCATGACCATCAATGCGCCGCGCAGCCTATGGATGCTGATCGCCACCGCGAGCGCAGGGCTCGCGCTGGCAAGTATCGTGCTCACCGAGTGGCTAGCGCTACAACCCTGCCATCTCTGCATATTTCAACGCTTGCTCTACATGCTCATGGCGCCATTGGCGCTGATGGCCGCGCTGACTCATGGTCTCGCGCGGCGCATAAGCGGGACCCTCACCGCCTTGGCAGCAGCCGGAGGCGTGGTGACGGCAACCTATCAGACCTGGCTGCAAGCGCAGCCCGCGGGCAGCGTCTCCTGTACCGGCGCCGACATGGGCCCAATCGAAAGGCTCGTGGAGTGGCTTGGCATGCAACTGCCGACGCTGTTCATGGCCACCGGTTTCTGCGAGGACAAAGGCTTGATCATCTTCAACTTCTCGTTGGCGCAATGGGCCCTGCTGTGTTTCCTGCTCGCGCTGCTTCTGAGTCTGTGGCTGCTCGTGCGGTCGCGCAGAGAACCGCGTTGATGATCGAGCAAGTCGCTCGTACAGTGCTTGCCTCTAAATACAACTCCAGCGCCCCCGGCCGATGAACGGCCATGGGAGCGATCGTGAACCTGCTGACGAGGTCAATCCACCATGAAACGCATCAAAGTCCTGGGCTCCGGTTGCCGAAACTGCGAGATTACTGCCAAGGTCATCAGTCAGGCTGCGGCCGAGGCGGGTATCGAGATCGAGCTTGAAAAGGTCACGGATATCGCTGAGATCATGGGTTACGGCGTGATGTCTACGCCTGGTGTCGTTGTCGACGGCGTCGTTGTCCACTCGGGCGGCGTACCAGGCCCCGAACTGGCGCGCGCATGGGTCCAGGGGTGAACCGGCGGCGCCAGTTGATGATGTTATGGGATAGCAGAATCGCCCAAACGGCAAGGCATCGCTCCTGGGGAGACGCTGATTTGTTGGCCATCCTGGCCAAAATCAGCAAGCGATTCGAAAACGCGGTTTCCGAATCGCTTCATTTTCAGCGGCTTGTGCCGCTAAAAATCGCGGGGCCTCCTGCCCCGCACGGGAAACGCTGAATAAATCAGCGTTTCCCTGGGGATGCCAGGAAGGGCTATGCTGCGACGGACCGCGCCATTTTTTTGTGCAATTTTAAACGATTCGTGTATTGTCTATTTGATGTTCAAGTTCTTGGTGCGGAGAACCACAACCAAAAGCCTGAAAAAAGCTCTGTTCAACAATCGCTACAGGACGCCGAGGCAGGCAATCTTGGAGGTCAAATCCTCGCCACGGATATAGTCGGCGTCTTCCACGGTCAGCACCTTGGCGATGCCTTTGTCTTCCAGGGATTGCAGGGCGTTGGGGTAATCCAGAGCCGTGTAAACGCCCTCATGGATGGTCAGGCAGAAGACGCCCGTCGGCTTGATCACGCGTAGGACCTCGGCCAAGGCATCGGGGCCGACATGGCCATGGGTAAAGGTTCCAACGCTCAGCGCGGCGTCATAGCTGTTATCGGGCAGGTCCATCCCGGCGATAATGTCGGCCTCGAACAGGTCCTGATAGACCTCCTTCAGGCGCGCCTGCTCGAGCATCTCTTGCGACAGGTCGGCACCGTCCAGATTGGTGAATCCGGCATCTTTTAGGGCAAGGCCAGACAGACCCGTTCCGCAGCCCACGTCGAGCACCCTTGCTGAAAAGTTGGTCACATATCTGGCAAAGATGGAAGCAGCCATTTGCGGGGCCACATACTGCAAATCATCGCCAAGTAAGTCTTGATCGTATTGTTGAGCCCAGTCGCGATAAAGGCCGCGTACGTCATCGGATGTTTTGACCGAATAGGCACGGTTGAGCATTTCGCTTTTTGGGGTCACAAGCTTCTCCTGCGGTTTCTGGTATCAGAGCGTTCCGAGCAGTACGACTATAGCATAAATGGGCGGCTACTGGGGAGCGGTGCGCGTGCGGGCGCGATCGGTGGCGGTGGCGATGGGCGCCAATGCCATGAACTAGCGAGCTACTGGATCAGCTTCGGCAGCGAGTAAGGTATCCGGCTCGCTTCCCGCCTAACCTTTGAAGCGTCCTGCGACCGCTTTGAAGTCACCAGAACAGTGGGTGAATGCCTGTAGGACGACTGGATCAAAATGGCTGCCGGCAGCCTCGATGATCGATCGGTATACCTGATCAAAGTCATATTCATCCTTGTAGACGCGGGCGCAGACCAGGGCATCAAAAACATCAGCTACTGCCATCAAGCGTGCAGAGATCGGGATATATGTCGCAACAAAGGTGGCAGCAAAGAGCAGCAAGCCGATGTTAGCGCCGATGGCCTGAAGGTTCTCCATCTCCATCACATGTCTCCTCCTCAACTGTCAGCATCCGATGTTGTTTTGGAATCTTTTTGTAAGTTAAATTTGCAGTTCAGTATTTCCCGCGGGCTTGAGCATTATTCCGGCCACCTGCCGAGGTAGAACCGGTAGGGTAATGGAATGGTCCGCCCCGCTCCTCCAACGCGCCCAGAGCGGGCACAATGAGCGATGATCTTGAAGCATCGTCAACCGAGGTAGCGGAGCAGACCAATGACAGAGCGTAGCAAAGAACAGCCGATCACGTTCGTTG
>NZ_VWXX01000052.1 GCF_008632335.1 Thiohalocapsa marina
CAACGAACGTGATCGGCTGTTCTTTGCTACGCTCTGTCATTGGTCTGCTCCGCTACCTCGGTTGACGATGCTTCAAGATCATCGCTCATTGTGCCCGCTCTGGGCGCGTTGGAGGAGCGGGGCGGACCATTCCATTACCCTACCGGCTACCGGCTACCGGCCGACGCGATGATCAAGGCCCGCCGCTAAAAATGGCGGGGCCTCCTGCCCCGCACGGGGAATGCTGACTAAGCTCAGCCGACCAGATCGATGGCAGCGAGGCCAGCACGTGCGCAGTCTTCGTCTTCTTCTTCTGTCCCGCCGGAGACACCGATCCCCCCAATCAGTCGGCCTTCATGCCATAACGGCAATCCACCGCCGAAGCAGACCATACGTGGCCGCAAGGGAATGCCTCTTCGAACCGCTTCCGAGTGTTGGCTCAGCGCATCGGACCACTCACCTGTGGGCAGGCCGAAGCCCGCTGCTGTGTAAGCCTTGTCGATTGCGATATCGATCGAGTGAAGAAAGGCCCCTGGCATTCGCAGAAAGGCTGCAAGATTGCCACCGACGTCGACCACCGCGACGTTGACCTTGATGCCCGCCTCTTCTGCCCAGCTTGCTGCACCCTGCACAGCGGTCGTCGCAGCCTCCCAGTGGACGACATCCTGACTTGTGGATATCTTCATCAGGTAAACACCGACAAAAAGGCGTCGTTCAGCTGCCGGTCGTGGTAAAAGATCGCCGGCCCCAGGGTTTCGTCGTACCAGGTGATCACCGGCTTGTCCGGATAGAAGATGTAACCGCCACCGAAGACTTCGTTCCGGTTTCCGGATGGGTCAAAGAAGTAGATGGTTTCCCCACGGGTAATGCCGTGGCGCGTTGGCCCCATGTCGATCTTTACCCGCTTTCGCGACAGGATGTCGCCGGCCCGCAGGACCTTTTCCCAGGAACCGAGCTCGAACGAGGCATGATGCAGCTTGCCCTTCACCGGTTGGCGAATGAAGGCAACATCATGCGCCTTGTTCGAACAGGTCAGGAAGGTTCCGATCATGAAATCCGGATTGTCTTTGGTGACAACCCGCTCCGAGATACTGAAACCCAGTACTTCCGTGAACAGCTTGACCGTTCCGTCCAGGTCATCGCCATAGAGCAGCGCGTGATCAAATCGGGACGGCGCGATGCCCTTCAGACCCTCCGGCCAGGGATCTGGGTTGATGTTTGGCCCGTCGGTTCCACAGCCATTGCCCAGGATCACTTTTTCCGCATACAGCTCCATGACATGACCTGTCGGAATGGTGAACCGGAACCGCTCGCCCGTACCCGGATGCTCACCACTCGGAATCCATTGAAGGTCTTCGCAAAGGCCGGAGTCCTCGATGTCCGCAGCCATCTTTTTCAGGGTGGCGTTTGAATCAACCTTCCAGCCGAAATAATCCATGCCGGCCTCGTCGGCCTCGCGCAGCACGACACTGTGATGATCATGCTCGTCCCAGGCTTTCAGAAAAACGCGCTTGCCGTCATCATCACGCGCCGTCTCGATGAGTCCGAGCACATCGACATAGTGGTTCAGTGCGGGCCCCATCTCCAATACGCGCAACGCGATATGTCCTGGTCTCAAAACACCGGTAAGTGCCATTTCAATCTCCTCTTCAATGTGTTCTGTCGCTCACTGACCTGCAGTCGGTCACTCTTTTGTCTGCCCGTTGCCGTCCATTTCCCACTTGCGACCAACAACCTCAAGGCTGATGTCCGCAAGGGGATATGTCCGGCATGCGAGCACGTAATGGGATCGCTCTTCGTCCGCGCTTATCACGCCTCGGCTCATCTTTCGCGTCGTATAGCTGCCCGAAAGGATGCGAATGCGGCAGGCACCGCAGCCCCCGTTACAACAGCCAACCGGGATGCTGCGACACTGTGAACGGCGCATCGCTGTCAAGAGATCTTCGCCGTTGAAACAGTCAAAGACTTCGTCGGTGTCGGCGATCTGAGCGATGTAACGCTCCGTTGTGCCTGCACCGAGTTGGTCAAGGCCCAGTACCCTCGGGCCATTGCCGATGGCTTTTGTTTGCCCGCATGGACATGGAGCACCCGTCACTTTGCTACCTCCCGGTTCAGCCGAGGTCACCGCCGCCCACAGGCAGGACCGACCCTGTGATGTAGGACGATTCGTCCGACGCGAAGAACAGGATCGGTGCGACCTGCTCCTCGATGGTGCCGTAGCGATGCATTAGACTGCTGTCGATCGTCTGATCCACGATGCCCTGGTACCAGGCCTTCTCCTGGTCTGAGGACTCTGCGGTCTTTCGCGGGATCATGCGGGGTGGGGCCTCGGTGCCCCCCGGCGCCGTTGCATTGATCCGGATCCCGTTCTTCGCCTGCTCCATGGCGATGGATGCAGTGAGTGCATTCACGCCGCCCTTGGCTGATGCATAGGGAACGCGATAGATGCTGCGCGTTGCGATGGAAGAGACGTTGACGATGGTGCCCTTCTGGCACTCGACCATCGCCGGTAACACAGCACGACAACACCACAGGGTCGGGAACAGGGAACGCCGGATCTCCTTCTCGATCTCGTCGATGCCGTACTGGTCGAACGGCTTGGTCCAGATGGTCCCGCCGACATTGTTGATGAGCACATCAATCCGTCCGAATCGGTCCATCGCCTCACGCGCCATCGACTCAGCGCCTTCGTAGCGCTCGAGGTCCGCCTCGAACGCCAGCGCCTCGCCTCCGGACGCGGTGATCTGTTCCACCACGTCATGGACCAGAGGAGACTGATCGACTCCCAATACGGTGCCACCCTCAGCCGCGATCGCCTCGGCAACGCCACGACCGATACCCTGGGCGGCACCAGTGACGATAACCACCTTGCCGTCGAACCGCGCAGGCCTGCTCATGCGTCACCCGTCTGGTTGGTTGAGGTGAATTTCTCGAACAGGAAATTACGCGGTTCGATATCACGCTCTTTGAACCAAACACGAACGGCCTCCACCATTGCCGGCGGACCACACAGATAGACGTCGACCTCGCCGCCGTTGATGTGGGCATCCTGCAGGTGATCGGTCACATAGCCCGTCTTCGGATGGTTGCTCTCCTTGTCGACGACCACAGTGAAGTAGTCGAACTCCGAGATATCCCGCTTCAAGGCCTCCAGGGTGTCGAGTTCTACCAGGTCTTCCTCGGTATTGACGCCATACACGAGCAGGATCGGCTGGTCGGTCCGGTTCTCCCTGATCCATTGGAGCATCGACAGGAACGGCGCCAGCCCGGTCCCACCGGCCAGCATCACGATCGGCCGGATGGTGGGGCGCAGATAGAATGTGCCGTAGGGGCCCTCAAAGCTCAGACGTTCGCCGACCTGGGCCCGATGACGCATGTACTCGCTCATCAAGCCCTTGGGAACATCCCGGATCAGAAACGAGAGTTCCGTCTGTCCGGGCGGAGAGCTGAACGAGTACGAGCGTGTCTGATCGGACCCGGGCACCTTTATGTTGACGTACTGCCCGGGCAGGAACTGGATTAGCTGTTCCGTTTCGAGCGAGAAAACGACAGTGCTCGAGGAATCCCGGGAGATCGACTTCAGGCAACCTTCATGCGCTTCCGCCTGCGTCTTGCAGGCGTGGGACGATGCAGGCACCTGAATGACACAGTCAGACGTTGGTTTTGTCTGACAAGTCAGCATGAAGCCTTTCTCCGCCTCCTCTTCGGTCAGGGCGTCCTCGATGTAGAACCCCTGTTCGTAACTGCCGCTTTCGCAGTGGCATTTGCAAGTGCCACATGCGCCATCCCGGCAATCGAGCGGTATGTTGATCTTGGCGCGGTAAGCCGCGTCGGAGATCAACTCATTCTCGCCACAGGAGATGACGCGTGTGACCCCGTCCTCGAATTGCAACGCAACTTTGTAGGACATTTGGCTAGATCCGTCAGACCTGATACACATCAAGCACGTGATGGATGTAGTCGTTCTTCAGCAGAACGTACTTCTTCTTGATCAGGGGCCGATCACCACTGGTATCGATCAAGTATCGCGAGACTCCGAAATACACATCGGTCTGATGGTAGCGATAGGTATGCGTGGTCCAGTTGAAACAGACTTCGATCGACTGTTCGCCCTGCTCCAGGATCTCGACGTTCGTGATCGAACGGTTGTAACGGGTATCCGGGATGGTGGCACTTGAACGGTCCGTCTCGATGCGGAAGACCCTGTCTTCCAGTCCCTGACGGTTTGCGTAATAGATCAGCGAGACCTCCGTTTTCGGATCGCTGGTCGGCTTGTCGTCATCATCCCAGGATGGCATGTGGTACTCGACGTCTGCTGCGTAGAATTGCAGCCAGTCGTCCCACCGTCTTTCGGCCTGGGCGCGTGCCTCCTGAAACAGAAACTGCTGAACGGCTTCGTAGGTCAACATCATTTACCTCCCATCTCCTTCTCGGCTTCCAGCGCCTTTTGCATACGTTCCAACCAGGCCTCGTGCTGGATCACGTACAGGCCCTCGTCTTCAGTCCTCGGACAACTCAATTCCGGCTTCAGACCAATAAGGTCTGCGGTTTCGTCCGGTCCCTTGATCCAGTGGGTCGCACCCCGATTCATCTCGTTCCACTGCACCGCGCGGGCGGCAAACCCTTCCTGACAGGCGCGGAACTCCTCCAGGTCGTCGGGCGTGGCCATGCCCGTTGCGTTGAAAAAGTCCTCGTACTGCCGCAACCGCCGCGCGCGCGCTTCGGGGGACTCGCCCACCGGCGCCATGCAGTAGATCGTGACCTCGGTCTTGTTCACCGAGATCGGCCGGTACACACGGATCTGGGAACTGAACTGGTCCATCAGATAGACGTTCGGGTACAGGCAGAGATTGCGCGAACGCGTCACCATCCAGTCCGCCATTTCCTTGCCGAACTTCTCTGCCCACTCCTCGCGGTTGCTCCAGTTGGGACGATCCTCGGGGTTGTCCCAGTTGGTCCACAGCAGCATGTGGCCATTCTTGAAACCGTAAGACCCGCCGCCCTTCTTTGCCCAGGCGCCCGCGTCCATGGCCTTGATGGTGTCATTACCGCCTGAGCGGCGGTGATGGATGGTGGCCGCGTAGTTCCAATGGGTGGCGGTCACGTGGTAGCCGTCGGCACCATTCTCTGCCTGCACCTTCCAGTTGCCGTCGAAGTAATAGGTGGAGGCACCGCGCAATACCTCGACACCTTCTGGCGCCTGATCCACGATCATGTCGATGATCTTGGTGGTTTCACCGAGGTACTCCGTCAGGGGCACCACGTCCGGGTTGATGCTGCCGAACAGGAATCCGCGATAGTTGTCGAAAGCGCCAATCTTGACCAGGTTGTGGCTGCCCTTGCAGTTGAAGGTCTCCGGATAACCAGCGTCTTCGGACTGATCCTTTACCTTCAGCAGCTTGCCCTTGTTGTTGAAGGTCCATCCGTGAAACGGGCAAGTGAACGTCGACTTGTTTCCGCGCTTGTGACGGCAGAGCGTGGCACCTCGATGGGTGCAGGTATTCATCAACGCATTCAACTCGCCATCCTTGCTTCGTGTAATCACGACAGGCTGGCGGCCGATGTGCAAGGTGAGGTAATCGTTGACGTTCGGGATCTGACTTTCGTGCGCCAGATAAATCCAGTTGCCCTCGAAGATGTACTTCATTTCCAGCTCGAACAGCTCTTCATCGGTGAAGACACTGCGATCGAGGCGGAACTGCTGGGCCTGCGGATCGTCCTGCAGTGTGGCTGCAAGCTTGGCGGAGTCGTACTTTGAGGGTTGCTGATACTGTCCCATGCGAATCACCTCGGGCTGTGATTGGAGAGTTGAAAACATAGGGGGCTTGCTCCAGGCAATAAGACGCCCCACTGCCGGCGGCATACCGCTGGCGTGTACCACTGATAACAACGTAAGATATGGCTACACCAGAGCTGGCGAGCCGGTCCGGTTAGGGCGGACCCTGTGTGTCGGTGTTTTTCATCGATGATCGCTCCTCTTATCTTGTTAAGCTTCGTCGGTTCTGCGACCGATCTGCGCCTTACCTTGACGTCGAACGGCTCTGTGACCGTTGCCGTAGAGGATAAAG
The DNA here is from genome assembly GCF_008632335.1 of Thiohalocapsa marina. GTDB lineage: Bacteria > Pseudomonadota > Gammaproteobacteria > Chromatiales > Chromatiaceae > Thiohalocapsa > Thiohalocapsa marina. The sequence goes on from NZ_VWXX01000052.1 coordinate 6,048, forward strand.
CAAACCGCGTGCCACCTGTCCGAAGAAGAGAAAAATAACGATATTATTAACTAAAAAACAGAGAATTAGGTTTCTTTCAGCCTGGAGCACAGGCTCCAGGCAACGCCTGCCTGATCGATGAAATGCTCTACAGGGTCGGTCCTGACCTCCCCGACGATGAACCAAATGATCACCATTGAGACGAACGGTTACAGGAGAGATACAGGATGCAACCGCCGAGGAAGCCCGGAGGCGGGCCTCGGCGATCCCTTCCCCCCGGGTTTTACCGACCGTAGAATCGGATGAACAGGCCTGCAACGACAGGACAACAGAACGACCAAGCGTGGAGGACGAGGATTATGGGCGGAGACAAGGTGCCTGTGCTGTCGCGGGATCGTGCCGAAATCGATGAGCTCCGTTTCCCGGAACTGACCGACCTGCTGGGGCAGTTGCGGTTCTCCACAGCGGACGGGCGCATCATGCTGGGCGAGCAACGAATGATGCTGTTGCATGCGGCGGCCTTTGGCACGCTTCGACGGGAGATCATTGAACTCTTCGGGGAGGACGTTGCGCGCGGTCTTTTCACACGAATGGGATACCAGGCCGGCATGCTGGATGCTCGGATGGCCCGCGCGATCCGCTCCAGCGCAACCCTTGAAGAGATGTTCGCGGTCGGGCCACAAATGCACTGCCTGGAGGGAATCGGCCTATCCCAGCCGGTTCGGCTCGAGTTCGACATCGAGAAGGGAACACACTACGGCGAGTTCATATGGACACACCCGCTGGAGGACGAAGAACATCTGCGCTTTTTCCCCATCGGCGATCAACCCTCCTGCTGGATGCAGATCGGCTACGCATCCGGCTACTCCAGCGAGTTCATGGGCAAGCCGATCCTCTACCGGGAGGTGGAGTGCATGGCCATGAGCCAACCTGCCTGCCGCATCATCGGCAAGCCCGTAGAGGAATGGGGCGAAGAAGGCGCACGCGACATGGCCTTCCTGATGCCGACGGAACAACGCCGGCATGCACCGGGGATGACGGAACCGGCCGTCGTCTCCGTTGCGCCACCCGAGCAGGAGCCCGCCGACGACGACAGTCCGGTCGGCCTCTCGCCGGGCTTTCAGTCGGTGATGCACATGGTGCGTAAAGCCGCGCCCACCAACGCGACCGTCCTGTTCCTGGGCGAGAGCGGCGTCGGCAAGGAGGTCTTCGCCCAGGCACTGCATCGCATGAGCAGCCGCAGCGATAAGCCATTCGTTGCGGTGAACTGTGCCGCGATCCCGGAGCAGCTGATCGAATCCGAGCTGTTCGGGTGCGTGCGCGGTGCTTATACCGGGGCAACCCAGAACCGCGCCGGCCGATTCGAGCGTGCCGACGGTGGCACGCTGTTTCTCGACGAGATCGGCACCCTGTCGCCGGGGGCGCAAGGCAACCTGTTACGTGCGCTGCAGGAGGGCGAGATCGAGCGGCTCGGCGACACCCAGTCCCGCAGTGTCGACGTGCGCCTGATCGCCGCCACCAATGTCGACTTGCGTGAAGAGGTGCTCGCAGGCCGGTTCCGGGAAGATCTGTTCTTTCGGCTCAATGTCTTTCCGATACGGGTACCGCCACTGCGCGAACGGCGCGATGATGTGCCGTTGCTGGTTGCGCGCTTCCTGCGCAAGTTCAACCGGGTGCACAACCGTCACCTGACCGGATTCACGCAGCGTGCCATCGACGCCATCATGGCGTACGACTGGCCCGGCAATGTCCGTGAGCTGGAAAACGTCATCGAGCGCGGCGTCATTCTGGCCTCCGATAACTCGGCCATCGACGCGGCACAACTCTTTACCAGCGGTGAGAAATTCGACACACCCCAGTATGCCATCGGCCCCGCCGGTCAGTTCGAGCCACGCGATCCGTCGCAACTGCTCGAGGACCAGCTGCCAGACCATGAAGGTGAGCGGGCATTCCGCTGCATCAACAACCTGTTGCGCGGCACGCACGACAGCAAGGACCGGATCTCCTTCGATGAGATCGAGACGGTGCTGCTGAAAAAGGCCCTGGACTGCGCCGATGGTAACGTCGCGGCCGCAGCGCGCCTGCTTGGCATGACCCGCCCGCAGATGGTCTACAGATTGAAGAGTCGCGGCATCCTCGAGCAGAGAAACCGCTAATCAGGCCCTCTTGTGCAATTCATACCAAGTTGGTGTCGGTCAGGTTCTCGACGAAGGGCACATAGCCGTGCGCGCTCGCCCAGGCCTTGGCCTGGTCCTGAAGGATGCGGATGCCCCAGAGGCTGGAGCTGAAGCGGATTGCCGGTGCCCGGGCTGGTGCCTGGACGGGCACTTGGACAGGCACCTGGACGGTTGCCTGAACAGGCGCCAGGGCCGATGCAGGGACCGGCACCTCGGCCGGCGACACGACCGCCACCCCGAACAGCGTCAACATGCCGCCGGTCAAAAGGGCCAGAACGCAGACGCAGACAGCGATCGACTGCACGGTTCTCCGTGCCGCTCAGGTGGTGTTGGTTTCCTGCTCCTGCGCGAGCTCACGCAGACAGGCGGGACAGAGACAGTCCTCGTACTCGTGCTGCAGATGCTTCAGCACCGGCAGCGAGACCTTGACTGCAACACAGTCGCAATTGCGCAGATCGTCCACCTTGCACTCGAACGCGGCGCCACAACGCGGACAGCGCTTGGTGCCCTGTAACAGGGGTTCATTCCAGGTCATCACTGCATCCTCTCTGTCTGGGCATCGCGTGCCACGGCTGTAGACATGGCTGCCCTTGGATCGATGCGGAAAGTATAGCGCCTCAAAGGCGGGCGGACATTACCGATCCGCTTGCCGTGCGGCACCAATACCCCATTGCTGGCGCCCGGCCTTTAATGCCACAGAAGCGCCGCAACATTTGCCGCGAGGGCAGTAAGCCTTGTGCAATTCATGCATTGACACCGTCATCGTCACCCTAATCACCAAGTGACCGGAGTAGCCATGTCCACCGCAAGAAACGTGCTTGGAGAACCGCTTGAGACCTGCTCTCTGTCGCCGCGGACCGGCTTCATGCGCAACGGCGCCTGCGAGACCGGCCCGGAGGATCTGGGCTCGCATACCGTCTGCGCGCGAGTGACGGCAGAATTCCTTGAGTTCTCGCGATCGCGCGGCAACGACCTGATCACGCCGAACCCTGACTTCGACTTTCCGGGGCTCAAGCCCGGCGACGGCTGGTGCCTGTGCGCGGCACGCTGGCAGGAGGCATTCGAGGCCGGTTGCGCGCCCCGCGTACTGCTGCGCGCCACCCACGCGCGTGCGCTTGAGGTCTGCAATCTTGACGACCTCAAGCGACACGCGGTGGATCTGTCCTGACCGGCGGAGCCGGCCCCCTTTCAGCGCCCGGTCAGAGACAGCTCAGCCGCGGCGCTTCAGCGCCGCATGAGCGGCAGCCAGCCTTGCCACGGGCACGCGCGGACCTGAGCAGCTCACATAGTCCAGACCGGCCCCGTCGCAGAAGTCGATCGACGCCGGGTGTCCGCCGTGCTCGCCACAGATGCCGACGTGCAGGTCGGGACGCATTGCCCTGCCCCACTCCACGGCCAGCTGCATCAGCTTGCCCACGCCCTTCACGTCCAGCACCTCGAACGGGTTGTCCTGCAGGATGTGCGACTGGTTGTACAGCGGCAGGAACTTGTTCTCGGCATCCTCGCGGGAGAACGAGAACGTGGCCTGGGTCAGATCATTGGTGCCGAAGGAGAAGAACTCCGCCTCCTCGGCCAGCGACTCCGCGCGCATGCAGGCGCGGACCACTTCCACCATGGTGCCGAACTTGTAGTTCACCGGGTGGCCGTACTGCGCCTGCACCTGGGCATGGATGTCGTCCACGTAGGTCTTGACGCGCTTGAGTTCCTCCACGGTGCAGACCTGCGGCACCTTGATCTGCGGCTGCACCTCGATGCCGGCCTTGGCACACTCGGCCGCGGCCTCGAGGATGGCGCGGATCTGCATCTGGTAGATCTCCGGGAAGGAGATGCCGAGGCGCACCCCGCGATGACCGAGCATCGGGTTGGTCTCGTGCAGGGCACGCACCTTCTTCAGCATGGCCTCCTTCTTCACGATGGCCTCTTCCACCAGGATGGCGTCAACCTGCCGACGCAGCACGTCCAGATCGCGACGGGTCTCGTCGGGGGTATGCAGCAGCCCCATGGCCCCCGCCAGCGCGGTCATGCCGCGGGTGGACCGGGCCAGTGCCTGCAGATCGCCGATGTCCTGCTCCAGCTGGTGCTCGTCGGGCAGGAACTCGTGGATCGGCGGATCCAGCAGCCGGATGGTCACCGGATGCGGCGCCATCACCTCGAACAGCTCGCGGAAGTCCTTGCGTTGCAGTGGCAGCAGCGCGTCCAGGGCCGCCTGGCGCTGCTCCGGTGTCTCGGCGACGATCATCTCGATCACCACCGGCAGCCGGTCGACGGCGTTGAACATGCGCTCGGTGCGCGCCAGCCCGATGCCGACGGCGCCGTACTTGCGCGCGCTGCGGGCATCATCCGGCGTGTCGGCATTGGCCAGCACCTTCAGCCGCGCGATCTCGTCCGCCCAGGCCAGCAGGGTCGACAGCTCCGGCGTGAAATCCGGCTCGACCGTGGGGATGGCCCCCAGATAGACGCGGCCGGAGGTGCCGTCGATGGTGATGGTGTCGCCTTCCTTGAAGCTGGTGTCGCCCACCAGCGCCTCGCGCCGGCTCACGTCGACGCTGATGCCCTCGGCACCGGCGACGCAGGGCTTGCCCATGCCGCGGGCCACCACGGCCGCGTGGGAGGTCTTGCCGCCGCGGGAGGTGAGGATGCCCTGGGAGGCGAAGAAGCCGTGGATGTCCTCGGGCTTGGTCTCCTCGCGCACCAGGATCACCTTTTGCCCCAGGTCCCGGCCGAGTTGCTCGGCACGGTCGGCGTCGAACACCGCCACGCCGGAGGCCGCCCCCGGCGACGCCGGCAGGCCCTGGGCCACCGCCTCGGCCTTGGCACCCGGGTCCAGTCGGGGGAACAGCATCTGCTCCAGGCTCATGGGGTCGATGCGCAGCAGCGCGCGCTCCTTGCTGATCAGGCCTTCCTTCTCCATCTCCACCGAGGTGCGCACCATGGCCTGGGCGTTCATCTTGCCGTTGCGGGTCTGCAGGCAGTAGAGCACGCCGCGCTCGATGGTGAACTCGAAGTCCTGCACCTCGCAGTAGTGCGCCTCGAGCTTGCTGCGCAGTTCGGCCAGTTCCTCGGCCATCTGCGGCATCTCCACCTTGAGCCGGTCCAGGGGCTTCGGCGTGCGGATGCCGGCGACCACGTCCTCGCCCTGGGCGTTGATCAGGTACTCGCCGAACAGCTTGTTCTCGCCGTCGCCGGGGTTGCGGGTAAAGCCGACACCGGTGGCGGAGTCGTCGCCGCGATTGCCGAACACCATGGTCACCACGTTCACCGCGGTGCCGTTGGCCATGTCCGGCGTGATGTTGAACTGGCGCCGATAGTCCACCGCCCGCTTGCCCATCCAGCTGTTGAACACCGCCTTGACGGCGATCTCGAGCTGGGTCATCGGGTCTTCGGGGAAGGGCTTGCCGGTGTATTCCTCAACCACCTTCAGGAAGCGAGTGCTGATCTCCTTCAGGTCCGCAGCGGACAGGTCCACGTCCTGCTTGACCTCGGCCGCATGCTTGACCGCCTCGAACTCCTTGTCGAACAGCTCGTCGGGCACGCCCAGAGCGACCTTGCCGAACAGCTGGATGAAGCGCCGATAGGCGTCGTATCCGAAGCGTGCGTCACCGGTGGCGCGGATCTCGCCCTGCAGGGTCTCGGTGTTGAGGCCCAGGTTGAGGATGGTGTCCATCATGCCCGGCATGGACATGGCCGAGCCGGAGCGCACCGATACCAGCAGCGGCCTTTCCGGGTCGCCGAAGCCCTTGCCGGTCTTCTGCTCCAGTGCCGCCATCTGCTCGCGCACCTGCTCCATGACACCGTCCGGCAGGCTGCGGTCGGCGGTATCCAGATAGGCCAGGCAGGCCTCGGTGGAGATGACGAATCCGGGCGGCACATTGAGGCCGATCTGGGTCATCTCGCACAGGTTGGCGCCCTTGCCGCCCAGCAGTTTCTTGTCCTTGCCGTCGCCTTCTTCGAAGGCAAACAGCCACTTAGTCGAATCGTTCATGATGTCGGGCTCCTCGCTCGTTTATACCTGTTGCAAACGCGGTTTCGGTTTTCGCGGGTTGGGTATCGGCGGTCTGGGGACGCCGTGAATACATCCCTGTAGGCTTCACGACAGCCTCCCTGCTGTCGAGACCCCAGAGCGCCGACACCCAACCCGCTCAAGCTGTCACCGAAAACTGATGATCGTTGGCTATATCTCGCGCCTATTTCACCCGAGTCGAGGGTGACTTGGAAGGGGCGAAGACGGGGCGTCTCCCGTCGATCGCGGGCCGATGACGGATTCTACGGGGACAGAGTAGTGGCAGGCAGCGAAGCCGACCCCTTCGGTCATCCTTGTATTCATGTCAGTTCTCCCCGCTTGCATGCGACCCCAATGATTGTGGCCGGCGGGCAGGCAGCCCCGGCAGGGGCGGCAGGTCCCATGAAAATCTGCCGGTTATTTGATCCCGGACAAAGAGCCCCGCACGCAGCTCAAACCGCGCCTGGGGCAGAGGCGCGGGGTCAGTCGTCCGATGGCGGCTGCAGGTGTTCGATCACCAACTGCGGCAAACGCAGGCCGCGATAGTCGTTGACGTCCAGTCGATAGGCCAGATGCATCCGCTTGTCCACGACGCCCCGCCGCGCGGCCAGGTTGAAGCCGATGGCATCCAGCGGCTGGCCGTCCGCCGCGCAGACCCGCAGCTTGAGATGACGCTCCGCGGCCACGCGCACATCGGAGACCTCGAACACGCCGTCGAACAGCGGCTCGCTGTAGCCCTTGCCCCAGGGGCCGGCCACGCGCAGGGCCTCGGCGGTGCGCAGGGTCTGCAACGCACCCGGCAGCAGCCCATCGGAGCGCAGTTCGCGCTCGGCCGGGGCCTCGCCCAGTTCCTGCCGCACCTGTTCCGCGAAGGCCGCGCGAAAGGCATCCAGCGCCTCGGGCCGCAGGCTAAGCCCCGCGGCCATGGCATGGCCGCCGAAGCGCCGGATGAGACCGGGATGTCGCTTGTCTACGGCGTCGATGCAATCGCGCATGTGCAGCCCGTCAACCGAACGGGCCGAGCCCCGCAAGTCGCCGTCGCCGGCCCGGGCGAAGATGATCACCGGCCGATGCCAGTGTTCGCGCAGGCGCGCCGCGACGATGCCGATCACGCCCTGGTGCCAGTCCTCGCCGTACAGGCAGAGTCCGGCGGGCAAGGGGTCGCGCGCGGCGGCCAGGGCCTCGACGATGGACTCCGCCTGCTCGCGCATGGCCGCCTCGATCTCCCGCCGCTCGCCGTTCAGCGCGTGCAGTTGCCGCGCCAGCAGCATGGAGCGGACCGGATCGTCGCTGATCAGACACTCCACCCCCAGGCCCATGTCGTCCAGCCGGCCGGCAGCATTCAGCCTTGGGCCGGCGGCAAAACCGAGATCCCGGGCGGTGACCTGCTCCACGCGGCGGCCGGCGATCTCGAGCAGGGCCCGCAGCCCCGGCCGGCAACGGCCGGCACGGATGCGGCGCAAGCCCTGCTCCACCAGGATGCGGTTGTTGCCGTCCAGGGTCACCACGTCCGCCACGGTGCCCAGGGCCACCAGGTCCAGCAGTTCCGCCAGGTTCGGCTCCGCCCGCCCATTGCCGAAGCGTCCGCGCCGCCGCAGCACGGAGCGGGTGGCGACCAGCAGGTAGAACATCACGCCGACGCCGGCCAGATGCTTGCTGGGGAACGGGCAGCCGGGCTGGTTGGGATTGACGATGGCCGCCGCGGCGGGCAGTTCCGCCCCGGGAAGATGGTGATCCGTGATCAGCACCGGCACGCCCAGGGCCCGCGCCCGCTCCACCCCCGCCAGGCTGGCGATGCCGTTGTCCACCGTCAGCAGCAGGTCCGGCCTGGCGGCGGAGGCCGCATCCACCACGGCGGGACTCAGGCCGTAGCCGTGCTCGAACCGGCTGGGTGTCAGGTGTGTGACCGTCGTCGCCCCCAGGGCCCGCAGACCCAGGATGGCGACGGCGCTGCCGGTGGCGCCGTCGGCATCGAAGTCGCCCACCACCGTGATGCGGCCCGCCGCGTCGATGATGTCGGCCAGCAACTCGGCAGCGGCATCCAGCCCCAGCATGGCCGAGGTCGGTAGCAGGTCCGCCAGCGCGGTTGTCGGTGGTCCGGATTCACCGCGCAGCCTGTGCAACCTGTGCAACAGCGCATCCAGGCTCTGCACCGGGTTCGCCGCCGCCTGCGCCCGCCGAATGCGCACCGGCACCTCGCAGGCGGAAGGCGGAGGTCGTGATCGGCGCTGGCCCGTGCTTTGGCCGGTGCTCTGATTGGTACGTTGGCTGGTCATGGCGCAAGCCTACCATGACCATCCGGATGCGATCGGACATCGGCAACGCGTACATCCGGGTGCCGTGGAAATGTTTGCGTACGACCCACATTCATTGAGATTGTAGCGTCACCCCACAGCCTCACGGAGCCTGCCCTGAGCGACACGCCTGCCAGTCCCAAGCCTGATTGCCCCAAGCCTGTTTGCCCGAAACCAGGCAACCCCTTTCGCCGGCCGCAGATCCTGTTGCTGATTCTGCTGGTCCTGCTGCTGACGCTGGTGGCGGGTGGCTGCAGTGGCCTGCTGCACTCGGAGGCTGGCGAGTCGCCGGGGCCGATGTTGCCGGACGGGGTGGTCATGACGGCGGGAACCTTGCCGTCGTCCACCGGCTGCCTCATCGACTACCGCCTGTTTCACGCCGCATCGGCTAGCCGCCGATCGCGGGCGTCCGAGCCGGACGAACTGGTCATCCTGGCTCACGGTTTCCTGCGGAACCAGGCGCGCATGCACGATCTGGCCAGCGCCATCGCCGCGGCCGGCGCTCCGGTGGTGACCATGGATCTGTGCAACATGCGGCCCTGGGATGGCGGGCACGTGGAGAACGCCCGCGACCTGCAAGCACTGGCTCGATCGCTGTCCGGATCGCGGGCCGACCCCCTGGCGGAAAGGCGCATCGTCTATGCAGGTTTCTCCGCCGGTGGCCTGGCGGCGCTGATGGCCGCCCGCAATGATCCTCGGGCAGTCGGCGTGCTGACCCTGGACCTGGTGGACGCAAACGGGCTCGGTATGGCCGCCGCCGAGGGGCTGAACCGCCCGCTGCTGGGCCTGGCCGGTGAGCCGACCAACTGCAACGCCTGGGACAACGGCCGTGCCGTGTTTGCCGCCAGCCGCAACGCCCGTCTCCATCGGGTTCCGGGCGCCGGCCACTGCGACTTCGAGTCACCGACCGATCTGCTGTGCGAGATCGTCTGCCAGCAGCCCGAGGCAGACGAGACCGGTGATCTGACAGCGTCCATTATCGCCAGCGCCACCCAGGCGGTGCTGGCCCTGCTCGACGGCGACCCGACCGCCTGGACGCTACCCGATCAGTCGTCGGCGTCGCGCCTGTCGGCCTTGCTACGGTAGGGCAGGCGCACAGCCCCATAGCACAGGGCCGGCACCGCGATGGCCAGCACCAGCACAGCCACCGCCGTGGCAATCAATGCCGTCTCGCTCATCGACACTTAGGGAGACGCTGATTTATTGGCCTCCTGGCCAAAAATCAGCACGCGATTCGAAAACGCGGTTTCCGAATCGCTTCATTTTCAGCGGCTTGCGCCGCTAAAAATGGCGGGGCCTCCTGCCCTGCACGGGAAATGCCGAATAAATCAGCATTTCCTTAGGAACGCGCCCAAAACAAGGTGAACACTGTAGGGCGGATAAGCGAAGCGCATCCGCCGTTGTGGCCTGTGGCGGATG
>NZ_VWXX01000053.1 GCF_008632335.1 Thiohalocapsa marina
GAGCCCACCGAACCGCCGCCGATTGCCCCCGCGCGCGGACCGCCCGCCTGGGACGAGGATCTCGGGCCGATGCCCGACTGGGACCTCCTCGGCCAGCCCGAGCCCGACGTCGAGTTTGATCAGCGCGTTGCCTGGTAACCGCCATCTTCTGCCCCAGAGGGTGCCGCCACCGCTGATCTCACGCCTGCCCGCTGCGCCTGCAATCTCCTCCCAAACCCCGCCAAAAGCGCGTTCCGACACCTCCGAGAGGTCCGCGCCGCTCTCGGTTGAGCCTTGACCAGCCCTCTGGCCCTCGCTAACACCTCGTCCTGACGGCGCCTTGGGCTCGCAGAGGCGGTTGAATTTCCTATCCGTGGCCGGCGTCTTCCACTGGCCGCTCCGGTTTCCGCAGGTCTTCGCGCGCGGCGGTTTCGACTGCGTGCTCGGGAATCCGCCCTGGGAGCGCATCAAGCTCCAGGAGGAGGAGTTCTTCGCCACCCGTTCGCCCATGGTCACCGAGGCCAGGAACAAGGCCGAGCGGACGCAGCGCATCGACTGGCTCGCCGATGGCCAGCTTGCCGCCAATCTATACCCAGACGTCGCGCCCAGCGAGCAGACCAGTGCCGCGGAACGACGGCTGTACCGGGACTTCCTCAAGGCCCGCCGCACCGCCGAGGCCCTGAGCCTGTTCGTCCATGTCAAGGGCGATAACGGTGGGCGTTTCCCGCTGACCGGTGTCGGGGACGTGAACACCTATGCGCTATTCGCCGAGACCATGGACCAGCTCACTGGTGAGGCCGGCCGAGCTGGGTTCATCGTGCCGACGGGGATTGCGACCGACGATTCGACCAAGGCGTTTTTCGGCCAGATCTCCCAAAGCGCTCGCCTGGTCAGTCTGCTGGATCTGGAGAATCGCGAACGGCTGTTCACCGATGTTGATAGCCGCGTCAAATTCTGCCTGCTCACGCTAGGCGCGGCAAAACAGTCTGAGTTTGTTTTCTTTGCGACACAGACCCCGCAGCTGACCGACCCCCGCCGTCGGTTCACCCTGACGCCGGAGGAGTTCCGGCTGATCAACCCCAACACCCTGACCTGCCCTGTCTTCCGCAGCGAGCGCGACGCGGAGCTGACCAAGAAGCTGTATCGCGCGGCACCGGTGTTGATCGAGGATGGCAACCCCGACGGCAACCCCTGGGGCATCCGCTTCATGGCGATGATGCACATGTCCAACGATAGCCATCTGTTCGCCGGCGAGCCGAGCGACAATCGGCTTTCGCTCTACGAAGCCAAGATGATCCACCAGTTCGATCATCGCTGGGCGACCTACGAGGACGGGGGCAGCCGGGATGTAACGCTCGAAGAAAAGGCTGATCCGGACTTTGAGGTAACGCCGCGTTACTGGATCGACCGGTTCGAGGTCGAGCAGCGCCTGTCGGTCAAGGGTTGGGATCGAGGGTGGTTGATGGGATGGCGGGATATCTGCCGTGCGACGGATGAGCGGACGGTGATTGCGTCGGTGATTCCTAGCAGTGGCGTAGGCAACCAGATGCCGTTGATGCTCTTTGCGGACGCCACCAACCCCGAAACCTTCGCCGCGCTGCTAGGGAACCTAGTAGCGCTGGTTTTCGACTTCGTGGCACGCCATAAGGTCGGCGGCACGCATCTGAATTACTTCATCTACAAACAGCTACCAGCCTTGTCCCCCAGTCGATACAGTGAAACCGATCTGGGGTTCATTAATTCGCGTGTCGTTGCGCTCACCTACACCGCCAACGACCTCAAATCCTGGGCCGAAGACCTCGGCTACAATGGCCCGCCGTTCCGGTTCGAGCCCGACCGACGCGCCCAGCTGCGCGCCGAGCTCGACGCCTACTATGCCCGCCTCTACGGCCTGACCCGCGACGAGCTGCGCTTCATCCTCGACCCCGCCGACGTCATGGGAGAGGACTACCCCTCCGAGACCTTCCGCGTACTCAAGAATCGGGAGATCCGCGAGCACGGCGAGTATCGCACCCAGCGTCTGGTGCTGGAGGCCTGGGACAAGCTGGAGCGTGGCGCGCTGAAATGACCGCGGCGGTGACGCGTCTCTATCTCGATAACTGTTGCTTCAACCGGCCCTTCGACGACCAGTCGCAGCTGCGCGTGCGACTGGAGACGGAGGCCAAGCTGCACATTCAAGGCGAGGTGCGTGCGGGCAGCTATCAGCTCGTCTGGTCCTACCTGCTGGATTACGAGAACGGCCGCAACCCCTTCCGCGAGCGCCGTGAGCAGATTGCCAAGTGGCGCCGTTATGCCATCGCTGATGTCGAGGCCAGCGACGAGCTAATCGCCCAGGCCGATCAACTTGGCCGCCTGGGCTTGCGCAACCTGGACGCCTTGCATATCGCCTGTGCCCTGCATGGCGAAGCCAGCTGCTTTCTGACGACCGATGACGGCATACTGAAGCGGGCCGATCAGATCCAGGGGCTCCTGGTCCTGGATCCAATCGCTTTTATCAAAGAGACATCGCCATGAGCACCGATACCGAAATCAAGAGCCGAGGCGTCGAGGTCCTCAGTCAGTACCTCGGCGACGTCGAGGCCGAGCGCTTCATCGCCCTGATCCAGCGTGAACCCTTCGACTACACCGAATGGCGCCGCCAGCTCGACCAGGACCTCAGCATCCAGCAGATCAGTGACCGGGCCATGGCATTGCGTAACCAGAAAAGGTGACGGCGCGCCGACGAGGCCACCGCGTCGATGATCTCCCCTGCGAGATCTTCTCGGTGCCAGAGACCACCGAAATCGGGCATCCGCCGACACGCGCCGAAGGCACATTGGGTTTGAGACTGACAAAGCGGTACAAGGAGCCCCAAAGTGACTGATCAAGCGAATGAGTATCTGAAGGCAGTATCGTCGGAAACATTGGCGAATTTCAAAGCCATTGCAGCCGCCGCCCAGGAACGGTTGGATGCCGCGCGGACGAGCGGAGCCGACGCCTTTATCCACACGAATACCTTCAACAGCGGCGTTGCTGCTTCGAAGAAGCTGTCTGCCATCAGTGCCACCAACGTCACCGGCTACCGGGAGCTCACGCGAGAGCCTGCGATCTGCCGCGTCCAGGCGCTGGACGAGGAAGGCGAGCGCCACACCTACTACATTGCCCGCAAGTCGACGGTTGCGCTACACAACGGCAGCAAGCTGGCAAGCTATGGGTCGGTGGTGGGCCGCCTGGCTTCACTCACTGTGGGTACCGAGATCACGCTCCAGATCGCGGGCAAGAGCAGACACTTCGAGCTACTGGAGAACATCAAGTACCAGCCGCGTTTCAAGGACGGCGCCTGGGACTCGCTCAACACCACCGTCCAAGGGGAAGACTTCGGACCGCTGACCGTCGAGTCGCTGCAAGCCCTATTGCGAGGGCGCCTGGAAGAGGCGGATGCCGAGGCATTACTGGACGCGCTTCTGCAGGGCAGCCCATCGGACACCGTGCTCGAGGGTCTGCGTCACGAAGTACGCCGCTCCATGGCGTTACGCGATCAGCCGATCCTTGACAGGTTTCAGGATGAGATCTTCCGTCTGCCCCTCGATAGCCAACTTTTGATCCTCGGACCGCCGGGCACAGGAAAGACGACGACGCTGATCCGGCGGTTGGGTCAGAAGCTTGATCGTGCACTACTGACCCCGGAAGAGACTTCACTAGTTGAAAGGATCGACCATCCGCAGCAGCCGCACGAGCAAAGTTGGGTCATGTTTACGCCAACTGATCTGCTCAAGCATTTCGTCAAGGAAGCGTTCAGCCGCGAACAGGTTCCGGCCTCTGACGCGCGCATCAAGACGTGGGAAACCCAACGCGGTGAGCTGGCCCGTAATACGCTGGGCATTCTGCAACAGTCCTCATCGGAAACCGGGAGGTTCGTCCTCAAAGCGTCGAGTCACCACCTACGGCCTGCTGTCGAGCAGGCGCCCACGCAGTGGTTCGATGCCCTTCATGCCTTTCACAAACAACGCCTGCTGGGCCAGCTACAGCAAGGGTTGACGATCTTGGTTCAACTCCATCATGTGGTCGGGGCCGATTTGGTCCGAAGCCTTGTGGATATCATGGCCACGGCTGAAGGTGGTGATTTGATGGCCGCTTACCGTGCGCTGGATGGATTGGAGTCGCAATTGATTCCGTTGCTGAAATCACTGAAGGAAGAGTCCGATCAGAGCGTAAGGAAGGGGCTGATCCGGTCTTTGAATCAGGACCGCGACTTCGTCGACCAGCTCGCTGCGTTCATCGATTCCTTACAGGTAGACGACGAAGCTGATGCGGACGGCGAATTCGACGACGATGCGGGCGATGAGCCCGAGCAGCAGCAAACGTCGTCGCAGAAGGCTGTGCAGGTTTACAACCGCAGCATCAGGACGCTTGCGCGCTTGACCTTCCTGAAACGCTCCGTACCAAAGACGAGCGCTGCGGCCAAGATCCGCGATTGGCTCGGCAAGAGCCGACTGCCATTAAAGGATGAGCTCCATTCCATCGGTGAGAGTATCGCCGCGCAGAACGGCCTGCGCCGTTTCGTCAATGCCTCTAGGCGGTCGGTCTCAGAGGTGCCAGCGAGTTACCGCCAGTTCCGCAGGGAGGCCGTCAAGGCCAACCAATGGTACGACGGGCAGATTCAGCATCCGCGCCATCTTGACGCGATGGAGCTCGATGCTGTGCTGTTGCTGACGCTCCGAACCGCTCGGGAGCTCATGGCGCAACCCTTCGTCGCCAGGAATCGCACCGAACCCAGATTCGCGTTCCTGCAGACTATCCGCGACCGGCTCTACAACCAGGTGCTGGTGGATGAGGCAACCGACTTCTCACCCCTTCAGCTGGCCTGTATGGCTTCACTGACACGGCTGGAAACGAACGCATTCTTCGCCTGCGGTGATTTCAACCAACGGATCACCCAATGGGGGACCCGCACGCATGATCAAGCGCTTTGGGCCGTCAGTCGGATCGACACCAGACCGATCACAACGGTGTACCGCCAGAGTCAACGACTCAACGCGTTTTCGGCCAAGCTGCTGGAAATCCTTGGCGGCGATCTCGATTGCCGCGGACAGTTGCCCGAGCACCTGCATCACACTGGGGTATCGCCGTCGCTGCTGGAAGATGCCGGCGATTTTCAAGACGTTGCCATCTGGCTAGTGGAGCGCATTCAGGAGGTTGAGAAGATTGTGAATATTGGCGAGTTGCCGACGATTGCCGTTCTGGTGAACGCCGAGGAACAAGTCAAGCCGATGGCAGAATCGCTCAATCACCTGCTTGAGGATATCAATCTGCGTGCAGTGGCCTGTGCCGATGGTCAGTCTCTTGGCGTTGGTAGCGATGTGCGCGTGTTCAGCGTCGAGCACATCAAGGGGCTCGAGTTCGAGGCGGTGTTCTTCGTCGGAATCGACGATCTCGCCCAACAGTGGCCAGACCTTTTCGGCCGCTTTCTCTATGTTGGTGCGACACGCGCTGCCACCTATCTGGGGCTGACCTGTAGGGCCAAGCTGCCACCGGCGCTCGAATCGATGCGAGCAGAGCTGGTCTCGGCCTGGAGTTGACTGTGCGTTTGCAGGAACGAGGCCGATCTCGTCAGATGTGGCGAGCATGGTGACCGGGAGCGCGGTCGCATGCTGACCCACCTAAAACTCAACAACTTCAAGATCTGGCGGACCACCGGGCCGATGCGCCTGGCTCCTCTCACACTGCTCTTGGGCACCAACTCCTCTGGAAAATCGAGCCTGATCCAAAGCCTGCTCTTGATCCGTCAGACGGCAAAGGGTGACGACCCGAATCTTGATCTGAACCTCGGTAACCCGGACGCCGGCGACACAGTGACCCTGGGCCAGTTCAGAGATTTGCTCTGTCGCCACGGTATCGCCAGCCCCAGCAATCCGGCCAATCAGGTCGGAATCGAGTTCCGCTGGCAGGCTGCAGCCAGCTCCGGGGTCACCACTCTGTTTTCGGCCCGCTATCGCACAGGCCCCGGAGGCAGTGCCGAGTTGGAATACTTGCGGCTCGGCCGCGACGGCCAGGGTTTCACCGTTCAGCGAAGAAAGGCCGGCATCTACCGCCTTCAACTTGCCGACGAGAAAAGCCAGGTAGGCCAGAGCGCAGCCTATCGACCGCAGCGCTCTTTCTCGTTCTCGGCAGCGACCATCGCCGAGCTCGGCAAACGAGGAGAAGCCATCAAGGGTATCGGACCTTCGCTGCTAGACGAGCTGGACAGGATGATCTACCTGGGGCCGATCCGCCGCCTCGCCCAACGCGACTACGTCTGGGCTGGGAGGATGCCAGCACATATCGGCGACGACGGAGCAAAAGCCGTCGATGCGCTGATTGCCAGTGGCGTGGCGCTTCAACAAGCCAAGCGTCGAAAGCAACCGCCACCACCGGAAGGGCACCTATTCACAAAGACCGTTGAGTGGCTAAGGCGGATGAACCTGGCCGATGGCCTCTTGGTTCGCCCGCTGGGAACCTCGGCTCGATACGAGTTGCTGGTCCAAACCGAGGACGAGCACTCCAACATCAAGGACGTCGGTGTCGGCGTGTCACAGGTGCTGCCTGTGATCGTCGCAGCGCTGTTCGCCAAACCCGGCCACATCGTCATTCTGGAAGAACCCGAGAGCCACCTCCATCCCCTGGCTCAGTCCGTGCTCGCAGACCTGATGGCCGCGGAAGCTCGCGAGCGCCAGGTGCAGTTCATCGTCGAGAGTCACTCAGAGCACCTGTTCCGGCGCATGCAAACCTTGATCGCCCGCCAGGACGTCAAACCCGGCGAATCTGCCATGTACTTCGTTGAACGCGAAGGTAAGGCGGCGCAACTCCTGAGCTTGGAGGTCGACCAATTCGGCCGCGTGCAGAACTGGCCGGAAGGGTTCTTCGGCGACGCGCTCGGTGAAACCCGAGAGCAGGCGCGTCTGATGTTCGAGCGCATGAAGGAGGAAAAGGGATGAGGGGGCGCTATGTGGTCGACACCAATGTGCTCATCGCCGCCAGCGCTGCCGATCCCGTTCACCCTAAAGACATCGATGCAACGCCGCCCGATCCTCTTTTGAGGCAACAAGTCTGGCAGTGGCTGGACGCCTTTCAGTCCGGAGCCTCACGACTGGTTCTAGATCGCGCTGGCAAGATCCTTAACGAGTACAAGAACAAACTCGGTTTCAACGACTTTGGCATTCAGTTCGTGCTGCACAAGTGGAGTACTGCAGCCGTTGACAATGTCGCCATCGACTACGACGAACACGGGCACGGTGTCCTGCCGGCAACCCTTGTTGGAGTCGTCCATGATGAGGCGGACAAGAAGATGGTTGCCGCCGCGTTGGCTGCCTGTGCAGACTTCGGCGAAGGCTGTGTGGCGTTTGCGGGCGACACCGACTGGCACGATTGGGAAGAGGATCTCGTGAAGCACCGGATCATGCTCGAGCCGATCATTGAAGCCTGGTCGCGTCAGAAGCATGCCGAGAAGAAACGACGCTGAGCCTCAGATCGCTCGTGACTGACTTCTTCCGCTTCCCCCACACCTCACATCTCGCCTGGCTTGGCGAAGGCAGCCCGCGCGACGACAAGGTCCTATCACCAGCAGACGCGGCCGCGCTGCTTGCCGATCCGGTTCGTGTCGAGGAAAAGATCGACGGCGCGAACCTGGGCCTCTCTTTCGGCCCAGATGGAAGCCTGCGCGCCCAGAACCGCGGCCAGTACCTCACCCGACCCCACCGCGGCCAATTCTCGCGCCTTGGTAGCTGGCTTGGCACGCGGGAGTGGAGGTGGCGCGAGCAGATGGAACCGAATCTGATCCTGTTCGGCGAGTGGTGTGCAGCCGTTCATTCCCTTGAGTACACGGAGCTACCGGACTGGTTCCTGCTATTCGATGTCTATGACCGGGACGCGCAGCGCTTCTGGAGCGCTCGACGGCGCAATACTCTGGCCGATACCCTCGAGCTGTCGGGGCCACCGCTGCTACACGAGGGTCGGACAAGCTTGCAGCAGTTGGTCAAGCTGGTGAACAACAGCGGCAGCCGCTTCCGCGACGGCCCACTTGAGGGGCTGGTCATCCGTCGCGACTCCGCGGATTGGTGCGAGTCGCGCGCTAAACTGGTTCGCGCCGAGTTCACCCAGGCCATCGGTGACCACTGGCGCAGCCGCGCCATCGAGTGGAACCGGGTTCAGGCTGGACGGTAGGTGCCCGTGAGCATTTTGCAGGTCGCACTGATCGCAAAGAGCGTCTACGACTGCGGCTTTGAGCACGTGACGTCGGAAACCGCGTCTGGGGTCACCCTCGCATCCGCTCGTCATTCGGCACAAATCGAAGTCACGCTTGCTGGAAACGCATTTAACGTGCGGGTCCTTGAGGGAAACACTTTGCTCGTTTCCGAACTGCGCCGCCACTTTCCTGCTAACAATAACCAGTTCGTCTGTGACAACTCGAAGTACCTTCGGCTTTTGCTGCGGCGCGCAGCAGGGCTGGCTCAATCACTCCCCAACCAGGCGAAATTGGATTTCGAGAGCGCCGTCGCATCGAAGCTCAAGAAGCTTCCCGACGCGATAAAGGGAACCGAGGTCGAGGTCATGGTTCGTCAACGAATCGGACAGCAGACATTCCGCGCTGCCATGCTCGATTACTGGGGCGAGGCCTGTGCGGTAACCGGCATTGCCTTACCAGAAGTTCTCCGTGCCAGCCATGCCAAGCCTTGGGCTGCCTGCGCAACCGATGCGGAGCGTCTGGATGTTTTTAACGGGTTTCTCCTGTCTGCCAACTTGGACGCGTTGTTCGACCGGTTCCTGATCACTTTCGATAGTGAAGGTCGCTTGCTGGTCTCGGACAGCATCTCGAAGTCGGACATCGAGAGCCTCGGTTTGAACAGGCCTCTAAGATTGCGGTGGCTGGCGACCGAGCACGCATGCTACCTCGATTACCATCGAGCAATGTTCAATGAAACAGCCTCGAAGGCTCCGTAGCAAAACGGATCGCTGCCACCTCGTAGCTGAGCAATATGGCGTGGATCTCAGTGCACCGAGGCGCGCCTAAAGAGCTCGTCCCGTTAAGGAGAAACCAGGAGATTTCGCATGAGTAGCGCTGCCCTGTTTCAAACACTGACATCCGCTAACATTGCCTCCTTCATCGCCTCAGCTGAGCGAGCCGTCTGCTATGCCGGACCTGGGATTCAGGACGATGTGGCAACAGCTCTCGCAGAGGTGGTGGGCCGCGTCGGTCCGGAGATGCTAACGGTGTGTCTGGATTTCGACGAGCGCGTGATGCGTATGGGCTATGGCTCCTTGGATGCCGTCAGGTTGTTGCGAGAAAGGGGGGTCATCGTACGCAGCGCCCCAGGGCTGCGTATGGCGCTGGTCATTGTCGATGAAATTGGATATCTCTTCACTCCAACACCGCTGTATCTGGAGGCAAGTCCAACGCCCAGCGCGGCATCCAACGCTATGCGGATGTCGGGCGCGCAGGTGGCGGAAGCATTGGCACGCCTCTCTCCCGCCGCCAAGGCAATTGCTATGGTCCAAGCCGCAACGCCCGAGGAGAAGCAACACATTGCGGCCCTGCCCGTGGACGTTGGATCGGAACCAGTGAGCAAAGATGCTTTTGCTGCTGTCGATACCAGTCTGAAAGAAGCGCCGCCCGTCAACTTTGATGTCGCACGGCAAGTCCGTGTGTTTGAGCCCTATCTTCAGTACGTGGAGTTGAGCTTGAGTGGGGCGGCAATACAGCGCCATCGCTTGGCCATTCCGAAGGGTATCCAAGCGTTGGGCAGCAGCAAGGATATCGAAGGCCGGCTGAGGACGACCTTCGAGCTGATCGAGAAGGGCGGCAAGCTCTCATCCAAGCCGCTCGAAGATGCGCTCAACGAAATCCGCAAGAGCCTCACCCCGTCACTTGGCAAGGATCACGGAAGAGTGGTTCTGAAAGCCCAGAAACCACTCTTGATCAAGCGGCTGAACGAATTCAGCGACAAGCTTGACCAGCACCAGGCGGAAGTGAGCCCACCGAACCGCCGCCGATTGCCCCCGCGCGCGGACCGCCCGCCTGGGACGAGGATCTCGGGCCGATGCCCGACTGGGACCTCCTCGGCCAGCCCGAGCCCGACGTCGAGTTTGATCAGCGCGTTGCCTGGTAACCGCCATCTTCTGCCCCAGAGGGTGCCGCCACCGCTGATCTCACGCCTGCCCGCTGCGCCTGCAATCTCCTCCCAAACCCCGCCAAAAGCGCGTTCCGACACCTCCGAGAGGTCCGCGCCGCTCTCGGTTGAGCCTTGACCAGCCCTCTGGCCCTCGCTAACACCTCGTCCTGACGGCGCCTTGGGCTCGCAGAGGCGGTTGAATTTCCTATCCGTCGAAGCTCTCCAGCTTGAAGAGCGGTATGGCAATATCCGCGACCTCAAGCGGCGCGTCATAGAGCCCGCCGTTGAGCAGATCAACGAACACTTCCCTCTCTGGGTGAAGTGGAGTCAGCGAAAGACCGGGCGACGTGTCAGCCATTTCGTCTTCACGTTCGGAGAGAAGACCGACAAGAAGGCGTCAGGTATCACTGACAAGCGGCGTAAGCCCAAACGTACAGCATCTGCGGACCAGGGAAGCCAGGGCGTACTGTTCGGCATTCCCCGCCATCTCATCGAGCAGCAGGCGCGCCCAGGTGAGAGCTATGAGGATGCAGCACTACGTCTCCTCCAGAAGAAACGTGATCAGGCAGTGGAGGCTGAACAAGCCTGACCCAACAGCAGCGGGTTCCTCCCCTGCTGCTACCGGTACACCTTGCTACGGTGGCCAATCCGCACGACGAGAACACGGATCTCGTCATCCTCGATACTGGCAATGAGACGGTAGTTGCCTACCCGGTATCGCCACAGCTCGCCAAGCTGGCCGGTCAGTGGCTTACCAAGCTGACGCGGGTCTTCCAGGGGCTGGATACGGCCACGCAGGTAGTCGCGGATGCGCTTGGCATCCGCATGACCGATCTTCTTGAGCTGCTTGACCGCTTCATCCGTGAGTTCAATCCGCCAGGCCAAGGTCACGCTCCACGTCGTCCAGGCTGTGGGTCGTCATCTCGCCCCGACGCACTTGCTCCAGGGTCTTCTCGGCCAGGTAGATGTCCTCGAGGTCGTCCAGGTGCTCCAGGATAGCCTCACGGGCATAGAAGCTCTTGGTACGGCCGGTGGCCTTGGCCAGGGCCTCAAGACGCTCCTCAATTTCGCTAGGTAGGCGTAACGCCAACATGCTAGAGCCCTCCAACAGGCAGTTTGCTATACAAGTATAGCATGCCGCGCCCAAGCCAGTAGCGCCAGGCTGTGCGGGATGACCTTGCACGATTGACGTGCCACGTTTTTACGACTTTACTGAAAAGCGTATTTACAGCTTTTCAGCGTGTCGCGTGTCGCTCGTGAATTCGCCCGAGTGCATCCTGCGGCCGGGCGGACTCGCTCCTTGGCGACAGCCATTGATGCCCCGGTTCGCCCTGCGCTCGCCGCCATGACCGACTCCCCGTTGGTCCGCCGGTCATGACAGCGCCCTCAAATGGCTCGACGGCGTGTCGGATGCGCTCTGCATATTGCCTCCGCGGCTTCGGGACACAGCCCCTTCGCCACTGCGGCAATACGCCCGCGCCGACGCCTACCGGGGGCCGCTCGGCTTCCTGCCTCGCGGAAAGGAAAGCTCGTGATTATCGGAGCGCTCAACCAGAAGGGGGGCGTCGGCAAGACGACGCTCGCCGTCAATATCGCCGCCGCCCATGCCGGTTGTGCCGAAGCGCGCCGCGCATCAAGCGATGCACCTCGTCGCGGGTCAGGTGCAGCCGGCCACGGGCCGCGTCGTTGGCGGCACGGCCGCGCACTGTCCGGGTTTCAGTGGCTGGAGAAGCTGTCGGGGCGGAGTGTCGGGGCCTGTCGGGCATGGGCGGGAGCGCTCCTGGTCGCAGGGACTGTCCGGGTTTCAGTTAGAAGCCAGACAGTGTGCTCCTCCTCCCGACTCGGGCCGATCTAGCATAAACCCAACCGCTTGGGTTTATGCTAGACTACCCTCATGCCAACCATTCTCCGTTTCGATGGCCTGAGAGCTGTCATCTACCCCAACGACCATCGACCGGCGCATGTGCACGTCATCGGCAAGGGCGGTGAAGCAGTCTTCATCCTGCACTGCCCGAGCGGTCCCCCCGAGTTGCGTGAGAGTTACCAATTCAACTCGAAGGATCTCAACCGTATCGCGTCGGCACTGTCAGAAGAGCTGTTGGCGTTATGTGCCAAATGGAGGGAGATTCATGGCCATTACTGATGATGTCATCCAGCAGGCAGAGGCCCGCATGGCCGCCGCGCGCGACCATGCCCATGCTGTTGCCGCACGCTACGACCGCCGCACCCGCCGAGTGATCGTGCGCCTGCACTCTGGGCTCGAGCTCGCGATTCCTCCGCATCTTGTCGAAGGCCTCGACGATGCCACACCGGATGCCTTGGCCGAGATCGAAGTGTCCCCCTCCGGGCTTGGCCTGCACTGGCCTCAGCTCGATACCGACCTCTACGTTCCCGCCCTCCTGGAAGGGCAGTTTGGCTCCAAACAGTGGATGGCTCGCCAGCTGGGCGCCGCAGGGGGGCGCAGCCGTAGCCAGGCCAAGAGCCATGCTTCCAGAGCGAATGGTGCCAAAGGGGGACGACCGCGCAAGGTACAGGCGTAGGCCTTTCAAGGCACATTCCCTGTAGCACCCTTTTCTTCACATAAGAACGATCTACGCAGTTTCTTTACGCGAAACCGCCCTTCCAGGAGGCCCTGGAGGGGCGGTCAGCGTGCGTAAAGAAAACGACCCTTTTATGTATATTCGATAAGGTCTTCTTCTACAGGGTTAATGCTTGGTATTTCATAGTCTCTACCATCCACGACATGATCAAAACGCTTCGCTGCCTCATCAATCTCTCTAGCTGACTCTTTATATCTTCTTCTAGAATCAACCAACTCTTTTATAAGGTCTTTTTGCTTTTCCTGGCTATCCGGAAAGCATATTTCAAGGCTTTCAAAATCTCCAACTTGAGTCCTTCGGCGATTGCTATGGCCAGTCGTTATAGCCCTGAATGCACGCTGGTCTGTTCACGGCCCAGGGCGTCCACCGCGCCCACTTCGATCCCAACACCATCCCGGTCAGCACCCTGCTGAGCATCAAGACCGGCGCCTGTCCCGAGGATTGCGGCTATTGCGGCCAGAGCGCGCGCCATGCAACGGACGTCGAACCCGAGCGCATCCTGCCGCTCGACACCGTACTGGACGCCGCGCGCACCGCCAAATCCCAGGGCGCCACCCGCTTCTGCATGGGCGCGGCCTGGCGCAACCCGACCGACCGCCATCTCGAACAGGTGATCGCCATGGTCGAGGGCATCCACGCGCTCGGGCTGGAGACCTGCGTCACCCTCGGCATGCTGACCGCCGAACAGGCGCGCCGGCTCAAGGATGCCGGACTCGACTATTACCACCACAACCTCGACACCTCGCCCGAGTTCTACGGTCAGGTCATCAGCACCCGCACCTATCAGGACCGACTCGACACCCTGGAGCACATCCGCGCGGTCGGACTCAAGACCTGTAGCGGCGGCATCCTCGGCATGGGCGAATCGCGCCGCGACCGCGCCTCCATGCTGCGCCAGCTCGCCAACCTGCCGGCGCATCCCGAGTCCGTCCCCATCAATCTGCTGGTCCGGGTCGAGGGCACGCCGCTGTTCGGCATCGACGCACTCGATCCCTTCGAGTTCGTGCGCGTGGTCGCGGCGGCGCGCCTCATCATGCCGCGCTCGCATGTGCGCCTCTCGGCCGGACGCAGTGAGATGAGCGACGAGTTGCAGGCACTCTGCTTCCTGGCCGGCGCCAATTCCATCTTCTACGGCGAGCACTGCTTTAGGGAAACGCTGGTTGCTTCAGCGTTTCCCGTGCGGGGCAGGAGGCCCCGCCATCTTCAGCGGCTCAAGCCGCTGAAGATGAAGCGATTCGGAAACCGTGTTTTCGAATCGCGTGCTGATTGTTGGGCAGGATGCCCAATCAATCAGCGTCTCCTTAAGGCAACGCTGATTTATTCAGCCTTTTCTGCGCGGGGCAGGAGGCCCTGCCATTTTCGGCGGCCCCAGCCGCTGACTAGTGAAGCGATTCGGAGGCCAGGTGCTGTTTCCATCGACTCGCTATACTACTGGCTGTTCGACAGCACTCATACAAGGGCATCCTCATGGAGAAGCAACCATCCGCTTATGAATCCTTCTTCGATCTGGGCAGCTTCGGCGTCGTTGGCCGATCCAAGGTCAAGCCCTTTCCGCTGCTCAGCTATCGCGGGCTCAAGGCCAAGGGCAAGAAGGTCTATGCCATCGATCCGAGCAGCGACAGCATCGACGGCGACAAGGCCTATCCGAGCCTGGCTGCGCTGCCTGAGCCCGTGGAAGGCCTGATCGTCGAGGTGCCGAAAGCGGAGACCAAGGACTGGGTCGCGGCCGCTGCCGAGGCTGGTATCCGCGATGTCTGGGTGCACATGGCCCACGACACGCCGGAGGCCGTGGCGCTCGCCAAGGAGAAGGGCATCCATCTGCGCACGGGCACCTGCGCCGTCATGTATCTGGCCCCGACGCTGTCCTATCACGGCATCCATAAGCTCATCATGAAGTTGACCGGGAAGTACTGAGGCGCGACAACGCGTTTTTTCGGGCAGTGCCCCGCCGCAATGGCGGGGTTGGCTCTGACCGCTCGCTGTGTCAGGGCTCGAGCCGAGCCCCACTCAGCCCAATTCAACTCAGCTCGATGTGCTTGGCGATGAGCCCATCGAACACCGCCTCGAGCTCCGGGTGGACGCCGCGGACGCCCTCGACCACCTTGGCCGCCCAGTCGAAATAGGCGAGCTTGCGCTCGGCGGGCCAGCCCACTGGAGGTGAGCCGAGTAGATCCCGCACATTACAGATCTTGTCCGCGAGCTTGACCAGCTTGGCCTGACGAGAGATGTTTAAGACCGCTTATTCTCAGCACGCATGCTAGAGGTTGCCTGTCCGAATCGATGACCCGATCTGAAGGGGATTAAGACACACCTAAAGGTTACAGGCTCCACTCTGCCTTGCTGTCCGAATCGATGACCCGATCTGAAGGGGATTAAGACATCATGGATCAGCGAGCCAAGCAGATGTCGCCGCCCCGTCACCAGCAAATCCACATCGCCCAAGCCGCGTACACGACGGCCGCACTCCACTGCA
>NZ_VWXX01000054.1 GCF_008632335.1 Thiohalocapsa marina
AGCGCGTAGGGTGCGGTGAGGTACGAACCGCACCGTTGCCGGATGTGCCCGTGAAACATGGGTCATGGTGCGGTTCCTGTGTCACCGCACCCGACGAGCTGGTGCCGGGGGGTTGTGTGGGGGGATGCGGAGGCCATGGCCCGCTACGAGCATTTACCGATCTATAAGCAGGCCATGGACGTGGCGGTGCACCTCGAGAAGGTCGTCGCCGGCTTCAGCCGCTACCACAAATACAGCCTGGGCAGCGATTTGCGCCAAAAGAGCCGCGACATCGTCGCCCAGATCATCCGCGCCAATGCCGAGCACGATAAGGCCCCGGCCTTGCGCGCGCTGCGCGGGCAGCTCGATGAGCTGCTCATCCTGATTCGCCTGGGCAAGGAGGTGCAGGCGTTCAAGAGTTTCGCGGCCTATCAGTTCACGGTGGAACAGGTCGCCTCGGTTTGCAGACAGAACGAGGGCTGGCTCAGGAGCGTGACGGCCGAGCCGGGCGCGCAGAGGCCACGGGGGCCAGAAGCCGGTCGGCGTCGCCGCCGCAGCGATGCGGAGACGGGCCGGCCGACGCGTGCCGATTGATCATTGTGCGCCCAGCCCGCCTGTGGCGCCGCACCGCGGAGCCACAGGCATATCGATTCAGGGCGGGATACCCGCTGTGGGATTCCCAACCGGTGGGGCACCCTGAAGCCGGTCACCATGCCGGACGGGGTGGCGGAAAGTGGCTGGGCAAAGGGCCGTGGTCTGGTCCGGCACGGAGTACGCGCCGAATCCGAACAACGCGTGGAACTTCAACGCCGACAATGGCAACCAGAACAACGACAATAAGGACAACCAGAACTACGGTTGGGCGGTTCGCCCCGGAGAATGATGCCCGTTGACGCGCGCGGCGCCGTTCGGGGTCGTGCTCGATGAGCTTGTTCTCCTACGAGAACCTGTATCGCCACTACCTCGGCTGCCGGCGCAACAAGCGTAATACCATCAACGCCCTGCGCTTCGAGGCCCGGCAGGAGCTGAACCTGCTGGCGCTGAGCGAGATCTTCGCCGCGGACTTCCGCGACCGCGTGGTGCACCATGTCCTGGTGGACCACCTGGAGCAGTATTGGGAGCGCGTCTTCATCCACGACTCCTACGCCTGCCGCAAGGGCAAGGGCGTGCATGCGGCGGTGGACCGTCTGCAACGCTGCATGCGGCAGGTCAGCGCCAACGGCCAGCGCCGCGCCTGGTATCTGCAGCTCGACATCCGCAACTACTTCATGCGCATCGACAAGGCGATCCTGTGGCGCCTGCTGGAGCCGCACATCGCCGATGCCGACGCGCGCTGGCTCACCGAGCTGTTGGTGTTTCACGACTGCGCCGCCGGGCACATCCTCAAGGGTGCGCCCGGCGAGCTGGCGCGCGTACCGGCGCACAAGAGCCTGTTGCGCTGCGAGCCCGGCAAGGGGCTGCCCATCGGCAACCTGAACAGCCAGTTCTTCGCCAACGTCTATCTCAACGGCCTCGATCAGTTCGTCAAGCATCGGCTGCGCTGCCGGCAGTACCTGCGCTACTGCGATGATTTCGTGCTCCTGTCTGATGATCGCGAGCAGTTGCTGCGGTGGCGAGGAGCCATCGAGGACCAGCTCGAGCAGACCCTGCAGCTGGAGCTGAACCCGCGTCAGCGCCTGCGCCCGGTCTCGGACGGTGTGGACTTTCTCGGTTACATCGTGCGCCGCGACTACCGGCTGGTGCGCCGGCGCGTGGTCAACAACCTGCGCGCGCGCCTGTTGGCCTTCGAGGCGGAGCTGGTCGGCGAGGGGCGTCTGCTGCGGCGCTACCGCTTCGAGCCCATGCTGCTCGATGCCCTGTACGCGGTGCTCTGCTCCTACCGCGGTCACCTGGCCAAGGCCGACAGCGAGGGGCTTTGGGCCAGCCTCTGGACGCGTTTTGCCTTTCTGAGCACCTACCTTGACCAAGACGCCGCCACCGGCAAGCTCGTGCGCAAGGACTGCCTGCCCCGCCAGTTGACCTCGGCACGCGCTCAATACCGTTGGCTGCGTCAGACCTTTGTAGGGGATGTGCTGTTTTTCCAGGTCGGGCGTTTCTATGAGCTCTATGGCGCGGACGATGTGCTGTTGGCGCAACGGCTCGGCCTCCAGCCCCTAGCGGAGAACCGCCGTGGCGCGCACTTCGGCTTTCCGGTCCCCTTGGCGCGGCGCTATGCCCGGATCTTGTTGCGTGATGGGCGCGCCATCTTGGTGGCCACCCAGACCGACAACACCTGGACCGGCATCCGTGAACGCCGTCCGCTGTGGCGTCTGGTGCCGCGGCGGGAGGTCAGGCTGGGAGCCGCTCCCAGCGGAGAGGGTTCAACGCCGGAAAACAGACACTGGCAATAGACGCGTTGAGTGACAGCTAACAGCGTTATCCGGGCATGAAGCTGCCCCTGACGAGTGGCTGCTTTTGCCTGCGTGGCAGATGACGACATGGGCAGGTCTCTCTCCTGCTGACGAGCGTTTCTTGTGAGCGCCAGCACGGGGTCTTGACATCTCATCCCTGAGATGCCGCCCAGGCCAACCTCAGCACTCGATATGCTCGGCCATCTCTAGGGCATCATCGACGTCTACCCCGAGATAGCGGACCGTGCTCTCGATTTTGCGATGACCCAACAGTAGCTGCACCGCTCGGAGGTTCTTCGTCTGGCGATAGATCAGCGTCGCCTTCGTGCGGCGTAAGGAGTGCGTACCGTACTCGGTGGGATCGGCGCCAGTCAGGGCGATCCAGCGTTTCACCATGCGCGCATATTGGCGGGTCGACAGGTGTGGCGCACCGCGCTGGCGGCTTGGAAACAGAACGTCTGCCGCCGATAGCTCGGCCTGTGCGATCCAGGCCTGCAGTGCCTCGCGGGTCTGTTCGGTGATCTCAAAGCGCACCGGCATGCCAGTTTTTTGCTGGACGATGCTCGCCCGTGAGAGGATGTGGTTGCCATGGGCGACGTCGCGCACGTGCAGGCTGACAAGATCACAGCCGCGCAGTTTGCTGTCGATGGCCAAGTTGAAGAGCGCAAGGTCCCGCGTCTTGCCGGCCAGGGCCAAGCAGGTGCGCACGGTCCAGATCTCCCTGAGCTTCAACGGCGGTTTCTGCCCTATCAGCTTGCCTTTGTTCCAAGGGGCCTGTGGCGCAGCCGAGAGCGATGCGGTGGTCGTCATTGTCTGTTTCCTCGTGGGTGATTGCAGGAAACAGAAGCTTGGCCCAACCCGCGCCCGACGATGGGAGGATCACTGCCGGTGGAGCACAGAGAACGCGTGTTTTCTCTGCGCTTAGGTCAATATCTGACCGTTCGGATCTCACGCAATCTAATGGTGGTGCGCCGTTGATGGCCAGCGCGGCCTCGGTGCAGGTCAAGAGACATGGCCCGAGCTGCCTGCATGCAGCACGCTGCCAGACTGCTGGCCGCTGAACTGGCAGGGAAGGAGCTTAAGTGACGTCGCGTGAGGGCGCTGCGTTGATGACCTGAGCGTTGGCTGGGGTGGCGGTGCAGATGAGAGGTGGATGATCGTGGACCCGCCGGGGCACGCCTGGCTCCAGCTCGGCGGCCTAGGCGCAAGTCGCGCGGCGCCGGTCTTGCGTCAACGAATCAGTGAAAGATGGCCTCCGGGGTGTCGGCGGTGAGGATGCGCGCTGACCAGCGGCGCAGGCTGTCGTTATCGGCCGACGCGATGCGCTCGCGCAGGGCCTCGGCGGTGTCGGCACCGAATTTATTCTCGATCTGCCAGAGCAGGAGGTCGGCCTCGCCTTGCCGATAGCCTTTCTCGATTCCGAAACGCTCGGCACTGGTGACGTAGGGCATCTGTTTGCTCTCCTCGTAGGTGTAGAGCTCCTGAAGGAAGCTGGCCTCCAGGATGTCGGGCAACCGGATCATCCAGTCGATGACTCGGAATAGCTCCAGGATGGTCTTGCGCTCGTAACCGCGATCATACATCAGGCGGATGAGACGAAACTTCCAGGCCTTGCGGGTCTCGGCATCCTTAGTAGCCTTGGCCCGGATCTGGGCCATGACGACCAGCGCGAAGGGGTTGTCGCTCGCCTCCAGCTCCGCCCAACGCTCGGGGGTGTCCCAGTCCATGAGCTTGACCATGGGGAAGCGGAAATCGATGGCGCAGCCCCAGAGCGCATCGCGGTAATGCGCGGGGCGAAAGCGCGGATCGACATCGGCGAGCACGGCGAGACTGACGACGGGCACGCCGTAGGCATCGCGGATCTTGTGGTTGTAGACGAACATGCGCTCGGCGAAGGCGGCCTCGGGCTCGCCCTGCACCTCCACATGCACCAGCACCCAAGCGGGCTGACCGTCGAGGCGGTGCACGCCGACAAGCTTGTCGGCATAGCGCCGCCCGGTGGCGGCGTCGCGCACGATCTGCTGGAACTCCTTATCGAGGAACTGGTAGCCGCGGGACCAGTCGATGCCGGCGTGGATGTGCGGAAAGAGCAGCGCGAGGAATTCAGGGAAGTAGCCTTCAAGGGCCTCTTTCCAGGGGCTGTCGTAGTCGCTGCGGGGCGCGAGCTCGGCGGTGTCGTTCATACGGGGCTCCTGAGCGTTGGGGGCGGTACCGAGCAGATCCTGAAGGCCATGCATGCGCACGGGGTGCACTGACTGACTGCATTCATCTCGCGCAGTGTGGGCGACACTCGCGCCCAGATCAACCCGGTGCATCGGCTGATCATAGCCAGCAGGCTGGACTGGACAATTTCCCGCATAGAAAGGCGAATGCCGAAGCAGACGCCGAGAAAGGTCGCCTATCCGGCCGGATCGTCCCATGAGCCGTCATTGGCGATGCCGGAAGGAGCGTCTGCTTTCCTCCTTTTTGGTCTTACGCGCGTGGGTGGTGGAGTGCATCGCTACCTTAAGCAATCGAACACGAATTGACTGTCGCTCGCCAGTGATCTGTTGTCCATACTGGTCAACGGTCACGGTGTGTCAATCGAGGGCTTTGGACATGAGAGTGGGTCGACAGCTTTTGAGTGGATTGGCGGCGACAGTGCTGCTGCTGGCACAGGGGGTGGCGCAGGCGGCGCTGCAGCCCTACACGAGCGAGGGGGCGAACCTGGTCTACAGCACGGGGCAGGATCTGACCTGGACGGCGGATGCGAACCTGTTCAAGACGCAGTGCGATGCCGAGGGTGGTACGGCTCCCAATATCTGTCCGGAATTGATTGTGGAGATTATTGCGGCGGGCTCGCCCGTCACGCATACGGGGACGGTGTCCTACCCGAGCCCCCACGACGTGCTCGCAACGGAATTCAATCAAACCGACGGTGGAATGACCTGGTTCGCCGCGCAGGCGTGGGTGGCGTATCTGAACGACATCGCCTACGGCGGGGCGACGAACTGGCGGTTGTGGGAGGCGGACCCGGCGGATACCAATTGCAGCTTGAATTTCGTCCCGGGTGGCGGTTTCCCGACGCAATATTATGGTTTCGGTTGTACGGGTACTGAGTTGGGTTATCTGTACTACGAGGAGGGCGGGGCGACGCCGCGAGACAGCGCGGGGCCTCCAATGAGTACGCTTACCCCCTTGTCGGTCTTCGCTAACTTGCAGGATTTTGCTTACTGGTCCGGCACGGAGTACGCGCCGAATCCGGGCGACGCGTGGCTCTTCAACGCCGACTTTGGCAACCAGGACGACTACTATAAGGGCTACCAGCTCTACGGTTGGGCGGTTCGCCCCGGACAAGTCGCGCCCGATCCGCAACCGATCCCGACAATGAGTGTCTGGGGCCTCGGGCTTCTGAGCCTCCTGTTGCTGGCGTTTGGGCGGGCGCGACTTCGGTGATTTGGCGCTTTGGATGATTCGGTCCTTTGAGGGGGGTCAGGGGGGAGACTTCCCCCCTCGCGCGCGCTGGTCGCCGCGGCTGGGTAAGCGCGTAGGGTGCGGTGAGGTACGAACCGCACCGTTGCCGGATGTGCCCGTGAAACATGGGTCATGGTGCGGTTCCTGTGTCACCGCACCCGACGAGCTGGTGCCGGGGGGTTGTGTGGGGGGATGCGGAGGCCATGGCCCGCTACGAGCATTTACCGATCTATAAGCAGGCCATGGACGTGGCGGTGCACCTCGAGAAGGTCGTCGCCGGCTTCAGCCGCTACCACAAATACAGCCTGGGCAGCGATTTGCGCCAAAAGAGCCGCGACATCGTCGCCCAGATCATCCGCGCCAATGCCGAGCACGATAAGGCCCCGGCCTTGCGCGCGCTGCGCGGGCAGCTCGATGAGCTGCTCATCCTGATTCGCCTGGGCAAGGAGGTGCAGGCGTTCAAGAGTTTCGCGGCCTATCAGTTCACGGTGGAACAGGTCGCCTCGGTTTGCAGACAGAACGAGGGCTGGCTCAGGAGCGTGACGGCCGAGCCGGGCGCGCAGAGGCCACGGGGGCCAGAAGCCGGTCGGCGTCGCCGCCGCAGCGATGCGGAGACGGGCCGGCCGACGCGTGCCGATTGATCATTGTGCGCCCAGCCCGCCTGTGGCGCCGCACCGCGGAGCCACAGGCATATCGATTCAGGGCGGGATACCCGCTGTGGGATTCCCAACCGGTGGGGCACCCTGAAGCCGGTCACCATGCCGGACGGGGTGGCGGAAAGTGGCTGGGCAAAGGGCCGTGGTCTGGTCCGGCACGGAGTACGCGCCGAATCCGAACAACGCGTGGAACTTCAACGCCGACAATGGCAACCAGAACAACGACAATAAGGACAACCAGAACTACGGTTGGGCGGTTCGCCCCGGAGAATGATGCCCGTTGACGCGCGCGGCGCCGTTCGGGGTCGTGCTCGATGAGCTTGTTCTCCTACGAGAACCTGTATCGCCACTACCTCGGCTGCCGGCGCAACAAGCGTAATACCATCAACGCCCTGCGCTTCGAGGCCCGGCAGGAGCTGAACCTGCTGGCGCTGAGCGAGATCTTCGCCGCGGACTTCCGCGACCGCGTGGTGCACCATGTCCTGGTGGACCACCTGGAGCAGTATTGGGAGCGCGTCTTCATCCACGACTCCTACGCCTGCCGCAAGGGCAAGGGCGTGCATGCGGCGGTGGACCGTCTGCAACGCTGCATGCGGCAGGTCAGCGCCAACGGCCAGCGCCGCGCCTGGTATCTGCAGCTCGACATCCGCAACTACTTCATGCGCATCGACAAGGCGATCCTGTGGCGCCTGCTGGAGCCGCACATCGCCGATGCCGACGCGCGCTGGCTCACCGAGCTGTTGGTGTTTCACGACTGCGCCGCCGGGCACATCCTCAAGGGTGCGCCCGGCGAGCTGGCGCGCGTACCGGCGCACAAGAGCCTGTTGCGCTGCGAGCCCGGCAAGGGGCTGCCCATCGGCAACCTGAACAGCCAGTTCTTCGCCAACGTCTATCTCAACGGCCTCGATCAGTTCGTCAAGCATCGGCTGCGCTGCCGGCAGTACCTGCGCTACTGCGATGATTTCGTGCTCCTGTCTGATGATCGCGAGCAGTTGCTGCGGTGGCGAGGAGCCATCGAGGACCAGCTCGAGCAGACCCTGCAGCTGGAGCTGAACCCGCGTCAGCGCCTGCGCCCGGTCTCGGACGGTGTGGACTTTCTCGGTTACATCGTGCGCCGCGACTACCGGCTGGTGCGCCGGCGCGTGGTCAACAACCTGCGCGCGCGCCTGTTGGCCTTCGAGGCGGAGCTGGTCGGCGAGGGGCGTCTGCTGCGGCGCTACCGCTTCGAGCCCATGCTGCTCGATGCCCTGTACGCGGTGCTCTGCTCCTACCGCGGTCACCTGGCCAAGGCCGACAGCGAGGGGCTTTGGGCCAGCCTCTGGACGCGTTTTGCCTTTCTGAGCACCTACCTTGACCAAGACGCCGCCACCGGCAAGCTCGTGCGCAAGGACTGCCTGCCCCGCCAGTTGACCTCGGCACGCGCTCAATACCGTTGGCTGCGTCAGACCTTTGTAGGGGATGTGCTGTTTTTCCAGGTCGGGCGTTTCTATGAGCTCTATGGCGCGGACGATGTGCTGTTGGCGCAACGGCTCGGCCTCCAGCCCCTAGCGGAGAACCGCCGTGGCGCGCACTTCGGCTTTCCGGTCCCCTTGGCGCGGCGCTATGCCCGGATCTTGTTGCGTGATGGGCGCGCCATCTTGGTGGCCACCCAGACCGACAACACCTGGACCGGCATCCGTGAACGCCGTCCGCTGTGGCGTCTGGTGCCGCGGCGGGAGGTCAGGCTGGGAGCCGCTCCCAGCGGAGAGGGTTCAACGCCGGAAAACAGACACTGGCAATAGACGCGTTGAGTGACAGCTAATGTTAAGGGTTATCAGATGCCTACCGCCGTGTGGCGTGCTCAACCGGAGCCACTGAACGGGAAGGCGGTGATGGGCTGCGCAAATTATCGCTGCCGGGGGCGGTAGGCGTCGGATAACCCTTGGGGGAGGAAACCGCGGGCGTCTGGGGATGAGGCCAGCAATGGCGAGGCGCTATGGGGATTTGATCCGAGGGCGCCGGCGCTCGCGCCAAGTGAACGGGTGCAATGGCTGTTGGCGCGGACGTTGGGCGAGGGTTGCGCGGCTACGAGGGTGGCGAGTGGGCGTTGCCGGGGCAGCGGCCGCAGTGTGCAACAGCGGGGTTTGGCGTGCGGGCACAGAGGCGCCCGTGCACCGAGGAGCCGATGCCTGCAGGGGGCTGACAGCCAGTGGCTGGCGGCGGTTGTGCTCATGTCGCCCGCGCCATGAGCGGCGGCGGTGCCCGCGGTGCATGGCCGCGCTCGAAGCGCTCGATGATGCGCATCGGTGCGCCGCAGCAAGGACAAGGTCGGGCCTGCTCGCTCGGGCGCGCCTCAGCGCCCCCCTCTCCGGTGCTGACGGGCACGGCAATGAGCGGGGACAGCGGGCTGGCCAGCAGTCCCCGCGCCCGCGCCAGGTTGGCGACGCGCGAGGCATTAGCCAGCAGGCCGAAGTGGCGGATGCGGTGAAACCCCGACGGCAGGACATGCAGCAGAAAGCGGCGCATGAACTCCGCCACCGGAAGGGTCATCGGCTTGTAGCGGCAGCGGCCCTTGGCCCGGTAGTCCTTGAACTTAAACGTGACGCCTTGCGCATCGACGGCGATCAGGCGGCTGTTGGCGATGGCCACGCGGTGGGTGTAGCGCGACAGATAGGCCAGCACCGCCTCGGGACCCGCGAAGGGACGCTTGGCGTAGACCACCCACGCGCGCTGGCGCAGCGGGCGCAGCCAGTCGGCGAAGGCTGTCGGCTTAGCCAGCTCGACGTGCTCGCCGATGCACCTGAGCGCACCGGCCTGGTAGGCCGCTGCGAGCTTTTCGCAGAACAACCGTCGAAACAACCGCGAGAGTACCCGCACCGGCAGGAAGAAGCCGGGCCGACAGGCCACCCAGCGCTCACCGTCGAAGGCGATGCCGCCGCCCGGCACGATGCAATGCAGGTGCGGATGATGGGTTAGCGCCGAGCCCCACGTATGCGGGACCGCCGTCACCCCGATGCGCGCCCCCAGGTGCTTGGGGTCCGCGGCGATGGTGAGCAGCGTCTCGGCAGCGGCGGCAAACAGCAGGCCGTAGACCACCGCCTTATTGTGATAGGCGAGCTGCCCGATCGACGCCGGCAGGGTGAAGACCACGTGGTAGTACTCCACCGGCAGCAGATCGGCCTCCCGCTCAGCGAGCCACTGCCTGGCCACCGCACCTTGGCACTTTGGGCAATGGCGGTTGCGACAGGAGTTGTAGGCGATCTCGCTGTGACCGCAGTCCGGGCACTGCGCGACATGGCCGCCGAGCGCCGCGGTGCGGCAGCGCTCGATGGCCGACATCACCTTGAGCTGGCCGAGGCTCAGATGCCCGGCTTGTTGCTCACGCCAAGCGGGACCGTGGTCGCGGAAGATGTCCGCGACCTCCAGCGCCGGCCGTGCCACGGCCGGCTCAGGCGCGCGACCGATCCTTCGGTGTCAGGCGCTCCAGCGGACTGGTGACCTGCGCGAGCGTACGCGTGGCCACTTGGGTGTAGAGCGTGGTGGTCTCCAGCCGCTTGTGCCCGAGCAGCACCTGGATCACGCGGATGTCCTCCTTGTGCTCGAGCAGGTGTGTGGCGAAGCTGTGGCGCAGCGTATGCATCGAGACGCGCTTGCTGAGGCCGGCAGCCGCGGCGGCGGCATGACAGGCGCGGTTGAGCTGACGCGTGGTGAGTGGATTGACCGGGTCCTGGCCCGGAAACAGCCAGCCGTGCGGCAACATCTGCCCGCGCGCCTTGCCCGCGCGCCTTGCCCGCGCGCCACCACGCCCGCAGCACGCCGAGCAGCGCCGCGGAGAGCATGACATAACGGTCCTTGCGCCCTTTGCCCTGATCGACCCGGATCACCATCCGCTGACTGTCGATGTCGTCGACCCGCAACCCCACCACCTCGGAGGCCCGCAGGCCCGCGCCGTAGGCCACCGACAGCATCGCTTTGTACTTCAGCCCCGGCGCCGCATCAAGCAAGCGCTCCACCTCTTCGGGACTC
This sequence comes from Thiohalocapsa marina, assembly GCF_008632335.1. GTDB lineage: Bacteria > Pseudomonadota > Gammaproteobacteria > Chromatiales > Chromatiaceae > Thiohalocapsa > Thiohalocapsa marina. The sequence continues at coordinate 10,484 of NZ_VWXX01000054.1, forward strand.
AACACCACGGGTAGCGTGCGCGCCACGCGCACATGGCTCATCGCCGTCATCAGCTCGCCGCGGCCAAGGGTGATCTCGAAGAAGAACCGCAGCGCGGTGACCGCCGCGTTCAGGCTGATCCGAGAGGTGCCGTGCTCGCTGAGATGCAGTTGGTAGCGGCGCAGGTCCTCGGCCGTCGCGGTGTCCGGTGCGCGTTTGAGGAAACGAGCCAAGTCCTTGACCCCGCGTAGATAGCCGCTCTGGGTTTTCTCGGAGAGTTTGCGCAGGCGCATGTCCTCGATCATGCGCTGACGAAGTGGGCTGATAGGTCTATGCTCACTACTCATGGGTCTGCTCCCGTGCTGGAGGTTGAGGGGGTACTGCACCTCTAACCTTTAGTCGGGACTGACCCATCCCGCTGAACAATGACCTCCGGCCGTGCCGGCCGCGCCCTACCGCGTTAGCGGTTTAGTCCTCCAGCGTTTAGCGGCCACCGCCACCTTTATGGGCAGTGTCCGCTTTCTGGTGCTTGATCGTGCCCGTCGCCTCTCGTCGCCTGCGCAACGCCCCTACACCAGCCCCCGCCGTCCCGCCATCTCGGCCTGCACCGCCTCGGCGAATTCCTGCTTCACCGCCATCCAGTCCCGCTGGGCGATGGTGATCGGCGCAGGCTCCGGAAAATCCTTGAACCAGGGTCCATAGGACGGCCGCAGCACCTGCTCGCGCTCGGCGGCGAGCACGGCGAGGTCTGCCTGCTTGACCGCGGGTGGTTCCGGCCAGGCCAGGCCGAAGACCGCGGCGACGACTGCGTTGATGCGGCGCTCTACCTCCTTGTATTCGGGCATGACCTGCTTCAGCGGGCTGACCATGTCGCCGATGTAGGCCTCGGCGGCGTCGTGCAGCAGGCCGTCCAGGCGCAGGTCTGCGGGCAGCAGCTCGGCGACATGCAGCGAGTGCTGGGCGACGCTGTAGGGGAAGCGTGCGGCGCCGTTGAAGCGGTTCATCAGCGACAGGGAATGCACGATGTCCTCCAGGCGCACCATGTCGGGGGTGGGGGCGCGCAGGTCGAAGGCGATGCCGGAGTAGGTGTGGATGTGAATGGGCGCGGTGGTCATGGGCCGGTGGCAGGTGTCGGGGCGGCTGTGGCGTCTGGTGGGCTCAGCAGTGTGCCACGGGCAGCTCATCCCAGCGGGTGGTGTAGCGCGGTGAGCGGTGGTCCTGGCGCCGGGCCCAGCGCGGAGCGGGTCGGGCGTCCGAGCGCGCGGCGGGCCGGGCGTTGGCCAGGTACAGGCTGCCGCGGCCAAAGCGGTCGTTGATCTGGTCCAGGGTGGCCATGAGCGCCCTGCTCTGCCGGCGGCTGTCGCTGTCGTCGAACAGGCCGGGCTGGGTGTTAGCGGCGGGACCAAGGCCCAGCAGCAGGACGCCGGCCTTGGTATAGCGCCGATGGGGGCGGTAGATGGCGCGCAGGCCCTGGCAGGCGGCGGCGACCAGCGCGCGGGTGTCGGCGCTGGGCGTGGCGAGCGCAATGCTGCGGCTGGCGGCATAGGGCGTGCTGTCGGTGCGAAACGGGCTGGTCTGGATCTCCACCGCCACGGCGGCGGCCTCGCCCTGCTGGGCGCGCAGTTTCTCGGCGGCACGGCTAGCGAAGGTGGTGACCGCCTCGATCAGCTCCTCCAGCGTGGTCACCGGGGCGCCGAAGGAGCGCGAGCAGCGGATCTGCTGCTTGTCCGGGGTCACGTCCTCCAGCGCCAGGCAGGGGATGCCGCGCAGTTCCAGCGCGGTGCGCTCGAGCACCACGGAGGCCTGCTGGCGGATGTGACTGGGCGCGGCCCGGCGCAGGGCGAGCGCGGTGTCGATGCCGAGCGCTTGCAGCCGCCGGGCGAGTCGGGCGCCCACGCCCCAGACCTCGCCCACGGGGACGTCGGCGAGCAGCCGGTCGACGTCGGGCTCGGCCAGCGCCTGCAGGTCACAGACGCCGTTCCAGCGCGCATCCTGCTTGGCCAGGTGATTGGCGAGCTTGGCCAGGGTCTTGGTCGGGCCGATGCCGACACAGACCGGCAGGCCGGTCCATTGCAGCACGGTGGAGCGGATGCGCTGGCCGATGGCGGCGGCCGGCTCCGGCAGCCCGCTCAGGTCGAGAAAGCTCTCGTCGATGGAGTAGACCTCCTGGCGCGGGGCGAAGCGTGCGAGCAGGCGCATGACGCGGTTGCTCATGTCGGCGTAGAGGGCGTAGTTGCTCGACAGCGCGGTGACCTCGCCGGCTGGCTGCGGTGCCCTGCCCGCCTGGCGCAGGCGCTCGCGGGCCTTGAACCAGGGCTCGCCCATGCGCAGGCCCAGCGCCTTGGCCTCGCGCGAGCGCGCGACGATGCAGCCGTCGTTGTTCGACAGCACCACCACGGCGCGCCCTTGCAGGTCCGGGCGGAACACCTGCTCGCA
>NZ_VWXX01000055.1 GCF_008632335.1 Thiohalocapsa marina
CGCAGCCGGGTCAGGGCCTCCTCGCCGCTGGCCGCGGCATCCACGCGCAGCCCGAGGCTGGTGAGGATGGCCGCGAGGGTCTCGCGGGCGCTGGCGTTGTCGTCCACCACCAGCAGCCGTAGCTCACCCAGCGCGCTGAGGCCGATGGGCGGGCGCGCGTGCGCGCCCTGCTGCTGACCGAACTGGACCGTGAAGTGGAAGCTGCTGCCGACGCCGGGCGTGCTCTCGACCCAGATCGCTCCGCCCATCAGCTCGGTCAGACGTTTGCAGATGGCCAGCCCCAACCCGGTGCCGCCAAAGCGGCGCGTGGTGGAGGCATCGGCCTGGCTGAAGGACTGAAACAGCTTGGCTTGCTGCTCGACGCTGAGACCAATGCCGGTATCGCGCACGAAGAACTGCAGCCGGCAGGTCTCGGCGTCCTGCTCGAGCACCTCGGCGCCGATGACGATCTCGCCGCGCTTGGTGAACTTCACGGCGTTGTTGCTGAGGTTGGTCAGGATCTGACCCAGACGCAGCGGATCGCCCACCAGTGCCACCGGCAGATCGACGGGCAGGTCGAAGATGAGCTCCAGGCCCTTCTCCTCAGCCTTCAGACCGATCACCGCCGAGAGATTGCCGAGGACGTCCTCGAGGCTGAAGTCGATGCGCTCGATGGCGAGCTTGCCGGCCTCGATCTTGGAGAAGTCGAGAATGTCGTTGAGGATGCCGAGCAGGGCGTCGGCGGAGCGGCCGACCTTTTCGATGTAGTTGCGCTGGCGCTCATCGAGCGGGGTCTGCAACGCCAGATACGTCATGCCGATGATGGCATTCATGGGCGTGCGGATCTCGTGGCTCATGTTGGCCAGGAATTCCGATTTGGCCCGGTTTGCGGACTCGGCGACGTGCGTGGCCTGTGCCAATTCGGTGGTGCGCGCTTCCACCAGGTTTTCGAGTTGCTGTTGGTGTTGGCGCAGGGCCTGCTCGGCCTGCTTGCGCTGCCGGTTTTGGTAGGTGAGCGCCAGCAGCAAGGCCGATAGCACCAGGATGATCGCCACCGCGGCGAGGACGAAGTCACGGTATTCGCTCCAGAGCGTGCGCGGGCGATGGAGGAAGAGCGTATCGGCTGGCAACTTGGCGGGGTCCGCCCCCCAGCGTTGCAGTTGCGTCCAGTCGAACATCGGCTGGGGCGGCACCCTGAGGCTGGCGTCACCGCCTGCGGGTGGGGGTGCGCCGCGCAGCAGGTCAAAGCCGACTTCGCCGGCGCGCCGGCCTACCGCGGCCGACATGACGACGGAGCCACCTAGCAGGCCCGCCTCGATGTGGACGTCAAACAGACCCAGCGCCGGCACATTGGCCCGTCTGGCCACAGCGGCGGCCACCTCAACCGGGACGAAAGGGCGCCCGGTGCTGTCCTGGAAATAGTCTGCCAGCAGGACCAGCGTGTCGGGGGGCAGCGTGGCAATCCGCTGCAGCATGGCTTCGTAGGGCAAGGCGGCGGTGTCTTCGATCTCCAGGTCGCGTTGCAAGGTGGTCAAGGCCTGAGCCAGCTGGGCGGGCAAGTCTGCCTGGGTGCGCCCCACCCCCGCCACCAACACCAGTCGGCGGGTGCGGGGAAACAGATCGAGCCCGTAGCGCAGCGTGCCGGCCAGGTCGTAACGGTTGCTCACATTCAGGATCGGGTGGCGCCTGTTCTGCCAGGCGACTTCCGGGTTCGCGATCAGCGTGGCCACCACCGGCTGACCGGGCGACAGGAGCCTGTTGCCGACCTGGGCCAGGAAATCCAGCGCCGCCTGGTTTTGTGCCAGCACCAGGCCGATGTGCTTGCTGGCGTACTTCTGTTGCATCAGGGTGGCCAAGGCAGCCACGGCAGACTGGTCGAGGCGGCTGAGATCCAGGTGCTCGACGTAGATGTTCCTGTTGGAGACCCCTTTGGCCTTGAGGGCGGCCACCGCGCCATCGATCAGGGCCGAGGTCACTGGCAAGCCATTCTGCGAGCCCGAGACAATCAGCACCACGGGCTCTTGCTGCGGCTGAGGGGTGGCGACGAGCGGTGGGCTGGCCGCGCCTGCCTGAGTCGGGAGCATGCTCCCCAGGAGGCTCGCCAGCAGCATCAGCCGCACTGCCCAGAGCCGGTGCCGACCGAAGCCGGGAGAGGTGTCACTGAGAGTGGGATGGAACAGCATGAGGGACCCTGACGATCAGTTGGGATCTCCCTGCGACCCAGGGTGCTCACCACGGCCAGTCGAAGGCTGCAATCGCTCCTTTAAGCCACCGATTACTTGCCGTGCTCTTGGAAGCGCAACCTGGCCTTGAGTATGAACAAAGCCGGATTGCTGCCATGTCTGACTGTAGACGAGATGCCGGTGTGTTGCCAGCGCCGCTGTTGCCCACGACAAGGGACGCGCGAGGAGCCGGCGGCATCCGCCTCAGGAGAGGCCGGGGCATCACCCTGCGCGGCAGCTGGTTGCTGGCCGAGGCCGAGGCCATCCTCTACACTGGCTCGCTGATGGCCGAGACCGTACTGCAATGGGCTTCATCCGAGTCCGGAACCAACCCTATGTGGATCGAAGACACTGACCGCTATCGCCTCACGCGCCAGGGACGCTATCTGTCGGCCGTCTTCAAGCGCCCGCATCGCGTGCTTAGCACCTGCCGGCTCAACGGCGGACTGCGCGAGGATCTGACCCATGTCGCCAACCATCAGAGCTGCGAGGGCGTGGCCCATGTGGTGCGCGAGGCAGCAAACGCCGGGCATGGTCTGGATGAGTACCATCGCGCCGCCTGCGCGGTCGGTGGATTGCCGCCCGAGTCAACCGCGCTCATGGCCACAGCCGCCAACATGCAGTGCGCGGTGCTGGCGCGGGCCGAACACGCTGATCTGGCCGTCTCGGTCGTGGCCACGGCCGGGGTGCTCGGCAACGCGACCCGCGCCGGTGATCCGGCCGGCTGGCACGAGCAACGCGGCGGCAGTCGACCGGTCGAGCGAGACGAGGGCAAGGCTGGAGCGGCGACCGTCTGCAAGCGAGGGCCGTCGAACCCTGAACGAACCGCCTGCGCTCTGCCTGCGCCACCCGAGGCCGGTGCCGGAACCATCGTCACCCTGGTCTTCATCAACCAGCCCTGTACCCCGGCCTGTCTGGTGCGCGCCGCGACCCTGGCCACCGAGGGCAAGAGCGCGGCGGTGCTGGATCTGCGCATGCCGAGCCTGCAATCGGCGCGACTGGCCACAGGCACGGGCACGGATCAACTGGCCATCGCCGCCCCGCTGGTCCGCGCCGATGCGGGAGACTGGGAGCGTCACTGGGCCGGCAGTCACAACACCCTGGGTGAGCTGGTCGGACGCGCAACCCATGAGGCGGTGACCCGCTGTCTGCTGTTGCAGAACGGCGTCTGCGCCGAACTGCGCCGCACCCTCTGTGCTGCGCTCGGGCGTCATGGCTGCGACGAGTCGACCCTGCGCGAACTGGCGCGCACCGAACTCGATCCGCCCGATGCCAACTGTTTCGAGCACAACCTCAAGGCACTCATCCATGACCCGCTGACCGCGGCGGCCGCCTATGGGTTGGCCGAGATCCTCGACCTGGTCGATGTCGGCGTACTGCACGCCGAGGTTGCGCGTGAGTCGATCCTCAATCAAGCCTCACTGCTGGCCGCCGCCGTGGCCGTCAAGCCCGACGACTTCGCCTATTTCCGCGACGTCCTCCAGCCATGCGTGAATCTGGCGCCCGGACGGCTGGCGGCGCTGGCCGTGGTCCGGGGTTTCGAGCACAAATGGACCTCGCGTCGATGACTGAACCGCTGATCCTGATTCTCGGTGCCTGTCTGCTCGATGCGCTCATCGGCGATCCCGTCTACCGGCTGCATCCGATCCGGGTCATCGGGCACTGGATACGCGTCTGCGAGCGCGCGCTCTTTGCGCTGGGTCTCGACGGCCGGTTTGGCGGGATGCTCCACTGGGTGCTGGTGGTCGGCGCGGCGCTTGGGGTCTGGTTCGGCATGCGTCTCGGACTCGACACCATCCATCCCTGGCTGGCCTTCGGCTGGGATCTGTTCATCGCCTACAGTCTGCTCTGCACCCGCGAACTGCTGGAGCAGGGCTGGCGCATTCTGCACGACCTCGACGATCTGCCGGCCGCGCGCCGGCGGCTGTCGCTGCTGGCCGGACGCGATACAGCGCCACTCCAGCGCGATGGCGTGGTGCGTGCCACGCTCGAAAGTCTTTCCGAGAGTCTGACCGATGGCGTGCTCACCCCGCTGTGGGCGTTCTGTCTGTTCGGTCTGCCCGGACTGATCCTGGTCAAGGCGATCTCGACGCTCGACTCCATGGTCGGCTACAAGAACGAGCGCTATGCGCGCTTCGGCTGGGCCGGGGCACGCAGCGACGATCTGATCCACTGGCTGCCGGCGCGACTTTCGGTGCCGTTGCTCGCGCTCGCCGCCTTGCTGTTACGCGAACATCCCCGTCTCGCTTTCAGCGCCGCCTGGCGCTATCATGCCCTGCTGCCGAGCCCCAACTCCGGCTGGAGCGAGGCGGCCTGCGCCGGGGCGCTGCGGGTGCGCTTGATCGGGCCGGTCTGGCACCAGGGGCGTCTCGTCACTGACGTCTATATGGGCGATCCGGACTGGCCGGCCGATCTCGACGCCGGGGATCTGAGCCGGGGACTGTGGTTGATCCTGACGACCTGTCTGTTGGCGCTGGCGGTCGGTCTGGGGATGCATCGCCTGATCTAGGGAGACACTGAACAGGCCCGCCCATGTTCCACCAACCGCACATCGCCCTCGTCACCGGCGCGACGATGGCCAAGCCGGATCCCGAAACCCATCTGCTCGTCGACGCCCTCGCGCAGCTTGGCCTCGGCGCTGACGTGCTGCCTTGGAACAGTGCACAGGACTGGGCCGCTTACCCCCTCGTGGTGGTGCGCACACCCTGGGACTATTTCCGCCACCTCGACGCATTCATGGCCTGGACCATGCGTACCAGCGCCCTGACCCAGCTCGTCAACCCTACGGCGGTGATCGCCTGGAACAGCCACAAGTGCTACCTGCGCGAACTCGCGGCTGGCGGCATCGCCACCGTGCCTACGCTGTGGTTCGAACGCGGTGCCCCCACCCCCTGTGCGCGGCTGACCACACAGGGCTGGGACGTGGTGGTGGTCAAGCCTGCGGTGTCGATCGGTGCTATCGGCGCCCTGCGCTCCAAGGCCGCCGATCCCGCCTGCTGCGCGCATCTGGAGCATCTGGTCGCAGCCGGCGACGTCATGGTCCAGCCCTTCGTGCGCAGCATCGTTGAGGCGGGCGAGGTATCGCTGATCTACTTCGGTGGGGTCTTTTCCCACGCCATTTGCAAACGCCCTGCCGCCGGTGACTACCGTGTGCAGGACATGTACGGCGGCTCGGTGCATGCGCATACGCCGACCGCGGCCGAGCGCAGCCTGGCCGAGGCCGTGCTCGAGCATGCACCCGCAGCGACCACCTATGCCCGGGTCGACCTGGTGCGCCACGAGGGCCGGCCGGTGCTGATGGAACTGGAGGCGATCGAGCCCGAACTGTTCCTCGGCGCAACGCCGGATGCGGCAGCGAACTTCGCCGCCGAACTGGCACGCCAGCTGGCAGCGGCACAGGGACAAAGATAGGCGGGAGACGGGCGCACCGAGCGATCGGCCGTCGCCAGCACCGGCGCTAGCGGACTCGGCGTACATCGGCAGCCCGGCCTTCGGCGTGCGCCCCGTCGCTGAGGCCTGCAAGCTCGACGTCGACCAAGCACAGGGGACACGGCTGGCCGTGTCCGCTACGGCCTACCCAGGTTGACGTAGCCGGTGATTTCGCCATCGCCCGAGAGTCCGAAGCCCAAGAAGAACGGCCCTAGCCAGGTGTCCGCCCCGAAGAAGAGACTGCTGCCATAACGGGTCTCGCTGGGGTTGAGCTGTTCGATCACGTCCCATTGCCGTCCCACCTCCAGCGAGCCGCCCAGATAGAGGCCCTTGCCGAGCGGCGGGGGCAGCGTGCTGAGCCGATGGTAGTAGACCAGGCTGCCAAACGCGTACTTGTTGCCGCGAAACTGCTCGTTGGGGTAGCCCGAGAGCTTGAGGAAGCCACCGAGCGGAAACTGATCGTAGTAGGGCATCTCGTCACCGAACGCGGTCCCACCACGCAGGCTCGCAACCAGGGTGTTGGGCCCGCTGCTGCGCGCCTTACTCACATCGATCTCGGCCCTGATGTATTCCTCGTCCGCCCCAAGCGCCTCGGTCGGCGCGAACAGGTCGACCAGGGCGAAGCTGCCGCTGCGCGGGATGCCGCCGCTGTCACGGGTATCATGGAGCAGTCGGGCGCGGAAGCCCGACTCTGTGTTGTGTGCTTCTGGCACCAGCGGCGAGCCGGTGTCCACGTCGGCATCGACCTCGCCGAAGAGGAGGCCGAGTCGCAGCTCGGCGAAGCGGCCGAAGGTGGTGCCCAGGTCAACGCCGACGCGGTGGCGCGTGATGTCGTAGCGGGCCACCCGATCGTCACCCAGGAACACGCTGAGCGGCGCCTTGCCCAGGTCGATGTAAGGGGCGACGAAGCCGGTACGTGCGGCATCGAAGGGTTGGTAGAACTCCGAATAGAGCTCAGGCTCGTTACCCAGGTAGATCTGCGTCAGCCACTCGCCGCCCAGGTCGTTGATCCAGGTCTGGCGGTAGCTCGCGCGCAGTCCAAAGCGGTTGTCGCCCTGGAAATCGCTGTTGAGGCCGAGGCCGAAGCTCAGGTAGCCCGGGCCCCAGGCCTTCTCGACGGCGTCGACGATGAGCACGTTTCGTCCACCCTCGCGCGCTGTGCGGTAGTTGACGCGCTCGAAGTCTCCCCGCCCGTAGAGACGGCTAAGGTCGCTCTCGAGCTGGGAGCGGTCGAGCGGCTTGCCCTTGTGTTCGTCCACCACCGACTCGAAAAGATCCGGATGGACCCGGTCCAAACCGACGATGCGAACCTCGTCGATGTGCTCAATGGACTGGCGGCTACGCGCGACCGATGCTCGCCAGGTGGCGTAGGCGGCCGGACTCACCCCGAGGCCGGCGAGTTGGTCTGCGACCTGGCGGGCGGCCTCGACGCCGGTCGCGATCGCCTCCGGCCCGCGGCTGAAGTCACCAGGGCCGATGTCGCCGAGCTGGGGCGTTACCAGGACATCGCGCCGAGCGTCGATCTCGGCAAGGGAGCGCGCCTCGTTCTGAGCGAACACAAAGTTGATCATCTGCCCGATACTGCCGAGAACCGAGCTGAGCTGCTCGCGGCTCGGCGGGTTGGAGTCGAGCTTGACCACGATGAGTCGGTCGACGCCCATCGCACGAGCGATGTCGACGGGAAGGTTGCGCACCAGTCCACCGTCGACGTAGATCCGATCATCCAACTCCAAGGGCGCGAAGACGCCTGGCACCGCCATGCTCGCGCGCATGGCGAAGGGTAGCGGCCCGCGGTCGAAGACGACCATTTCGCCGGTCTCGAGGTCAGTGGCAACGGCCCGAAACGGGATCGGTAGCTGATCGAAGTGCGCGACCCCCTCCGCCCCGGCGGTCAGGTCACTCAGGTACAGAAGGACCTCCTGCCCCGAGATGGCACCCTTGGGCAGGCGCAGCGCCCCATCGCGCCGACCGATGCTGAAGCCGAAGGTCGGATTCAGGCTTTGTTCCTTGCGTCGCATGGGCCACTCGGCCCGCGGGGGGTCGTCGTCGAAGAGCTGGTTCCAGTCGACCGACGTGACCGCCTGCTCCATCTCGGCGGCGCTCAGGCCGGCCGCGTAGCCCCCGCCCACCAGCGCGCCCATGCTGGTGCCGGCGATGGCGTCGATCGGCACCCGCAGCTCCTCAAGGACTTTGAGAACCCCGATGTGGGCCGAGCCCTTGGCCCCGCCGCCGGCCAGCACGAGGCCGACACGGGGGCGCGAGGCCTCATCCGCCACCGCAGAAAACGCGGCGACCATGCAGAGCGTGACAATGACGAGCTTCATGGTTTTTCCTGTGTTCGTTCTGCAGCGGACGCCAGGCGCGTATCCGACATCGCATAAAGCGGGGCACGAAGCGTGCGGATGAGCCCAGGATGAATGAAACTGGAGCAAACGGGAATGGCAAAGGGCCTCAAATGACCCAAGGCAATAGTCCGCCATCTGAAGCTACTGGTACCCTAACGGCTGGATCGCGCGCTGTTCCCAGCGCTGAGCATCTTCGGCTTTGGTTCCTGCTGGTGTTCCTGGCCATCAGCATCATCACGACCTGGTGCGCCACCAAGCGGCTCGGTCCGGAGATCAGAAGGGCCAGGGCGCACTCGCGCTCAGGCCTTCGAGCGCTCGGCTCGTACCGAAGACCGCCAAGGCCAGGAGCAGGACACCGAAGAGGCGCTCGATGAGGCCGGTGTGGCGCTCGAGCCGCGGTAACAGCCCGGCTTGGACGATCACCAACACCAGGGTCGCATACCACAGGGCGTCGATGCCACCGACGGTCAGTACCAGCACCAGCTTCGCGGCCAGCCCCTGATCGGCGGTGGTGAAAGGCGCGAACAAGGCCAACATGAACACCGCAAGCTTCGGGTTGAGGAAGGCGATCAGGAAGCCCTCCCGAGCCGGTGAGCCGTGATGAGCCGGCCGCGCCTGTTCCTGGCTAACGCCGGCGCTGCTCGATCGATGGCCCAAGGCGCCATAGGCCAGGTAACCGAGATAGCCCGCCGCACCCAGTTGCATCAGGGCGAAGAGCAAGGGCGAGGCGGCAACCATCGCCGCCAGCCCGGCCACCGTGAGCAGGGCGTAAAGACCCACGGCGAGCCCATGGGCGAGGCTGGCGGCAAGGCCCGCCGCGCGACCGCCGCGCATCAGGTTGCCGAGCACCACGGCCAGGCTGGGCCCGGGCGTCATGGCGCCGAGTAGACAGAGCAGGGTGAGCGAGAGCCAGGCTTCTAGGGTCATTTCATCGTGGGCATCAGCCACCGCCGCACTGGCGCGACGAGGCGCTGATGCGTCACCATCGCGTGGCGCGCGGCGAGCCTATTTGAACAGGGCCTCGGCTGCCTGAAGGCGGTTCTGCGTGTCGGCCGCCTCGGCGGAGCCATCCCGGGGTTGGTCCGGGCTTGGTCGCAACGCCGGATCGAAGTGCTCGCAGAAGTTGGCGCGCGTCTTGTCAGCCACCGGCTCGGCGAGGGGCTCGAGGCAATCGTTGGGCCGGCCGCGCTGATAGAGGCGACAGTTTCGGCAGCAGCGTGTGGCCTTGCCGCAGCTCAGGCAGAGATTCTCGCGGCTGTAATCGGCCTTCGTCAGGCTGGCGCCGCAATGCCAGCACTGACCGACAACATCGTTAGCCATCAAACGACCTGGGAGCGCGCAGCGACGGCTTGCAAGATAGAGCGTTTGACCAGGGAGGTCAACGGCGCAATCGGTAGCGACGATGGCCATCCGGTGCGAAAACCATTAGCCGCCGAGGACCGACCGCCGCAACCCGCGCGCGAGCCGCCAAGGCACGCCTACAGACGATGATGCCAGGTCGATACACTGATCAGAGGAGGTCTAGCGAGATGCGAAGGTTCACGCGGTCGGGCGAGGCGGCAGGATAGAGCCTACACTTGCTCGAACAGAGCATTCATCGACTCGATAACTCCTTGCCACAGCCCTTGTTAATGGAACGCCGTCGCGCATCGCCCTTGCGGTTCATGCAGTCTCGCCCGCACTCCTACCTGACTGCAGGCGTGTTACTGGTCCTGCTCCTGAGCATTGGCGCGACTGCCCCTGCCAGTCCCACCGACTTGCTGCAACGTGCGCAGACACACGACATCTGGATGCGCACGCACCACATGCCAGCCGGCGGTGTCATGGCCGCCCAGTTCACCGATGCCAGCTACAGCGAGATCGCCCTCTATGGCGGGCGACGCGATCCTGCAATCTGGACCGGCGCCTACCTGGCCGCCCAAGCATTGCGTCTCATGGAAACCGGCGATTCGGATGCCGCGACACGATTGGCCGCAGTGGTCCAGACCCTGCATGACTGGTGGCGGATCTCTGGGGATACGGGCTATCTCGCTCGCTTCGCCGCTCCTGCCGATAGCGCAGCAACGATCCTGGCAACGCTCCCGGCAGACGACCCGGAAGTCATTCGCGACGTGCCCTACGACGGTGAGCTCTGGCACTGGCGCGGCCGCGTCAGCCGCGATCAGTACCAGGGCGTGCTGCTGGGCATGTCGCTGGCCTATGAGGCCACCGCAGACGCGGCCATTCGTCAGCGCATCCGCGAGGATGTCACGGCCTTCGTCGAGCGGCTGATGCAGGAAGAAGAAAGGCGCGTGAAGGTCGTCATCAATGACTCTGCAAACTTCTCGGTCGACCTGAGGCTGCGGCACGCCGTCTACACGGATGACGAGACGCCCAGCGGCATTCCCGTGATCAACATCACCACCGATCCGGTCAGCGCTGAGGGCTCCGGCATGCTGGTGTTCTGGCCAAATCCCAGCGAATACCTCAGAGAGATACCGGGGCTCTGGTGGTTGCCGGACATCGAGCTCCCCACGCAGGCGATCCAGCTCGCCGGCGCATTCCGCGTCGCGCTGCAGGTGACCCAAGGTGTGCCGGGCTACGAAGCCCGTCATGCCGCGCTGCGGGCGCACTATGAGGAGAACGTCGAGGCTTGGCTCGACATGGCTGCCGACTGGGAGAACACGAACCAATGCGGCGACAGCTACTATGGACTCAACATCGCCTTTTTGCCGCTGTTCAATTGGGTACGACTCGAGGACGACATGCTGCGCCGAGGGCGCCTGCAACGCGAGGTATTGCGCGATGCGCTCTGGTCGGAGGTCGCTGATCACAAGAACGTGCTCTTCGCCTTGCTCTACGCATCGCAGGCCGCCCCCGAAGACGCCATCGATGACCTGATCAACGCCCATCTGGCGCAGCTGGCGCGCTTTCCGGACGCACCGCAGCTCGATCTACCCTTCGATCTGCGCTCGAAGTATGCCGAAGATCCGAACTGCCCGGGTCTCTCGTCCGTGGCGACGGACGTCGATGAACGCCCGGGGGCAACCTACATCTGGGAGCGCCACCCCTGGCAGCTGGTTGATTCGGGAACGCCCAATCTGGTCTTTGCCGGCGTGGATTACCTGCTGGCCTATTGGCTTGGGCGCCATGCGGGATTCCTCTGCGAGGCCGACGAGCTGACCCTCACAGCAGTCACAGTCGACGGCAGTCGAAGGCATGTCGCCTGTCGTGATCTCAGGGCCGGTCCCGATGTGACCGTCAGCTCGACCGGTGATCTGGCTTTGCGGGCAGGCCGGCAGATCCAGTTGCTTCCGGGCTTTCGGGTCGAGGCAGGCGGGCTGTTGCAAGCGAGCATCGACCCGACGCTTGCGTCCCGTCCCCTCACGGGAGCGCCTTTGTCGCTCCCCACCCACGCCAGAACTTCAAGCCAGGCGCCGGCACCGCGGTCCGAGGCCCGCGGCCAAACCGCTGGGGCGCTGTCCCCTCCGATGCCGGCACCCGGTGCTGAGGCACTCACCTGGAGCATGCTTCCAGCCGAGCTGCAGGAGCAGCTGCTTGCCCATGACGCCAAGATCCACGATGCACAGCGGGACAGTACGGGCGACATCATCGTCTTTGCCACCGAGGCCCCGCTGGCTTGGGAAGACACCAACGGCCAGAGTGACATCTATCTCTACGCAGTGGCCAGCGAGCGCCTTCACCTGGTCAGCCTGGCTCTGGACGGATACGCCGGCAACGGGTCCAGCGATGAACCCAGGCTCGATGGGCTTGGTCAACAGCTGCTGTTTCGATCCACCGCAACGAACCTCGTCGTCGGTGCTCAGAATGACTTCGCCCAGCTCTACCAGCACGACCTCGGTATAGGGAGCACGACACGGCTCACCCAGACCGCTCGCGGCGAGCCCGGTACGGGCAACAGCGGCCAGGCGATCCTGGCCGGGACTTGGGCAATCTTTCACACGGAGGCCGCGAATCTTGCTGCGGCCGGACCGGGTCTGTATCGACAACAGTTGTCCGACGCAAGTCGTCAGCCGGTCGGGCTCGATGAATGGGGCCTACCAGACCCGGCCGCCAGCCGCCCTGCTGCGGACTCGGCTGGAGCCGAGATTGCCTATCAGCGTCCTGAGCCCAACGGCATGCGTCAAATCTATCTGACGGACGCGGTACAGGCCGAGCGGCTAAGCCTGACCAGCGACCCGGTGCTCGGACAGCTCGATCACTGCTGCGCGGCCCTGAGTCGCGACGGAGGGCTCCTTGCCTATCGTGAACAGACGAGCCAAGGCCAGGCCTGGCTGCATGTATACCATCGCAACCAAGGCAGCTATTACCGCCTGCCTTGGCCTCGAGACGAGACGCTGCAAAGCCAGGCCCCGGTCTTCAACCATGATGGCAGTGAGCTCTGGTGGCTGAATCCCGAACAAGGACCTGGTCTGCCCGAGGTCTTGCATTGGATGAAAAATCCCTTTGGCACAGCTGAAAACCGGCCCAGTGATGGATCGGCCATAGTCAAGGTGAAAGCGGCTTGAAACCGCTTTTTCCGCTGAAAGCCGGTGCTCGCCTTCAGCGCTGATCGACGTGCAGACGCGGTTGGATCACCGATCCGTTTCATCACCCCCCGTTCGGCTTCGTCCTATGAACTCGCCCGGCTCGCGGTGCGCGTGGGTGATCATCTGCACGCTCAAGGCCGGCGGCATCTGAATGCTAAGGAACGCGCCCAAAACAAGGTGAACACTGTAGGGCGGATAAGCGAAGCGCATCCGCCGTTGTGGCCTGTGGCG
>NZ_VWXX01000056.1 GCF_008632335.1 Thiohalocapsa marina
TCAGAAGTGAAACGGTGTATCGCCGATGATAGTGTGGGGCCTCCCCATGCGAAAGTAGGTCATCGCCAGGGTCTTATCCAAAACCCCTATCGCTCTGCGGTAGGGGTTTTTTTCTGTCTCGCCGTTTCCCACGCAGGGGGATGTTTCCGGTTACACTAGGGTTTTCACGGTCGATGGGACCCTGGGCATGAGACTGCTTAAGACGAGTTCGCTGTGCGGGACTTTCCGTCATTTGCTGCTGAGCGCGGCACTGATACTGGCCGTCAGCCAGTTGGCGTTGGGACAGACGGCCATCCCGGGCAGGGAACAGAGCGCGGGTGAGGCATCGCTGGAGCTGCCGGCGGGCATGACGGCCGCGGAGCTTGCGGAGATGGAGCCGGAGGTGACCATCATCGAGACCGATACCGAGGTGGTGTACGAGTATCGGGTCAAGGGCCGCCTCTGGATGGTCAGGGTACAGCCCATGGTCGGGCCGCCGTACTTCCTGCTCGACGTTGACGGTGATGGTGTACTCGACGTGCAGGATCCTCGTCAGCCGCAGACGGCAGTGCCCCAATGGCGGCTGTTCAGCTGGTGAGGAGGGTCGACAAGGTTCGAGACTATCCCTCACAATGTCCACCGCAGGAGCGCGTCCATGAAGCTGGATGATCTGATCGTGCCAACCGCCGTGGCAAAGCCCGGTACCAAGGTGCAGGATGTGTTCCGGGAATGTGTTGTCCGCCAGGTCCCGGGCATTCCGTTCAAGGACGCCTCTGGTCGCATCATTGGCAAGGCCAGCATTCGTCACGTACTTAAGATGAACTGCATCCCGGACTACATGGTCCGTCACGCGGCGCTGCTGGGCAATACCCTCACCGGGTTGGGCATCCAGGCCGAGAAGGCCCGGCGCATGCTTGACCATGCGGTCGACAGCTTTGTCCTTGCCGACATGGCCACCATCGTGCCCAATGCCCCGATCGAAAAGGCGCTGGCCGTCATGGAGCGGCACGATACCACCTATCTGTTCGTGATCGACGGCGACGAATACTTCGGCTGCGTCTCCATCATGGGGATCGCCGAGGCGGTTATGCGTTACGCGGAGGGTTGACCGTGACTGGCGAGACGCTCCATATGGTCGTCGCCGCGGGCATCCTTGTGGGTGCCTACGTCCTGATCTTTTCCGAGCGTCTGCACCGGACCATTGCTGCCCTGGGAGGCGCGGTGATCATGGTGGTGGTGGGCGAGTTCGCCGGGTTCTACGAGCAGGAGCAGGCGCTGGGGTCCGTGGACGGCAACACCATGTTGTTGCTGCTCGGAATGATGCTGCTGGTGGCCCTGGTCCGTCCCACCGGCGGATTCGAATATCTGGCCATCCGGCTGGCCAAGCTGTCCGCCGCGTCACCCCGACGGCTGCTGATGTACCTGTCTCTCGCGGTGTCCATTCTGTCCATGTTTCTGGACAACGTCACCACCGTGATCATCTTTGCGCCCCTCACGGTGCTGATCACGCGCATGCTCAACCTCAATCCGGCGCCATTTCTGATGGCCGAGGCCATGCTGTCCAACATTGGCGGTGCGTCCACCCTGGTGGGCGATCCGCCCAACATCATGATCGGTTCCGCCGCCGGGCTGGACTTCAACGCCTTCCTGTATCACCTGTTGCCCGTGATCATCCCCGTCTGGCTGATCACCGTCGGGCTGATGTTGATCCTGTTCCGTGAAGACTTGAAATACCCGGCGGGCGGTCTGGCGGAGGCCCGTGCTCTGGCGCTGGATCTGGACGAGACCAAGGCCATCAAGGACCCTGCGGTGCTGCGGCATGTCATGCTGGCCATGGGCATCGTCATCGGCCTGTTTTTCGTCCATCATCACCTGCACCTGTATCCGGCGTTCGTGGCCTTCATCGGCCTGGGGATCGCGCTGGCCCTGGTGCGGCCGGATCCCGAAGACCTGCTGAAGCAGGCGGAGTGGCCGGTGCTGCTGTTCTTTGCCGCACTGTTCGTGCTGGTGGGCGGTGTCGAGGCGTCCGGACTGCTGGATCTCATCGGCGAACAACTGGCCCACCTGGCGCGGGACCCGTCCGGCCTGCTGCTGACGGCCCTGCTGTTGATGTGGGTGGCAGCGCTGGTGTCTGCCGTGGTTGACAACATCCCCTTCACCGTGACCATGATCCCCATCGTTGCCGGGCTTCAGGCGAAAGGACTGCCGGTTGAGCCGCTGTGGTGGGCCTTGGCCATCGGTGTCGGGCTGGGTGGCAATGGTACCCATATCGGCGCCACTGCCAACATCATCTGTGTCGCCGAGGCCGAACGCTCCGGCATCGACGGGGCGCGCATCTCCCCCATGCGCTGGTTGCGGGTAGGCCTGCCTGCCATGCTGCTCAGTCTGATGGTGGCCAGTCTGGTCTATGCGGCGCTCTACGAGTGGCTGTTTGCATAACGCCCGTGTGCCAGTTTGCCGTCACGGGGTCGCATAAAGCATTGCCCAAGCATCGCCCTCGCGCGGCCATGCTGTTGCTATAGCGGTTGTGTTCAGCGGCCCGTTCCAGCCGCTGTGTCCGCAAGGAGGTTTCATGGATCGCCAGCAAGCTGCCAAGTTCATGCTCGACTGTCTGCGCACCATGCTGCAGCGCAACGGTTCGGATCTGTTCATCTCCGCGGACTTCCCGCCCGCTTGCAAGATCGACGGCAAGCTCACACCGCTGACCGAGCAGCCCCTCAAGGCCGAGCAGACGTCGGTGCTGATCCGCTCGATCATGAACGACCACCAGATCCGCGAGTTCGACCGCACCAAGGAGTGCAATTTCGCCATCAGTCCGCCGGGCATCGGTCGTTTTCGCGTCAATGTCTTCGTGCAGCAGGGGCGTGTCGGTGCGGTGCTGCGCATCATACCGACGGAGATCCCCAAGCTCGAACAACTCAGCCTGCCGCCGGTGCTGAAGGACCTGGTGCTCAGCAAGCGCGGCCTGATCCTGGTGGTCGGCGGCACCGGGTCCGGCAAGTCCACCACCCTCGCGGCCATGATCGGCCATCGCAATGCCCACAGTCATGGTCACATCATCACCATCGAGGATCCGGTGGAGTTCGTCCACCAGCACATCAACTGCCTGGTGACCCAGCGCGAGGTCGGGGTCGACACCGACTCCTGGGACAACGCGCTGATCAATACCCTGCGGCAGGCGCCCAACGTGATCCTGATCGGCGAGATCCGCACCCGCGAGACCATGGAGCATGCCATCAATTTCTCCGAGACCGGCCATCTGTGCCTGTCTACGCTGCATGCCAACAGCGCCAACCAGGCGCTCGATCGCATCATCAATCTGTTTCCGGAAGAACGGCGTGCCCAGCTGCTGATGGATCTGTCGCTGAACCTGAAGGCCGTGGTCTCGCAGCGGCTGTTGCCCAAGATCGGCGGTGGCCGCATCGCTGCGGTGGAGATCATGATCAACTCACCGCTGATCCAGGACCTGATCTTCAAGGGCAAGGTACACGACATCAAGGGCGTGATGCAGCGGTCGAAAGAGGCCGGCATGCAGACCTTCGACATGGCCCTGTTCGACCTTTATGAGGCCGGCCTGATCAGCTACGAAGACGCGCTGCGCGGCGCGGACTCCATGAACGAGCTGCGCTTGAAGATCAAGCTGGAAGGCAAGCGCGGCGGTGGCAAGGGCGTGATTGAGGCCGGCGAGGGGCTGTCCATCGTCGATGACGAGGCAGAACCGGAGCCGGAAGACGGCGACTGGATGCAGTCGCCCGGCAACCCGCCTGGCAACCCACCCGAAAACCCACCCGGCTGAGACCATGGACTTCACCCCCTACCTCGAGATGATGATCCGCCACAAGGCGTCTGACCTCTTCGTCACCGCTGGCAGCAAGGTGCGGATCAAGATCCAGGGCCGCTTGCAGGACGTGGGCGACACCCTGTACACCGCCGACCTGTGCCGGCAGGCCGTGTGCTCGCTGATGACCGAGGCGCAGATCGAGGCGTTCGACGCCGAGCGGGAACTCGATTTCGCCGTCAGCCTGCAGGATCGGGGCCGCTTCCGTATCAATGCCTTCTACCAGCGCGGCACACCGGGCATGGTGATCCGCTACCTGAGCAATCGCATCCTCAGCTGCGACGAACTCGGCCTGCCCGAGGTGCTCAAATCCCTGGTGCTGCACAAAAGGGGCATCGTGCTCATGGTGGGCTCCACCGGCTCCGGCAAGTCCACCACCCTGGCGGCCATGGTCGACCACCGCAACCGCAACAGCAGCGGCCACATCCTGACCATCGAAGACCCGGTGGAATACATCCACCCGCACCAGGGCTGCGTGGTCAATCAGCGCGAGGTCGGCAGCGACACCCTGACCTACGCCGCGGCCCTGAAGAGCGCCCTGCGCGAGGCGCCGGACGTCATCCTCATCGGCGAGATCCGCACCCGCGAGACCATGGAGGCGGCCATCGAGCTGTCCGGCACCGGCCATCTGGCCATCTCGACATTGCACGCCAACAACGCCCACCAGGCCATGCAGCGTATCATCAACCTGTTTCCGCAGGAGTTGCACAAGACGCTGTTCATGGACCTGAGCCTGAACATGCGCGCCATCATCTCTCAGCGCCTGGTGCGTACTGTCGACAACAAGCGGGCGGCAGCCATCGAGATCCTGGTCAACACCCCCCATGTGGCGGATCTGATCCGCGAAGGGCGCGTGGACGAGATCCAGGATGCCATGGCCGGCACCGAAGAGGGCGGCATGGTCACGTTCGACAACGCCTTGCTGGCCCTGTATCGCGACGGCCGCATCACGCTGGAAGAGTGCCTGGCCAATGCCGACTCGGCGGCCAATCTTGAGGCCCGCATCAACTTCGGCTGAACCGCATCCCCCAGAGAACACATCCCCGAGAGGACGCGCCCATGCTGATCACCTTCACTACCCCCGTGCACGCCGACATCACCATGTTCGGTGATGTTGCCAAGGCGCTGATCCACATGATGGGCCACAGCGGATCGGTGCCGGGCGCCATTCTTGCCGAAGACGTGCCCCGGGCCCTGGAGAAGCTCAAGGCGGCTGTGGCGCGCAACCCCGAGTCACCGCTCAATCCCGCCCGCGATGCCGAGGACGACGACACCCGCGGCCAGAGCGTCAGCCTGGCGCACCGGGCCCTGCCGCTGATCGATTTGCTGGAAGCAGCGGCGCGCGAGGAAAAGAACGTGATGTGGAGTTCCTGAAGAAAACGCGGGCCCGGGGATAAACCCCCCCAATCCAAGCATCAAAAACTACGATGGAATCCGGCGGCCGACGGGCTGGCGGCGCCATGACCGTGCGGGTATCTTAGCTTCGCTCCCCCGTCAGCTCCGCGGCACCAACGCGCCGGGGCGCTCGCCAAGACGGCCGCTACGGCCGTGAGGGCCGTGACGGACGGACGAGCTCTCATTCCGCGAAGACGGAGGCAATGCCCATGACGGAAGTCGTCGCAACCAACGAGACCATCCTGGTGGTCGGTGGTGGCATCAGCGGCCTGACCGCTGCCATCGAGGCCGCCGAAACCGGCAAGCAGGTGGTCCTGGTTGAGAAACGCCCCTACCTCGGCGGGCGCGTTACCCAGCTCTACAAATATTTCCCCAAGCTCTGTTTCCCAACCTGCGGCCTGGAGATCAACCAGCGCCGGGCGCGGCAGAATCCCAACATCACCGTGCTGACCCTGGCCGAGGTCACCGACATCTCCGGCGACAAGGGCAACTACAAGGCGACCGTCCGCATCAGCCCCCGTTACGTCAACGACAACTGCACCGCCTGCGGCGACTGCGCCAAGGCCGTGGAGGCCGAGTTCGACGACGAGTACAACTACGGCCTGTCCCGGCGCAAGGGCGCCTATCTGCCCTACCGCATGGCGCAGCCCAGCCGCTACGTGCTGGACCCGCGCATCATCGGCACGCCGGACGCGGACAAGGCCAAGGCTGCCTGCAAGGTGGATGCCATCGATCTCGACATGCAGCCGCAGGATCTCAGCTTCCCCTGCGGCGCGGTGATCTGGGCCACCGGCTGGCAGCCCTACGACGCCGCCAGGATCCAGCCCTACGGCTACGACCGCTTTCCCAACGTCATCACCAGCGTCGAGTTCGAACGCATGGCCGACCCCAACGGCCCCTATGCCGGTCGCATTGTGCGTCCGTCGGACGGCCGCGAGGCGAAGAAGGTCGCCTTCATCCAGTGTGCCGGGTCGCGTGACCGCAACCACCTGCTGCACTGCTCGCGCATCTGCTGCATGGCCTCGCTGAAGCAGGCCACCTACGTCTCCGATGCCTACAAGGACGCAGCCGACGTCACCGTCTACTACATCGACCTGCGCGCCATCGACCGCTTCGAGGACTTCTACAACAAGGTCCGGGCCATCCCCCAGGTGAAATACGTCAAGTCCAAGCCGGCCTCCATCGTCGCCGACAAGGACGGCAACCCGGTGGTGCACGGCGTCGACACCGAGGGCTACAACCGCTATGCCGAGCGGTTCGACCTGGTGGTGCTGGCGATAGGCATGGAGCCGGCGGTGCCGAAGGACGGCTTCCCGGTGCCCATCGTCGTCAACCGCGAAGGCTTCATCGAGGCGGCCCCCGAGAACGGCGGCATCTTCGCCGCCGGCGGCGCTTCCGATGCCCTCGACGTCAACCGCGCCGTCCAGCACGCCACCGGCGCTGCCTTGCGCGCCATCCAGGTGGTCAACAGCGTTCGCGGAATGGAGGTCTGATCCATGGCAGCAGAGAAGAAACTGGCCGGCTATATCTGCACCGGCTGCGGTATCGGCGAGCGGCTGAATGTGGAGCAGATGCGCACCATCGCCACCCGCGAGGGCAAGCTCGGCGCCTGCAAGACGCACCCCATGCTGTGCGGCGCCGAGGGCGTGCAGATGATCCGCGACGACATCGCCGCCGGTGAGGCTACCCACGTCATGATCGGAGCCTGCTCGCGCCGCTCCAAGATGGAGGCCTTCAGCTTCCCGGATGCGGCCATGTCCCGCGCCAATCTGCGCGAAGGCGTGCTCTGGCTGCGTCCGGACACCGAGGAGCAGAAGGAGACCACGCAGGAGATGGCGGACGACTACATCCGCATGGCCTGTGCCGAGGTCCGCTTCATGACCGTGCCCAGCGCCTCCGGCGAGCAGGAGCTCAACAAGACCCTGCTAGTGGTTGGCGGCGGCGTCACCGGCATGACCGCGGCGCTGGAGGCGGCCCGGGCCGGCTATCCGGTGCATCTGGTGGCGGAGGAAAACCACCTGGGCGGCGTCTGGACCGATCTGTACAAGCGGGTCCCGTTCCGCGCTGCTGCGGCAGATGTGGTCGGCAGCAAGGATATTGACCTGCCGCAGCCGGAAGATCCGGGGGTCGACGCCCTGGCCGAGCGCATCCGCGCCAACGAGCGCATCACCGTTCACCTCAATGCCCGCATCACCCGCACCTCCGGCGCGCCGGGGCGCTTCTCGGCGGACATCAGCACCGAGTCCGGCGGCACCGTTACCGAGAACGTTGGCGCCATCGTCCAGGCCTCCGACTTCAAGCCCTACGATGCCAGCAACCTGCCGGAGTTTGCCTACGGCAAGAGTCCGGACGTGGTCACCAACTTCGAGCTGGAGCGGCTGGCCAAGGACGCCAATGGCGGTCCCATCCGCCGTCCCAGCGACGGCAAGGAGGTCACCTCCGTGGCCTTCATCCAGTGCGCCGGCCAGCGCTCCGACAAGCCCGGTCATCTGCCTTACTGCTCCGGCTTCTGCTGTACCGAGTCCATCAAGCAGGCCATGTACTTCCGCGAGCAGAACGGTGCCGACGCCACCGTGCTGTTTGACGACTTGCGTACCCCCGGCGCCGCTGGCGAGGACTTTTACCGCAGCGGCCAGCAGGCCCAGGTCACCTTTTCCAAGGGCAAGGCGTCCGAGGTGGTCAGCGAGAACGGCACGCTCAAGGTCCATTTCAAGGACCTGATCCTGAACGAAGACACCGCCATGGACTGCGACCTGGTGGTGCTCGCCACCGGCCAGGTGCCCAATACCGGGCCGGACCCCTACGCCCAGCTCGCCGTGGAGGAGGCCGAGACCGAGGAAGAAAAGGACGCCGCACGCCGCAAGCTGGAGAACGCGCCGCCGTCCATCCTCAACCTCGACTACCGCCAAGGCACGGACCTGCCGCAGCTCAAGCACGGCTTCGTCGACAGCCACTTCATCTGCTTCCCCTATGAGACCCGGCGCACCGGTATCTACGCCGCCGGTCCGTGCCGCCGGCCCATGGACATGAAGCAGGCTATGGAGGATGCCGTCGGCGCCGCGCTCAAGGCCATCCAGTCCGCCGAGAACGCCGGCCGCGGCGCCGCTGTGCATCCGCGGGTGGGCGATCTCAGCTACCCGCAGTTCCGCAAGGAAGGCTGCACCCAGTGCAAGCGCTGCACCGTTGAATGCCCGTTCGGCGCCATCAACGAGGACGAACAGCGCTATCCGCTGTTCAACGAGTCTCGCTGCCGGCGCTGCGGCACCTGCATGGGCGCCTGCCCGGTGCGTGTCATCAGCTTCGAGAACTACAGCATCGACACCGTCGGTCAGCAGATCAAGAACGTCGACATGCCGGATGAGTTCTCCGAAAAGCCGCGCATCCTCGCGTTGGCCTGCGAGAACGATGCCTACCCGGCGCTGGACATGGCCGCCCAGGCGGCGCAGATGGGCGACGGCATTGAGCTGACGCCCTTTGCCCGGGTGATTCCGGTGCGCTGCCTCGGTTCGGTCA
The DNA here is from genome assembly GCF_008632335.1 of Thiohalocapsa marina. Classification (GTDB taxonomy): domain Bacteria; phylum Pseudomonadota; class Gammaproteobacteria; order Chromatiales; family Chromatiaceae; genus Thiohalocapsa; species Thiohalocapsa marina. The sequence goes on from NZ_VWXX01000056.1 coordinate 8,726, forward strand.
GCCTGTCCTGGATCACCGATGCCCTCAACACGGGCTACGACGGCATCGTGCTCATGGGTTGTCGCCGTGACGACGACTACCAGTGCCATTTCGTTCGCGGCTCGGCCATGGCCGCAGAGCGTCTGAGCAAGGTCGGCGACACCCTGCAGCAGATGCAGCTCGAGACCGAGCGGGTGGCCGTTTACGAGGTTGCCATCACCGACATTCAGCGTGCGCCACAACTCATCAACGACATGGCGGCCACCATCGAGAAGGTCGGCATGAACCCGTTCAAGATGTAATTGCCTGGCACCTGACGCAATCGGCAAGAACCGAATTCGGAGACGACCAACATGGGCGACCTGAATCAAGCGATGATCGAGAAATATCGCACCAACTTCCTCAAGGAGGTTGAGGCGAACGTCGAAGAGGGCGAGTGGGTCAAGATGTGCATGCAGTGCGGCGTGTGCTCTGGCTCCTGTCCGCTGGGCAAGTTCTGGGACCACCCGCCGCAGGAACTCTTCATGATGATCCGCGCCGGCAAGCGCGACGAGGTGCTGTCGTCGGATTCCATGTGGATGTGCACGTCCTGCTACAACTGCGTCGTGCGCTGTCCGCGCGAGTTGCCCATCACCCATATCATGCACGGCCTGGCGCACTACGCGAAGCGCCTCGGCTTGGTGCCGGAGAGTCAGCCCACCGCCGCCTTCGCCCAGATGTTCTGGGATAACCTGATGCAAAAGGGCCGCGTCAACGAGCTCAAGCTGGGGCTGAAGCTGTACTTCATGAACGGCTTCGGCGACGGCATCAAGGTGGCGCTGAAGCACCAGAAGATCGGCATGGGCATGCTCAAGACCGGTCGCATGAGCCCGATGGAGGCCTTCGGCGGGCACGCCGTCAAGGACCTGAAGGGCTTTCAGAGCATGATCAAGAAGGCCCAGGAGCTCGAAGATCAGCGCATCGCCGAGCACGGCGCCTGAGGGGGCAGACAGCATGGCAACCAGACAGTATTCCTTCTATCCCGGCTGCTCCTCGCAGAAGGGCGCCTCCTCCAGCAACTACCTGACCTCCGTGCAGGCCATGTGCGAGGAACTGGACATCCAGCTCAACGACATCCCGGACTGGAACTGCTGCGCGGCCTCCATCGGCTACGCCGGCGGTGGCGAACTGCCGCGCCTGACCCTGTCGGCACGCAACATCGCCCTGAGCGAGGAGCACAACCCCGGGCAGGAGATCGTCGCCACCTGCGCCGCTTGCTGGCTGTCCACCCGCGAGGCCGCCGAGCGCCTGCATGAAGACCAGTCGCTGCTGGCAGAGGCCAACCAGGCCCTGGCCGAGGCCGGGCTCAAGCTGAAGAACGAGACGCCCATCAAGCACATGGTGGAGGCGCTGATCGAAGACATCGGCTACGACGCCCTAGGGGCCAAGGTCAAGAAGCCGCTGGAGGGCATCAAGATCGCCGGCTATGTCGGCTGCCAGACCAACCGGCCCTTCGGCATCGACGGCGAGTCCTACGAAAACCCTCGGTATCTGGACAAGCTGGTGGAGACCATGGGGGCCGACTCGGTGCCGGACTACGAGAAAAAGGTGCAATGCTGTGGCGGCGCGCTGGCCTTCTCCGAGCCGGAAAAGTCTCAGGAGATGGTCAAGGGCATCATCGAGGCCGCCTACGATCACGGCGCCGACATGATCGTCACCCCCTGCCCGGTGTGCCAGATGAACGTCGAGGTCTACCAGGACCAGATCAACCAGACCTATGGCACCAAGTTCAAGATGCCCGTGGTCTACTACTCCACCCTGATGGCCGTCGCCTACGGCCGCAGCGCCAAGGACGCCGCCCTCAACGGCCAGGTGATCCCGGCCAAGAAACTCGAAGCCATCGCCGCTAAATAGCCGGCCCGCTCGCCCCGCCCAACTCCCTCACTCGTTCCCACGCGCCGCGTGGGAACGCTTCGCGCAGCATAAGAATGCTGCGCTCCGCACGGAAAACGCCATCGCCCGGCACCTCTTGCGTATCTGTGTCCAATTTCTGCTTCTCGTCAGCCGGCTGCCACCTGTTGACGCCGCGTCCAAGCGCCGATACCATCATTACCCAGCTACCACAAGACGTTATCAAGGCCGAGGGGTAGAACCCGGCGGATGCCGCTGCGCCTTAGTGTGCACGCTGCCGCAAGCGCGGGTCATGGATTGAATCAGGGGGCGAAACAAGCCCCGGATCCGCTACCCCTGAACGTGACCGACGGGGCGACTTATGAGCGAGCCGGGGTGCTGGTCAGGCGAAACGATCCGCGGCACTGGCTCGCGGGGCATGACGCTGATCGAACTGATGATCGTCGCCGCCGTGATCGGTATTCTGGCCGCCGTGTCGCTACCCCTGTATCAGAGCTTCACCACACGGGCCAAGGTCAGCGAAGGCCTGGTGCTGGTGGGGCCGGTCAAGACCGCCGTCGCGGAGTACCACGCCATCCATGGCGGTGTGCCTGCCTCAAGCAACTGGCTTACCCTGTTGCAGGATCTGGGTCTGACGGTGAGCACCGAGCACGGCGCCGCATCCGGCAGCTATGTGGAGCGCATCTGGTGGAACAGCACCGATCACGAGATCCGGATCCGCTATGCTGTACCGCCCATCAACGGCAAGGTCCTGCACCTGCAAGCCGACTTCGAGGCCTCCGGCTCGCTGGCTTGGCGGTGCTACGCCCCCGCTGGCGACGAAGGTGTCCCGGCCCAATACCTGCCCGCAAACTGCCGCGGCTGAGCGAACATACGGGTAGCAAATATGGGTGCAGTTTATTTATTGTCCCGCGCCCGTGTAATCGCTGCTGTGTGCAGGCGATGGCAAGCCCCTGCGGCGGCTGGCCGTCGAGCGCGCGGAGCTGGACAAGATGCTCGACTTTGGCCATGCGCCAATGCCTGAGCAGGATGGTCGACAACGCCGGACCCGATCGGCGATACTGGCAGCCTGGGTCAAGCGTTAAGGAAATGCTGATTGATTCAGCATCTTAAGGAAGCAATCGCTCATGCTCATCTCATCTGCGCCCGCCGTGCGCTGGCTAGCCATCGCGATCATTGCTGCGGCACCGGTCGCCGGCCAAGCCGAGTCGATGCTGGACGGCCTGAAGGAAAAGGCCAGCCGCGCGGCGGAAAAGGTCAGTGCCACCGCGGGCACCGCCGCCGAAGCGGTAGGGCAGGTCACCACCGCCGTAGTGGATCAAGCCCAGCAGACGGTGGACGACACCCGCACGGCGCTGCGCGACGAAGCGACGCCGGCGGAGACCAGGGCCAAGCTCGACGCCATGACGGCAGCCACCCTGCGGCAGTTGTTCCAGGACAGACCGGACACCGCCAAGCTGCTGCAGGGCAGCTTCGGCTACGCCGTGTTCGACACCCGCCAGGTGCAGTACGGCATCGCCGCCGGTTACGGGCGCGGTGTCGCCGTGGCGCTGGACACCGGCAAGCACACCTATATGCGGATGGGCAGCGGCGGTGTCGGCATCAGCCTGGGCTTTGGCGGCTTCGACACCAAGTTCGTTATATTTTTCGAAAACGCCTTCTCGTACAACAAGTTCGTGCTGCAGGGGCTGGATGCGTCTGCCGAGGCCGGCACCATGACCGGGGCCCAGACAGACGAGATGGCGCTACGGTTCGAACAGGGCCGCGTCATCTTCGCCCTGACCCAGGGCGGCTGGAAGGTGTCGGCCAAGCTTGCCGGCACCCGGTACTGGCCGGATCGCGGGCTGAACTTGAACTGAACATCAGAAAGGGCAGGCAGGAATGTCGGTTGATAGACCGCGCAGAGCCGAGGCAGCTTAGGCACGATTCAGAAATAACCTACACGGATGCACGGTAGGGCGGATAAGCGAAGCGCATCCGCCACAGGCCACAACGGCG
>NZ_VWXX01000057.1 GCF_008632335.1 Thiohalocapsa marina
CTTCTTCTGTTCAACAGCGATTTCGCTCTTGCATCGCGGGGCGGACCATATATGGACAAGCGCAGCGCCGTCCACCAAACCGGCTAGACCCTGCGGAACGACAGGTTCACGCCGCAGCCGGCCAGGTTCCGCACGAAATCTGGCCTTGATCATCGTTCCAGCCATCTCCCGAAGCAGAGCGTGTAGGGACAAACGCAGCGCCGTCCACCAGCGCCAGCACGGGGTTTGGTGGACGGCGCTACGCTTGTCCACCCTACCGGCTACCGGCGGGCGCGATGATCAAGGCCGTCAGCAGCAACCCGCGGCGCCCGGATCAGTGGGGCCGCAGCGTCATTCCGTGGGGCCGTCCACCGAGCAGCGCTGGCCGTAGACGGCCATGACGGTCTTGAGCTCCTGCAGCAACCAGGCCCGTTCGGCGGCGTTCAGGCCCGCCGCCTCCGGCAGTTCCTCGCCCTGTTCCAGGCAGGCGATGTCCCGCCAGACCCGCTTGCAGCCCTTTTCGCAGATGCGCTCCAGGCGGGCCTCGAGCAACGGCAGGTGCAGTGCGCTCACACGGTGCCTCCTGATGGGTTGAACCTTCGGGCCGGAGTGGCTCCGGTCTCTTGCCGGCGCGTTGCAGGACGCGCCCCTTGGCGGCATGATGCGGAGATGATCGCAAAAAGACCTGCAGAGGCGCAAAGCGGTTGCGAGGTCCGCCGGCGCGCACCGCCCCCATGACGGACACCGCTCCCCGGCGGCTGCGCTGGGTGGCTGTCGACGCACCGCCGCCGCTGACACCGACCGGCCTGCACCTGTGGCGCATTCCGCTGCACGGCACCGATCCGGCGGCGGACGCCCGGGCGCTCGCGCTGCTGTCACCGGATCAACAGCAGCGCCTGGCACGCCTGCGCCGCGCCGAGCCGCGGCTGCGCTATCTGCGCACCCATGCCGGTTGCCGGCGGATCCTGGCGCGGTATCTGGACCTGCATCCTGCGCGGATCGGCTTTCGCTACGGGGCCGCCGGCAAGCCGGAGATCACCGCCACGGAGCGTCGGCTGGAGTTCAACCTGACCAACAGCGGCGACCTGGCACTGCTGGCCGTCAGCGCCGAAGAGCCCGTGGGCATCGACTGCGAACTGGAGCGCGGGCGCGACAACCTGCTTGGCATCGCGCGGCGGATGTTCCCGCCGGAGACGCACGCGGCCCTGGCCGCGCTGCCGCCGGGGGCGACGCAGCTGCGCCACTTTCACCTGCACTGGACGGCGCTGGAGGCCCGGGTCAAGGCCGACGGCCGCGGCCTGGCGCGCCATCAGGAGCCGGACCCGATCGGGCTAGAGGTGCACCATGCCATGGCCGGCGACAGCGATGGACACCCCGCCATTTGCGCCGTGGCACGCCGAAGCCTGCCGCCGCCGGGCGCGTGGATCGCCCTCGAACTCGCGGCATGACGCCGCGCTCCCTGCTGCCCCGGCCCTGCTCGCCCCCCATTCCACGTTCATATCACCCACGCTCAGACAACGGCCACACGCAAGAACACGATCCCTATGGACACGCTACAAATCGCCCTGCTTGCCTTCGTGCAGGGGCTGACGGAGTTCCTGCCCATCTCCAGTTCCGGGCACCTGATACTGACGCCGCTGCTGTTCGGCTACGAGTTGCAAGACCTCTCCTTCGACATCGCCGTACACCTGGGTACGCTGCTGGCGGTGCTGACCTATTTCCGGCGTGACCTGCTGGCGATCGGCGTGGGCATGGCCGGGAGCCTGGCCGGTGGCATGGTGGGCAACCGGCTGCGCCGGCGGGCACTGTCGCCGGCCGCCGCCGCGGACGCGCGCCTGGGCTGGATGGTCGTGCTGGCGACCCTGCCCATCCTGGTGCTCGGGCTGCCGCTGAAGACGCTGCTGGACGGACTGCGGCAAGACGATCAGTTGATCGCACTGGTCGTCGCCAGCACCACCATCGGCTTCGGCCTGCTGCTCTGGTATGCCGATGTCCGCGGCCGCCACCGGCTGGACCTGCATGCGATCAACTGGGCGGCGGCACTCATCATCGGCTGCTTTCAGGCCATCGCCATCATCCCCGGCACCTCGCGCTCCGGCATCACCATCACCGCCGGGCTGTTCCTCGGGCTCACCCGGCAGGCCGCGTCACGCTTCTCGTTCCTGCTGTCCATTCCCACCATCTCCCTCGCGGGCCTGCTGGCCGGGCGGGAACTGCTGGAAAGCGCTGTGCCGGTGGACTGGCACGCGCTCTGGCTGGGGGCGCTGCTGTCCTTCGTGGTGGCCTATCTGAGCATCCATCTGTTTCTGCGCTTCATCGAGCGCGTCAGCATGCTGCCGTTCGTGCTGTATCGGCTGTTGCTGGGGGGGCTGATCCTGTTCCTGCTGCTGATGTAGTGCGCAGCAGCACGATCAGCTCCGCCGGGCCATGTACGCCATAGGCCAGGGTCTGCTCGATGTCGGCCGACTTCGACGGACCGCTGATGAGCAGGGCGTTGGTTGGCATCCGCTGCGCCCAGCCTTCCCGCTGCATCAGCTCATGCAGGGTCGAGACGATCCGGTCCGCCTCCAGTAGCACGCAATGGATCGGCGGCACCAGCGACAGTAGCCGCGGCTCCGCCGGGGTGGGCCAGAGCACCAGCGAGCCGGTCTCGGCGATGCCGGCACGACAGGCGGTGAAGCCGGCGTCGGTGTCATCGAACAACGCCCGGCGGCAGGCCTCGATGGGCTGATCATGCGGCACCAGCCGGGGCACGCCCTCTGCTGTCGGCCAGCCCTGGATCAGCGCCGGGGCCAGCGGACCGTCCGGGCCGTAGCGCAGGTTCCGCGCACCCCTGGCCTGCAGCAGCGCCGCCAGTTGCCGGGGCCAATCGTCGCCCACCGCGTGCACCTCGGCACGCACCGCCTCGATGCCGCGGCGAAACCGATCGGTCAGTTCCTCGGGTCCCCAGTCGAATCGGCGCACCGGCCAGGTCGGCGCCGAGGTCAGGGTCGCGGCTGATGGGGATGCCGGCTCGGATCCCGGCACGGATGCAGTAGCGGTGTTCGCGGACCGCAGCCGCTGCAGGATCTGGGTTCGCGTATCAGTCATCGGCAAAGCCCTCCTGTCGCGCCAGATCCTGCAGCCCGCGGCGAGCCAACCGCGGCGGGGTCCGGCTCCGGGTCCATGGTCCGAACAGCCCGCCCAATAACCCGCCAAACGGACCATCAAGCAAGCCACCCATCCCGCCGATGGTGCGGCGCATCCAGCGATAACGGGCGGGGCTGGCGTGCAGCAGCGCCCAGGCGCGCCAGACGCGGCCCTGCAGACCCGGCCGATGCCCCCCGGGGACGGCCTGGATTGGGACGGACTGGCTGGACGCGGGGCTGGCGGACTGGCTTGGGGACTGGCTTGCGGTAGGGCCCTCGGCATGTTCGTGGCGCAGCCGGTTGAGCAGTTGCGGGATCGGGATGCGCACCGGGCAGACCTCGGCACAGGCGCCGCACAGGCTGGATGCCTGGGCCAGCTCGCCCTGCACCTGCAGGCCCTGCAGCTGGGGCTCGAGAATGGCGCCGATGGGACCCGGATACACAGTGCCGTAGCCATGTCCGCCGATCCGGGTGTAGACCGGACAGTGGTTCATGCAGGCGCCGCAGCGGATGCAGCGCAGGGTGGCGCGCAGTTCCGGATCGGCATGGATGCGCGAGCGGCCGTTGTCCAGCAGCACCAGGTGAACCTCGCGCGGACCGTCGCGCTCGTCCGGCTTGCGCGGTCCGCTGATCATGTTCACATAGGTGGTCACCGGCTGTCCGGTGGCGCTGCGGGTCAGCAGGGTCAGCAGCGGTGCCAGGGCATCCAGGCGGGCCACCACCTTCTCGATCCCCGTTACCGCGATGTGCATATCCGGCGCCGTGGTGCTGAGGCGCCCGTTGCCCTCGTTCTCCACCAGACACAGGGTGCCGGTCTCGGCAACGGCAAAGTTCACGCCGGACATGCCCACTGTGGCACCCTGGAAACGCGCCCGCATGACCCTGCGGGCCAGGGCGGTGAGCTGGTCGATGTCGTCGCTGCAGGGCTCGTCGGGAAAGTGCCGGTTGAACAACGCGGCGATCTCCGCTCGATCCTTGTGCACTGCGGGTGTAATGATGTGCGACGGATGCTCGTTGCCGAGCTGCAGGATGAGCTCGCCGAGGTCGGTCTCGATGGGCTCGATGCCGTGCCGCTCGAGATAGGCGTTGACGCCGATCTCTTCCGACACCATGGACTTGCCCTTGATCACGGCCTTGGCCCCGTGACCGCGCAACAGATCGAGGATGATGGCATTGGCCTGCGCGGCATCCGCCGCCCAGTGCACCTGCATGCCGTTGACGCGGCAGCGCTGTTCAAGCTGCTCCAGCAACGCCGGCAGGTTGGCCAGCGCGTGGTCGCGGATCGCCTGCCCCTGATCGCGCAGCTGTGCCAGTTCCGCGTCGTCCGGGAAGGCGGCGCGCCGCTTGGCCACCAGCCCGTCCATGGCGCGGCGGATGTTGCCGCGCACCCGTTCGCGACTCAGCGCCAGTCCGGCGCGGGTACGAAATGCCGATGCCATGGGTCTCTCCTCACCCCGCCAGGGTGACTGCCGTTTGCGCGAGTGTAACCCCTGTATGCCCTCTCAGGCTTTCGCGGGCAGGATATCGCTGCCGATGGCGCCCTGGCCAATGCTGCCCAGCAGGCCCAGACCGTCACTGAACAGGCCGAGGGCAAGCAGACAGAGCAACACCCCGACCAGCCGGAAGCCGTAGGTCAGCGCCCGCCCGCTGAGCAACGCCTTCGAGCGCCCCACCATCACCGCCAGCAGGATCTTCGAGCCCACCAGGCAGGCGTAGAAGATCAGCACGAACAGCACCGGCAACGCGACGGCAACGGCCATGGCCTTGAGCATCAACGGCCCGCCGACGCTGATCCAGAACAGGTAGGGATGCGGGCTGAGCAGGTTGGCCAGCGCGCCCCTGACCAGCGAGGTCGGGGGGCGCACCGACACGTCCGGCCCGGGGTCGACGACGATGCCGGGCGACCGCAGGACCTCGTAGCCCATCAACAGCAGCACCACCCCGCCGACCACGGAGATGGCGCCGAGCACCAGTTGCAGTTCCGCCAGTTGTGCCAGCAGCAGCAGTGTCAGCGCAATCAGCGGCAGATCGGTGACCAGGGGCACGATGGCCACGCGGATGCCCGCGGCCACGTCGTGTCTCAGGGTTTCAGCGATGACCAGGGCGAGCAATGGCCCGGGTGCGAGGCCGGCGGACAGCCCCAGCACCAGGGCCAGCAGCAGGATCTCAGCCATGGCTCAGCCCGCATCCGGCAGACCGCCCGCCGGCCACCGGCCGCGGGTCACAGCAGGCTTTCGATGGCGCTGACGACCTTGCCGCTCTTGGGCGAGGTGACGCTGGTGTAGTAGTCCACCACATTGCCGTCGCGGTCGATGAGGTACTTGTAGAAGTTCCACTTGGGGTAGGCGCCGGTCTGCTGCGCCAGGTAGTCGAAGAACGGATCTGCCAGGCCCTTCTTGACGTGGGTCTTCTCGAACATCGGGAATTTTACCGAATAGGTCAGGCGGCAGAACGACTGGATCTGCTCCTCAGTGCCCGGCTCCTGGTTGCCGAAGTCGTTGGACGGAAAGCCCAGCACCACCAGCCCGCGGTCGCCGTAGGTCTCGTGCAAGGACTCCAGCGCCTCGTACTGGCCGGTAAAGCCGCACTTGCTGGCGGTATTGACCACCAGGATCACCTTGCCCTGGTAGGCGTCGCACAGCCGCACGGTCTCATCGCCGGCAAGACGGCGATACTCGAAATCCAGCGCCGGCGCACAGTTCGCCGCGGCATTGTCAGACATCAGCAGGCCTCCGATCAGCAGCACGAAGAGTGGTCGTAGAGACATGGTCGCCCCCTCAGAGTCGCATCAAGCGCAGGTTTGCACAGGTCCACGGGACATGGGGCCTGCCACCGCCAACCTCCAGCAACCCACCCTCGGCAATCAAGGTGAGGTGAAGAACCACCAGATTACGGCCCCTGCCTGAGTGGGTTGGGTGTCGGCTTGTTGAATGACCCTACCCCTGACGCAACCCGACGGTTGAAACCACCACCATGGCACCAAGTTTAGGGGCTTCGCGGCAGTCATCACAACGGCTCGGGAGGGTTTCTAGGCATGAATCAATGGATCGAGGGCAGGATCGCCCGCAAGCAGCACTGGTCCCAGGCGTTGTACAGCCTGCAAATCGACGCGCCACTGCCGGGCTTCACTGCGGGCCAGTACATCAAGGTCGCGCTCGATCTCGACGGCGAACGGGTCGGACGGCCCTACTCCCTGGTCAACGCGCCCGACGAAAAACCGCTTGAGATCTTCTTCAACGAGGTGCCGGAGGGTCCGCTGACACCCCGCCTGTCCGACCTGGAGCCGGGTGATCGCATCTGGGTGGCGGACAAGGCCAGCGGCGTCTTCACCATGGACAACGTCGTGCCGCGCCGTCACCTGTGGATGCTGGCCACCGGCACCGCCCTCGGCGTCTATCTGTCGATGCTGAAGACCGCCGAGCCCTGGCAGCGGTTCGAGCGTATCATCCTGGTCCACGGCGCGCGCAACACTGGCGAACTGGCCTACGGCGACACCATCGCCGACATCCGCGAGGCGCACGGGGCAGCCTTCAGCTACATCCCGAGTCTGACCCGCGACCAGGACGACACGGCCCTGCAGGGGCGCATCACCACGCTGCTGGCATCGGGCGCGCTGCAGCAGGCCGCCGACGCCGACATCACCGCCGACGACAGCCACCTGATGCTCTGCGGCAATTCTGCCATGATCAAGGAGGTGCGCGACTGGCTGGAACAACGCGGCCTGCAGCGCCACCGGCGCACCGAGCCCGGCCACTACACCACCGAGCAGTATCACTGACCGGCGTCGCTCGCCGGCCCGCCGCAGGTTCGCGGATGACGCGTCTGATCGACCTGGCCAACGCCTCCCGTGCGCTGGCGGCAACCCGCAGCCGCGCGGCCAAGGTCGATCGCCTGGCGGCCTTGCTGCGGCACTGCGACAGGGATGCCATCGCTGGGAGTGAAACCGGCAGGAATGAAGTCGGCGGTCGCGAAATCGAGCAGGTCGCCCGCTGGCTCACCGGAGAGATCCGGCCCAAAACGACGCCCGGATCGACCCCCGGCAGGGCCGGCGCCGCGCGACTCCACATCGGCCCGGCACAGATGGCCGCCACCGATGCCGTGGAACCGGCCCCGCAGCCCCGGCTGACGGTGACCGACCTGGCCCGTCGGCTGGACGCCCTGGCCGACATCCGCGGTAGCGGCAGCCAGACCCGGCGTGCGGCAGCCCTGGCCGGGTTGTTCGCCGAGGCCACCGTGGACGAGCAAGGCTTCCTGCGCCGGCTGTTGCTGGGTGAACTGCGCCAGGGCGCCCTCGGGGCGCAGATGGTGGAGGCCATCGCCCGGGCATTCGACATCCCCCTCGGCAGCGTGCAGCGGGCGCGGATGTTGCGGGCCGACATCGGCGAGGTGGCCCGTCTCGCCCAGAGCGCGGGCCGCGCCGGCCTCGACGCCCTGGGGCTGACCCTGTTCCAGCCCATACAGCCGATGCTCGCCAGCGCGGCGGATGATCTGGCCGACGCCCTGGCGCAACTGCCCGAGCCCCTGCTGGAGTACAAGCTGGACGGGGCCCGTGTGCAGATCCACAAATCCGGCCGGCAGGTGCGCGTGTTCAGCCGCCAGGGCAACGATGTCAGCGCCGCCGTGCCGGAACTCATCGACCAGGTCGCCGCCTTGCCGGCCAGCGAACTGGTGCTGGACGGCGAGACCCTGGCCCTGACGCAGAGCGGCCGTCCGCTGCCGTTCCAGACCACCATGCGCCGCTTCGGCCGACAGCAGGACGACCCGGCCTTGCGGCAACAGCTGCCGCTGACGGTGTTCTGCTTCGACTGCCTGGCCCTGGACGGCGAGACACTGATCGACGCCCCCTTGCGGACCCGCCGGGCGGCGCTGAGCGAGACCGTACCGGCAACCATGCGCACGTCGTTCATCGAGGCCGCCAACGCCGCCCGGGCGTCGGACTTCCTTGCCCAGGCCCTGGCCGCCGGACACGAAGGCCTGATGGCCAAGGACCCCGGATCCACCTACGCCGCCGGCGCCCGCGGCAGTCACTGGCTGAAGCTCAAGCAGAGCCACAGCCTGGACCTGGTGGTGCTGGCCGCGGAATGGGGCAGCGGCCGACGCCGCGGCTGGCTGAGCAATCTGCATCTGGGCGCCCGTGACGGGGCTGGCGGCTTCATCATGCTGGGCAAGACCTTCAAGGGGCTCACCGATCAACTGCTGGCCTGGCAGACCGAGCAACTGCTGGCGCGCGCCGTCGCCCGCGATGACCAGATCGTCCACGTCCGCCCGGAGCTGGTGGTGGAAATCGCCTTCAACGAGCTGCAGCAGAGCCGTCACTACCCCGGCGGACTGGCGCTGCGCTTCGCCCGGGTCAAGCGCTACCGTCCGGACAAGGGCCCGGCCGAGGCCGACGACATCCACGGCGTGCGCGCCCTGTTCGAGCGCCAGGTGGCCTATCAGCCGGAACCGGCCCATGACTGAAGGCGCGCAGACGCCGGCGACCAGAGCGGAGGTCCACGTCCTTCGCATCGTCCTCGGCGACCAGCTCAACCGGACCAACCCGGCATTGCGCGACTGTGACCCACAGCGGGATCTGATCTGGCTGTGCGAGGCCCCCGCCGAGGCAACCCATGTGCCGTCGCACAGGGCGCGCACGGTCCTGTTCCTGTCCGCAATGCGCCATTTCCGCGACCAGCTCCGGGCCGAAGGGCTGTCGGTGCGCTACCTTGCGCTGGATCAGCATCATTACCACAGTCTGGGCGAGGCCCTGCAGGCGGACCTGAGCGCCTTGCGACCGGAGCGGGTCTGCCTGACCCAGCCGGGGGAGTACCGCGTCGCCACGGAACTGGCCGCGGCCTGCGAAGCCGCCGGCCTGCCGTTGCAGGTGCTGGAAGACGACCACTTCCTGTGCGCGCGCGCCGAGTTCGAAGGCTGGGCGCGGGGCCGCAAGGAACTGCGGATGGAGCATTTCTACCGCTGGATCCGCCGGCGGGACGGCGTGCTGCTGCAGGACGGTGAACCGGTCGGCGGGGCCTGGAACTTCGACAAGGACAACCGCAAGGCCTTCGGCCGGCAGGGACCGGGGCTGCTGCCGGAACCGCTGGGCTTCGCCCCGGACGCCGTCACGCGCGAGGTCATGGCGCTGGTGGAGGCGCGGTTTCCGCACGCGCCGGGCCGGCTGGACCGCTTCGACTGGCCGGTCACCGCCGCCCAGGCACAGGCGGCGCTGGAGGATTTCATCCGCCACCGGCTGGCGGCGTTCGGCCCGTTCCAGGACGCCATGTGGCAGGGCGAGCCCTATCTGTACCATGCCCGGCTGTCGGCGGCGCTGAACCTGAAACTGCTGGATCCGCGCCAGGCGGTGGCTGCCGCCGTCGACGCCTGGCGAGACGGCCGTGCGCCCATTGCCAGCGTCGAGGGCTTCGTGCGGCAGATCATCGGCTGGCGCGAATATGTACGCGGGCTGTACTGGCTGCGGATGCCGCAGGCGCTGGACGAGAACGTGCTGACGGCACAACAGCCGTTGCCGGCCTTCTACTGGAGCGCCGACACCCCCTACGTCTGCCTGGCGGACAGCATCGGCCAGGTGCTGGAGCACGGCTATGCACACCACATCCAGCGCCTGATGGTCACCGGCCTGTTCGCGCTGCTTCTGGGGGTCGAGCCCAGGCGGGTGCACCAGTGGTACCTGGCCATGTTCGTGGACGCCGTGGAATGGGTGGAAGCGCCCAACACCCTGGGCATGAGCCAGTTTGCCGACGGCGGCCGGCTGGCCAGCAAGCCCTATGCCGCCAGTGGCGCCTACATCGCCCGCATGAGCAACTACTGCCGCCACTGCCGTTTCGATCCCAAGCAGTCCGTCGGCGACCAGGCCTGCCCCTTCACCACCCTGTTCTGGGATTTTCTCGCCCGGCACCGGGAGCGCTTCGCCGGGCATCCGCGCACGGCGCTGATGTGGCGGAACCTCGACCGTCTGGAACCGGATACACTGGCCGCCATCCGGCAACAGGCCGAGCGCCTGCGCCGGCAACTGGCGGACGGGGCCTGACGCCGACCGGCCGCATCCGCATCACTGAGGAGACGCGAACGTGAATCCAGACGTCATCGTCATCGGCGCCGGCCTGTCGGGGCTGGCCTGTGCGCTGCGACTGCAACAGGCGGGGCTCCGCGCCAACATCATCGAGGCCGCCGACCGCCCCGGCGGACGCATCGCCACCGACACCCAGGACGGCTTTCTGCTCGACCGGGGATTCCAGGTGCTGCAGACCTGGTACCCGGAGGCCCAGCACATGCTGGACTACGATGCGCTGGACCTGCGGCCCTTCTACCCCGGCGCGCTGGTCCGCATCGGGCGCCGCTTCCACCGCGTCAGCGACATCTGGCGACGACCCGCCCGGCTGCCGGAGATGCTCGCATCGCCGGTGGGCACCACCGGCGACAAGCTGCGCCTGCTCGCGCTGCGGCACCGCGCCCTGAAGGGCGGGATCGCGGACCTGTACGCGCGCCCGGAGACCACCGCGCTGGCGCTGCTGCAGCAGCTGGGCTTCTCGCGGCAGATGCAGGAGCGCTTCTTCAAGCCCTTCTTCGCCGGCGTCTTCTTCGAGCCCGACCTGGACGTCTCCAGTCGCGCCTTCGAGTTCGTGTTCCGCGCCTTTGCCCTCGGCGACACTGCGCTGCCGGCACACGGCATGGCGCAGATCCCGCTGCAGCTCGCGGAGCGACTGGTACCGGAGAGCCTGCACTGCGGCCAACGGGCGAAGGACGTACGCGACGGGTCGGTGCTGCTGGACAGCGGCGAACGCCTGTCGGCGCGGGCCATCATCGTGGCCACCGACGGCAACGCCGCCGCCGACCTGGTCGGCACCCCGGCCATGCCCACCCGCGGCACCACCTGCCTGTACTTCGCCGCCGCGCAGGCCCCCTTCGACGGCCCCGATCTGGTGCTGAACGGCACCGGCCAGGGGCCCGTCAACAGCCTGCTCAGCCCCAGCAACCTGTCGGCCAGCTACGCCCCGCCCGGCCAGGCGCTGATCGCAGTCAACGTGTTCGGCAGCGCCGGCCAGCCGGACGCGGTCGAGGCCGAGGTGCGCAGCCAGCTGCTGGTCTGGTACGGCAAGGCGGTGAATGACTGGCAACGCCTGGCGATCTACCGGCTGCCGGCCGCGCTGCCGGCGCAACGGCCGCCGGTGCAGGCGCCGGCACACCCGCGCAGACTGGCCGACGGGCTCTGGCTCTGCGGCGAGTCCGTTGCGCCGCCGTCGATCCACTGGGCGCTGCGCAGCGGCACCACCACCGCCGAGGCGGTGCTCGACGACCTGCATGGCGCCCGCGACGACCGGATGAGCGCCGGCACAGGATGAAACCGCAAGGGCCGCGTGCACGCTTGCAGCGACCCGCCCGATACTCTATGTTAACGGCGCATAAAGAGAATAAGGAGCGCGGCCAAAACTAAGGTGAACACTGTAGGGCGGGTTAACCAAACGCCAGCCCCCGGGGGGGCAGGGGCGGATGGGCGTGGGGTTTGCCGCCCA
>NZ_VWXX01000058.1 GCF_008632335.1 Thiohalocapsa marina
GTTGTGGCCTGTGGCGGATGCGCTTCGCTTATCCGCCCTACCGTGCATCCGTGTAGGTTATTTCTGAATCGTGCCTAAACGTTGAAGCGGAAGTGGATCACGTCGCCGTCCTTGACGATGTAGTCCTTGCCCTCGCTGCGCAGCTTGCCGGCCTCCTTGGCGCCCTGCTCGCCCTTGCAGGCGACGAAGTCGTCGTAGGCGATGACCTCGGCGCGGATGAATCCGCGCTCGAAGTCGGTATGGATCACGCTGGCGGCCCGGGGTGCGGTTGCACCCCTGGGGATGGTCCAGGCCCGGGCCTCCTTGGGACCGACGGTGAAGTAGGTGTCCAGCCCGAGCAGTTCGTAGCCGGCACGCACCACGCGGTTCAGGCCCGGCTCATCCAGCCCCAGGTCGGCCAGGAATTCCGCGCGCTCGGCCTCGTCGAGCTCGACGATCTCCGATTCGATGGCGGCGCACACCGGCACGACAATGGCCCCCTCCGCCTCGGCATGGGCGCGGATCCGGTCCAGCAGCGGATTGTTCTCGAAGCCGTCCTCGGCGACATTGGCCACGTACATGGTGGGCTTGGCCGTGAGCAGGAACAGCTCCCGCAGCGCCGCGCGCTCCTCGTCCGTCAGCGCCAGCGAGCGCACCGGATGCCCCTGATCCAGATGCGCCGCGACCCGTTCCAGCAGCGCCTTGCGCGCCAGCTGCGTCTTGTCGCCGGTCTTCGACTGCTTGATGGTGCGATCCAGCGCCTTGGAGACGGTCTCCATGTCGGCCAGGGCCAGTTCCGTCTCGATCACCTCGATGTCGCCGATGGGATCGACCCGGCCGGAGACATGCACCACGTCGTCGTTCTCGAAACAGCGCACGACGTGGGCGATGGCATCGGTCTCGCGGATGTTGGCGAGGAACTTGTTGCCCAGCCCCTCGCCGCGGGAGGCACCGGCCACCAGCCCGGCGATGTCGACGAACTGCATGGTGGTCGGGATGATCTGCGCGGACTGGCCGATGGCGGCGATGACATCGAGCCGGGCGTCTGGCAGGGGCACCACGCCGACGTTCGGGTCGATGGTGCAGAAGGGATAGTTCTCCGCCGCGATGCCGGACCTGGTCAAGGCATTGAACAGCGTGGACTTGCCGACGTTGGGCAGTCCGACGATACCGCATTTGAATCCCATGGCTGATCGATCCCCGAGGCACGCGAAACGAAAAACCGGTCACTATAGTCGCTGCGGCGGGCGATGCCAATCATCGCCGCCGGCGCGTCAGCGCGGAGAAAGCCGCCAGCCGCCAGTGATCAGCAAGGTGCATTCGACACAGTCGCCGACGGCGTTGAACCTACTCAAGGTCGCAGACTGGCCCGCTGACCTGGGTCAAGCGGGCTCGAGATGGGCGGGCGGCCTATGCCGTCAGGATGCAGACGACCCCCGCGAGCATCAGGCCGCCGGCCGGGAGTCGGCTGCGCAGCCCGGGCTCGCGGAATAGCAGGGCCCCGTAGAGGATGCCGAACAACAGGCTGGTGCGCTTGACGGCGATCATGTAGGCCACCTCGACATGCGCCAGGGCAAGAAAGTGTGTGTAGACCATCAGCGCGTTCAGTGCCGCGACCACGAGCACGGCGACGGGACGGCGCAAGAGACCGGAGCGCGCCTTGAGCGCGGATGAGGTCGTCGGCTGGCGGATGGATGCCGGGCGCCGGCGCGGGCCACCGAACAGCCGGGCCAGGCCCCGCGGGGCCGGAAGGGCGAGGACCAGCGGCAGGATGATCCCAAGGGACAGGAAGTAGAGGGCGCCGAATTGCTCCGCGGGCACATAGGCCAGGGCGGCCTTGCCCATGGTCGCGGTCAAGGCGTAGACCAGCGCGACGGCCAGCATCAGCCGGGATCCGGGCTCGGAGACCAGCGCGACCAGCGGCGCGCCCCAGCTGCGCCAGTCGCCGAGGCGGGCATGGCGAAGGTTCAGCAGCCAGGCACCGGCCACCACCAGGACCACGCCGACGGCCCCCTGGGCCGGGACCCTCTCCCCCAGGAGCCAGAATGCGACGCCGAGAATGAAGACCGGCGTGAACGCCAGCAGCGGCAGGGTCAGGGACAGCGGATGATCGCGGATGGCGGTCATGTACAGCAGCATGGCCGCGATCTCCAGCGGCCAGAGCAGCAGCATCCAGCCCCAGAAGGCCGGCGGCAGCGCGCCGAGATCCGGCACATCGCGCAGCAGCGGAAGCAGCAGCAGCGCCGTGAGCGTGAAGCGCACCAAGGCCAGCTCGCGAGCCGAATAGTCTTGCAGCCAGGCCTTGGTGGCGGCGTCGGCTGAGGCCAGCGCAAGGGCACAGAGCAGCGACAGGAAGAACCACCCCATGGAAGGGCTTCAGCGGGCGTCGGTCACCGCCATCGGGCCAATGCGGTCAGGGGCCGGCGCCGAGCCCTGGACCGAGCGCTGGTACCTGCATCCGCTCAACCCTTATCGCTGCTGTCGCGGTCGTAGACGTCCTGGTAGCGGACGATGTCTTCCTCGCCCAGATAGCTGCCGGACTGCACCTCGATGATCTCCAGCGGGATCATGCCCGGGTTCTCCAGCCGATGCCGGGAGCCCACGGGGATATAGGTGGACTGGTTCTCCGTCAGCAGGAAACTGTCGTCGTCACAGGTCACCCGCGCGGTGCCGGAGACCACGATCCAGTGCTCCGCGCGATGGTGGTGCATCTGCAGCGACAACGACTCGCCGGGGTTCACCGTCAGGCGCTTGACCTGATAACGGCTGCCCTGGCCGATGGACTCGAAGGCGCCCCAGGGCCGATGCACGCGCTGGTGATGGCGGTGCTCCTTGCGCTGGGCCTCGTGCAGGAAGGTGGTCACGGCCTTGACGTCCTGGGCCCGGTCCTTCCTTGCCACCAGCACGGCGTCCGGCGTCTCGACAATGATCAGGTCGTTGACGCCGACGGCGGCCACCATGCGCTGCTGGGCAATGACCAGGTTGTTGGCGGCATCATGCACGAAGGCGTCGCCCTCCAGCACGTTGCCCGCCTCGTCCTGCTCTCGCACCTCCCACAGGGCCGACCAGGCGCCGACGTCGGACCAGCCCACGTCCAGCGGCAGCACCACCGCGGGGTGCTCGGCATCGGCTCCCTCACCCGACAGGCCTTCCATCACGGCGTAGTCGATGGAATCCGCCGGGCAGGCACGGAACTGCTCTGCATCCAGGCGCATGAATTCGCCGTCGCGGCGCCCTCCGGCGATCGCACGCCGTACCGCGGCGAAGATGTCGCCGCGGAAGCGTTCGATCAGGCGCAGCCAGACCGACGCGCGCAGCATGAAGATGCCGCTGTTCCACAGGTACTCGCCGCTGGCCAGGTAGTCGTCCGCGGTAGCGCGGTCCGGCTTCTCCACGAAGGCCTGCAGGCGGAACGCCCGTCCCTGCAGGCCCTCGTGCGCCAGCGGCGCGCCCTGGCGGATGTAGCCGTAACCCGTCTCCGGCTGATTCGGCACCACGCCGAAGGTGATCACCGCCCCCTGCTCCGCCAGCAGGCAGCCGTCCGCCACGGCGGCGCGGAACCCTGCCTCGTTGACGATGACATGGTCAGCGGGCATCACCAGCAGCACCGGGTCGGCACCCTGCTCCGTCGCGGTCAGGGCCGCCAGCGTCAGTGCCGGCGCGGTGTTGCGCCCGGCGGGTTCCAGCAGGATGGCCGCTGCCCGGCGCTCCAGCAACCGCAACTGCTCCGCCACCAGAAAGCGGTGCGTCTCGTTGCAGACCACGATGGGCTCCAGCACATGCAGCCCCTGGCGCGGGTGCTCGTCCGCCAATCCGTCCAGCCGCCGCACGGTCTCCTGCAGCATGGTGTGGTGACTGGTCAGCGGCAGAAACTGTTTCGGGTAGGCCTCGCGCGAGAGCGGCCACAGGCGCGTTCCGGAACCGCCTGAGAGGATGACGGGCTGTAGTGACATGGAGACCCCCTGGAGTATCAGTTTCGATGCAGGACGCTGGGGAGGTGCTGATTTACTGGCCTCCCTGATCCGAATCCTGGCCAGCAGTCAGCATTTCTCTGGACGAGTATACCGTTTCCTGACGACACGACGGTGTTCGCGGTTTGCGGAACGGGCGGCATTTCAGGATCATAGCCGTCTCTGCTTCCAACTGTATCCCCAACTGGTGTAGCCCCATGAAGATCCTGATCGTCGGCAACGGCGGGCGTGAGCATGCGCTGGCCTGGAAGATCGCGCAGTCGCCGCAGGCCGAGCGCGTCTATGTGGCCCCCGGCAACGGCGGCACCGCCACCGAGCCCGGCGTCGAGAACCTGGACATCGCTGCCACCGACATCCCGCGGCTGGTGGAGTTTGCCCGGACTCAGGGGGTGGATCTTTGCATCGTGGGGCCCGAGGCGCCGCTGGTGGCAGGCATCGCCGACGCCTTTGCGGCGGCAGGACTGAGCTGCTTCGGCCCCACCCGCGCAGCGGCACAGCTGGAGGGCTCAAAGGCCTTCGCCAAGGACTTCATGGCCCGCCACGGCATCCCCACCGCCGGCTATCGCGCCTTCACCGATCAGGCCGCCGCACTGGCCTATCTGCAGCAGATCGGCGCGCCGGTGGTGATCAAGGCAGACGGACTGGCCGCCGGCAAGGGCGTGATCCTGGCCGAGGACCTGGCGACGGCGGAGGCGGCGGTGCGCGACATGCTTGGCGCCGGGCGCTTCGGCAGCGCCGGCAGCCGCGTGGTGATCGAATCCTTCCTGCGCGGCGAGGAGGTCAGCTTCATCGCCATGGTGGACGGCGAGCATATCCTGCCGCTGGCCTCGTCGCAGGACCACAAGGCCCGCGACGACGGCGATCGCGGCCCCAACACCGGCGGCATGGGGGCCTATTCGCCGGCGCCCGTGGTCACGCCGGAACTGCACCAGCGCATCATGGCCGAGGTCATGCAGCCGACGGTGGCCGGGCTCGCCGCCGACGGCATCCCCTATGTCGGCTTTCTCTACGCCGGGCTCATGATCGACGCTGACGGCACGCCGCAGGTGCTGGAGTACAACTGCCGCCTCGGCGACCCGGAGACCCAGCCGATCCTGATGCGGCTGCAGTCGGACCTGCTGGAACTCTGCCTGAGCGCCATCCACCGGGGGCTCGGCGACGCCGACGTGCGCTGGAGCCCGCAGGCGGCCCTGGGCGTGGTGCTGGCCGCCGGCGGCTACCCCGGCGACTACGCCACCGGCGACGTCATCAGCGGCCTGGACAGCATCCAGGATCCCCAGGCCAAGGTCTTCCACGCCGGCACCCGGCTCAGCGAGGGCCAGATCCTCACCAGCGGCGGGCGGGTACTGTGCGCGACCGCCCTGGGCAATGACGTGGCCGAGGCCCAGCGTCGCGCCTACGATACCGTGGCCAGGATCGGCTTCGACCGTGCCTACTGGCGCAAGGACATCGGCCACAAGGCCGTGGGGCGGGAAACCTAAGCCTCAATGGCCGGCAGCCGCGGCAGCACACGCTGTTGCAGAAAGCCGGCCAGCGGGGCGAGTTCCGGATAGTCCGCTCCGAGGGCGGTCAGATAGCCCAGGGTGCGCGGCAGGTGGCGCAGGTAGTCAGGCCGGCCATCGCGCCGGGACAGGCGGACGAAGATGCCCGCGGCCTTCAGGTGGCGCTGGACGCCCATGAGGTCGAACCAGCGCAGAAAGCGCGACTCGTGCGCCGGGGTCAGCACGCCGGACTGGACCGCCAGGTTGAAATGCCCCCAGGCCCAGTCCAGCACCCGCCGCCGGGGCCAGTCGACGTAGCAATCCTTGAGCAACGACACCAGGTCGTAGGTCACCGGACCGCTGACGGCGTCCTGGAAATCGAGGATGCCGGGGTTGCCGGAGGCGCAGTGCATCAGGTTGCGGCTGTGGAAGTCACGATGCACGCAGACCTGCGGCTGCTCCAGGGCGTTGTCGATGAGTCGCGCGTACAACGTATCGAGCATGGCCCGTTCGGCCGGGGTGACGCCTGCTCCGGGCAGGACCGCCGCGAGCAGCCAGTCGTCGAAGAGGGCGAGTTCCCGGCGCAGAAAGGCGGCGTCGTAGTCCGGCAGGCCATCAGTGGGCGCCACCGCCTGCAGCGTGATCAGGGCGCCGATGGCGTCGCCGTACAGGCGGTCGGCAGTGTCGGCAGTCAGCGCGTCCAGGTATTGCCGCTGCCCGAGATCGCTGACCAGCAGGAACCCGTTCGCGCTGTCCTGGGCCAGGATGGCGGGCACGTTCAGACCGATGGCGCGCAGGGTTGAGGCCAGGCGGACGAACGCGGCGTTGTTCTCGGTTTCTGGCGGGGCGTCCACCGCGATGAGCGAGGTCCCGTCGTGGCTCAGCCGCCAGTAGCGCCGGAAGCTGGCATCGGCGGATGCCGCCGTCATTGAGGGCGCGACGCCACCCAGAACCGATGCCAGCCAGGCCTGCAGCAATGCGTGACGTTCCGACAAGCTCGCGCCCTCCGCGCACCGGTCATGTTCGAGACTTCAGTTTTCGCGGCTTCGACCGCGTCCGGCCATTGTATCCCTGCCTGCGCTTCGCGTCCTTGCAGTCCGCCTGCAGGCGCCGGCAGACCGCCCGGTGATTGATGCCCGAGCGCAAATGTGCGACCTTGTGCCGCTATCCCGTGGCCCCTGAGGAACCGGCCTCGCAACTGCCGTGCGTTATCTTCATCGACTCATCGGACTCACCGGCGGTGGCCTGCTGCTCTGCAGCGCCGCCATGGCAGCCGACACGCCCGGCCAGAGCGCCGCCGACAACCCGGCAGAAACGCCGGCAGGCAGCCCGCCAGACAGCCTGGCAGACAGTCCACCAGGCCCGCGCTGGATCGAGCCCGATGCCGGCCGTCTCGACCTGGGCCTGGGCTGGGAATTCTGCGGACCGCGCCCGTCGCGCCTGGGACCAGCGCCTGCACCGGATCTGCCAACGCCGACCACGCCCATCGATTTCGAGGCAGGCGGCATCAGCTACCTGCTGGACAGCGAGGTCATCGAAGCCACCGGCGGCGTTAACGTGGCCCGCGCCGGGCAGCGGGTGGAGGCCTACCGCGCCCGCTTCGATCGCATCAACGGCGACCTGGCCACCTTCGGCACCACCTTTCTGGAGTATCCCGGGGTGCGCATCCTGGGCCAGGACGCGCAGCTCAACCTGGCCAGCGACACGGGCCGCATCAACGACGCGCGCTACCGCTTCAGCGGCACGACCAACCTGCGCGGCCATGCCGACGTGGCCTATGTGGACAACCCGCAACGCTCTCGGTACGACAACATCAGCTACACCAGCTGCCCGCCCGGCAGCAACGCCTGGTCACTGCAGGCGAAGGAACTCACGCTGGACCAGGAGACCGGGCGCGGCATCGCGCGTAACGCCCGCCTGCGCATCCGCGGTGTTCCGGTGCTGTACACCCCCTATCTGGATTTTCCCATCGATGACCGGCGCAAGAGCGGCTTCCTGGTCCCCTCCATCGGCTCGTCGGAAAAGAACGGCTTCGAGCTGACCACGCCCTACTACTGGAACATCGCGCCCAACATGGACGCCACCCTGTCGCCGCGCTACATGAGTCGCCGCGGCCTGATGCTGGGCGGCGAATTTCGCTGGCTGAGCCGCCGCGACAGCGGCACCGTGGCGGCGGAGTTCATGCCCAACGATCAACTCTACGACGAGGGCGATACCCGCGGCGCCTTCAGCATCAACCAGCAGGGCCGGTTCTTCGAGCGCTGGATCACCAACCTGGACTACAGCCAGGTCAGCGACAACGAGTACCTGCAGGACCTGGGCAACACCATCGACACCACCAGCAACCGCCGGCTGCTGCAGAGCGGCTCTGCCACCTATGTGGGCAACGGCTGGTCGTTCCTGACCCGGGTCGAGGCCTACCAGACCATCGATCCCGGCGTCGCGCCGGAGGCCCGTCCCTACGGCCGCCTGCCGCAGCTGCTGCTGACCCTGTCGCCGCGCCGCTTCGGCCCCGGCCTGGTGGGTGGCGCCGAGGTGGAATACAGCCATTTCGACCATAACCACCGCGTCTACGGCGAGCGCTTCGCCTTCAGCCCCAACCTCAGCTGGCCGCTGCGGCGCAGTTACGGCCACCTGATCCCCAGCGTGAACCTGCACCTGACCGAATACGCCCTCACCGACGAGGCCGCCGGCCAGCCGTCGGACCCGGGCCACGCCATACCCAGCTTCGACATCGACGGCAAGCTGGTGTTCGAGCGCCAGCTGGACTGGCTGGGCCAGCCCGCGCTGCAGACCCTGGAGCCGCGGCTGTACTACCTCTACACGCCCTATGCGGATCAGGACGACGCACCGGTCTTCGACAGCTCGGAACTCAACTTCAACTTCTCCAACCTGTTCCGCAGCAACCGTTTCACCGGCCGCGACCGCATCGGCGACGCCAACCAGATCACTGCAGCACTGACCTCGCGCACGCTGCTGTCGTCCACCGGCGACGAGCTGCTGCGGCTCAGCCTGGGGCAGATCTTCTACTTTGCCGACCGCCGCGTGCAGATCAGCGGCGACACCGAGACCTCCGACCGCTCGCCCTACACCGGCGAGCTGTCCGCCCGGCTCTCCGAGCAGTGGGCGGGACGTGCCAGCTTCGAGTGGGATCCGGAGAAGGACGAGGAGCAGTGGCAGCGCCGCACCCTGACCCTGGAATACCGGCATCCGAACAGCGGCCTGCTGAACCTGTCCTACCGCGCCGACGAGACCGCCGCCGAGGCCAACCGCTACGAAGACACCGATCTGTCCTTCCGCCTGCCGTTCGGAGCGCGGGCGGAGGTGGTGGGCCGCTGGCTGTACTCGCTGCGGCACGACGAGACCATGGACGCCTTTGCCGGTGTCGAGTTCGGCGAATGCTGCTGGCGCGTCCGCGTGCTCGGCCGCAAGCTGAAGCGCCAGCCGGACGAGGACGCCAGCAGCTCGGTGATGGTGCAATTCGAACTTGCCGGGCTCAGCACCATCGGCAACCCCATCGGCAAGTTCCTTGAGAGGGAAATCTATGGCTATCAGACCGACTAGCCGGCGCCGGCGACCGCTGCAACCCGCCCCGCTGCCCCGGTTGCTCACCCGGTTGCTGCCGTTGCTGCTGCTGGCGCCTGCACTCTGGCTGCCCGGCGCCGGCATGGCGCAGATCCAGCCGCTGGACCGCATCGTCGCGGTGGTGAACGACGATGTCATCGTGCAGAGCGAACTCGAGGACGAGATCGCGCTGCTGCTGCCGGAGCTGCAGGCCCGCGGTGCGGCCATCCCGTCGCCCGAGATGCTGGAAGAGCAGGTGCTGGAGCGGCTCATCCTCAAGCGCCTTCAGGTGCAACGGGCGGCGCAACTGGGCATCGAGGTGGACGAGACCACCCTGACCGCCGCCATGACCAACATCGCCGCCCGCAACGGCCTGAGCCTGGAACAGCTGCGCGACACCCTGGAGGCGGGCGGGGTCTCGTTCGACGACTTCCGCGAGGACACCCGCATGCAGATCCTGACCTCCCGGCTGCAACAGCAGGAGGTGATCAAGAACATCCGCGTCAGCGACGCCGAGGTGGATCGCTTCATGGAGCAGGAGGGCGACAGCCTGATCGAGCGTCGCGCGGTGCGGCTGCAGCACCTGCTGGTGGCGCTGCCGGATGACCCCAGCGAGGCCCAGGTGGACGCGGCCCGTCGCACCAGCGAGGGCCTGCTGGGCCGCATCCGCGGCGGCGAGTCCTTTGCCGATGTCGCCGCCGCCCATTCCGACGGTCGCCGCGCTCAGGAAGGCGGCGACCTGGGCTGGTTCCCCATGGCCGAGGTGCCGTCACTGGCGCTGGAACCGGCGCAGAGCCTGGCCAGGGGCGCGGTCTCGGAGCCGATCCGCAGCCCCAGCGGCTTCCACCTGATCCGCATCGCCGACATCGAGAGCGACGCGCCGGAGCCGGTGTCGCAAACCCACGCGCGCCACATCCTGATCCGCACCAGCGAAGTGGTCTCGGACACGGATGCCCAGCGCCGGCTGCAGCAACTGCGCCTGCGCATCCTCGGCGGCGACGACTTCTCCACCCTGGCCCGCGCCCACTCCGACGACACCGGCTCGGCCCTGAAGGGCGGCGACCTGGGCTGGGTAAGCCCCGGCGACACGGTGCCCGAGTTCGAGGAAGAGATGGACAAGCTGGCCCCCAACGCCCTGAGCCAGCCGTTCCAGAGCCCGTTCGGCTGGCATCTGGTGCAGGTACTGGAACGACGCCAGCAGGATACCGCCGACTCCCTGCTGCGGCTGAAGGCGGAAGAGGTGCTGCGCGAACGCAAGGGCGAGGAGGCCACCGAGGCCTGGCTGCAGCAGTTGCGCGACGAGGCCTATGTGGAGTTGCGTCTGGACGATGCATCCGCCTACTGAGCCATCCGCCCAGCCATCTTGCCAGCCATCAGGCGTACGACCATGAGCACCCCCCGCATCGCACTCACCGCCGGCGAACCTGCCGGCATCGGCCCGGATCTCTGCGTCATGCTGGCGCAGCAGGCGCACCCTGCGGAGCTGGTCGCCATCTGCGACCCGGCGCTGCTGGCCGAGCGGGCCGAGCAGCTCGGCCTGCCGCTGCAGCTGCAGCCGTTCGACGCCGAGCGGCCAGCGCGACCCCAGCCCGCCGGCAGCCTGCTGGTGGATGCCACCGCCACGCTCAACGCAGAGGTCCTGCCGGGGCGGCTCGATCCCGGCAACGCCGACTATGTGCTCGACACCCTGGCGCTGGCCTGCGACGGCTGTCTCGACGGCCGCTTCGATGCCATGGTCACGGCGCCGGTGCACAAGGGCGTCATCAACGACGCCGGGCTGGCCTTCACCGGTCACACCGAGTTTCTCGCCAACCGCTGCGATGCCACCCCGGTGATGCTGCTGGCGGCGCCTGGTCTGCGGGTGGCGCTGGCCACCACCCACCTGCCGCTGCGGGCGGTGCCGGACGCGGTGACCCCCGAGGTGCTGCAGCGCGTCATCGGCACCCTGGCCCGCGAGCTGCCGTCACGCTTCGGCATTCGGCATCCGCGCATCCTGGTCTGCGGCCTCAACCCCCACGCCGGCGAGGGCGGACACCTGGGACGCGAGGAGATCGATGTCATCGAGCCGGTACTGCACGGCTTCCGTGACGCCGGCGTCGACGTGCGCGGCCCGCTGCCAGCCGACACCGCCTTCGTGCCCGCACGGCTGGCGGAGGCGGATGTGGTACTGGCCATGTACCACGATCAGGGCCTGGCGGTACTCAAGCACCTGGGCTTTGGCCGCGCCGTCAACGTCACCCTTGGACTGCCCATCATCCGCACCTCCGTCGACCACGGCACCGCGCTGGAACTGGCCGGTACCGGCAAGGCCGACGTCGGCAGCCTGAACGCCGCCCTCGAGCTCGCCATGGAGATGGCGCGTTTCGCTCGCCGCTGAAGGCTGCATGCGTCGCGCGCCGGCCTTAGGCACGATTCAGAAATAACCTACACGGATGCACGGTAGGGCGGATAAGCGAAGCGCATCCGCCACAGGCCACAAC
>NZ_VWXX01000059.1 GCF_008632335.1 Thiohalocapsa marina
GCCGGCATTGGGTGCCCGGGGCGGCGGTGGCCCACCATCGGGTTATTTTTTTTTTGGTTGGGGTGAAAATGCGCAGCGCCGTCCACCAGAAAATTGCCAATCCTACACGCTCAAGGCCCGCGGTACCCTTATAACAGCCTTGCTACACCCGCATTCTAGCAACCGCCCAAGATCAGGATAGAACATGGTACGCAGGATCGCTGCCACCATTACGTGACAGTAGATTCAATAAACCCAAATTACGGGGACAGTACATGTAATGGCGTTGCTCACGGGTGCAGTCTATCAATCCTTAAAGACTCGCTCCTTGCGTGAGCACCAAGCGGGGTTGAAGATACTGCACCCAGAATTAGGTTAAATATACCGTCCCCTAAATTAATGTCCCCTGAATTCATGCTGCCCCCCCTAAGGCACGATTCAGAAATAACCTACACGGATGCACGGCAGGGCGGATAAGCGAAGCGCATCCGCCACAGGCCACAACGGCGGATGCGCTTCGCTTATCCGCCCTACAGTCTTCACCTTGTTTTGGGCGCGTTCCTAAATCTTGGGGGCTACTGGACGGGGGCGGTAGCGGGTTCGGCGG
The DNA here is from genome assembly GCF_008632335.1 of Thiohalocapsa marina. Taxonomy (GTDB): domain Bacteria; phylum Pseudomonadota; class Gammaproteobacteria; order Chromatiales; family Chromatiaceae; genus Thiohalocapsa; species Thiohalocapsa marina. The sequence goes on from NZ_VWXX01000059.1 coordinate 587, forward strand.
TAGAGCCGTGCGGCGTTTCGCAGCAAGAGCAGGTAGGTGGCGAAGAGGGCGAGTGCGCCGTAGAACAGCGTAGGGGTGTTCACATTGACAACATTGCCAATGAGGCCCATGCCGGCCATGGCAGCGGCGGCCGCCAGTATCAGCATCAGCGCGGGGCGCTGGTCATTGAAGTATCTGGACAGCAGGTGGTGCAGGTGCCCCTGATCGGCCTCGAACGGGTGCCGACCCAGGCTGATGCGACGCAGCATGACGGCGAGGGTATCCATCAGCGGGATAGCCACCAGCCACAGTGCCGTGACCGCCTCGATGCCCGCCCCGCCCGCGCCGGACGGCGTCTGCGTCGCGCTCACCAGCGCCCAGACCACCACATAGCCCAGCAGCAGGCTCCCGGCATCGCCCAGGAAGACCTTGCAGCGCCGGCCGCCAGGCAGCTCCAGATTGCACAGCAGAAACGGGATCAGTGCGCCCATGATGCAGAGCATCACGGTCAGCAAGTGACCCTGCGGCGGGGCAATGAGCAGCACGCAGCCCAGCGCCAGCAGCGCCAGGCCACCGGCCAGGCCGTCGATGCCGTCGATCATGTTGAAGGCATTGATGATGCCGACCATGGCGAAGACGGTGAACGGCACGGCAAAGATGCCGAGCTGGATGTTGCCGAAGCCGAGCAGGTTGCCCAGGGAGTCCAGCGTGACGCCCCCGCCCAGGGTCAGCAGCAGTGCCGCGCCGGCCTGGGCCAGCAGGCGGAGGCGGGGGCCGAGCTGAAGCTGGTCGTCCAGCGTGCCAACGATCACCAGCAGCCAGGCGCCGAGCATGGGGGCCGACCACCAGCCGCCCTCGCCGGCCAGCGCCAGCCCGACCAGCAGGCCGGCGAAGAGCGCCAGGCCGCCGACATGTGGCACCGCTACACGGTGAATCTTGCGCCGCTCGCCGGGGTGGTCCAGCAGACCGATCCGGGGCGCAAACCTGTGCAAGACGCGAAGCGCCAGCCAGCTGACGGCGACGGCGGAGAAAAGGGCAAATGCATTCATGGCGGCGTGGGATTGTCTGGATCAGCGTCCGACTAGGCACTCAGGCGCACCTGGTCCCGAGGCAGGGTTGCGGTGACCTCGCGGTGCAGCAGTTCGATCAGCAACTGCACCCGCCGTTCGCCCTGGCTGGCCTTGAAGATGGCGGAGAGCCCGGCAAAGGGACCATCGAGGATCTCCACCCGCTGCCCGGGCTCGAGCGCCGACGGTTGAGCCAGGGCCTCGGCGCGTGCGGCGATCGCCTCGATCAGCTGGTCATCCACGGCCAGGGGCTCGGCACCAAAGGCGACCAGGCGCGCGACGCCACGGGTGGAGCGCAGCGGGTACCAGTTGTCGACCCAGCGTTGCAGGCGAATGAACAGGTAGTTCGGAAACAGCGGCTCTTGCACCTGGTAGCGCCGCCGACGGCGCACGCGCTCGACGGTGATGCACGGCAGATATACCTGGTAACCCTGCTGCTCCAGGTTGCGCTGCGCCCGTTCGGCCTGCCGCGGCTTGCTCTGCAGCAGGAACCAGTCGGGTGGTGTCTGCTCGGCTGATGATGTCTGCTCGGCTGACATGCGAGGTCCATCTGACTTGTTGCAAATGCAAATGCGATTTCGGTCATCGCGGGCTGTGGCCATGTACTGATGATTGCTGACAATGCATCCGGGTTGCCGAGTCGGATCGGCAACGCTCAGTGTGCGCCCAGTCGTCGTTGATCGACCGATCGCGACGGTAGAAATTTGCCGTCGGCCCCAAGGTTACACACTATAAGGGTGCCCGCGCAGGGAGGGGGGTGCCACAAGGATCCAGCAGCCTATCCTAAAAATCCGTGTACTGCAAGTTCATAGGCAACAAGATTTACACATAAGGACGATACGATCAGGGGCCTGCCTTCACTCCCTGCCGCAAGAAGATCTCTCCTTTCTCCACCACTAACTGCTTATAAAACGGACTACAAAGCTCATCAGGGAAACTGCTTATAGATGAGACTTGCCAAAATGGCAAGCGAAATGTAGGATTATCGATTACACACACCCTTCTGTGCATGCGCCAGCCCAGGTGCTAACATACGTCGATGCAACGAAGATCCCGTCCAGACTGGAGAATTTTCATGAAGATCGCATGCAGACAGGTCCAAATTCCACTTTTTGTGCTTGTATTCGTGCTGGCGGGACCGCTTGCCATGCCCGACGTCGCCCTCGCGCAAGCGGGGACTGAAGCGGTCGCAGGTCAGGCCATCAGTGACTCGACCTTGCAACGGCTGCGCGACGCAGGGATGACGGCAGCGCAGGAGGCAACGCTCGTCGACGCAACCGCCGCCGAACTGGAGCAGGCGCTCGGTGCCGTCGTCGAGGCATTGTTGGCCCCGGCAATTGCCGCCGCCGCCGATGCGGCAGAAGGATCAGAAGAACAGGCCGCCGCCGAGGCGCTGATAGCCGAGGTCGTCGGTGCCGCCGTGACGGCGGCGCAGGAAGGGGGCGCGGATGAAACCGCCGCGGCTTCGATTGCCTCCAGCGCGGTCTCGGCCGCCGTGGCCGGCGGTGCGGCAGGTGCCGTCAGCGGCATCGTCTCGGCCGCCGTGGGGGCCGCACCGGCGCAGGCCGTGTCCATCACCTCGGCAACCGTTGCGGCGGCGCCTGAGCAGGCTGCGGTCATTGCCGGAGCCGCAGCGGGCGCGGCGCCGGGCTTGGCCGCAGAGATTGCCAATGCGGCCGCCTATGCCAACCCCGACGCGGCTGATGCGATCATCGCGGCCGTCACCGAAGCGGTGCCCGGATCGGATGATGACGGCAGCATCACCGGCTCTGTGGAGCAGGCCGTGCAGGACAGCACCACCGGCACCTCGAGCGACCCGCTGGATACCCCGAACGAAGACAAGGTGCCGAGTGAAAGCGCCTAGCAAAACCACTCGCAACCCCGCCATAGCCAACCGGGCTGCAAGCTTGCCGAAGGCACCAGCATCCGTCCTGCAGGAGTGACCCATGATCCCGTTCCGCAACAACCGCCTGCGCTACGCCATCGCCCTTGCCGGCGCCGGCGCAATCGCCCTGGCGCACGGCAGCGCCTTGGCGCTGACCCCCGCTCCCGTCAAGGTCGGCGAGATGGACTTCATCCCGACCCTGATGATCAAGCTGGGTTACGACGACAACATCGAACAGGCGCCCTCCAGGGATGCCGAGTCTTCGTTCACCACCCGCATCGAGCCCACGCTGCGGCTCCGGGCGCAGGAGCGCAACAACCGCTACGAACTCAGCTACCGCGGTGCCTATGAGCTGTTCGAAACAAACCAGCAGGACGACCGCTTCAACCACTACCTGCTGGCCAGCTCGGCGCTGACGTTCAGCGCCCGCTCGCTCCTGCGCTTGTCGGCCGGGTTCGACTACATCCAGGACGTGCAGAACCTGACCAACCGTCGCTTCGACGAGGACGGCAACAAATATCAGATCCTGCGCTTCGGCGGCCTGTACAGCTATGGCGCCGAGAGCGCGCGGGCGCAGGTGGACCTGGGCGCCGACTATGAGCGCAAGCGGTACGAAAACAACCGCACCTCGGGCTCTCAGACCCGCGCCCAGGAATACGACAGCCCCAAGGTCCATGGCACCCTCTACTACCGGGTCGCGCCCAAGACGCGCGCATTGGTTGGCATCCGCTATGCCGACTTCGACTACGACTGGTCCGGCAGCGATCTCAACAGCTATAACCTGACCTACTTCGGCGGTCTCACCTGGCTTGCCACCGGCAAGACCACCGGCACCGTCAAGGTCGGTTACGAGGACAAGCACTTCGATGATCGCAAGGACACCTCAACGACCTGGTGGGATGCCCTGGTCACCTGGCGGCCGGTCTCTCATGCCCGCATCGCCCTGGCCACCAGCAGCTACATCGACGAAGGCAGTTCCACCGAAGACGCCGTCGAGACCCGCCGCTACCGCCTCGGCTGGGACCACGCCTGGCTTGATCGGCTGTCCTCCAATGTCTTCGTCTCGCGCGAAGACAAGCAATACGAAGGCGGCACCTATGGCGAGCTGAACCGCGAAGACACCCTCGACACCCTCGGCCTGGGTGTCACCTACAAGATGCGGCGCTGGCTGGACCTGGGGGCCGAGGTACAGCTCAAGTCCAACGACTCAAACCTGGACGACGCCAGCTACGATCGCAACACCTACTTCATCACGGCCAACTTCAGCCTGTAGCGCGTTCGGCCGAACGCTGCCGCGGGCCGCCTGATCCCCACGCCGTTCCGGTGTGGGGATCAACTTTTGGGCAGGGGCCTAGGGAAACGCTGATTTATTCGGCATTTCCCGTGCGGGGCAGGAGGTCTCCCTAGTAGTAAAGGGGCACTTGACCGCTAGAACCTTGTCTCTGTAAAGAGCGTGTAGGGTGGACAAGCGAAGCGCCGTCCACCAGCGACGGCACGGGGATTGGTGGACGTCGCTCTCGCTCGTCCACCCTACCGGCCGGCGCCATGAGCAAGGCTGATTTTTGGCCAGGATGGCCAATCAATCAGCGTGTAGGGTGGACAAGCGAAGCGCCGTCCACCAGCGACGGCTTGACCGCTAGAACCTTGTCTCTGTAAAGAGTAGTAACCCGATGACCGACGCCGCTTGTGCCTGATCCAACCATGATGACCCGACGCCTTTACCCCTGGCTACCCCTGCTGCTCTTGCTTGGCATCCTGCTGCCGTCTCTGGCGCAGGCCCAGGCCGACTCCAATTACCGACTCGGTGCCGGCGACGTGATCAGCGTCAAGGTCTTCGGCGAGGAAAGCCTCAGCTTTGATGAGGTGCGACTGACCGACGCCGGCACCCTGCCGTTTCCGTTCCTCGGCGAGGTGCGCGCCAGCGGGCTCACGCCGGCGCAACTGGAGCGCGAGATCGCCCGGGGGCTGCGCGGCGACTACCTGGTCAATCCGCGGGTCACCATCAACGTCATCAACTACCGGCATTTCTACGTCAACGGCGAGGTGAACACCCCCGGGGGCTATCCCTACCAACCGGGGCTGACCGTGCGCAAGGCCATCGCGCTGGCCGGCGGCAAGACCGAGCGTGCATCCAGAAACAAGATGACCATCATCCAGGAAGGCGACCTGAGCAAGGAGCCCCGGCGCGTGACGCTGGACTCGGCAGTCAACCCCGGCGACATCCTGACCATTGAGGAGAGCTTCTTCTGATGGAGCAGCCAATCACTGCTTCGGGGCCCATGCAACCAGTACGGACAACCGAAGACGACGACAGCATCGACCTGCGGCACCTGTGGCTGCTGCTGCTGAGGCACAAGTGGGCCATCATCAGCCTGCCGCTGCTGGTCATGATGCTGACCACCCTGTGGGTGCACACCATCACGCCCATCTACCGGGCCGCGGCGACGCTGCTGATCGAGCGCGATGCCGCCAACGTGGTCTCCATCGAGGAGGTCTATGGCGTGGGCGGTGGCACGGCTGAGTACCTGGCCACCCAGTTCGAACTCATCAAGTCGCGTTCGCTGGCCGAACGCATTGCCCGGCAACTGGACCTGAGCAATCACCCCGAGTTCGACCCGCGCCAGCAGCCCGAGCCCTCCTTCAACTGGCGCGCCTGGCTGGATTGGCGCCATTGGCTGGACCTGCTGCCAGCGCCGCTGACCGCCTGGCTGCCACTGACCACGCCGGATGACCTGCGGACCCCGCCGGCACCGACCGAGGCACAGATCTTCGAGTCCGTGGTCAGCAACCTGAAGGGCCGCATTGCCGTCGAGCCCAAGCGGGGTACGCAGCTGGTCGAGGTCTCGGTGGAAATGGCAGATCCGGCGCTGGCTGCCGCTGTCGCCAACGCCCTGGCCGAGGGCTACATCGAGAGCCAGATGGAGGCCAAGCTGGGCATGACCACGGCCGCGGCCGGCTGGATGACCGAGCGCCTGGCAGAACTGAAGGTCAAGTTGCGAGACTCTGAACAGCGGCTGCAAGCCTATCGCGAGCGCGAGAACCTGGTCGACGTGGAAGGCGTCACGACGCTGTCCGAGCAGGACCTGAGCCAGCTCGGGTCGCGCATGATCCAGGCCCGCCAGGACCTGGCCGCCGCCGAGAACCTGTTCCAGCAGATCGAGGCCATGAAAGATGCAGACTGGGAGCGCCTGGTCACCGTGCCCGCAGTATTGAGCAACGCACTGATCCAGCAGTTCCGCGCCGACGAGGCCCGCGCCCGCGCCAAGGTGGAGGAACTCTCGCGCCGCTATGGCCCCAAGCATCCCACCATGTCTGCCGCCCGCACGGAACTGGGCGCGGCACAGGCCAACCTGCGCAGCCAGGTAGACCAGGTGGTGGCAGGCATCGAGCGCAACTACCAGCTGGCCGTGGCCAACGAGCAATCCCTGCGCGAGACCTGGGAGCAGAACAAGACCCAGATCCAGGATCTGCAGCGCCGCGAATTCGAGTTCCGCGAGCTCGAGCGCGAGGTGGAGACCAACCGCTCGCTCTACGACACCTTCATGACCCGGCTGAAAGAGACCGCGGCCACCTCCGATCTCGAGACCGCCAACGCCCGCATCGTCGACGCGGCGATCGTGCCCAAGGGCCCGGTGAAGCCGCAGAAGCAGAAGATCACCCTGATTGCCGGCATCCTGGCGCTGCTGGCCACCATCGGCCTGGTGCTGTTGCGCGATCGGCTGGACACGCGCATCCGTGGCACCGGCGAGGCCGAAGAGAAGCTGGGGCTGCCAGTGCTGGGCATTCTGCCGCAGCAGAAACGCCTCGCCAAGCGTCAGCAAATGGTGCGCCGCTATCTGGACGACGTGGACAAGGCCTTCTCCGAGGCGGTGCGCACCATCCGCACCGGAGTGGTGCTGTCCGGACTCGACAATCCGCACAAGGTGATCGTGGTCACCTCCACCATTCCCGGTGAGGGCAAGACATCCGTCGCCGCCAATCTGGCCTTTGCCCTGGGGCAGCTGGAGAAGGTGTTGCTGCTCGAGGCCGACATGCGCCGGCCGACGTTCAAGCACGCCTTCGGCTTTCCGCCCGAGGCGCCCGGTCTGGCCAACCTGGTGGCCGGCTCCGCAAACCTGCAGGACTGCCTGCAGCGGGTGGAGAACATCGACATCCTGCCCTGCGGCACAGTGCCGCCGAACCCGCTGGAGTTGCTCTCAAGCCGGCGCTTCGGCGACCTGCTGGACGAACTGGCCGCCGGTTATGACCGGGTAGTGATCGATTCAGCGCCCGTGCACGCAGTCAGCGACGCCCTGGTGCTGTCCACCCACGCAAGCTCCGTGCTCTACGTGGTGAAGACAGAATCCACGCCGGCGCCGGCGGCGCGCAAGGGCCTGGAACAACTGGCCTACAACAAGGCCCCCATCACCGGCGTGGTGCTCAACTACGTCGACGTGAAGAAGTCGCAAAAGTACGGCTATGGCTACAGCTATCGCTATGGCTATCGGGGCTATTACGACTACCACGGCTATGCCCACTCCGAGCGCAGCTAGCCCGGTCACCCGCGCGCCCGCACCCGCATGAGGATCGACGTCCACACCCATCTGCTGCCCGGCATCGACGACGGCGCACAGGATCTGGACAGCGCGCTGGCCCTGGCGCGCCTGGCGCTGGCCGACGGCACCACGCACCTGGTCTGCACACCGCACATACAGCCGCGTCGCTTCGACAACGACGCCGGCTCCATCCGCGCGGCGCTGCAGGCCTTTAGCGCCGAGCTGGACACCGCCGGTATCGGGCTGAAGGTGGCGGCCGCCGCCGAGGTGCATTTCGGCCTGGAAATCATGCAGGGCGTCACCGACGGTTCGCTTCCGTTTCTCGGTCGCTGGAATGGCAAGCCAGTGCTGCTGCTGGAATTTCCCTATCACCAGCTGCCCTTCGGCGCGGAACGGCTGACGGACTGGCTGATCGCGCAAGGCATCCTGCCAATGATCGCGCATCCCGAGCGCAATCAGGATCTGGTGGCCGCCCCAGACAAGCTGCGGCGTCTAGTGGCCCAGGGCTGCCTGATCCAGTTGACCGCCGCATCGCTGACCGGACACTTTGGTCGCGCCGCGCAGACGTTTTCACACGACCTGCTGGCCGAGGGCATGGTCACGGTGCTGGCGTCGGATGCGCACAATCTGGCCTACCGCCCGCCGCTGCTCAGCGAAGGACTGAAGGCCGCCTGCGCCATCGTCGGTGACGCCGCCGCGCAGACCCTGGTCAGCGACAATCCGTGGCGGATGGTCGAGTCCCTGTTCTAGACGCGACGATGGGGCAGACGCATTCCGGGATGTCGCGTGCGACCTCATCACCCTGGCAGCGCAAGCTTGCCGCCGCCGTCTTGCTTGGCGCCGCGTTGGTCCTGGCCTGGCTCGCCGCGCGGATGCTGCTGGCGGCCTTGTTCAGCCTGCAGGCGGAGACCTTTCTCGAGGACTGGCGCGCCCAGAGGCGGCAGCCGGAGCCGCAGGCCTGGAACATCGCCCGGACCGCGGCGCAACGGGCCATCGATCTCTACCCGGTTGCCCATGGCGAGTACTGGCAGCGCCTGGGGCGGGTATACCAGTGGCGTGACGCCGACCTCCCGATCGGCGATCCGGATGCCGCCAGCAGTCGGCGCCAGGCGGTTGGCTTCCACGAGGCGGCCACCCGTGCGCGCCCGCTGAGGCCTTACGACTGGGCGCGTCTGGCCGACGCGGAACGTCGCCTCGGCGAACGCGATGCAGCGCTGAGCCATGCATTGCGCCAGGCGCAGGCGCTGGGCCCATGGCGCCCGGGCATCAACCGGCAGGTTGCCATCACCGGCCTCAGCGCCTGGCATCGGCTCGACCCGCCGGCGCGCGAGGCCACCCTGCAGGCCACGCAGCGCGCCATCCTGCGCGGTGACGCAGCACAGATCCGACAGGCCATGGCCAGCCAGGGGCTGCGGCTGTTCGTCTGCACCCGTCTCCCCGCCACGTTGCCGCAGCGCCACCTGGTCTGTGATTGAGCCGGGGGTGCAAATGGCTGAGAGATGGCTGACGCTCGAGCGCGTGCTTGTGGCGCTGACCCTGGCCATACTCGTCTGGGCGCCCCTGCCGGCGGCCAGCAACCGGCCCTGGTCCTCGGCACTGCTGGTCCTGCTGGTTGCACTGCTTGCGGTCGGCTGGTCGTACGCCTTGCTGCAAGCCCGTCGGCCGCACCGGCTGATGCCCCCCGCCGGTGCCTGGTGGATGTTCGCGCTCCTGCTGGCGGCCCAGGCCTGGGTGCTGGTGCAGATCACAAGCGGCATCAGCACCGACTCCGGCGCCAGTTTCCGCGCCCTGCTGCTCGGTTGCGCCTACGCCCTGCTGTTCCTCATCGTCACCGGGCTGTTCCGCAGCCGCCGACGCCTGACCCTGCTGCTGGCGGTGCTCCTGATCAGCGGAACCCTGCAAGCGTTCTACGGCGCCTTCATGACCTTGTCCGGTATCGAATGGATGCTCTTCGAGCCCAAGACCTGGGGCCGAGGCCTGGTCACCGGCACCTTCGTCAACCGCAATCACATGGCCGGTTATCTGGAGATGACCCTGGCGGCAGGCATCGGCCTGCTGATGGCCCTGCGCGACGGACGACCGTTCGACTGGCGCGCACTGCCCGACCTGCTGCTGGGGCCCAAGGCCTGGATCCGCCTGGCGCTGGTCATCATGGTGATCGGGCTGGTCATGACGCATTCACGCATGGGCAATGTGGCCTTCTTCTCCAGCCTGCTGGTCGTCGGCGGGCTGTTTGCACTGGTGCACCCCGAGCATCGCCTGCGCAATGGTGCAATTCTCATCAGCCTGCTGCTGATCGACCTGCTGATCGTGAGCCAGCACTTCGGCCTGGACAACCTGCGCGATCGCCTGGCGGCAACGCAGCTGGAAGATCTGGTGGTCGACGGCGAAGTGGTGCGCCATGAGAACGTCGACCGCGACGACATCGCCCTGTACGCACTGCCGCAGTTCCTGGAACGCCCCTGGAGCGGCTATGGTGCCGGCGCCTTCGAGGCCAGCTTTCAGCGGTTTCCGGGGCCAGACGTGCGCGCCCGGTTCGACCATGCCCACAACGACTATCTGCAATTCGCCATCGAGTTCGGCGTCATCGGCATGCTGCCCTTGGCGCTGTTCGTGCTGATGGCGCTGGGCTATGCGCTGCGGGCGCTCTGTCGTCGCCGCTCGCTCTACCGCAACGGCGTCGGCCTTGGCGCAGCCATGGGCATCACCGCCCTGATGATCCATGCCACATCCGACTTCAACCACCAGATACCGGCCAATGCCGCCACCTTTGTCGTCCTCTGCGCCATCGCCGTGCTGGCCGTAGAGTCACGCGGACGGCGCAATAGAAACGCCGCGCTTGCGCCCCCTACCAGAAAAATTGTGTAGGGTGGATTAAGCGAAGCGTATCCACCGAATCCAGACGTCCGCTTCTGGTGGAAACCCTGCGCTTCTTGCACCCTACAGGCTTCGGCCTTCGGGCTCTGACTTCCTCGGGCTCTGACTTCTGGTGGAAACGCTTCGCTTATTCCACACTACGGGCTTTGGGCTCTGGCTTCTGGTGGAAACGCTGCGCTTATTCCACCCTACGGGCTTTGGGCTTTGGGCTTTGGGCTTTGACTTCTGGTGGAAACGCTTCGCTTATTCCACCCTACGGGCTTTGGGTTCTGGCTTCTTCGGGCTTTGGTTTCTGGTGGAAACGCTGCGCTTATTCCACCCTACGGGCTTTGGCCTTTTGTTTCTGGTGGAAACGCTGCGCTTATTCCACCCTACGGGCTTTGGGCTTTGGGCTTTGGGCTTTGGGCTCTTACTTCTGGTGGAAACGCTGCGCTTATTCCACCCTACGGGCTTTGGGCTTTGGGCTTTGGGCTATTGTCTAAAAGAAATGTTACTAGCACGAAGAGGTGTGGGGGGTAGTGCTGGTTGGGGGTTTGTTGTTT
>NZ_VWXX01000005.1 GCF_008632335.1 Thiohalocapsa marina
CCACAGGCCACAACGGCGGATGCGCTTCGCTTATCCGCCCTACAGTGTTCACCTTGTTTTGGGCGCGTTCCTTAAGGGGCCGAATCAACAGGTCCGCCTTGGCGGCGATACCCTGGCAAAGGCTATCGATCAAGTATATTGGCGATCAATGATATTCCTTCGGAGCCTGCCATTTATTCGCCGCGGGTATCAACTGAAGACGCCGATGCCGATGCTGCGCGCGGCGGTGCAGCGAAACACTGGATGATCCGCTGTCTCCCGAGGGGGCCGGAAGCGCCGTTTTCCGGCGTCTTATCGGGGGAAGGGCGGCGATGGCGGCTGCGCGGGGGCGGCGGCCTCGAAGCCGGAAACCACGTCCAGCAACTCGCTGGTGATGTGCGCCTGGCGCACGCGGCGGAAGCGGGCGGTGACCTCCTGCAGGTGTTCGTCGATGTTCTTGCCGGCGGTCTGCATGGCCGCCAGCCGGCTGCCGTGTTCTGCCGCCAGGGACTCGGCGCAGGCGCGGAACAGCACGACGAAATAGTGCTGGCGCAACAGGCGCCCAAGCAGGCGTTCCCAGCCCAGGCTGTACTGCGGTATGCAGCGCGAGGGCCAGGGGCGGCTTGCCTGGGCCTGGAATGGTTCGGGGTCGAGAGGGTAGAGGCGCTGGTGGCAGGGTCTGTAGCCACTGCGGCTTGTGGGGCGGTTGTGCCAGAGCTCGACGCGCCCGACGCCCTGCCGTCGCCAGGCGTCCAGTTGCAGCAGGACGCGCTGCACAAGCTCGGTTATGGCGGTCGCAGAGCCGGGCAGCGCAAGGATCCTGAGCTCAGACCGAGCCTGGTGCTCTCGTTGATGCTCCAGGGCCGCCGCGAGCCGCTCGCCCACGGCCAGCCAGCGCTGATGGGTCTGCTGCTGGCCGATTGAGTGCTGCGCAAGGGCCTGCTCGGTGATCACCTCGTTGAAACGCCCGCACAGGCCGTGATCGGTGCCGAAGATCACCACTGCCTCGCCCTGGCCCGGTTTCGGTGCTGGCAGGCGGTGGCCCGGATCGCGCAGCACCGCCTGCAGTCCAAGCGCCACGGTGCGCTCGTATTCCGCCAGCGACTCGGCGGCACGCTCATACTGGCGAATGCTGACGGCAGACAGTGCCTTCATCGTGCGCACGATTTGTTGCAGGTCCTCCAAGTTCTCGCTGCGCCGACGCAGCAGTTCTAAGGTTTCCATCGGCTGAGCCCCAGGGGATCTGACCAACCGCTTGCGGCAGGCGCACACGGCATGTCTAGTTGCGTCAGCGACTGAGAATGAAGCCTGGCCTTCGTGAACTGCATGGCGTAATGCTCTTTCGGGAGCCGACGGGCGTAGGAGGCGGCATCCATGCCCAAAGACTAGCCCGAACGGTCTGGGCCCGCCAAAGACGTTGCTCGGAGCCAGCGGCTCTAAAGCCAGACCGTAGGGCGCAGAGCACGCGAAGCGCACGCAGAGAAGCCGGCGAGCCCGCGATCCTTAGGCCAGCCACCCTCGTTGGCGTTCTCTGCGTCCGCGGTTAATTGAGCCTCAGCAATGTGGTCAGATGCGTGGATCAGATTGCGGATTTCGCCGTGGTCAGCGGCAGGAAGAGGTGCAAGGGTGATCCTCCCAGTTGGATGAAATCATGATGACGATAGAATGCCGCGGCTGGATCGCCTTTCGCATCAACAATCAGGACGGCCGCCGCGATCTCCGACGCAATCGATCGATGCAACGCATCAGCCAGCAATGCCCCACCCAGGCCGTTTCCCTTGAAGGCGCAATCGACGGCGAGGCGACCCAGACGGATAGCAGCTACAGACGCGTATCGCGGCAGTTTGCGGCGCAACGAGTCCGGTAAATCGATCAAAGGCACGCTCGCCGTCGCCAGGGTGTAGTAACCGGCGATGCCCCCGTCTTCGGACAGTGCAACAAAACAGGCTGCTACGCGTCGGCGAATGTCTTGCGACACACGCTCGCGAAGGTAGGAGTCCAGGGCCACCACGCCGCAACTGAAGCAGCGACGATCATGGCCTGAAGCCAACGCCGTGATCAGGAAGGGCGCTCGGGTCATTCGCTACGCAGCAGTTGCGCGTGGCGTTTCATCGCGCGGCGTAGCGCAGGCGAGGGTTCCGGCGGTGTTAGAAGCGCCTCGGCGAAGCGTTGCTGATCCTCCAGCGACAGCCGTATGACCTCCGCTTCTTCCAAGGCATGCCGCGCCGCCTCTTGCACCGCGGCGATGACGAAGTCAGTCATGCTGCGTCCCTGGATCTCTGCCGCGCGCTTCAAGGCGGCGTGCAAGTCCTGGGTGATACGCGCCTCCAAGCGGGCGGTGCGCGCCTTGGTGGCTATGGATTGACCGGTAGCTGTCATGTCGACCTCCTGATTGACGGCTCTATTGTACGGCATAGAACCGGCTGGAATGTGCCTCAAGGGTCGCCGCGGCCATTGGACATTCAAATCGCAGAGGCACCGAGAAGCATTAGAAAACGGTGTCGTATCTCTGCGTCCTCTGCGCCTTTGCGGTTAATCCGACTCGGCTGAGTTCAAGAAGGGATGGACGCGTGCTCCGCCGAGGGGGCCAGCCCGGCGACCGTACTTGCCGCGGTCTGCCGTAGCTGCTCCCAGTCCTCCTCGTCCAGGGTATGGCCGGCCTCGATGCGCTCGCAGAGCCTGGACTGCGACAGCAAGACCCGGGCGCGAATCTGCTGCTCCGCCTCGGCGATGCGCTCCAGGGGCAGCGCGTCGAGCAGCCCGGCATTGGTGGCCAGCAGCACCGCCACCTGCTCGGCGGCGCGCAGCGGGGCGCCGGCGGGCTGGCGCAGGATCTCGCGCACCCGCCGCCCGCGCTCGATGCGCCGGCGGGTGCCCTCGTCGAGTCGGGTGGCGAAGCGGGCGAAGGTCTCGAGCTCCTCGAACTGGGTATAGGCCAGGCGCAGGTCGCCGGCCACGTGCCGATAGGCCGGGAACTGGGTCTTGCCGCCCACGCGCGAGACCGATCGGCCGATGTCGATGGCCGGCAGCAGGCCCTTGCGGAACAGGACCGGCGACAGATAGATCTGGCCGTCGGTGATGGAGATGAGGTTGGTCGGGATATAGGCGCTGATGTCCTGGGCCTGGGTCTCGATGATGGGCAGGGCGGTCAGGGAGCCGCCGCCGCGCTGCCCGTTGAGATCAGGGCGCAGATGGGTGGCGCGCTCCAGTAGCCGGGCGTGCAGATAGAAGATGTCGCCCGGATAGGCCTCGCGCCCGGGTGGACGGCGCAGCAGCAGGGACAGTTCGCGGTAGGCGCGCGCATGGCGCGTGAGATCGTCGTAGACCACCAGCACGTCGCGCCCCTGCTGCATGAAGTATTCGCCGATGGTGGTGGCGGCATAGGGGGTCAGATACTGCAGGCCCGGCGGGTCCTCGCCGGAGGCGTTGACCACGATGCTGTGACGCAGGGCGCCATGGCGTCGCAGGCTCTGCACGGCTTTGGCCACGGCGCTGCCGCGCTGGCCGATGGCGCAGTAGATGCAGAGCACCGCCTTGTCGCGCTGGTTGATGATGGTGTCGATGGCCACCGTGGTCTTGCCGGTCTGGCGGTCGCCGACGATCAGCTCGCGCTGGCCGCGGCCGATGGGGATCATGGCGTCCACGGCCTTGATGCCGGTCTCGAGCGGCACGGTGACCGGGGCACGGTCCATGATGGGCGGGGCCGGTTGCTCCACCGGACGGCGCTGCGTGCTGCGCAGCGGTCCGAAGCCGTCCAGCGGTCGACCGGTGGCGTCGATGACGCGGCCGATGAGCGCCTCGCCCACCGGGGTATCGGCCTGCCGGCCGGTGGCCTTGACCCGGCTGCCGGGCGTCAGGCTGTCGCCGCGGCCGAGCAGGATCACGCCAAGGCTGTCCGGGTCCAGGTTCACGGCCAGACCCAGGCCGCCGTCGGCGAAGCGCACCAGCTCGTCGGCACCGACCGCGGGCAGGCCGCTGACCCGCGCGATGCCGCCGCCGACCTCCAGCAGGATGCCGACGTCGCCCATGGCCGGACCCGACGGCAGCGTCGCGGTCGCCGAGCGAATGGCGACAAAGGTCTGATCGAGAAGCTCGCTGAGCATGGCGCTGTCTGGTCGGCTTGGGCTCAATCCGCTGCCGCGTGCTCCGCAACGGCGTGATCTGCGTCCAGCGCCGCGCCGAGGCGATCCTCGAAGCGGTCGAGATAGTCCGCCAGCGTCCAGCCCAGCCGCCGGCTACCGCAGCCCAGCTCGATGCCGCAGAGCAGCTCCGGGGATTGGCGATACTCCAGCTCGGCCGCGCCCCCGAGATGACGCTGCACGGCCCCCTCAATGGTCTGTCGCTGGGCGTCGGTCAGGGTGAAGCTGGTGGTGATCTCGATGGGACGATCGGTGGTCCGAAGATCTCCCAAGGTGTCCTGTTCCAGCTCGGGCAGCTGCCGGATCAGGGTCCGGATCATGCTGTCTTCCAGGGTATCGTCGGCCAGGTCGCGCAATGCCCGGCGGGTCAGCGCCTGAAAGCCCTCAGTGGTGTGGCGGCGAAGATCCTCCAGAAACTGCCGGCGCTCCTGGCGCAGCTGCTCGTGCCAGTGCTCGCGCCTCTGCTCGACCTCTTCGCGCGCCTGCTCCAGCAGCCGGCGGTGTTCGGCCTCGGCCTCCTCGCGGGCCTGATCAAGGATGGCCTCGCGCCGTGCCTCCAGCCGTTGCAGACGCTCATGCAGGTGCTCGCGTTCGTGCTCGGCCGCCTCCTCCCGCTCGCGGCTCTCGCGCAGGCGCTGGGCGATGCGCTCCTCGCGCTGGGCCATGGCGGCGGTCACCGGCTTGTAGAGAAAGCGCTTGAGCAGATAGACCAGGATCAGAAAATTCAGGATCTGCGCCGCGACCGTGAGCCAGTCGATCTGCATGCCGTCAGCCTCCGGCGGCGACGTGATCCCAGAACGGATTGGCGAAGATCAGGATCATGGCGACCACGAAGCAATAGATGGCCGTGGACTCGACCATGGCCAGGCCGACGAACAGGGTGCGCGTGATGGTGCCGGCCTCGTCCGGCTGCTGGGCGATGGCGCTCAGGGCCTGGGCGACGGCCCGCCCCTCGCCCAGGGCAGGACCGATGGAGCCGATGGCGATGGTCAGACCGGCGGTGATGACCGATGCCATGGCGATAAGGGCGGTGTTGTCCATGCGACCTCCTTTGGGCGGATAAGGGCAGTCTTGGCTAGTCACGCCGCTCGGCGCTGGCCGAGGCGATGTAGACCATGGCCAGGACGGCGAAGATATAGGCCTGGATCATGCCGGTGAGCAGACCGAGCAGCTGCATCACGATGGGAAACAGCAATGGGGTCAGGCTCACCAGGATGCCGACGATGACGGTGCCGCTCATGATGTTGCCGTACAGGCGCACCGCCAGCGCGACCGTGCGCGACAGCTCGCCGATCAGGTTGAACGGTAGCATCAGCGGTGTGGGCTGCACGTAGTGACGCAGATAGCCGAGCGGCCCCTGGTGCAGGATCCCGAACAGCGGCACGGCAATGAGGGTGCAGAGCGCCAGCGCCGTGGTGGTCGACAACGAGCCCGTGGGCGGCAGATAGAAGGGCAGCACCGAGAGCAGGTTCGACGCCGCGATGAAGACGAACAGCGTGCCGACGAAGGGCAGGTAGGGGCCGGGCTCCTGCCGGCTGACCTCGCGGATCTGCTCCCGCAACCCGGTCACCAGCACCTCGAGCAGGTTCTGCCAGCGCGACATCTCGGGTCCGGTGGACAGCCGACGCGTCACCAGCCAGCAGCCGAGGGTCAGCAAGGCCATGATCAGCCAGGTGAAGGCCAGGGTGGCGTTGACATGCAGCGGCCCCCATTGCCAGAGCAGGATCTGGTCCGGGCTGATGGTCATGGTGAAGGCCTGCCGGGCCCGGCCTTGGGCGCTGGTTTGGACCCTGCTGTGGGCGCCACCGTGGGAGCAGTTGCTGGGCGCTGACGGCGGACGAGCAGACTGCGCATCAGCAGCATGCCGACCATGGCCGCGAGCAGGTGCTGCCATTGGCCGCCCACACGGATCAGCAGAGACAGGCCCGCCCAGAGCAGCGCGAGGCGCAGCAGCAGGCTGAGCCCGATCAGCAGCGCCGGTCGGCGGACATGGGGCAGCGCCTGCACCGTGCGCTGCAGGCCGTAGAAGAAGACCCAGCCCACGGCAAGCCCGCAGAGCAGGGCGAAGGCGATAAACAACGTATCAATCACGGCGGCTCTCGCGCGACCGGATGATCGGCCTATGTCCGTGTGTCATGTAGATCGTTCGTAGCGCAATTGAGGGCGCGCGCCAATCGAGCCAATAGATCCGCGGATGGCCTGGCACGCTGGTTTTCGACCATCGACAGCATCTGGCGGGAGGTTTCGCAGCGCTCGGCCAGGACTTGCAGGGTCATTCCTCGATGCTCACGCCAGACGCGCAAGGGCGATTCGCCAGCAAGCAAGCGATCGACGAATCCGGCAGGGAAGGTTTCCTCCTCTTGTGCCGATCGCCCATCGATGATGTCTTCAAGCTCCTCGAGGCGGGCTTGCATGGCCTGCCATTCATCGATTGGCAACACGACAAGCGCCGGAGCACCATCAACGTCAATGGTCTGCACCTTCATTTATACACATCTACTCGCGGTCCGATTTTTAAGACAAGCAATGCAAGCTCGTTTTCGCGAATCTCGCAAATGGCCCGCCATCCACCTACCCTTAAACGCCAGAAGGGTGAGCCTTGCAATGGTTTCCAGTCGCCACGGTAGGTTGCAGGATTACCGGCGATTGCATCCAATTCGGCGCGAATTCGCGCAGCGGCACTCGGCGGCAGCTGACGGATGCCTTTCACCGCCTGTTTGGAAAAGGCGAGCCTCAGCATGAGGTGGTGTTAAGTGACATGAAACCGTTTGTCA
This sequence comes from Thiohalocapsa marina, assembly GCF_008632335.1. GTDB lineage: Bacteria > Pseudomonadota > Gammaproteobacteria > Chromatiales > Chromatiaceae > Thiohalocapsa > Thiohalocapsa marina. Next base: position 6,893 of record NZ_VWXX01000005.1, read on the forward strand.
ACAATATTTGACATGGTCTATCGCGCTTGGGTGCCGCAGCTCAATCATCGCCGCTCTCCCGCCTGATCCAGTACCAGGCATTCAGGCAGCCCAGGGCGACGCCGAGGATCAGGAAGGTCAGGGTCCAGGAGGCCTGTGCCGCAGGCCAGTGACGGTCCAGCCAGAGCCCCAGCATGATGCCGAGCAGACTGGGCACGGCGATGGCCCAGCCCACCATGCCGAACATGCCGAGCCAGAAAAACACCGTGCGCCCTTCGGCCTCGCGAGCCCGCCGCTTGCGCTCGGCCTTGCGTCCGATCTGCTCGCTGAAGCCCTGGCCACGCTGATCCCGCAATCTGCTCATGGACCGATCGCCTCGCCCTCGATGAACCGACGCAGGGTGCCGGCCTCGAGCCGGGCCAGGGCGCTGCGCGCCTCGCGCTCGTGCTCCTCGAGCGCCCTGAAGGCCTCGTCCACGGTCTGGCGCAGCTCCGTGAGATCGGTGCCGGTCACGGCATTCAGGGTCGACACGCGCACGCGGTCGGCGGCCTTGACCAGGATGCCTTCGTCCACCGCCAGAAAGCGTTCCTCACCCGCCGTCGTCACATAGCTGAGGATGCCTGGCACCAGCGCGGCGACGCAGTCCACATGCCGCGGCAACAGGCAGAAGGCGCCGTCCTCGGCCTCGGCGATGACCTTGCTGGCGGGCACATCCAGCAGCGTCTCGGTGGGCAGATAGACCTGCAGCTGCAGAGCGCTCGTTGCAGCATCGTGCCCAATCCGGCCAGTCATTCCGTCACCCGTTTCGTCAGCCATCAAGGGCCCCCGTCATGTACAGCGACTGCTCGTCCACATTCGACAGCTCGCCGGCCAGGATGCGCTGGCAGCCGTCGATGGTCTGCTGCAGCGTCACCAGTTGGCCAGGCTGGCCGGTGAAGTGCTCGGTGGTGAAGAAGGGCTGGGTCAGGAAACGTTCCAGCCGTCGCGCCTTGCTCACCGTGGCGCGGTCCTGGCGCGACAGCTCCTCCTCGCCGAGCATGGCGATGATGTCCTTCAGTTCCTCGTAGTCGGCCAGTGTCGCGCGCACCTGCTGGGCGGTGCGGTAATGGTCCTCGCCGACGATGGCGGGGGTAAGCATCTTGGATTCAGACTGCAGCGGATCGATGGCCGGATACAGCCCCTGGGCCGCGCGCTTGCGCGACAGCACGATGGAGGCCGACAGGTGGCCGAAGATGTGCGCCGCGGCGGGGTCGGTGAGATCATCCGCCGGCACATAGACCGCCTGCACCGAGGTGATGGCGGCGCTGGCAGAGTTGCAGATGCGCTCCTCCAGCTCGGCCAGCTCCGAGGCCAGCGTCGGCTGATAGCCCACCCGCGACGGGATGCGTCCCATCAGGCCCGACACCTCGGTGCCGGACTGCACATAGCGGAAGATGTTGTCGATCAGCAGCAGCACGTTGCGCTCCTCCTGATCGCGAAAATGTTCGGCGATGGTCAGGGCCGCGTGGCCGACCCGGAAGCGCGCCCCCGGCGGCTCGTTCATCTGGCCGAAGACCATGACCGTGTGATCCAGCACGCCGGCATCGCGCATGTCGCGGTACAGCTCCTCGGCCTCGCGCGATCGCTCGCCGATGCCGCAGAACAGGCTGATGCCCTGGTAGTGCCCGACCATGTTGTGGATCAGCTCGGTGATCAGCACGGTCTTGCCGACACCGGCGCCGCCAAAGAGCCCGGCCTTGCCGCCGGTCTCCAGGGGCGCGAGCAGGTCCAGCGCCTTGATACCGGTCTCGAAGATCTCGGTCTGGGTGACCCGCTGGCTGATCGGCAGGGGCGGGCGGTGAATCGACCAGCGCTGGGTCTCAGCGATCGGGTCACCCTTGTCGATGGTCTCGCCGAAGACATTGAGCATGCGCCCGAGCAGGTCGCTGCCCACGGGCACGGTCAGCTGGCCGCCCGTGTCGTAGACGGGCATGCCGCGCGCCAGCCCCTGGGTCGGGCTCAAGGCGATGCAGCGCACGCGTTCGCGGTCGAGCAGGCTGTGCACCTCCAACACCACTTGCTGCGCTGAGCCCGTGCGCAGGGCCTGATAGCGTGTCGGCACCGGCGGCGGAAAGCGTACGTCGACAACGCTGCCACGCACCGAGACGACCTCGCCCTGAGGTCTGCTGCCATCATGTTCGGTCGCGATCGTCATACACTTGCCAACCAGAAGCGGCTTCCAGCCGCTTCTGCGCTCTTTAGCCGCACCCCAGGTCGCAACCAGCCACTACAATCCCCCTTGCGGCCGCCCGCGCAGTATGCCGTAGGCTTCGCCCATCAGCAGATGCGCGTATGCAGACCCCTGCGCCGCATCGTCGGACGCCCTTGGGGCAGTCAGCTCAAATCCGGCCTGGGGCTGGAACAGCATCACGAAGTCCGATCCGCCGAAGAGGAAGAACCCGAGCTCGTCGCCCTTGTCGTGGCGGCTGCCGACCTGCACGGCGTCGTAGAAGTTCACCGAAGAGACCTGCGCCATGCCCATGGGGATCAGCGCGACCAGACCATGATCACCCGTATCGACGATCACATAGCCGCGGGTATGGGTGAACTGCCAGCCCATGGAATCAACGGGGTCGTATCGTCCCGCGGCCGCATTCCATTCGACCTCGAGCGCGGTGTTACCCCGGACGATCCGCTTCTCCTTCACCGTCCCGCCGACGGCAAAATGGTAATGGTGATAATCATTGACGTTCAGAAAGGTATGGGTGAGCACACCGCCAGCGAAGGCCTCTTTGAAGGCGCTGTCTGGGCCCAATAGCTCGGGAATACTGAAATAGCGGCTGAGCTTGACCCTGAGTCCCTCTGGCACCTGAATCCGGGATTGCCCATCGATGGCCCAGACCCCATGGGGCACCGAGTCGGCCGGTGCGACGACCACGGCTGGGTCGTTCGGTGCGGCGATCGGCCGCTGCTCAGGTGACCTCAGCTTGCGGGCGAAGAACTGATTGAATGTCCTCCAGTTCTCCGGTGACTCATACCAGCCTTGCTGCAGGCCAAAGCGCGGGTCGGCATAGAACTGCTGATAGGTCTCCTCGCTCCAGGAGGCCTCGGTATCGAGAAAATCACCCCAGGTCTCGGTGAACTGTCCGAGCCAGGCAGCGAACGGCGGATAGAACTGCAGCGTGGGGCTGAAGTGTCCGAGGTCCGCGAGCACCTCCAAGGGCTGATCCACCAAGAAGTAGAAATAACAAATGCTTTGCAGGATCTGGTCCCGTATCAGATTGGGCGGATCATCCAGGGTCTGCCGTGGGATCATCTGTGAGGCCGAGTCGATGAAATCGAAGTAGGCGGACAGCGTCTGTACAGGATTGGTCGCAGGATCCGGATTGACGTCCTTGGCCGCCGCGATAGACGCCTCGAGCAGCGTGCCAATCTCGGGATTGGCCGCGATCAGCTCGACGAGCTCGCGCGTAATCGGTCGATGCTGCTGATCCTCAGCGACCGCAAGGTCGGCCAGTAGCAGCAGTCCTACAGCCAAGACCACTAAGGCTAGAGCACGGACGGCATTCAGTCGGCGCATCATCTTGAAGTCCTCCTTCGGCAGCCTAGGTCACGCCAAGGCGGCAATCAGCAATATCAGCCGCTGCAGTTGCTTGCGGCCCTGAGGCCAATAACCCCAGCCTGATTGACCCTGGCACCTTAAGCTTAGTGCACGCGGGCATTCCAGCAACCGTGCGGCGAGCGCAGCTGTGCTGCGGTCGACAGCTCGGGCATCGGCATCTGGGACTGGACCATCGCCAGCAACGCGCCGTATTGGTCGGATCGCTTCAAGGCCATCTTCGGTGTGTCGCTGGAGGGGGAGACCTGCTAGGAGGGCTTTCAGGCGGCCCTGCATCCCGACGACTGCGAGCGGGTCGATGGGCTCATCCGCCAGTGCCTGCAGACATTGGAAGACTGTGTCGTCGAGTACCGCAGCCGACGCCCCGACGGAGAAGGGCGCTGGATCGGCGCCCTGGGGCGGGTCTACTGCGGTGTGGCCGGCGTTGGGCATCGCGCCCAGGTCAATGTCCCAACAGCGCGCCGAGCCGTTGCATCAAGGTCATCTTGCCCGCCTGTCGACCATCGGATGCCTCGTCGAACAGGGTCCGCTGCAGGGCCTCGCTATGCTGTCGGCGGGCCTCGGCAAGTTCCGTGAGCTGCGCCAGCAGTGAGGGGCTCTCGCTTAGGATCGAGTCCAGCCGTTGACGGGGGATCTCGATATAACGCACGTTCGTCACCGCGGTGGCGGTGGAGTAGCGAGGTTCGTCTTTCAGCAACGACAGCTCGCCGAAGCTCTGCCCGGTCTTCAGGCGCTCAGTATTGCGGCTGCGGCCGTCGATGTTCCGGCTGAGGGAGACCACCCCGCTGACGATGACGAACATCGAGCCGCCGCTTGCGCCTTCGCGGCTGAGCAGGCTTCCCATCGGCACCTCCTGCACGCTCAGGCCATCGGCCAGCCGCCCGATAGCGGTGTCGCTCAGTGGCGCGAAGGCCGCCGTGTCGCGCAGGATATCGACGATGTCCGGCACCGAGATCGAGAGTGGCCTGACCCGTCGGGTATCGATCTCGTAGGTCACGGCGGCGGGAGAGATACCGGCCTGGCTCAGCTGCTGATGGATCTCCAGCGACAGGGCGTCGATGGCGGCGAAGCGCCGGGAGAAATTCGGGAAATGCACGTACACCATGTATCGATAGGGCAGCCGGCTGCCATCGCTGAGGTAGACGATGGGCGCCGGACTGGTCAACACGGCGTTGCAGCGGATGGCGGCCTGCAGCAGGAGCTGGCGCGCCACCAGCGGAGAGACGTCGGCGGAGAGCAGGACGTCGAACCAGTAGCCGTAGGCCTTGGTCGGCTGGTCGTAGTTGTGCAGGGTGCTGTTGGCGGCCTTTTTGTTCGGAACCACGTACAGGCTGGAGTTCCAGGACAGGATCCGCGTGGAGCGCCAGCCGATGCTGACCACCTCACCAACGACGCCGTCCTCGAACTCGATCCAGTCGCCCACCTGGTACGGCCGATCGATACCCAGGGCGACACCCGAGAAGAAGTCCGTGATGGTGTTCTGCATCGCCACACTGAGCACGCCGGCGACGATACCGGTGGAGAGCAGCACGGCGCCGGTATCGAGCTTGAAGATCTCGCTCAGCACGATCAGCAACGCGACCACATAGATGACGGTGGAGGCCGCGCCCTGCAGCACCGCCGGGGCTGCGGCGCCGGTGAGCCGTCGGTAGCCGTCCTGCCAGATAAACAGACGCAGGGCGCGGTCGATGAGCCAGGCGCTGATACCGTAGACGAGCGTGCTGGTGACGATGACCAGGTAGCGATGCACGCCCGTCGCGCCATTGGCGTCGAGCGTATCCTGCAACAGGGCACTGCCGGCCAGCAGCAGCGCCGGGGCTGCGATCAGCGCCAGTAGCCAGCCCAGTTTGCGGTAGGGGCGAGTCTTGTCCGGATCAGACATGGCGGGATGAATGACGGCGCATGCTTGGCTTCTGCTCAGCTTCTACTCGTCTGGCCGGGCGCTCGCGCTTGCACGGCCCTATCGAGGGCCTGCGCATTGGCAGCGGCGTAACCGGCCTCGTCATTGTCGAAGTAGCAATAGACATCCAGGCCTTGCCTGAGCCAATGCGCGATGGCCCCGGCCCAATGGTCGAGGGTCGGCGTGTCGTAGTTGCCGCGATAGGCGCCATCGGGTCCATGCAGGCGGATGTAGACGAAGTCGGCGCTGATCTCCAGCGGCGACTGAAAGCCTGCGTAGTCATGGATGCAAAACGCCGCCCCATGGTGCTGGAGCAGGCTCAGGACCGTTTCGTTGAGCCAACTGCGGTCACGGAACTCCAGGGCGTAGCGATGCCCGCTGGGCAGGATACCGAGGAAATGCCCCAGGCGCCCGGGGTCGCAGTGCCAGTGAGGCGGCAGCTGGAACAGGATCGGACCCAGCCGGTCGCCGAGCTGTTCCATGCGCTCCAGATACCGTTCCACCCCCGGCTCCGGCTCCTTGAGCTTCTTCATGTGGGTGATGTAGCGACTGGCCTTGGCGGCGAAGACGAAGGTATCTGGCACCGCGCGCCGCCAGCATGCCACCGTCTGCGCAGCGGGCAGCCGATAGAAGCTGTTGTTGATCTCGGTGCTGCCGAGGTGCCGGGCATAGTAGGCCAGGCGATCACCGGCGGGCAGTCCCTCCGGGTAGAAAGCGCCCCGCCAATGCCCGTAGGCCCAGCCAGATGTGCCGATGTAGCACTGTGCCATTCGATGCAGGAGCCCCGGGCAGATTGTTCCTGCTGGCCCGGGGGATGTTGCTTCGGGCCGATCAGGCAATGCCGATGGCATCGGACAGATAGACGTCCTGCACCGCGTGCAGCAGTTCGATGCCCTGCTGCATGGGCTTCTGGAACGACTTGCGTCCGGTGATGAGCCCCATGCCGCCGGCGCGTTTGTTGATCACCGCGGTGCGCACCACCTGATGCAGGTCGTCCTTGCCGGAGGGGCCGCCGGAATTGATCATGCCGACCCGGCCGGTGTAGCAGTTGACGACCTGGTAGCGGACCAGATCGATGGGGTGGGTGCCGATCAGGCCGTCGTACATGCGCGGATGGGTCTTGCCGAAGCCGATGGCCTGGAAGCCGCCGTTGGTGGTGGCCTGTTTCTGCTTGACGATGTCGGCCTCGATGGTCACGCCCAGGTGGTTGGCCTGGCCGGTCAGGTCCGCGGCGGTGTGATAGTCGATGCCCTCGTGCTTGAAGGCGCCGTTGCGCAGATAGGCCCAGAGCACAGTGACCATGCCAAGCTCATGGGCGCGCTGGAAGGCCTCGCTCACCTCCTGGATCTGCCGCCGGGACTCGGGCGCGCCGAAGTACACGGTGGCGCCGACAGCCGCCGCGCCCAGATCGAAGGCCTGCTCCACGTCGGCGAACGGGGTCTGGTCGTGGATGTTGGGGTAGGTCAGCAGCTCGTTGTGGTTGAGCTTGACGATGAACGGAATCCGGTGGGCATAACGCCGCCCGACCGCGCCGAGCACGCCCAGAGTGGAGGCCACCGCGTTGCAGCCACCTTCGATGGCCAGCCGGATGATGTTCTCCGGATCGAAGTAGATCGGATTCGGCGCAAAGGACGCGCCGCCGGAGTGCTCCACCCCCTGGTCCACCGGCAAGATGGACAGATAGCCGGTGCCGCCCAGGCGCCCATGGTCGAACAGCGCCTGCAGGTTGCGCAGGACCCCCGGCTTGCGGTCGGAAACCAGCAGCACGCGCTCGACGAAGTCCGGCCCCGGCAGTTGCAACAGGTCGCTGGCGATGCCCTGGCAGCGGTGGTCCAGCAGGTCTTCGGCCTCGTCGCCCAGGATGGCGATGATGTCGGTCATGATGGGTCTCCCGTGGTTTGGCAGCGTTCCTGTTCAGCATAGCTGCTCGACCGGGCTTTGCCAGGAGTGGGGCCGGTAGCCAAAGTTTGAAGTTTGAAGTTTGAAGTGTGAAGTTTGAAGTGTGAAGTTTGAAGTGTGAAGTTTGAAGTGTGAAGTGTGAAGTGTGAAGTTTGAAGTGTGAAGTCTGGAGCTGGCGGCTAAATACAGAGAAGCATGAAAAACCTCTCTCCTGCCTCTGCGCTCTCTGCGCCTCAGCGGTTAATCAAGCCGCGTCCAGAGGGGCGCGTGCCCCTTTCGCGCCGGCGGCGGGGCTGACACAATCGGCGCATGCTTTCCATCACACCCGGCCTCTGGCTGCCGGAATCCGAACTCACCGAGCGTTTCATCCGTGCGCCGGGTCCGGGCGGGCAGAACGTGAACAAGGTCGCCAGCGCGGTGCAGTTGCGTTTCGATGCGGCGCATTCGCCGACGCTGTCCGACGAGGTGCGCCGACGCCTGTTGCGACTGGCCGGGCGCCGGGCGGACCGCGACGGCGTGATCACCATCGAGGCCCACCGGTTCCGCACCCGCGAACGCAACCGGGAGGATGCCCGTGAGCGGCTGGCCGGCCTGCTGCGGCAGGCACTGCAGCGACCGAAGGCACGCATCGCCACGCGTCCCACCCGCGCCTCGCGCGAGCGTCGGCTGGCCTCCAAGCGGCAGCAGGCCCAGCGCAAGCAGCAGCGGCGCCGCCCGGACGGGGAGTAACGGGTGACGACCGTCGGCGGGGTCAGTGGCGATCAGCCAACGGCCAGGGGATCGGCCAGCAAGTCCTTCAGGATGGTTGCCCCATGGCCCAGCGGCACCGAGTAGTGTCCTTCGTCCGGCAGTTCCGTCAGCCGGGCGCCGGACAGGTGTTCGGCATACCAGCGGGCGTGTTCCACCGGTACCGTGCCGTCGGCGGAGCCGTGCCAGATGTGGATCGGCAGGCTGATGTCTGAAAACGGGATCTGCCAGTCATGGGCGTAAAGCACCAGGTCTTCGCGGGCGCCCCGGGCGCCGTGCGCCATGGCATCGGCGATGGTCTGGTTCAGGATCTCGGCGTTGTTGCCCTCCGCCAGGCAGACGCGGTCCGCGGGCGGGGCGGCGATGCTGCGCACATCTTCCACCAGATGCGGCCAGTGGTGCAGCATGATCGTGGTGGGCATGCCGAACAGCAGGTCGCCCAGCCAGTGGGGCTGTCGGCCGATCATCAGGTTGGTGCGCACGGCCCAGTTCATCTGTGACAGCACGCTGTCGATGTAGATCGGGCCGAGCGGGCAGACCAGGGCGCAGGCGGCGATGCGCGTCGGCGCGCGGGCGGCGCCGGCAAGGGCATAGGGGCCGCCGCCGGAGACGCCAAGCAGCGCAAACCGGTCGAGCTGCAGATGGTCGGCGAGGCGCGTCAGATCGTCCGCCCAGTCCAGGATGCAGCGCCCGGGCTGCGGGTCGGACCGGCCGTAGCCGGGGCGGTCCGCGGCGATGATCCGGGCGCCGGCGCGCAGGGCCTGGTCATGCAACAGCCGGGCCTCGTGGCGGGAACTCGGGAAGCCGTGACAGTACAGCACCGCCTGGCCATCCGGCGCGCCGAACTCCGAGAAGGCCAGCCGACGTCCGTCGGCCAGGGTGAGGAAGCGGAGCTGCTGGGTTGGTGCGTCGGTCGAATCCATGGGGCGTGGGTGTCAGAGCGTGGCCGGTCAATCTGGTGCGGCGAGTATATCCGAACCCCGCGGACACAGGTGTTGCGGGTCGGTGGTGGTGGCCCGTTGCTTGTCGGGCGCGCCGTGCGGTCGGTGACATGCTAAGCTGGCGATCCGGTTGCGGTGTGCCCGTGGCGCCCGCGATCCGGCACCGTTATTGCCACCCCGTCGGGCAGGTCCGAGAGAGGAGACCCATGTTGCGTGCATCCATCGTTGCCCGTCCGCTGGCCGCTGCCGGCGGCCTGCTGCTGTGGCTGGCCGCCGGCGTGTCCGGCGCCGACGCCATCGGCGAGGCCCTGGGGCTGGCCGAAGCCAGCCTGGTGGTGCAGCAGGGGCCGAACATCGTGCTAGCGGATCAGGCGGACCGGCCAATGATTCCGGCCTCGACCATGAAACTGGTTACGGCGCTGGCGGCCATCGAGCATTGGGGCCTGTCGCACCGTTTCACCACGGCGATCTACCGCGACCACGACAACCGCCTGTGGATCAAGGGCGGCGGCGATCCCTACCTGGTGGCGGAGGAACTGGACCTGCTGGTCGCGGCGCTGCGGGAGCAAGGCCTGCGCACGGTGACCGGCATCGGGCTCGATGACGGCCTGTTCGCCGCGGATGATCGCATCCCCGGTCGGTCCGACAGCGACAACCCCTACGATGCACCGGTCACGGCGCTGGCGGTCAACTTCAACACGGTGTACCTACGGGTGGCTGCAGGGCATGTCAGCAGCGCCGAGGCGCAGACCCCCGTCACTGCCACCGCGCAGCGGCTGGGCGCCACCATGGGCAACGGCAGGCACCGCATCAACCTGCGCACCCGCGACAATGCGCTGTACCACTTCGGCGAGGTGTTCCAGGCCAAGCTGCAGGCAGCGGGTGTCGACGCCCGCGGCGACGTGCGCCTGGGTTCGGTCCCGGCCGGGGCGAGACGGCTGCTGGTGCATGAGAACACCCGCACGCTGGAGACCGTGGTGGAGGACATGCTGGCCTATTCCACCAATTTTGTCGCCAATAGCCTGTTTCTGGCCCTGGGGGAGCGGCATGGCCGCAGCAGCATGGCCCAGTCGCAACAGTCCCTGGAGCGATGGGCCCGGGCACGCTTCGGCTGGCGCGAATTCCGCATCGAGGATGGTGCCGGCCTGTCCCGCGGCAACCGGCTCAGCGGCCGGCAGTTGCTGGATGTGCTGCAGGCGCTGGAGCCGTATCGCGCGCTGCTGCCCCGGCAGGACGACAATCCTGCCGTGCGCGCCAAGACCGGCACCCTGAGCGGGGTCAGCGCCTATGCCGGCTGGGCACGCCGGGACGGCGACTGGCTCGCCTTCAGCCTGCTGATCAACCAGCCCGTGGACTACGGGTTTCGCCTGAGAGTGGCCAATGCGCTCACGGGCGGGGCGACCCTGGCGCGCAACTGATGCCAGGCGCCCTGCAGCGGCTCCCGGGCGGACGCCGGATAGGTCGGAGCCTGCTGATCGCCGGCCTGCTGCTGTCCGCGGCCTGCGGGCTGCAGGCCTGCGCGACCGCCCCGCCGATGCCCGAGGCCGCCCGCGACGGAGCGACCGCCGAAGCATGTCCCCCCGGCTGCGGCAATGGCAACCCGCTGCGGGTCCAGCCGGCGTCCGCCCGGGGTCCGTTCCCCGGCATCGGCCCCAAGCACGGCTACCCGTCCCTGGCGCCGATGTTGCGTGGCATCACCCCGGCGGTGGTCAGCGTGTCGGTCATGTCGGAGGTCAGCATCGAGGATCATCCGCTGTTCCATGATCCCGAGCTGCGCGAGTTCCTGCAGCGCTTCAACCTGGTCCTGCCAGACCCGTCCGAGGTCCAGAAACGCCAGAGCGAGGGCGCCGGCCTCATCGTCGACGGGCATCGCGGCCTGGTGCTGACCAACGCCCATCTGACCGAGGATGCGCGTTCCATCATGGTCATCCTGGCCGACGGCCGCGGCTTCAGGGCGCGGTTGCTGGGACGGGATGCCCGCACCGACATCGCGCTGCTGCGCATCCAGCCGGTGGATGTGCCGCGGGTGCGTTTCGGTGATTCCGGTGATCTGGAGGTGGGGGACTTCGTCATCGCCATCGGCAACCCCTTCGGGCTGGGGCAGACGGTCACCGCCGGCATCGTCAGCGCCCTGGGGCGCGGCGATATCGCCGGCGAGGATGCGGGCTCGCTGATCCAGACCGACGCCTCCATCAACCCGGGCAATTCCGGCGGGCCGCTGATCAGCCTCTCCGGCGAGGTGGTGGGGATCAACAGCGCCCTGATCGGTCCCTACGGCGGCAATGTCGGCATCGGCTTCGCCGTGCCCAGCAACCGCGTGCGCAAGGCCATGCAGCGGATGGTCGGCGAATACTGAGGCCGTCAGAAGGCACCGGTCGGCCGCGGTGCATGGGCACCCTGTGCCGCGACACTGGTTCAGGCCGCCAGTCCGCGCTCGCGCAGGGTCTTGATCTTGTCCCGCAAGGCGGCGGCCTTCTCGAACTCCAGGTCCTTGGCGGCCTGGTACATGGCCTTCTCCATGCTCTTCAGGCGCTTGGTCATCTGGGCCGGCGTCAGGTCGGCGTATTCCGCGATCTCTTCCGCCACCTTGGCGTAGTCCTGGGGCTTCATGGGCGCGCCCGGGGTGTGCGCCTCCATGATGTCCGCCACCGCCTTGCGGATGGTCTGCGGCGTGATGCCGTTGGCCACGTTATGGGCCATCTGCTTGTCCCGGCGGCGTTCGGTCTCGTCGATGGCGCGGCGCATGGAGCCGGTGACCGCATCGGCGTAGAGGATGGCCTTGCCGTTGGCGTTGCGGGCGGCGCGGCCGATGGTCTGGATCAGCGAGCCCTCGGAGCGCAGGAAGCCCTCCTTGTCGGCGTCGAGGATAGCCACCAGCGAGACCTCGGGCATGTCCAGGCCCTCGCGCAGCAGGTTGATGCCCACCAGCACGTCGAATTCGCCGAGGCGCAGATCGCGGATGATCTCGACCCGCTCCACGGTGTCGATGTCCGAGTGCAGATAGCGCACGCGCACGCCGTGCTCGCCGAGATAGTCGGTCAGGTCCTCGGCCATGCGCTTGGTCAGGGTGGTGGCCAGCACGCGCTCGTTGCGCGCCACCCGCAGCTGGATCTCTGACAGCAGATCATCCACCTGGCTCAGGGCCGGGCGCACCTCCACCTCCGGGTCCACCAGGCCGGTGGGGCGCACCACCTGCTCGACCACGGCGCCGGAGTGCTGGATCTCGTAGTCGCGCGGGGTGGCCGAGACATAGATCACCTGGGGCTGCTTGGCCTCGAACTCCTCGAAGCGCATCGGCCGGTTGTCCAGCGCCGAGGGCAGGCGGAAGCCGTACTCCACCAGGTTCTCCTTGCGCGAGCGGTCGCCGCGGTACATGCCGCCGAGCTGCGGCACCGTCACATGGCTTTCGTCGATGACCAGCAGGGCATCGGCGGGCAGATAGTCGAACAGGGTCGGCGGCGGCTCGCCCGGGCCGCGGCCGGACAGGTAGCGGCTGTAGTTCTCGATGCCCGAGCAGTAGCCCACCTCCACCATCATCTCCAGGTCGAACAGGGTGCGCTGCTCCAGCCGTTGGGCCTCCACCAGCCGGTCGTGCTCCCGCAGCCAGTTGAGGCGGTCGCGCAGTTCGTCCTTGATCTGCTCCACGGCGTTCAGGATCACCTCGCGTGGCGTGGCGTAGTGGGTCTTCGGAAATACCGTATAGCGCGGCACCTTGTGTCGGACCTCACCGGTCAGCGGGTCGAACAGCGACAGCGCCTCGATCTCGTCGTCGAACAGCTCCACCCGCAGGGCCTCGTCGTCGGATTCCGCCGGGTAGATGTCGATGACATCGCCGCGCACGCGATAGCTGCCGCGGGAGAGCTCGATCTCGTTGCGGCGGTACTGCAGCGCCGTGAGCTGCCGCAGGATGGCGCGCTGGTCGATGATGTCGCCGCGCGACAGGTGCAGCACCATCTTCAGGTAGGCCTCCGGGTCGCCGAGACCGTAGATGCTGGACACCGTGGCGACGATGATGACGTCGGGCCGCTCCAGCAGGGCCTTGGTGGCGGACAGGCGCATCTGCTCGATGTGCTCGTTGATGGAGGCGTCCTTCTCGATGTAGGTGTCGCTGGCCGGGACATAGGCCTCCGGCTGGTAGTAGTCGTAGTAGGAGACGAAATACTCCACGGCATTGTGCGGGAAGAACTCGCGCATCTCGCCATAGAGCTGGGCGGCCAGGGTCTTGTTCGGCGCCAGCAGCAGGGTGGGACGCTGCACCTGGGCGATGACGTTGGCGATGGTGAAGGTCTTGCCCGAGCCGGTGACGCCGAGCAGGGTCATGCCCGCCTCGCCGTCGTGCAGGCCCTCCAGCAGGCGGCGGATGGCCTCCGGCTGATCGCCGGCGGGCTGGAAGCGGGATTCGAGCTGAAAGGGTTTCGACGGGGCTTGTGACATGGTTGGCGTCGGGCGGTGTGAAAGCGGGCCAGATGTCGAATCGCGGGGCCGCATTTGGCGGATGTTCCGCGGGCGGCGATTCGCTATCATTTCCGTGGCTGTCATGATTTGCCATCCATTATGCCAGCCGTCGTCAATCACCCCCACAGCAGACCATACCGATGACCATCAAGCTTTCCGCCCGCGTCCAGTCCGTGAAGCCCTCGGCGACCCTCGCCATCACCGCCCGTGCCAAGGAACTGCGCGCCGCCGGCAAGGATGTAATCGGCCTGGGCGCGGGTGAGCCCGATTTCGACACCCCGGAGCACATCAAGCAGGCAGCCATCGCCGCCATCCGCGACGGCTTCACCAAGTACACGGCAGTGGACGGCACGCCAGAGCTCAAGGGGGCCATCATCGCCAAGTTCCAGCGCGAGAACGGCTTCGACTACCGCCCGGAGGAGATCCTGGTCTCCTGCGGCGGCAAGCAGAGCTTCTTCAATCTGGCACAGGCGGTGCTGGATCCGGGCGACGAGGTGGTGATTCCGGCCCCCTACTGGGTCAGCTACCCGGACATGGTGCTGCTGGCGGGCGCGGTGCCGGTGCTGGTGGATGCCGGCGCCGAGCAGCGGTTCAAGATCACGCCGGCGCAGCTGCGCGGGGCGCTGACCGAACGTACCCGTCTGGTGGTGATCAACAGCCCGTCGAATCCCACCGGCATGGCCTACAGCCGCGACGAGCTGACGGCGCTGGGCGAGGTGCTGCGCGACTTCCCCCAGGCGCTGATCGCCACCGACGACATGTACGAGCACATCCGCTGGGACACGCAGACGCCCTTCGTCAATATCTTGAATGCGTGCCCGGATCTGGCGCCGCGCACCCTGGTGCTGAACGGCGTCTCCAAGGCCTATTCCATGACCGGCTGGCGCATCGGCTATGCCGGCGGGCCGGAGCAGGTGATCAAGGCGATGAAGAAGATCCAGTCGCAGAGCACGTCCAATCCCACCTCCATCTCTCAGGTGGCGGCGCAGGCGGCGCTGGAGGGACCGCAGGACTGCATCGGCGAGATGCTCGGCGCCTTCCGCGAGCGGCATGACTTCGTGGTCGAGGCGCTGAACCGCATCGACGGCATCGAGTGCCTGCCCACCGACGGCACCTTCTATGTCTTCCCGAAGGTGACCGGGCTGATCCAGCGGCTCGATGGCGTCAGCAATGATCTTGAACTGGCGGAGTACCTGATCGAGCAGGCCGGGGTGGCCCTGGTGCCGGGTTCCGCCTTCGGACTCGATGGCTATGCGCGCATCTCCATCGCCACCAGCCGGCAGAATCTGGAACAGGCCATGCAGCGCATCGCCGGCATTGCCTGACGGGCGGTTGCTGCGCGCCGGGCGTCAGTCGGTCACCGGTGATGAGGGCCGCTGATCGTCCAGCGGGATCCCTCGCTCCGCCGCGGCCCGGTCGAGCAACTCCGCGGCCGTGTGGAAGTCGTAGTGCTGGATGGCATTGACCAGCGGCCTGAAGTGCCTGCCGAGGGTCTCTGTCAGCAGTGTGTGGTGTTCGTCGATGTACTGGCCGACGGCGAAGTCGTCGTCCGCCAGTCGCCGGGCGAGTCCGCTCAGGATCGCCTGCCGCCGCGCGATCTCCGCCGGGGTCGCGGGGGCTTCGGTATCCACGTCGTCGGTGGGGAGCTGCGGCAGCGCGGCCGGCGCTTCGCCCGCCGGGCGCCGATATGGATGCGGTTGCGTGCTCCGGGGTTGGTGGGTGGCAATGCCCAGCCGGGCGGTGAACCAGAAGGTGGAGCCCACGCCGGGCTCGCTGTCGACACCGACGCTTCCCCCCATCAGCGCCGTCAGGCGCTGGGCCAGCGCCAGACCCAGGCCGGTGCCGCCGTATTTGCGGGATTTGGAGCCATCCGCCTGCAGAAAGGCCTGGAACAGCCGTTTGCGCTGGGCGGCATCGATGCCGATGCCTGTGTCGTGCACCGCCACCCGCAGCAGCAGGCCTTGTTCATCCTGCGCTGCCAGCCGGGCGTCGATGCCGATCTGCCCTTGGCGGGTGAACTTGATCGCGTTGTCGGCGTAGATCATCAGTATCTGGCGCAGACGGGCCGGGTCGCCGATGAGCCGTCGGGGAAGGGCCGCCTCGATCATGACCTGCAGGCGTAGCCCCTTTGCCTCGCAGGGCCGCGTGATCTGCTGGACCAGGTCCTCCAGCAACTGGTCCAGGTCGAACTCCCCCGGCACCAGTTTCAGCTTGCCGGCGTCGATCTCGGTGAAATCCAGGATGCCGTTGACGATGTCGAGCAGGTGCTGGCCGGCATCGCGTATCTGGTTGAGATAGTCGCGCTGGCGCGCCGAGGGGTCGGCCTGCAGTGCCAGATGCGTCATGCCGATGATGGTGTTCATCGGCGTGCGGATCTCGTGGCTCATGTTGGCCAGAAAGTCCGACTTGGCGCGGGCGGCCTCCTCCGCCAGGGCCTTTGCCTCGCGCATGCGCTCCAGGGTGGCATGCTCGGCGCTGATGTCGTCGATGATCCAGACGGTGCCCTTTTCCGGGCGCGTGCAGTCGATGGCGTTGCCGGTCAGTCGGGCCCAGAACAGGCTGCCGTCGCGGCGCACCAGCTGTTGCTCGCGCTGGTGGCTCTCGCCCTTCCAGATGTGGGCGTAGACCGACTCGCCGCCGGCGATGTTGGCCGCCTCGTCCGGATACCAGATGGTGGTGGGTTGCCCCACCATGCTGCCAGGTGGCCAGCCGAAGAGTTCGTGCAGTCGCCGGTTGCAGCGTTGCAGCACGCGGTCCTTGATCAGCGCGATGCCGGAGGTGGCGGTGTCGAAGATGATCTGTTGCTCCTCCACGGCGGCGGCCAGGGCCGCGGTGCGATCGGTCACCTCCTGCTCCAGATGATCGCGCGCCAGGTCGCTCTGACGCTGCGCCTGGCGCACCTCCTCCAGCGCCTGCTGAAGTTCACGGGTCTTGCTTCGCACCTGTCGGCGCAGCAGCCGGGTCCAGAACAGCAGCAGCGCACCGGCGAGCACCAGCACCAGGATCACCCAGCCCAGGTGGCGCGCCACCTGACCGTCGATAATGGGCTGACCCATCCACTGCCGGCGCAGGGCGGCTCGCTCGCTGTCGCTGATCTGTGCCATGCCGCGTTCCACCAGACGCAGGCTGTCGCGCTTACCCTTGCGGACGGCGCGACTGGACTGCCCCTGGTACAGCTCGAATGCCCGGCGGAAGCGCTTGTGGGCGCCGGCCGCGTAGAGGTAGTAGTTGGCAGGGGCCTCGTCCATACAGAAGACCTTGACGTCTTCGCGCAGTGCCTCCTGGATCAGGGCCCGATAGCTCGGCAGGAGGTTCAGGTCGTCGATGCCGTGCTGCTGCAGGTGCTCGACGCAGACATCGCCCTCCAAGACGCCGACACGGAGGCCGCGCAGGCTGTCGATATCCCGCAGACCCTGGATCGACTCGTGCGCGTAGATGGCCGTCGGCAGCGTGGCGTAGGGGGCACTGAAGTCGTACAGGGCTTCTCGCGCGGGCGTATGGAAGATGTTCTCGATCACATCGGCCTCGCCGGAGAGCACGCGGCGCTGGGCTTCGCCCCAGGTGGTCGCGTGCAACGCCACGGGGATGCCGGTCTTTTGCTCCCACAGCTGCCACAGGTCCACCAGGTAGCCCCTTGGTTCACCGTCGGGATCCAGAAACAGGTAGGGCGGATAGTTCTTGTCGCCCACCACCCGCAGCGCGTCCGGCTCGCCGGCGGGCGCGAGCCCGGTCGGCAGGCAGAGGGCAAGCAGGACGCCGAGCAGGAGTCCGCGCCGCCTGGTCACCCTAAGCGCGATCATTCTGGTCGCGATCATTCTGGTCGCGTTCATTCTGGTCGCGTTCATCCAGGCCGCGTTCACCCGCGGGTTCGAAGTCCGCCAGGGCCTGGTCCAGCGTGGACAGCGCCTCATCGAACTCGAAGTCATCGATCTGATCGGCCAGGGTCTGTGTCAGCGGTCCCAGGGCCGCGGCCAGCATCGACCGGTGTGCGTGAAAGTGGGTGGCTGCGCGCAGATCGCCGCTGTCCAGCAGCGACTTCAGTTTTGTCACCGCCGCGCGGACGGCGGCGTCGCTGCCATCTTCGGATGATGGGGGCGACTGTTCGGCGGCCGGCTCCGGTCCGTCCCTGATGATCGGCTCCAGTACCTGCTGCAGCCGCTTGACCTCGGCCGCGATGGCTTCCGCCTGGGCGATCCAGTCGGGGTCGGCCGGCGCCGGGCTGGTCGGTGCGGAGGCGAGCGGACCGGAAACGGCCGATGCGGAGTCTGGTGGCGCCTGGGCGGGCACCGCGCCGATGGCCTGCTTCAGGGCCTGCTCCAGCGCCGCGGACAGGGTGCGAAGTCGCCCTGCACCGAGGGTTGCGGCCAGGCCCTTCAGCGTGTGCGCGGCGCGTCGGGCCCGTGGCAGGTCGGCATCCGCGAGCGCCCTAACCAGGTACTCGGCTCCGGGATCACGCAGGAACTTGTCCAGCAGGCGCAGGTACAGTTCCATGCGCCCGTTGCTGTGTTTCAGGCCGGCGTCCAGGTCCAGGTCGGTCAAGGCCTCCAGGCGCTTGAAGCGGGCAGTGACAGGCGCCGTTGCGGATGCGTCGTCTGCGGCCTGCGGCTGCGACGGGTTGTCCGCCGGCTGCGGCAGCCAGCGCACCAGGGCACGGTACAGGGTCTCCGGGTCCACCGGCTTCATCACGTGATCGTTCATGCCGGCTTCGAGACAGGCCTGGCGGTCCTCGTCGAAGGCGTTGGCGGTCATGGCGACAATGGCGGTGTTCTGATGTTCGGGCAGTTTCCGGATCAGGCGGGTTGCCGTCAGCCCGTCCATGATCGGCATCTGGATGTCCATCAGGATCAGGTCGTAGTGCGGGGTGGCAGTCTGGTCGCCGCTCTGGTCCGAGCCTTGGCTCGGGCGCTGGTTTGGTCCCTGGTGCCTGACTTTGTCCACGGCGATCTGGCCGTCGTCGGCGATGTCCACCTCGATGCCCACGGCCTCCAGCAGTGCCAGCGCCACCTCCTGGTTCACGGCGTTGTCTTCCACCAGCAGGATGCGGGTGCGGCCGCGCCGGCGCAGTTGCTGCTCGGCCTCGCCGGGGAGCGGCCCGGCGTCTTCCCCATGCTGGGCGGCGATGGCGCCTTGCACGGCCTCGAACAGGTGTGTCGAGGTCAGCGGTTTCAGTAGCAACCGGGCATAGCCGGCGTCCGCCAGTGCCTGTGCGGAAAGGCTGTTCTGGTGGGCGCTGACCAGCAGTCTGGCGGGCGGCTGGGCCAACGGCATCGACGCCAGGTGCCGGCCGAGTTCCAGCCCGTCCAGGTCCGGCATCTGCCAGTCCACCAGCAACAGGTCGTAGGCCATGCCGTTGGCGTCGCGCTGCCGAATCAGGTCAAGTGCGGCGACGCCGCCGGCGGCGGTGTCCACCACCATGCCCCAGGGGCGCAGCAGCCCGGCCATGGACTCGCGTGCCTCCGGCAGGTCGTCCACCACCAGCACCCGCAGGCCGTCGAGGTCGGCACGACTGGTCGGCAGAGTCGGGGTGCTGCGCGCACGGCCGAACGGCAGTTCCACCCAGAAGGTGCTGCCTTGTCCGGGTTTGCTGTCCACGCCGATGCGACCGCCCATCAGCTGGGTGAGCCGGCGTGAGATGGCCAGGCCGAGCCCGGTGCCGCCGTACTTGCGCGTGGTGGAGGCGTCGGCCTGCTCGAAGGCCTGGAACAGCCGTTGCCGCTGTTCCACGGTCAGTCCGATGCCGGTATCGATGACCTCGAAGCGGGCCACCAGGCCGTTGGCGGTCTCCGCTGTCGTGCTGGCGTACAGCCGGATGCTGCCCTGTTCGGTGAACTTCACGGCATTGCCGGCAAAGTTCAGCAGGATCTGCCCCAGGCGCAGGCCGTCGCCATGCAGCGCCGGCGGCAGGGCGCGGATGTCCACCACCAGTTCCAGGCCCTTGGCCACGGCCTTGTCCCGCACCAGGTTGCAGACGTTGTCGACGATGCGCTCCACCTCGAAGTCGGTGGGCTCCAGCTGGAGCTTGCCGGCCTCGATCTTCGACAGGTCCAGGATGTCGTTGATGATGGTCAGCAGGTGATGCGCGGCGTCGGACACCTTGACCAGTCGGTCGCGATGGGCGGGTTCCGTCACCTCGCGCTGTAGCAGGTGAGTGAGGCCGATGATGGCGTTCATCGGCGTACGGATCTCGTGGCTCATGTTGGCCAGGAACTCGCTCTTGGCCCGGTTGGCCGCCTCGGCTGCTTCCTTGGCGCGTTGCAGCTGGGCCTCGGCGCGCTTGCGCGTGCTGATGTCCTGGAACGACACCACCGCGCCGATGCTGCCGTCTTCGCGCCGCAGCGGCGCGCTGGCGTAGGCCACCGGAAAGGCCGTGCCGTCGCGCCGCCAGAACACCTCGTCGTCGCGCTGGATGGCTTCCTGCCGGAGGATGGAGCGATGGATCGGACAGTCTTCGACGGGGTAGGCGGAGCCGTCGGCGTGGCTGTGGTGGGTGAGCTGGTGGCTGAGCTGGTCGATCAGCTGCTCCGGCCGATCATAGCCCAGGAGCCGCACGGCCGCGGCGTTGATGAAGGTGATGCGGCCGTCCTGATCGGCGCCGAACAGGCCGTCGGAGGTGGACTCCAGCAACAGCCGCAGTTCCTCTTCACGGCGCGCCAGGGTGGCGGCGGCGTGGGCGCTCGCGGTGCGGTCACGGGCCTGCATCAGGAAGCCGGAGATGGCGCCATCGGCATCGCGCAGCAGCAGGTGCGTGAAGGCCAGCAGCCGGTGCGTTCCGTTGGGCAGCTCCACCTCGCGCTCGTGCCGGAGCATGTCCGTGCCGGAGGCCAGCAGCGCCTGCTCGCGGGCCTGTAGTTCCCGGGCCAGCGCCGCGGGCAGCACCTCGGTGAGGGGCTTGTGCCGGAACTCCTGCCAGTGTTGCTTGCCGCAGGCATGGATGAAGCTGCGGCTGACCGCCTTGAGCCGTTGTTGCCGATCACTCAGTACAACGATTTCCGGTACCGTGTCCAGCACGCGCCAGAAATCGCGGCTGACCGCGTCCGACCACTCCTTGGCCTGGCGCAGTTCGGCGGTGCGCTCCTCAACCAGCTGCTCGAGCCGCTGGCGGTGGGCATCCAGCTCGGCGGTGAGGCGCTTCTGCTCGGTGATGTCCTGCTTGACTGCCACATAGTTGCAGATACGGCCCCGGTCGTCGCGCAGGGCCATGATGGTGGCGGACTCGATGCACTCGCGGCCGTCCTTGGTGTGGTTGATGAACTCGCCATGCCAGGTCTCGCCGGCAGTGATGGTGCGCCAGAGATCCTGGTAGACCTCGGGCGGGGTCTTGCCGGACTTGAGGATGCGTGGGTTGCGCCCGAGGGCCTCGTCGCGGCTGTAGCCGGTGGAGCGCTCGAAGGCGTCGTTGACGAAGATGATATTGCCGTCAAGGTCGGTGACCACCACCATACTTGGGTTCTGTTCCACGGCCATGGACAGCAGGCGGATCTGCGCATTGGCCCGGGTCTCGGCGGTGACATCGCGCCAGATGCCCAGGATGTGGTCGCGCCCGCCGAGGCGCACCATGCGCGCCCGGACTCGAACATTCAGTACCGAACCATCGCGGTGCCGGTGGCGGGTGTCGAACTGCGCCTCGCCACGCTGGCGGATCTCCCGGGTGATGTCGGCCAGTTGTTCGGCGGACAGGGCGTCCTGGATGTCGGCCACGCTCAAGTCCAGCATCTCTGTGCGGCTGAAGCCCAGGGTCCGGTAGCTGGCCGGATTGCATTCGATGAAGCGCAGGCTGTCGGCCTCCACCAGCTCGATGGCGATGGGTGCGGCGTCGATGATGGCCTGATTCAGGGCCTGACGCTCGCCGAGGCGTTTCAGCAGCCAGATCAGCCGGGCGAGCAGGGCAAGGCCCGCAATCGCCGCTGCCTGCGCCAGCCAGTGCCGCTCCAGGCCGGCGAAGAGTAAAAGCCCCACCAGCAGCGCGGCCAGGGCGATGGCCGGCGCCGGGACGCGCAGGTTGCTGGGGCCGTGTTTCATCCGGCCCCCGAAGCGGCCTTTGGTGTGGCCTGTTGGCCGCGGCAAGGCAACGGCTGCGGGCCCTGGGGGCTGTATCCGCAGGGGCCGGTCCTGCCGTTGCGCCTGCACATGCCTCAGGCCGCCTGTGAATCTGCAGTCGAATCGGCGGTCGAATCCTGGGTCGGTGTCGGATCCGGGTCCGGATCCGGATGCCGGGCGGCGACCTCGGCGAACTGCTCGCTGCAGGCGGTGAAGGCGTCTACCACCGCCGGATCGAAATGGGTGCCGCGGCCCTCGAGGATGATGCGGGTGGTCTCTTCCAGGCCCATGGCCGGCTTGTAGATGCGTTTGTTCATCAGCGCATCGAAGACATCCGCCAGCGCCATCAGGCGGCCGGAGACGGGGATGTCGTCGCCGGACAGGCCGGCAGGATAGCCGGAGCCGTCCCACTTCTCATGATGGCTGCGGGCGATCTCGCTGGCGACCTGCAGGAAGGCGAAGGCGTCCGGCACCTGGTCGGCCTCGTCGATGTTGGTGGCCGACACGCTGATCTGCATCGCCCGTTCGATGGCCTCGGCGCCGATGGCGGCGTGGGTGCGCATGATCGCGAACTCTTCCGGCGTCAGGCGCCCGGGCTTGAGCAGGATGGCGTCGGGGATGCCCACCTTGCCGACGTCGTGCAGCGGCGCCGCCTTGACGATGCGCTCCAGCCGCTGCCCCGCCAGGGCCTGCTTGAAGCGCGGATGCTCCGCCAGATGGCGCCCCAGGATCTCCACATAGGTCTGCGTGCGCAGGATGTGCTGGCCGGTCTCGTTGTCGCGGGCCTCCGCCAGGTTGGCCAGGGCGCGGATGCTCAGGTCCTGGATCAGCAGGTTGTCCTGCATGCGCCGGGCCACCTCGGCCTCCAGCCATTCGTTCTCGTTGGCCAGGCGGTCACGGGCGTCTTTGAGTTCGAGCTGCGCCTTGACCCGCGCCAGGACGATGGCCGGATTGATGGGCTTGGTGATGTAGTCCACTGCGCCCAGCTTCAGGCCGTATTCCTCGTTCTCGCTGCCCTCCATGGCGGTGATGAAGATCACCGGAATGTTTTGGGTGGCCGGATCGGCGCGCAGCCGCCGCAGGACCTCGTGGCCGTCCATCCCCGGCATCATCACGTCCAGCAGGATCAGGTCGGGTTGCGGCTGGTTAGCCACCACGCGCAGGGCGCGTTCGCCGGAGTTGGCCACCCGCACCCGATACAGGGGCTGTAGCAGTTCGCCCAGCACGGTGAGATTCTGCGGGGTGTCGTCGACGATGAGGATGGTGTGTCGCGCACCGTTGTCGGCGCTTGAGGGTGTCTGTGTCGTCATGATCGGGACCACTGGATGAGCCTGGTGCGATGCGATGGATGAACTGGCCGCAAGTCTAGTCCTTTCCGGGCAGGGCAGGGCAGGGCGGGGCGTTGTTCACACCATATCGCGCTCGAAGGCCTGATGCCATGTCTCGGCGAAGACGCGGCGTTCGCCCTCGAACGCGTCGAGCTGGGCATACAGCAGGAACTGGGTGGCCGTGGAGGTCAGCACGGTGCGGGTGACCGTGCGCACGGACCAGTCGCCACGGCGCAGTTCACGCACCCATTCCGTCTCGCCGCGCACCGAGTTGAAGTCGTTGCCCCGGTAGCGATACCACTCCAGCGCCCGCCGCGCCAGTTCCAGATCGATCTCCGGAAAATACACCCGGCCGTCGTCGTTGGTGACCTCCAGCGTGGACTCGTCGGCGGCCAGATCACGGATCACGCGCCAGTTGTGTCGAGCCGCGCCCAGGCGCTGCACCGGTGTGGCCGGGGCGCCCTGCGCCGGCGCAAAGCCGATGGCGGCATCCGCCGCCCGGGGGGTGCGCACCGGCAGCAGCAGCCGGCTGTCGCCGGTGTCGATGGTCAGCCGCACCGGTTGCGGCGGCGGCCAGGCCAGGGGCCAGTAGGAGGTGGATAGCGACAGGCGCAGACGGTGGCCGGGCGGAAAGCGCTGTGCGATGTCGTTGAGCTGCACCCGCACGCGGTAGCGCCGACCGGGCTCCAGCGGTGTCGGCGCGGCACTGCAGGCGCGGTGGGTCAGGTTGAGCAGGCCGTAGGTGACCCGTGTGGCCTGATCGTCCGGGCGTACGTCCGACAGCCGGACAGCGACCATGGCCACCGGCTGGTCGGCGCGCAACTGCAGCTCCACCACCGGCGCTCCCAGGATCTCCAGCGCCTCTGGTAGCGGCTCGCTGGTGAACACCAGCGCCCCGCCGTCCTCCTCGCGCTGGTCGTGGGGCAGGTCGGGCGTGGCCGCATAGGAGCACCACTTGCCGGCGAACAGGCCGACGCTGAGCGGCGACTGGATCTCCATCTCCCGGGGCGGGCCCGGGGCGTCGGCATCGGCCAGTACGCCCGGCCAGGCGAGCCGGAAGGACCGCTCGGTGACATTGCTCGATGGCCAGCGCGGTTCGCCGACCCAGCGACCCGGGCGCTCGTGGTAGCGGGTCGTGGGGGGCATGCTGTCCTGCATCCAGGCGCGCAGCATGGGCTCGCGCTCGATACCGTTGTCGATGCCCTTGAGCCAATGGTCCCACCAGCGCAGGCACTCCTGCAGGAAGCCGATGGCGGGCCCGGGCACGCCCTGGTGCGGATACTTGTGGCTCCAGGGCCCGATCAGCCCCAGGCGCGAACCCCGCAGCCCCGACAACAGCCGGAACACGGCGTTGGAGTAGCCATCCGCCCAACCGCTGACGGCCAGCACCGGGCAGTCCACGGCGTCCCAGTCCTCGCAGATGGAGCCGTGTTGCCAGTAGGCGTCGCGGCGCTGGTGCGCCAGCCACTTGGCCAGCCACAGGCCGCTGCCGCGCAGCCGCTGCAGCCAGAGCGCGCGCCAGGCGTCGCCGACCAGGCGGGGGTCCGGCGGCAACGAATTGTAGGCGAACATGGTGGATGCCCAGGACAGGTTGTCGCCGAGCAGGCAGCCGCCCATGTGGTGCACATCGTCGGCGTAGCGGTCGTCGGTGGAGCAGACCGAGACCACCGCCTTCAGCGCCGGCGGCCGCAGGGCGGCGATCTGCAGGCCGTTGAAGCCGCCCCAGGAGATGCCGATCATGCCGACCTGGCCGCTGCACCAGGGCTGGCGGCTGATCCAGTCGATCACCGCCACGCCGTCGTCGAGCTCCTGTGGCAGATACTCGTCCTCCAGCACGCCCTCGGAATCGCCGCTGCCGCGCAGGTCCACGCGCACGCAGGCGTAGCCATGACCGGCAAACCAGCCGTGCAGGCTGTCGTCGCGGGCGCGGGTGGAGTCGCGCCGGCGGTAGGGGATGTATTCCAGCACCGCCGGGACGGGGTGGGCATCGGTGGCCTGCGGCAGCCACAGGCGGGCGGCCAGGTGGATGCCATCCGGCATCGGTATGCGCACATGCTCGATGGTCCGCACCTGGTGCGGAAAGCGTTCGATTACGTCCATTCGCTGTCTCCGGCCTGACGGCGTTGTTGGGGCTGCCGCTGGTTCTGTTGTGGCGCGGCTGCCGCCTCCGCCGCGGCGATCGGCGCGAGCTCCAGCGGCAGGCGGGCCATGCAGTCGGCAAAGCGTTCCAGCAGTTGCGCCTGGTTGTCGGCGCCGATGAAGAGCGAGGCCAGTTCGTAGCTGTAGCTGTCCTGGTTGCGCAGTTCGGACAGCCGCATGCCTGCCCGCACCGCCACCTGGATGCGGCAATGGGGCACCTGTGCCTCCAGCGCGGCGATGTCATCAGGCCCTGGCGCGCGCAGCACGCGGGCATCGCCGAAGTGTCGCGGCATGAACTTGGCCGCAACGGCGCAGGGCCCGCTGCGGTGGGCCGGATGGGGCGCATGGCCGAGCCCCAGATCGAGCATGACCTGGAAATGCGAGCGGCCGTCCACCAGCTCGAACAGCGGGGCGTGGGACTTGGACAAGCGGGCGTTGATCTCCAGCAGCCAGATCCGGTCGGTGTCCGGATCCCAGAAGTACTCGATATTGAACGGCGCCTTGTCGTAGCCGATATGGCGAATGATGCGGCGGCTGCAGTCGCTCATGCGCGCCTGCACCGTCTGCGGCAGGCTGGATGGATACTGGTAGCGTGAGAAGCACGACCCGGCGGGCCCTTCGCGCAGCGAGTCGATGGTGCCGTAGATCACCACCTCGCCGCCGAAGGCATAGCCCTCCTGGGTGCATTGCAGGCCGTTGGAGATGATGGCCTCGGCGATGCAGTGCCAGCCGTCGACGGCGGCGATGTCCGGCGGCAGTTCCGCGTGCTGCAGGAACAGGTTGAACGGCTCGGCCAAGCGACCGATGCCGGCGCGAACCTGAGCGATGGCAGCGTGGAAATCCGCCGGGTTCTCGATCCTGAACCCCAGATGCGACAGCACCGAGCGGACCGGCTTGAGCCAGAACGGGAACCCCAGCGACACCTGGGACAGGGGATCGTCGGCAAACGGATCCACCACACACAGCGCCGGGACCTGTTCCGGAATCACCTCCGCCTGGCAGCGCCGGCTCCAGTACTTGTGCTCGCAGCGCAACACGGCCTCCAGCGATGGGCCGGGCAGACCGACCGCGGCCCGCAGCAAGGGCAGGGCGGTGCTGACGGGGAAGTCCCAGTAGCCGACCACTGCGTCCACCGTCCCCGGAAAGGCCCGCAACCGCCGGCGGCCTTCCTGCAACAGCCGGGCCGCCGGAAACGACGCCTGCTGCTTGAGCGCCTGATGACTGAACAGCGGGTGAAAGGCCAGACCCGACGCCCCCGGCAACGCCTGCAGCTGCGCCAGGTGAAAGTTGTCGAGGCCGACAACGAAGATGTTCCGCATGAGCTGGCCGTCGCGAGGTTCGTTCAGGGAGACGCTGATTTATTCGGCGTTTCCGGTGCGGGGCAAGTCGCCCCGCCGTTTTTAGCGGCGCAAGCCGCTGAAAATGAAGCGATGCGGAAACCGCGTTTTCGAATCGCGTGCTGCTTTTTGGCCAGGAGACCAAGAAATCAGGGCCTCCCTCGGCGCGCGCCATCACAGGCCCGTTACCAAAACTATAGCAATGCCTTGGTACAGCGACATTGAAAAAGGGATGAACGTTGACAATGTCTGGCGGTGATCAGCAGGATCCGGATTCACCTGCGGAACCAAGAGGCCGTGAATGAGTCAGCGCAAGGTCAATCTAACGCAATTGCGCGAGCGCGCCGAGCAGGCCATCAACCAGGGCCGATCCAGCCTGACCAACGGCTCAAACCACGCAGGCGAGATGGATCTCGACCACTTGGTCGAAGAGCTGACCATCTACCAGACCGAGCTGGAGATCCAGAACGAAGCGCTGGCACTGGCCCAGAGCGAAACCGCCACGGCGCTGGAGCAATACCGTGCGCTGTTCGGTCATCTACCGCTGCCGGCCCTCATCGTTGACCCTCGGGGGTTCATTGTGGAGGCCAACGCGCAGGCTGACGCATTGCTCGGCATGAGCCTGCCCCATACTCTCAACCGCGGCTCGGTGCTACAGCTGTTCGACCTCGACAGCCGTGGGGCACTGCATCAGGCCCTCAAGGGGCTGTTGCACGCGACGCCGAGCATCATCGACTGTCGGGGTGCGCCTCGGGACGGGGCTGAGGGCATACCCTATGAGGTGCACATCACCCAGCTACCAGGGACCTCCGCTCAAGCCGGCCACCGGCTGTTCGTGCTGGTAGACCGCAGCGCTGAGCTGGCCTTGCAGATGCGCGAGGAGGAGCTGAGCGCCCTCAACCACAGCCTCGAGCAGCGCGTGGAGGCACGCACCGCCGAGTTGGCAGCGGCCCAGGTGCAGACCGAACAGGCACTGGATCAGGCGGCCCGCGCCGAGGCCCGTTTCCGCACCATCTTCGAGCAGGCCCCGCTCGGCATTGCCCTCACCGACTCCCTGAGTGGGCAGATCCTGGAGGTCAACGAACGCTTTGGCGCCATTGCCGGCCGAACTCGGGAAGAGTTGGCCCATATCAACTGGATGCAGATCACCCACCCGCACGACCTGCAGACACAACTGGACAGCCTGGCGCGTCCGAATGCCGGCGAGATCACCGGCTTCCAGATGGAAAAGCGCTACCAGCGCCCGGACGGCTCGCTGGTCTGGATCAGCTTGACCATCGCCCCGGTCAACGGTGACGTCACCGAAGGGCCCTGCCACCTCAAGCTGATCGAGGACATCAGCGTACAAAAGGCGCTGGAGCAGGACCTGCGCACCGCCAAGGCCACTGCAGAGGCTGCCAATGCCGCCAAAAGCGCCTTCCTTGCCAACATGAGTCACGAGGTACGCACGCCCATGAACGCCGTGCTCGGGTTCCTGGACGTTCTGCTCGATACCCGCCTCGATGCCGAGCAGCGCGCCCTGGTGCAATCGGTCAAGGGTGCCGGCCAGGGGCTGCTTCGCATCATCAACGACATCCTCGACCTCTCCAAGCTCGAGGCCGGCAAGATGTCGCTGGAATCGGCGCCGTTCAGACTCGATGCAGTGCTGCAGCAGGTCGCCGAGCTGCTGTCCCTTTCCGCGCAGGAGAAGGGTCTGGAACTGGTCATCGATGCCCCGCCCGAGATCGCCGGAGGCTACCGCGGAGATGCCCTGCGTCTGAGCCAGATCCTGAACAATCTGGTCGGCAACGCCATCAAGTTCAGCGAACGGGGCAGCGTGGTGATCGCGGTACAGTCCCTCGGCGAGACCGACGGCGAGCGGCAGTTGCGCGTCGAGGTCCGCGACCGCGGCATCGGCCTCACCCCTGAGCAGGCGGCAGGGCTGTTCCAGCCCTTTACCCAGGCCGATGCCTCCACTGCGCGGCGCTTCGGCGGCACCGGGCTCGGGCTCACCATCTGCAGGCGGCTGATTGAACGCATGGGTGGGGCAATCGGGGTCGACTCGAGCGAAGGGGAGGGCAGCACCTTCTGGTTCACCCTGCCATTGATGATCGACGACAATGCCACCGAGCGGGTGCCAACGACCGAGCCTCGGGCCGCGAGTACCTTTGCGGCCGCCCCCATCCGCGGCAGTCGGCTGCTGCTGGTGGAGGACAATGCCATCAATCAGGCGGTGGCCGTTGCCTTCCTGCGCAAGCTGGGGCTGCGCACGCGCGTTGCCAGCAACGGCCGGGAGGCCCTGGAACAGCTCAAGACCGAGCATTTCGACCTGGTCTTGATGGACTTGCAGATGCCGGTGATGGACGGCCTGGAGGCCACCGCCGCCATCCGCGCGACCCACTGGGGACACGAGATTCCCATCATCGCCATGACCGCCGCGGCCTTCCCCGAGGACCGCGCGCGCGCCCTCGACGCCGGCATGAACGACTATGTCAGCAAGCCTATCGATCTGCAGCAGCTGGTCGACGCCCTGCTGCGCTGGCTGCCGGCGCGCGCCGAGGCCCCGGTCGAGCCTGCAGCCGAGCCAGTAACGGAATCGGCACCGGACCTGGCGACCAAGTCGGTTGTCGCCGGGTGCGCGGCAGTGGCCGAGGCGATATCGCTGGCGGACTGCGACCTGGAGGCGACCAGGCAGCGGCTCGGCAACGACGAGGCGCTGTTGCGCTCAGTCCTGGAATACAGTCAGCGGGAATTCAGGGACTGGCCGGCACAGTTCGCCGCTGCCCGTGACGGCGGTGAGTTGAAGGTCGCGCAGCGCCTGGCACACACGCTCAAGGACGTTGCGGCCAATGTCGGCGCGGCGCGGGTAAGGGCTACGGCAGCCGCGCTGGAGGCGGCCTTGGCCGAGCAGGCCGGGCCAGAGCTGGTGGAGCGCCTGCGTGCAGACTGTGTTGCCGCCCTCGGGGCGGCGATGACCGCCTTGCGAAATGCCACTGAACCCGGTGGCGCGAGCAAACAGCAGGCTTCTTCCACGAGTTGAGCAGCCGCCTCCCAATCAATCTCTTGAGCGGTTTCCTGCACCAGCTGGGCGTCGTCCTGCCGGTTATCGGCATGGCGGCGGTCGCCGAGCTGGCGGCCGTGGACGCGCATCGCCGGCGCAGGGCGCGCTGCGCGTCGCTCGCCCCCTGCGGGGCCTCGGGGGCGCTGACCCCGAGATAATCGAGGGCGGCGCGGGCGCCGGCCTCGGCCGCATCGCGGGCCGCGATGACGGTGCGTTCGAGTTGATTGCGCGGGGGTCTGGCGAGGCTGTCCATCCTGTGTCGAGTCCTGTGCCGGGTTTCAGTGTGTTGTCGCGTCTCCGGGCGGCGCTTCGGGATCGGCGTTCAATGCCCGCGCAATCCTCGGAAAGGCCTTGAGCACGCGCTTGTCCGCCGTGAAGAGCGGAACCTGGAGCGCCTCGGCAACGGCGACAAACTCGCAATCATAGGCAGAGCATCCACTGGTGGCGGCCAGCGGGAGGACCCGGGTGGAGCGTACGCTGAATTCGCGTCCGGCCAGCAACTGCTCGGCCCGGTCCTGAATGCGCAAGGCGGCGTTCAGGTCCAGCAGTTCCTTGCGCAGACAGGTCAGCAGCACATTGCGGAACTCCGAACGCCACAACTGCGGCGCGCACCAGTGCGGATCACGCCGGTAGAGCGACTCCGCCTCGTCGGTGCGCGGTGTGGGCAACAGCAGGTAGGCGAGGATTTTGGTATCGACGACGATCATGGTCGCCCCGTGTCGATCGCCGTCTGAATCGCGTCCGGATCCAGCACAGGCAGCGCCAGTTGCCCGCGCAATGCGCGGATTTCGGCAAGTTGACCTTCGGCATCCAGCGGGCGGCTCAGCAGGGCCTGCTCCAGCGTGGCGATCAATTCGCCATTGAGACTGCGATGGTGCGCGGCGGCATTGGCCTTGAGTTGTTCGTAGAGGCTGTCGGGAATGTTCTTGATGGTTAACGCAGGCATGGTTGTCACCAGATTGGTTGCTCAACGGTTGCCATCATCGGACTGTCGCCTCTCGCGGTCAATGCCAGGCCCCGGCTAGAATCACCTACCTGCGCACCCTCGGGAGTGTGCCACGGGCAAAAAAAAAGGCCTACCGTTTCCGGTAAGCCTCTGTTTTACTTGGTGGGCCGTCTAGGATTCGAACCTAGGACCAATGGATTAAGAGTCCACTGCTCTACCAGCTGAGCTAACGGCCCGTCAACCTGTGTTGCATGGACAGGATATTCCATGCACCTGTCGCATGTTCTTCTGTGGCATATTGGGGTGGACGATGGGAATCGAACCCACGACCACAGGTGCCACAAACCTGCGCTCTACCAACTGAGCTACGTCCACCATTAACATCGTCTGCAGACTTTCGCAACCGCTACGGCTGCGAAAGCCCGGATTCCAGCGTTATCGGGCGCTGGCCCGATAGTACGTGGCACGCCCGGCAGGACTCGAACCTGCGACCCACGGCTTAGAAGGCCGTTGCTCTATCCAGCTGAGCTACGGGCGCTTGACGCGTGTTGTCGGTACTATCCCCGCAGGCCACATTCTGTGACGAACCAGGATAACCCGAACATCGCGGGCAGCGCGCCCGGGCAGGGGAACCACCTCCCGTGCCTGTGCTGTCTGGCAGCGTTGGTCGGGGTAGAGGGATTCGAACCCCCGACATCCTGCTCCCAAAGCAGGCGCGCTACCAGACTGCGCTATACCCCGATGCGGGACTTGTCTTCAGTCCCGGACCGAAGACCGCGAAGAATACAGGCCCATGCCGGATGTGTCAATGCCGTGATGACCGATCGGCGGTCAGCGCTCGTACTCGGCGGCGCGGCGTGCATCACCGCGGACCCGATCCACCGGGTAGCGCTGTTCGTTGATGGCGATCTTCTCTTCGGTGGCGGCGATCAGATCCACGTCGAGCCGCTCGGCCAGGCGGATCAGGTAACTCAGGATGTCGGCAAGTTCGTGCGCGACGGCGCGCGTCTTTTCCGGACCGAGGCTGGCACTTTGTTGCTCGGTGAGCCACTGGAAATGCTCCAACAACTCGCCGGCTTCGCCCGCCAGGGCCATGGCCAGATTCTTCGGCGACTGGAATTGTTCCCAGTCGCGCTCGCGGGCGAACTTGAGCAGTCTGCCGTTGAGCGCGTCGAGGCTGTCCGGCATCGGTAGCGGTCTACTCAGCCGCCGCCTCGGAGCCGGCTTCCGCTTCTGACTCGGGCTCCGCCGCAGCCTTGGCCGCAGACAGTGTGATCAGGCCCTGGGCGAGCAGGACGGCGGCCTTGTCATCGCCGTTGACCCAGGTCTTGGTCTTGCTGTCCTTGACCGCGTAGCGACCGGAGTGCTTCTTGTAGATGACGTGGGTGTCGGTCTTCTTGACCTGTTCCATTCTAGGGATTCCTCGTTGTAATTGGTTGGGTGAATCAGCGCGGGCGATGGTCCCGCTCGTCGAACTCGGTATCCAGCCGCTCGATGTCGACCTCGAACTTGGCGACCAGTGCTGCGATGGCGCCGACTGCGGCGAGAATGGGTGCGAACAGCGTGACCACGCCGCCGACGGCGAAGCCGGCGGTGAGCGGTACGTCGAGCAGCTGCGCGCCGTTGGGGCGGCGAATCACCAGGCGCCGCACACTGCCGTCGGCGATCAGGCCCTTGACGAACTGAACCAGTTCGCCGCCGGCCACGGTGACCCGTTCTGTGATGGTGCGACTGTGCTGATCTGGGTTCATGGGCTCGGTTCCGGTTCTGTCTGTGGTCTGCCCGGGACGGTCTGGGTTCAGTCTGGACCGGGCTTAAGTGGCGCTATGGGGTGCAATATACCGAAAAGCGCCGCTTTGCCGCCATCCCCGGCGTCCATGCACGGTAACGGCCGGGTGAGCAGATGGCGGGATACCGTGTCGGCTCAGCGGTTGAAGCCCAGCGGCAGGGGCCCCTCCTGCATGGCGGCGATCTGCTCACGCAGGGCCAGAATGTGGTCCTGCCAGAAGCGCTGGGTGTCGAACCAGGGGAAGGCCACCGGAAAGGCGGGGTCGTTCCAGCGGCGGGCGAGCCAGGCGGCATAATGGATCTGACGCAGGGTGCGCAGGGCCTCCACCAGATGCAGTTCGCGGTTGTCGAAGGGGCGGAATTGCTCGTAGCCGGTGAGGACGTGGTCGAGCTGCAGGGCCATTTCGTCGCGTTCGCCGGACAGCAGCATCCACAGGTCCTGGATGGCCGGGCCGGTGACGGCGTCGTCCAGGTCGACGATATGGGCGCCTTCGTCGGTCCAGAGGATGTTGCCGCGGTGACAGTCGCCGTGCAGCCGGAGACTGGCGATGCCGCCGGCGCGCGCGAAGGCGGCGCGGACCTCGCTGAGCGCATGCTCGATGACGCCGCGATAGGCCGGTCGCAGCTCCGCCGGCAGCCAGTCGTTGTCCAGCAGCCAGGCGCTGGCGTCGGCGCCGAGGCGCTCGATGCTCAGGCCCGGACGTGCGTGGAACGCGCTGCAGGCGCCCACCAGATGCAGGCGCCCGAGCAGCAGGCCGATGCGTTCGAGCACCTCGGGGTCGTCCAGTGCCGGATCCCGGCCGCCGCGGCGTGGGCTGACGGAGAAGCGGAAGGTTCCGAACCGCTGCAGGGTGGTGCCGGCGATCTCCAGCGGTGGGATCACCGGGATCTCGCGCCGGGACAGTTCCAGCGCAAAGGCGTGCTCCTCCAGGATGGCGGCATCGGACCAGCGCCCGCTGCGGTAGAACTTGGCCACCAGTGGCGGGCCGTCGTCGATACCCACCTGATAGACGCGGTTCTCGTAGCTGTTTAAGGCCAGCAGGTGTCCGTCCGGGAGGAAACCGATGGACTCGACGGCGTCGAGCACCCGGTCCGGCGTCAGCGTGGCGAACGGGGTGGCGGACGCATCGGTGTCGGTCGCTTCCGGCTCCGTGTTTGGCTCCGATGCGGGAGCCGGGTTCATGCGGCCCTCGTCTTGACACGAATTCGGCATGGCGCTATCACTGGTGTTACGGGATGTTGCAACGGGCATATGAACAATGACCTCAAGCACCCACGGCTGTTCCCGGTGGCGCCCGGTTGTTCGGTCAGGCATTCGCCCGATCCTGCTGGCCGCGGTACTTCCGGCAGCGCTGCTGGTACAGGGCTGTGCCGGCCATGGGGGCGGATATTACTACGCCGGCGGCGAGCGATTCGATCTGCGCGGATTGCACAAGCAGCGCGCGCAGGTGGTCAAGGCAGGGCTGTCGCAGCTCGGCACGCCCTACGCCTACGGCGGTTCAGAGCCCGGCCGGGCCCTGGATTGCAGTGGTCTGACCCAATATGCGCACCATGCCGGCGGGTTGAAGATTCCACGCATGGCCGCGGCGCAGCAGGGGGCGGCAAAGCGGCTGCGACGTCGGCCCATGCCCGGTGATCTGGTTTTCTTCAAGACCGGACCGAGTCAGTACCATGTGGGGCTGATGGTGGACGAGCGGCGCTTCGTGCATGCGTCGACCTCACGCCGGCAGGTACGGCTGGCCAGCCTGGACAACCGCTACTGGCGCGAGCGCTACCAGGGCGCCGGCAGCTACCTGCGGCGCTGAGGCAATCTGCGGCGGGCGGCCAGTGAAAGGATATGCAACCTCCTGGCGCTTCGGTTGTCACATCTCCCCGAGCCCAGGACGTATCGCCGCAGTTTGTTTCGCGCCGGGGTATTTCGCCCGGGGGTCTCTTGGCCTGGGGCGTGTTGCCAGGGCGCGATCCGTCAAGGTGCGGCTTGCGAGGCTCGCCTTTTGCGCTATCATCATGCACAATGCCCGCGTTGCCGGGGCGGTGCATCCCCTCGGTTTCCGAACCGAGTCATGCCGGTCGAGGCGGACCGCTTCGACCGCATTCCTTCCAAGTAGTGATTAGGAGTCGACAGAATGTCCGATAAGCCGATGAACAAGAGCCGTCGTGATGCCGTGAAGCTGGTGCTGGGTGGTCTGGCCACCGTGCCGCTGATGAACCTTGTCGGCATGGCTGCCGCGCAGGCGGAAGAGCTGCCGCACGTCGATCCTGCCACCGATCCGACCGCCCAGGCCCTGAAGTACTCCGAAGACGCCACCCAGGCGGATCGCGCCGGCGCTGCGCGTCCGGGCAAGGCACCGGAAGAGCAGTTCTGCAGCAACTGTCAGTTCGTGCTGGCCGACTCCGGCGCATGGCGTCCGTGCAGCCTGTTCCCGGGCAAGGCCGTCAGCGAGAACGGCTGGTGCGCCTCCTGGACCCTCAAGGCCGGCTGATCGCCGATCGGCGCGATTGAGC
Source organism: Thiohalocapsa marina (assembly GCF_008632335.1). GTDB lineage: Bacteria > Pseudomonadota > Gammaproteobacteria > Chromatiales > Chromatiaceae > Thiohalocapsa > Thiohalocapsa marina. Next base: position 41,532 of record NZ_VWXX01000005.1, read on the forward strand.
GCTGAGCACCCCGTACCACGCGGGCCCTCGCCCGCGTGGTGTTGCTGATGCTGAAACCCGCGCCCGCGCTTGAGCTCGTAACCTCGGCCGCCCTCGGCAATCAGTCACCGGCACCATTTCACCGACTGCTCACTTCCGCGAGCCTGTTGCCGCATCCCGTACTGCTGGGCGCGCCTCCACCGCTTACTCCAGCTGCCTTCTGCCACCTGCGACGACTCGTCACCCGCCTGCCGTTCGGGGTATCATTTCCGCTTACCCTCGAAGGTTTCCAGTTCCATCCCTGAGCCATTGCGCATCCCGCTGACACGGCGATCCCGTTGTCGCGCCGATGCCCCGAGCACCCATGACCACTGTTGTATCGCCTCGCGTCTCTCCTGTCCTAGTTCGTGCCGCCGTCTGGAGCCTGTTCGGCGCCATCTATGCCCCATTGTTCATCGTACTGCGCGAGCTCCTGGCGCCCATGGGGGCGCCACAGGCGTTCGTGCTGGCAGCAGGGGCGGCCGGAGGCATCGGTGCAACCTTCTATGGCTCGCGCCAACTGGCCCTCACCGCCAGCGTGGTAGGTATCGCCAGCGGAGCCTTGGTGCTGGGGGTGTTCGGGCATCAGGCATCCCCCTGGCTGCTGGCGGCGGTTGCGCTGGTGCTGGGGCTGCTGGCCGGGGCGGCGGTGGACTTCCCGCACCGCTGCACGGCCAATGTCGGCCTCAAGTTCCTGGTGGGTGGCGGGGTCGCTTCGGCCGCGGCCATGGCGCTGGTGGGGCTGGACCGGCTGCTGGGCCTTGTGTTGCCCGTGGCCGCGCTGGTGGCCTTCCTGGTTTCCATCACCGGGGTGCTCTACGTCAGCGGCATGCACGTCCTCGCGCAGCGGGGGCCGCAGTTGCGCGGGCGGTTCTGCAGCCTGGTGGAGGGGGCGGTGATCGCGCTGATTGCGCTGTTGGTGGCGAACAGCCTGGCCGGCTTTGCCGGTCTGCTGGCGGAGGGCCCCGCCGGTCCCATGACCCACGCCCTCGCACTGTCGGCGGAGCTGTTGCCGTTCGCGCTGCTCGGCGGCATGCTCGCGGGCGCTGTCACTGGCGGCCTGCTGGAGCTGTTCGAGTTCGGCTGGGTCGATCAGCTTTGAGCGTATCCTGCAGGAGTCACCTTTGAGCGCATCACGCAGGAGCAAGAGCAGCCGGCGCTGGCTGGATCGGCACGTCAATGACGACTACGTGCACCGGGCGCGCGCCGAGGGCTACCGCTCTCGCGCCGCTTACAAGTTGCTGGAATTGCAGCAGCGCGATGCGCTGCTGCGCCCGGGCATGACGGTGGTCGACCTGGGTGCCGCCCCCGGGGGCTGGTCGCAGGTGGCGGCCACTCTGGTCGGGAAAAGGGGCCGGATCATCGCCATGGACCTGCTGGCGATGGACCCGATCGACGGGGTCGAGTTCATCCAGGCGGATTTTCGTGAGGACGCGGCGCTGGCGCAGCTGCACCAGCTGCTGGACGGACAGGCGGTGGACCTTGTGCTTTCGGACATGGCCCCAAATGTTTCGGGCATGAAGGCCGTGGACCAGCCACGCTCCATCTATCTGGTGGAACTGGCACTGGACTTCGCGGCGTCGACCCTGAAACCCGGCGGCTGCCTCGCGGTCAAAGCGTTCCATGGCGAGGGCTTCGACGATCTGGTCAGAACGCTACGCAGCCGCTTCGAGCGGGTGGTCAGCCGCAAGCCGAAGGCCTCCCGGCCACAGAGCCGGGAGACATATCTGGTGGCAAAAGGTTTCCGGGTCGGTTAAGTTCGGGGACATCGATAAACAAGAGAGGCCGATGCCGTGAGCGACATGGCGAAAAATCTGATTCTTTGGGTGGTCATCGCGATCGTGCTGATGTCCGTCTTCAACAACTTCACCGCGACCCAGACCGCGCCGCGCACGCTGTCGTACTCCGATTTCATCGAGCAGGTACGCCAGGGCCAGGTCAAGGAGGTCACGGTTCAGGGGCGCACCATCGAGGGCGTCAACGAGAACGGCCAGCGCTTCACCACCTACAGCCCCGGTGACGACGGGCTGGTGGGTGATCTGCTGAATAACAACGTCGAGATCAAGGCCGCACCGCCGGAGAAGCCCTCGGTGCTGATGCAGATCCTGATCAACTGGTTCCCGTTGTTCATCCTGATCGGCCTGTGGATCTTCTTCATGCGCCAGATGCAGGGCGGGGCAGGTGGCCGCGGCGCCATGTCCTTCGCCAAGAGCCGCGCGCGCATGCTCAGCGAGGACCAGGTGAAGGTCACCTTCGCCGACATGGCCGGCGCCGAGGAGGCCAAGGAAGAGGTGGTCGAGGTCGTCGACTTCCTGAAGGATCCGTCCAAGTTCCAGAAGCTCGGCGGCAAGATCCCCAAGGGTGTACTGATGGTCGGACCGCCCGGCACCGGCAAGACGCTGTTGGCCCGAGCCATTGCCGGCGAGGCCAAGGTGCCGTTCTTCACCATTTCAGGATCCGACTTCGTCGAGATGTTCGTCGGCGTTGGCGCGTCGCGGGTGCGCGACATGTTCGAGCAGGCCAAGAAGCACGCGCCCTGCATCATCTTCATCGACGAGATCGACGCCGTCGGCCGTCATCGTGGTGCCGGCCTTGGCGGCGGTCACGACGAACGTGAGCAGACCCTGAACCAGTTGCTGGTGGAGATGGACGGCTTCGAGGGCAACGAGGGCGTCATCGTCATTGCCGCCACCAACCGTCCGGACGTGCTCGACCCGGCGCTGCTGCGTCCGGGCCGATTCGACCGCCAGGTGGTGGTGCCGCTGCCGGACGTGCGCGGGCGCGAGCAGATCCTGAAGGTGCATATGCGCAAGGTGCCCACCGCGGAGGACGTGATCGCATCCGTCATCGCCCGCGGCACCCCCGGCTTCTCCGGCGCCGATCTGGCCAACTTGGTCAACGAGGCCGCCCTGTTCGCCGCCCGCGCCAACAAGCGGCTGGTGGACATGGAGGACCTGGAAAAGGCCAAGGACAAGATCATGATGGGTACCGAGCGGCGCTCCATGGTCATGTCCGACGAGGAGAAACGCCTGACTGCCTACCACGAGTCCGGCCACGCCATCGTCGGCCGCCTGGTGCCGCAGCACGATCCGGTGCACAAGGTCAGCATCATCCCCCGCGGCCGCGCGCTGGGCGTGACCCTGTTCCTGCCCGAGGACGATCGCTTCAGCTACAGCAAGCAGCGGCTGGAGAGTTCCATCTCCAGCCTGTTCGGCGGGCGCATCGCCGAGGAGCTGATCTTCGGCGTGGACATGGTCACCACCGGTGCGTCAAACGACATCCAGCGCGCCACCGAGATCGCCCGCAACATGGTCACCCGCTGGGGGCTGTCGGACAAGCTGGGGCCGCTGACCTACAGCGAGGACGAGCAGGAGGTCTTCCTGGGCCATTCGGTGACCCAGCACAAATCGGTCTCCGACGAGACCTCGCACCTGATCGACAAGGAAGTCCGCAATGTCATCGACCGCAACTACGAGCGGGCGAAGACAATCCTGGTCGAGCACATGGACAAGCTGCATGCCATGGCCGATGCGCTGATCAAGTACGAGACCATCGATGCCGACCAGATCAGCGACATCATGGAAGGACGCGACCCCAGGCCGCCCAAGCAGTGGAGCAGCGATGCCTCCTCGCCCCCGGGCAGCGGTGGTGAAGCGCCGGTCACGGACAAACCGGCCAGCGTCGGGGACAGCAAGACGTCGGACGGCACTGCGGGCCCGATCGGCGGCCCTGCCGGCGAGCATTGATCGTGTTTGTGATGTCCATTCCATGCCACGGCTTCGCCCAGGTCCCGGGCCCAGGTAACGGTAGCGCCGCCCGGTGCAGGCGCTGCCCATGCGGCTAGACTGCGGGGGGCGGTCACTGGACCTGACCGTCCCCCGGGTCATGGGGATCCTCAACGTGACCCCCGACTCCTTCTCGGACGGGGGTCGTTTTTTTGCCCCCGACAAGGCCCTTCGCCAGGTGGAGCAGATGCTCCGGGACGGCGCCGATCTGATCGACATCGGCGGCGAGTCCACCCGGCCCGGCTCCGAACCGGTGTCGGCGGAGGAGGAATGTCGGCGGGTGGTCCCGATGGTCTCGGCCATCGTCGCGCGCTTCGATGTGCCGGTCTCGGTGGATACCTCGAAGCCGGCGGTGATGCGCGCCGCCGCGGATGCCGGGGCCGGCCTCATCAACGACGTGTGCGCGTTGCGCGAACCCGGCGCCCTGGCCGCCGCGGCGCAGACCGGCCTGCCGGTGTGCCTGATGCACATGCAGGGGCGCCCGCGCGACATGCAACAGCAACCCCGCTACGATGATGTGCTGGCCGAGGTGCACGCGTTCCTCGCCCAGCGTCTGCAGGCCTGCGAGGCGGTCGGCATTCCTCGCGACCGGTTGATCGTGGATCCGGGCTTTGGTTTCGGCAAGTCACTGTCGCATAATCTGGCGCTTCTGGCCGGACTCGAGTCGTTTTCGGCCTTCGGTGTACCGATCCTTGCCGGACTGTCGCGCAAGTCGATGCTGGGCGCCATCACCGGGCGCGAGGTGGGCGACCGTGTCGCTGCCAGTGTCGCGGCGGCCCTGCTGGCGGCGCAACGCGGGGCGCAGATCCTGCGGGTGCACGATGTCGGTCCGACGGTCGACGCGCTGCGCGTGTGGGCGGCCGTGTCCGCTGTATGAAAGGGAGCGATCAGTTGGAACGCAGGTATTTTGGCACGGATGGTATCCGCGGGCGGGTCGGTGATCCGACCATCAGCCCGGATTTCGTGGTCAAGCTGGGCTGGGCGGCGGGACGCGTACTCGGCAACGGCCATGGCGGCAAGGTCCTGATCGGCAAGGACACCCGCATCTCGGGCTACATGTTCGAGTCGGCGCTTGAGGCGGGCTTGGTGGCTGCCGGCATGGACATCCGCCTGCTCGGGCCGATGCCGACCCCGGCGGTGGCCTATCTCACGCGCACCTTTCGCGCCGTGGCGGGGATCGTGATCACCGCCTCGCATAACCCCTACGACGACAACGGCATCAAGTTCTTCTCCGCTGACGGTGACAAGCTGCCAGATGCGGTGGAACTGGCCATCGAGGCGGAACTCGAGCAGCCGCTCAAGACAGTGGAGGCGGCCCGGCTGGGCAAGGCGCAGCGGGTCGAGGACGCCTCCGGCCGCTACATCGAATTCTGCAAGAACAGCGTCCCGGCGAGCCTGTCGTTGGCCGGACTGAAGCTGGTGGTCGATTGCGCCAATGGCGCCACCTACCATGTCGCACCCCATGTCTTCGAGGAACTCGGAGCCAGGGTGGTGCGCATCGCCGTGTCGCCGGACGGGCTCAACATCAACCGCGACGTCGGTTCCACCAAGCCCCACTCCCTGGCGGCAAAGGTGCTGGAGGAGGGTGCGGACCTGGGCATCGCCTTCGACGGCGACGGTGATCGGCTGATGATGGTGGACGCCACCGGCCGGGTGGTGGACGGCGATGCGTTGCTCTACATCATCGCCCGCGCGCGCCAGGCCGCCGGCCATCTTCGCGGACCGGTGGTCGGCACCCTGATGAGTAACCTGGGGCTGGAACTGGCCTTGCGTGGGCTCGGTATCGGTTTCGAGCGCACCAAGGTGGGCGACCGTTACATCATGGAGCGGCTGAAGCAGATCGACGGCGTCCTTGGCGGCGAACCCTCGGGGCACATCATCTGTCGGGACCGTACTTCCACCGGCGATGGTATCGTGGCGGCACTTCAGGTGCTGGCGGCACTGGCCGAGGCCCACCAGAGTCTGGCCGACGCCTGCAGCGAGGTGGCGCACTATCCGCAGGTCCTGATCAATGTGCGCCTGCGGCAGCGGATGGATCCGATGACCCTGCCCGCCGTGCGCGATGCGGTGCAGCAGGCCGAGGGGGAACTGGGCACCCAGGGCCGCGTGCTGTTGCGGCCATCCGGCACCGAGCCGGTGATGCGCGTCATGGTGGAGGGTGTGGACGGATCCCAGGTGCAGCGCCTGGCAGAAGCGCTGGCCGACACCGTCCGCGCGGAGGTGGGGGCCCAGGCCGCCCCGGAGCAGGCGGACCAAGGCCAGGCCTGAAACCCGAATCAGGCAGAGGGATAGAGAGACCGATCGATGTCAACTACGACCTCCATCCATGGCATGTGGTCATCGCGCCTGGCCTTCATCCTCGCGGCGACGGGTTCCGCGGTGGGGCTCGGCAACATCTGGCGTTTTCCGTACACTGCGGGTGAGTATGGCGGTGGCGCCTTCGTGCTCATCTATCTGGCCTGTGTGGCCGCCATCGGTCTGCCCATCATGATGGCGGAGATCATGCTCGGTCGTCGCGGTCGGCAGAGCCCGATCAACACCATGCGCACGCTGGCGAAACAGGAGGGGGCAGCCCCCGTCTGGCGTGTGCTGGGCTGGATGGGCATCGTCTCGGGGGTGCTGATCCTGTCGTTCTACAGCGTCATCGCCGGCTGGACCATGGCCTATGTGTTCCGTGCCGGCGGCGGTCTGTTCTCGGGCATGGATGGGGAGGCGGCCGGCGCGATGTTCGATGCCCTGGTGGCAGACCCCGAGCGCCTGCTGGCCTGGCACAGCATCTTCATGGCCATGTGCGTGCTGGTGGTGGCGCGCGGTGTCGCCAGCGGGCTGGAGCGGGCGGTGCGTATCCTGATGCCGGCGTTGTTCGTGCTGCTGGTGGCGATGGTGATCTATGCCGCCCAGGCGGGTGATTTCAGCGCCGGTCTCAAGTACATGTTCCAGCCGGATTTCGCCGAGTTGGGCGCTCATGCGGGCGAGGCGGTGCTGAGCGCCATGGGCCAGGCCTTCTTCAGTCTCAGCCTGGGCATGGGCGCCATCATGATCTACGGCTCCTACCTGAACAGCCAGGCGTCCATCGGCCAGAACGCCTTGATCATCGCCGTCATGGACACCCTGGTGGCCCTGCTGGCGGGGCTGGCGATCTTTCCGATCGTGTTTGCCCAGGGGCTGGAGCCCGGCAGCGGACCGGGCCTGATCTTCCAGACCCTGCCCATTGCCTTCGGGCAGATGCCCGGCGGGGCCTTCTTCGGCGTGCTGTTCTTCGTGCTGCTGGTATTCGCCGCCTGGACTTCGGCCATCTCGTTGCTGGAGCCGGTGGTGGCGTTGCTGGTGGAGAGCCTCGGCTTCAGCCGGGTGCGTGCAGCCATCCTGTCCGGCATCGGTATCTGGCTGCTGGGCATCGCCTGTCTGTTATCGCTCAACGTCTGGTCCGGCGTGACCCTGTTCGGCAAAGGCTTTCTGGACCTGTTCGATTACGTCACCGCCAACGTGCTGCTGCCGTTGGGCGGGCTGATGATCGCGCTGTTCGCCGGCTGGGTAATGCGCCGCGCGGCGTCGCAGGACGAGCTGGGGCTAGGGGAGACGTCGCGGGCGTATCGTCTCTGGCGACTGCTGATCCGCTATGTCGCCCCGGTGGCGGTGGTGCTGATCTTTCTGCACGCCATTGGATTATTCAAGAAATTCGGGTTGATTTGACGTGCCAGTAGTAAAGAAAACGGCCCTGGTGCGGCATTCGGCGGAACAGATGTTCCAGCTGGTAGCCGACGTCGAGGGCTATCCCAAATTCCTGCCCTGGTGCCAGTCCACCGAACTGCTGTCGCGCACGGACGAGAAGCTGTGCGGCCGCATCGAGGTGGCCCGGCTCGGGATACGCCAGGTCTTCTCCACCTGCAACCTCATCGACCCGCCGCACCGGATGCAGATCGATCTGATGGACGGCCCGTTTCGCAAGCTGACCGGGGCCTGGCACTTCAGGTCCCTGCGGGCGGATGCCTGCAAGGTGGAGCTGGAACTGGACTTCGAGTTTTCCGGCCGACTGATCGACAAGGCCTTCGGCGGCGTCTTCGGTCAGATTGCCAACTCCCTGGTGGACGCCTTCTGCAAGCGCGCCGACGAGATCTATGGCGACTGATGCGACGACCAGTGCGCCGTCACGGGTGACGGTAGAGGTGGCCTATGCCCGCCAGCGGCAGCAGGCGTTGCTGCCGGTATCGGCACTGCCAGGGCTGACGGTGGCTGAGGCGATCGCCCGTTCGGGGATCCAGCAGCGGTTCCCGGAGATCGACCTCAGGGTGAACAAGGTGGGTATCTTCGGCAAGGTGGTGACACTCGACCAGGTGCTGCAGGACGGCGATCGCGTCGAGATCTATCCGCCCCTCATCGCCGATCCGAAGCAGGTACGGAAACAACGCGCCGCCGGCACCACCCGCGCCGATGCAAAAGGCTGAGCCCGCGCCTGCAGACTGGCTCCCGGACTGGTTTCCAGATGAGCAGGCACGGGTCATTCCCGCGCCGCGGCCCGTGCTGCGACGGCAACGGCTAGTCGTCGGCACCGACGCCGATGGTGTTCAGGGCCCGGTTGATCAGGCCGCGGTTGTCCTTCCAGTCCGGCACCGTGATGACGATTTCGCGTTCCTCTTCGGCGGCCAGGGCGCGGGCGGGATCGGGCTCGATCCAGCCGTCGATCTTCGTCAGGGTGTCGCCGTCGAAATAGAGCGTCAGGCGTTTGCTCTGCATGGGTTCGTGACCACGGCGGATGGTGTAGATGTAGTCCCAGCGGTCGGTATGGAACATGTCCGCAAGCATTGGCGTGCCAAGCAGATAGCGCACCTGGCTCCTGGACATGCCCAGCTGCACCTGATCGACCATGTCTTCCGTCAGGATGTTGCCTTGCTGCACGGTCATCTTGTAAACAAAGGGTAGCTCGGCCAGCATCGGGCTGCGGTACGGGTCCTTTTCCTTGCGGGCGCAGCCGGTTGGCGCCACAAGCGCGAGGACGACGAGGGAGAGTAGGAGCGTTCGCATCGGTTTGTTCTAGTCTGGCCGGGCAGCGTAAAACGCCCTATCTTACAGCAGTCGCCGACACCGATTCACCGACGAGGCATCGAGCAGAGATGGATAGTCAGCAAATCAAGCAGGCGGGACTGAAGGTGACCGTCCCGCGGGTCAAGATCCTGAACGTGCTGGAGACCAGCGCACAACGCCATCTGAGCGCCGAAGATGTCTACAAGCAACTGCTGTCGGCGGGCGAGGAGATCGGCCTGGCCACCGTGTATCGGGTACTGACTCAGTTCGAGGGGGCAGGGCTGGTCTGCCGGCACCATTTCGAGGGTGGGCAGTCGGTGTTCGAGCTGGATCGCGGCGGCCACCACGACCATCTGGTCTGCATGAAGTGCGGCAAGGTGGTTGAGTTTTTCGATCAGGTCATCGAGGACCGGCAACGGGCCATCGCCACAGAACAGGGCTTTACCCTGGAAGACCACTCGCTGGTGATCTACGGGGTCTGTCCGGACTGCCAGCACGCGCGTTCGGGACGGCGTGGGTGAGCAGCTGCGGCAGCGCTCCGGCGCAGCCCTGCCGGATCGAGATCGACCTGGGTTTGCAGCAACTGGTGCTGTGTCGGCCCGGCCTGGCGCCGTCAGTCTACCCGGTATCGACCGCCAGGAACGGCCCCGGCGAGCGCCTGGGCAGCGGCTGCACGCCGCGGGGGGCGCACCGGGTGCGCCTGAAGATCGGCCAGGGGTGCGCCGTCGGCAGTGTGTTCCGCGCCCGGCGCTGGACCGGTGAGGTCTACTCCGCCGCGCTGGCCGAGCGGCATCCCGGGCGGGACTGGATATTGACGCGCATCCTCTGGCTCACTGGTCTGGAGGCGGGCCGTAACCGCGGCGGCCAGGTGGATACCCTGCGTCGGTACATCTACATCCACGGCTGCCCCCCCGACACGCCCATGGGCGAACCCGGCTCGAAAGGCTGCATCCGCATGCGCGATCCGGATCTGATCGAACTGTTCGATCAGGTGTCGGCGGGCACCCCGGTGGACATCCGCTGAAGGATCCGCAGTGAGCGTGCGTCTGTTGTCGCGGCTCGGTTCGGCGGCCTTGGTGCTGTTCGGCGTCTGCACGCTGGTGTTCCTGCTGATCCACCTGGTGCCGGGAGATCCGGTGGAGGCCATGCTGGGCGAGAGTGCGCGCCCGGCGGATCGCGAGGCGCTGCGACAGGCCCTGGGCCTGGACCTGCCGCTGGCGCAGCAATACCGGAACTATCTCGCCGGGCTGGCGCGGCTGGATCTGGGGCACTCGCTGCTGGACCAGCGCCCGGTGGCGGCGGTGCTGGCCGAACGGTTGCCGGCAACGGTGCAGCTGGCGGTGACCGCCCTGTTGCTGGCCCTGCTGCTGGCCATCCCACTGGGGGTGCTGGCGGCGCGCAAGCGCGGCACCGGGGTCGATGCCGGTGCCATGCTGTTTTCGCTGGTGGGTGTGTCGATGCCGAACTTCTGGCTCGGCCCGTTGCTGATCCTGCTGTTCTCCCTCTGGCTGGGCTGGCTCCCGGTCAGCGGCAGCGATCAGCCGGGCAGCCTGGTGTTGCCGGCGGTGACCCTGGGCACGGCCCTGGCGGCGATCCTGGCGCGCATGGTGCGGGCGAGCGTGCTGGAGGTCCTGCAGGAGGACTACATCCGCACGGCGCGGGCCAAGGGGCTGTCGGAGTCGGCGCTGCTGTGGCGCCATGCGCTCAGAAACGCCCTGTTACCGGTGCTGACCCTGGTGGGACTGCAACTGGGGGCGTTGCTGGGCGGTGCCGTGATCACCGAGACGGTGTTCGGCTGGCCCGGGTTGGGCAGCCTGCTGGTGGAGTCCATCCAGGCGCGGGACTATCCCGTGGTGCAGGGCTGCGTGCTGCTGATCAGCGTGGTGTATGTCGCCGTGAATACCGCCACCGATCTGGCCTACACCCTGGCCGATCCGCGCATCGGGGTCGGCTGAGGCTGTGGTGCGTCGGCTGCAGCCTGTCCTGCCGGTGGCCGTGGTGGCCCTGTGGGCCCTGGTCGCCCTGCTGGGTCCCTGGCTGCCGTTGGCACCGGATCGCGTCGATCTGCCGCAGATCCTGGCGGCGCCGTCCGCGGCGCTGCCCCTGGGGGCGGATGATCTCGGGCGCCCGGTGCTGGATCGGCTGCTGAGCGGGGCGCGGACGGCGTTCGTCGTGGGTGTCGGCGTGGTGCTGGTGTCGGCCATCATCGGCGCCCTGCTGGGCGGCGCGGCGGGGTTCGCTGGCGGCTGGTTCGATCTGGTGGTAGTGCGGGTGATCGATGTCTTTCTCGCCTTTCCGGGCATCCTGCTGGCCATTGCGTTGGCGGGCATCCTGGGGCCGGGTCTGGGCAATGTGATCGTGGCGCTGTCCGTAGTCGGCTGGGTCGGCTACGCCCGACTGGCACGCGCCCAGATCCTGTCGCTGAAACAGCGCGAGCACGTCACGGCCGCGCGGGCGCTCGGTGTGGCATCGCCGCGCATCCTGCTGCGGCACCTGCTACCCCTGGCCCTGGCCCCTCTGGTGGTAGAGGCCACCTTCGGCATCGCCGCGGCGGTGATTGCCGAGGCGGGACTTTCGTTTCTGGGCCTGGGGGTGCAGCCCCCGGAGGCCTCCTGGGGCAGCATGATCCGCGACGGCGTCGGCTACATGCTGGTGGCCCCGCATCTGGTGCTGGCGCCCGGGCTGGCGGTGATGACCGTGGTGCTGGCGGTAAACCTGCTGGGCGATCGGCTGCGCGACCATCTGGACGTGCGATCGCTGCGGGTGGCGCAGTGAGCGGCGTCCGCTCCCGACGAGCGGGCCCGAGACCTCTGACACGACTTATGACCCACTCTGTATGACCCCCATGTCGATCAATCTCCCCCTCGGACCCATCATGCTGGACCTCGCCGGTACCGAACTGACCGCCGAAGACCGCGAACTCCTGTCCCATCCGGCCGTGGGAGGCGTGATCCTGTTCGCGCGCAATCACACCGATCCGGACCAGGTGCGGGCCCTGACCGGGGCCATTGCGGCAGTGCGGGACCCGGCGCTGCTGATCGCGGTGGACCAGGAGGGCGGGCGCGTGCAACGCTTCGATCAGGGCTTCACGCGGCTGCCGGCGCCGTCGCGTTTCGTCGAGCGCTACGCCCGGGAGCCGGAAGCGGCGCGCCACCTGGCAGCCAGTGCCGGATGGCTGATGGCCACCGAACTGGGCCAGGTGGGGGTCGATTTCAGCTTCGCCCCGGTGCTCGACATCGAGCAGGGGGTGAGCCGGGTGATCCGCGACCGCGCCTTCGGCACCGATGCCGACATGGTGGTGGACCTGGCCGGGGCCTGGATGGCGGGTGCCGCCGACGCGGGCATGGCCAGTTGCGGCAAGCATTTTCCCGGCCATGGTGGAGTGGTTGCCGATTCCCACGTGGAACTGCCCTACGACCACCGGCCACTGGCGGAACTGCAACAGCAGGACATGGTACCGTTTGCACGGATGATTGCGAACGGGCTGCCGGCACTGATGCCGTCGCATGTGATCTACACGGCGGTGGACGACAGGCCGGCGGGCTTTTCCCGGATCTGGCTGCAGGAGATCCTGCGCCACGGGCTCGGCTTCGATGGCATGCTCTTCAGCGACGACCTGGACATGGGGGCGGCCGCCGCCGGTGGCGGTTTTGGCGAGCGCACCCTGGCGGCCCTGGAGGCCGGCTGTGACATGGCCGTCATCTGCAACAACCGCGCCGGCGTCATCCAGGCGGTAGATACCCTGGGAGCGGACTACGCCAGTCTGGGGCCGGCCCCGGATCTGGCGCGGCGCACGGCGCGGATGGTGCGCCGGTCCCGCCCTGAGCCCGATCCGGCGCGGCGGCAGCAGGTGCTTGAGGCCCTGTCCGCGCTGGAGACCGAATGACCGTTTCGCCTTGAACGACCCTGATGTCGTGCCAAGGCCCCTGCAAGGAACGAACCATGAGCAAGATGACCCCGGAACAATTTCACGGCGTACGCCAGCGCATGGACCTGATCGCGGATCAGGCAGCGGTAGAGCGCGCCTTCGATGACATGGCCCAGGCGATCGAGCAGCGCTACGCGGACAAGGATCCGCTGCTGCTGTGCGTGGTGACCGGGGGCATTGTCACCGCCGGCCTGCTGCTGCCGCGGCTGGACATACAGCTACGCCTGGACTATGTGCATGCCAGCCGCTACCGCGGTGCTACCAGCGGCGGTGAACTGCACTGGCGCCACCGGCCGAGCGAGGCCATCCAGGGGGAGCACGTGCTGGTGGTGGACGATATCTTCGACGAAGGCTGCACCATGGCCGCCATTGTCGATGCCTGCGTCGCGGACGGCGCGGCCAGCGTGCAGAGCGTGGTGCTGGCACGCAAGGAGCGCGCGCACGCCACGGACTATCGGCCGGACATCATCGGCCTGACGGTTCCGGACCGCTACGTCATGGGCTACGGGCTCGACTACAAGAACTACTTCCGCAACGCCGCCGGCATCTACGCGGCGGCGGACGAGGATGTGTGATGGTGGCGGCAGGACTTCCTGCCCTGCGCGGGAGACATCTGTACTGGGTGTCTCCTTAAGTGATCGCTAAACTATTAATATTAATAGAATTTTTTTGACATCGCCATTCCGTTGCGATACCTTCGATGCTTGGTGAAGCAGGTCCAGACGACCTGCGCCTCGGGGACTGTCTCCCCGCCGTCATGATCATGACAACAAGCAGACGGCGGCTGTTGCGGTTTCCGCAGACGAGAGGGGAGGACGGAATGAATACGTTAGAGGGTTATCGCCACAGCCATTCGGAGTTGCGGCAGATGATCGACGACCTGCGCGCGATCATGACCGCGAATCAGCTCAAGATCCGCCCGAATGCCCGCATCGCCTATCAGCGCATGTGCGAGCTCGGGCAGAAGGTGAAGCAACACCTGGCAGAGGAAGACCGGCGGCTCTATCCCAATCTGCTGATCCATGAGGACCCGAAGGTCAAGTCCATCGCCTGGGGTTTCATCAGTGGCGAAAAGCCGTTGCGGCGGACCTTCGACGAGTACTACAAGCGCTGGCTGAAGCACTGCGATTTCAACTTCACCCCGGAGTTCCTGCAGGAGACCGACGAGCTATTCGACATGCTTGTGTGCCGCATCGAGCGCGAGGAACAGGTACTGTTGCCGAAGCTGGTCGAGATCGGCATGTTCCACGACGCCCGGGCCTGAGAGATCGACCACGTTCATCAGTTTTCGGCTACAACCCGCGCAGGCTGTAGACGAAAATTGATGCTCATTCGCTATAACGCCAAACTGCCCAGCGGTTCATTCCTGGCGGACCGCGACCGGCAATCTTCGACCACGCCTGAGCGTTCCCCGCACAACGGTGCGGCGAAGATCAATGCCCCTGCTTCACCTGCCCGTTGATCGTTCGGCCCATGTGCACGGCGGCGATGCGATTCGCCGGACGCCAGTCGCATGGCCGAAGGGAAGCGACTTGCCCGGTTTTTTTTCACCACCGCGCCGTCGGCTCCAGTAGAATATGGGGCCCTTGCAAGCTCCGAGGTGTTTCATGGGCCGATTGGCGATCATCGGCGGTTCCGGTTTCGCGTCGATGCCGGAGCTGGAGATTATCGAAGAACAGCATGCGCAGACCCCCTGGGGAGCGCCTTCAGCGCCACTGATGAAGGGGCGGCTGGGGGGCGCCGAGGTGCTCTTTCTGCCGCGGCATGGTCAGGGGCATAGCCTGCCGCCGCATCGTGTCAACTACCGCGCCAACATTCAGGCGCTGCATGACGCCGGCGCCGACCTGATCGTCGGCCTGGGTGCCGTCGGCGGCATCACCCCCAGTTACGGGCCGCTGACCATCTGCGTGCCGCAGCACATCATCGACTACACCCACGGGCGCGAGGCGAGCTTTCACGGCGATTCCGGTACCGAGGTGGTCCATGTGGATTTCAGCTGGCCCTATGATGCCGGCTTGAGGCAGGCGTTGCTCCAGGCCGCCGGCGCGACCAGTATCTCGGTGGTCGACGGTGGTACCTATGCCGTCACCCAGGGCCCCCGCCTGGAAACCGCCGCCGAGATCCGGCGCCTGGAGCGCGACGGATGCGACATCGTCGGCATGACGGCGATGCCGGAGGCGGTGCTGGCCAGGGAACTGGGTATCCGCTACGCCACTCTGGCATTCGTGGTGAACTGGGCGGCGGGCAAGAGCGACAGCGAGATCGGCATGGACGAGATCGTCGCAAACATCGCGCACTGTGGCGAAGATGTCATGCGGCTGCTCGCAACTGTGGCAGCGTCCCCACCGGCGATCTCATGATAATGCGGCCTGACTGCTTTGCGACCGCGTGCATGCCCCGTGTGTGCCTGGCTGGACGATGGAATGCGCGGCTGACGGCGCCCGCGGCCGAGCCATTCCCGAGAAGTGAAAACCCCCTGTGCGCAGGGTCGATAACGAGCATGGCTTCAGAGAGGTAAGCAACAATGGCCAAGAAAGCGACGGAAAACGATGCCGAGGCGGTGCCAGCCAAGACCAAGCTGGGGCTGATCCCGAAACTGATTCTCTGGGGACTGGTTCTCGCCTTCGCCTATCTGTACCTGGGGGCGATGAATCGCTCGCAGCCGACCGGCGACGCGTCGGCCCCAGGGGCTGACTCTTCGGCTCAGGGCACAACCCCGGCACGGGCCATTGTCAGCGAACCACCGCAGGTGGCCACAAGTCCCGCGGAGTCGGCCGCCCCCAAGGCACCTGCTGCTCCTGCTCCGGCGCCTGTTGCTGCTTCGACGTCGGCACCGGCACCCGAGGTCAGCAAGGCTGAGGCCGAGGCGTTCGCGCAGGCGGTGATGCGTGAGCAGCCGAAGCCAGAGCCTCAGACGGAGCCCCAAGTCGAGCCGGCAGCCAGACCCGCCGCCACCAAGGCGGACTCGAAGGCCGTGGCGGCCGCAGAAGCAACGCCCGCAGCCAATCCAGAGGCCGAACCAGAGCCGGTCTCGAAACCGGCAGCGCCGCCGGCACCCGTGGCCATGCCGGCTCGAGTATCGGCGCCAGTATCGGCGCCAGTATCGGCACCGGTACCAGCACCGGCACCGCAGGCCCCGGCCTCGAGAGCACCGTCTGCACCCGCCATGGCGGCACCCATGCCTCCGCGCATGCCTGCGGCACCGGCAGCCGTCCCGACCCGTCCGACGCCGCCGTCGATGCCGGCGCCGATGTCGACCCCGTCGGCCGCACCGGCCACCCCGGGCCAGTCCATGAGCGACATTCAGCGGATCCGCGAAGAGTACGAGGCCCTGCGTCGGCAGTCGATGGAAGAGGCGCGCGAGCGTTGGGAGCAGATGCAGCGGATGCGTCCGCCGATGCCGATGTCGCCCTACTATGCGCCTCCGGGCTACGGCAGCCCGTACCCCGAGGCCGCTCCCGCGCAACGATGAGGCCTTGACGGGCTCCGAGCCGCATTTGGCGCCCAGGAGGGCGGCACCTCCGAGGGCGCCGGGCCCGTGGAGCGCACGCGGAGAGCAACAGGGCACAGGCCGGTTGGTCCGGCCTGACTCCACGCCAGCTGGACCTCGAGGGTTCGTTGCGTTGCTGAAGTGGCGGTCGACACGGGATCTGTGCGCTGCATTGCGCGCAGCCTTACTCGTCGGGCTGGTGGTGGCGACGGATGCATCCGCCGACCCGGCGTTCGCGGGGCCTTCGCTCGTGATGACGGCCGGGGCGCTGGCAGGGCCGGTCGAACGGCTCGCGGTCCGCACCAAGCCGGCGGACTGGCAGGCACGTCGTTCCTGCCTCTATTACGCCCTCGCCGGCCAGTATCTGCTGGCGCGGGCCGGCATCGATGCCAGACTGCGGGTGGGCCAGGTGGTCTTTGCCCCGGGTACCGCGGCCGCGCACCGCATTCGTCCCCATGCCTGGCTGGAGACGCCCACCCACTTTATCGACTATGCCACCCTGCCGCGCTGGGGCATGGTCGTCATCATTCCCCGATCAAGGGTGGCCTATTCACCTGCCGACATTCAGCGGGGGCGCACCGGGGTGCTGGTCCGACACAGGCCGCCGGACGCGGACCTGCTGAGCCATCTGGCCGAGCACCGGACGCGCTTCAACCGGGGGCTGCGCCTGCTGCATGCGCGCTGAGGCCGCCTCGGCCGACATGCGGCTCACGGCTGTTGCAGTACCTCGACTCCTTCGCCGGCCAGCATGTCGATGAGGCGGATCAGCGGCAGGCCGATCAGTGCGTTGGGGTCGTCACCCTCCAGGCGCCGGAACAACGCGATGCCGAGCCCCTCGGACTTGAAGCTGCCGGCGCAGTTCAGCGGTTGTTCCCGGTCGACATAGGCGGCGATCTGCTGCGGCGTCAGTTGACGGAAATGGGCCTTAAAGGGCTCGCACAGGGCCTGCATGCGCCCGGTGGCGGCGTTGAGCAGGCAGAGTCCGGTGTGGAACACCGCGGTTTGTCCGGAGGCCTGTTGCAACTGGGCGATGGCGTTGGCGCGATCGCCGGGCTTGCCCAGCACCCGGCCGTTGATGCAGGCGACCTGATCGGAACCGATCACCAGGGCGTCGGGGTGCGATGCAGCGACAGCGCGCGCCTTGGACTGGGCCAGGCGCACCACCAGATCCGCTGGTGGCTCGTTCGGCAACGGGCTTTCGTCGACATCGGCGGCCACGGCGTCGAAGGCGAGTCCAAGGCGTTGCAGCAGTTCGCGTCGAAAGGGCGAACTGGAGGCAAGGATGAGTCTGCTCGGGGTCATGGGGTGTCAAGGTTGGGGGTTGTCGGGTATTTGCGACCGGATCCTGCGACCGGATCAGCGGATCCAGTCGATGAGGTGCAGCAGGGGATCGTCGACATCGTCCTCGCTTTTCACCCGTCCGTGCACGCTGTGCCCGGCGCGGCGGACGGAGTCCGGATCGTGCGAACACAGGGGGTGCCAGGCGGGCAGGTCCTGGCCCTCGGTCAGCAGGCGGTAGGCGCAGGTCTGGGGCAGCCAGGTAGGGTCGCGCAGCGTTTCCAGGGTCAGGGTCACGCAGTCCGCCACCCGGGCGGCGCGGTTGGCATAGTCGCCGCAGCAACCGCGTTCCTGATCCAGCAGGCGGCAGGCGACGCTGGTGTAGTGCAGGGCGCCGGTATCTTCGTCCTCGTACTTGTTCAGGCAGCATTTGCCGCAGCCGTCGCAGAGGGCTTCCCATTGCGCCGGGCTCATGTCCGCGAGGGGGGTGGTGCGCCAGAACGGCAGGTCAGGGGCGTCGGTGGGCGTCATGTTGTGCTGGTTTTGGCTGGCCTGAAGGTCAGTGAAGTTATACTCGCTGAGTCGTCATCTTACGATAGATCCTGAGTGGTGCGGGTGGCGGTTGTGGCAATCTCTGAAGACGCGGAAACTCACCAGGCGGAAAAGCCACCGAACAGAGTCAGGGTAGAAGACAGCGAAACAGCGATGCGAGCCGTGAGCATGTCCCGATTCGGTACCGGATCTGCCCCCGGCATGTCTTGCCTGGACACACCGGTTGGCACCATCGGCGTGCGTTGGATCGACTGCGGGGTACTGGGGGTCGACCTCGAGCCGATGGGGTTGGCGTCGGGAGGCAGGGACATGTGGGCCGATCCCTGTCCAGACTGGCTGCAGCAGCCGTTGTTGGCCTACTTCGACGATCCCGGGCCGCCCATTCCAGTGCCCAGGGTCCCGACCGGCACCCGTTTCCAGCAACGGGTATGGCAGGCCATCAGCGCCATCCCCGCTGGCAGCACGCGCACCTATGGCGAACTCGCGTTGGAGCTCGGAACCTCGGCGCGGGCCGTCGGCGGCGCCTGCAGGGCCAATCCATGGCCGTTGCTGGTGCCTTGCCATCGTGTTGTCTCCGGGCATGGACTCGGCGGTTTTGCAGGTGCCGTATCCGGCAGGCTGACGGTGGTCAAGGCCTGGCTGCTGGCGCATGAGGGTGTCGGGTCGAACAGATGAAAACCGCTCCCTCCGACGACACCGCCATCGAGGCCTTCGCGGATGCGCTCTGGCTCGAGCGCGGGCTCAGCGCCAACACCCTGATGGCCTACCAGTCGGATCTGCGCGCCTTCAGGGGCTGGCTTGGTCAGGCGCGTGGCCGCGATCTATACCAGGCGCAGCGCAGCGATGTGCTGGATTATCTGGCGTTGCTGGCGCAACAGGGGCGCAAGCCGCGCTCGTCGGCGCGGCTGTTGTCCTGTCTGCGCCAGTTCTATGCCCATGTGTTGCGCCAGGGGCTGATCACTGAAGATCCGAGCAGTCGCGTCGACGCCCCGCGGCTCGGGCGCCCGCTGCCCAAGACCCTGAGCGAGGCGGAGGTGGAGGCGTTGCTGGACGCCCCGGATATCAGCGACGCGCGGGGGCACCGTGACCGGACCATGCTGGAGTTGCTCTATGCCAGCGGCTTGCGCGTGACCGAGCTGGTGACGCTGACACCGCAGGCGGTGAGTCTGAACCAGGGCGTGGTGCGCATCGTCGGCAAGGGCGACAAGGAGCGCCTGGTGCCTCTGGGCGAGGAGGCCACCCGTTGGCTGGCTGACTATGCGCGGGGGCCGCGGGCGGTGATTCTGGGCGGGCGGGTCAGCGGCTATCTGTTTCCCACTGCTCGCAGCGCCTGCATGACGCGACAGGCCTTCTGGCAGCTGATCAAGCGCTACGCCCTGGAGGCGGGCATTCACAAGTCGCTGTCACCGCACACCGTACGCCATGCCTTCGCCACCCACCTGCTGAACCATGGCGCTGACCTGCGCGTGGTGCAGATGCTGCTGGGGCACAGCGACCTCTCCACCACCCAGATCTACACCCATGTCGCCCGCGAGCGCCTCAAGCAACTCCATGCCCGTCATCATCCCAGGGCGTGAAGTCGGTCTCGTGAAAACGGGCTCGTGAACCCGAACGTCTGAAGCGGTCGCTTGAACCGATCGCCTGATTCGGCTGGCTGGATGACGCAAGCCGGGTTCAGGACAATTGCATCAGGTCGATCAGTTCAGCGGATGTCATCACGTGGCAGTAGATCATGTTGATGATGGCCAGTTCCTGCCGATGCAGTTCATCGGTGCCGGCGGCGCAGCAGTCTTCCACCAGGATCACGCGGAAGCTTTCGTCCGCCAGGCTGCGGACGGTGGAACTGACGCACTGGTCGGTGTAGATGCCGGTGACCACCAGGGTGCGGATGCCCATGTTCTGCAGGATCAGTCGCAGATTGGTTCCGGTCAGGGCGCTGTCGGTGGTCTTGGTGACGACGATCTCTCCGCGGGCGGGCGCCAGCTCGGGGATGATCTGCGATGCGTCGCTGGACAGCGGCATCAGCAGGTTGTTCCATCCGGGCAGCTTCTGGCTCAGGGAGCGGTCGCGGCCGTTGTCGAGCAGGCAGGCGATGCGCGCATGGATCACATCGATGCCGTTGGCGCGAAACCGCTCCTGCAGCCCACGCAGGGTCGGGATCACGGTACCCTGCATGCGCGCATGGAACGGCGCCCAGCGGGCGCGTTCGTCGGGGTCGTCGTGCAGTTCCATGCCGTAGTTCTGCACATCGATGCAGAGCAGTGCGGTCTCTTGGGGTATCAGCACCGGATCCTCGGGCGCCGGGGCGTTCTGGTAATAAAACGAGCGATGGGCGGTTTTCCAGGACATGGCGGTTTTCCCAGGGTGGTCAGTCGGCAGGTTGCTATTCGGCAGGTAGTTGATCGGAGGATGGTCAGTCGGAGGGTTTTTCGTGATGGCCGCCAAACTGGTAACGCATGGCCGACAGGATGCGGTTGGCAAAGTCCGCGTCGCCGCGGGAGGCGAAGCGCTCGTACAGCGCCAGCGTCAGCAGGGGTGCCGGCGTGCCGGTATCGATGGCGGCCTGGCAGGTCCAGCGGCCCTCGCCGGAGTCCGAGACGCGGCCGCTGAAGTGTTCGAGCCCGGGATCCTGCTGCAAGGCGCCGGCGGTCAGGTCCAGCAGCCAGGAGCTCACCACGCTGCCGCGTCGCCAGAGCTCGGCGATATCGGCGATGTTGAACGCGTAGCGGTAGTGCTCCGGGTGCGCCAGCGGTGCCGTCTCTGCGTCCACGGTCTGGTCGCCCATGCCGATGTCGGCCCGTTTCAGCAGGTTCAGTCCCTCGGCATAGGCGCCCATCAACGCGTATTCGATGCCGTTGTGCACCATCTTCACAAAGTGCCCGGCGCCGCTCGGCCCGCAGTGCAGGTAGCCCTGCTCGGCGGTGCTCGGGGCGCCCTGCCGGCCGGCGGTGCGCTCGATGTCGCCGACGCCGGGGGCGAGGGTGGCGAAGATGGGGTCCAGGTGGCGCACGGCGTCGGCATCGCCGCCGATCATCAGGCAATAGCCTCGCTCCCGTCCCCAGACGCCGCCGGAGGTGCCGCAATCGACGAAGTGGATGCCGGCATCACGCAGCGATTCGGCATGGCGGATATCTTCCTGATAGTGGGAGTTGCCCCCATCGATGAGGATGTCGCCAGGCGCCAGGTGCGGTCGTAGCTGGTCGATTACCTGATCCACCGCAGCGGCCGGGACCATGATCCAGACGGCCCGTGGTGCACTCAGCCTGGCGCACAGGTCCGCGAGATCCGACGCGCCGGTGGCGCCGTCGCGCACTAGGGCCTCCACGGCATCGCGGCCGTGATCGTAGACGACGCAGTCATGGCCGCCAGCCATCAGCCGCTGCACCATGTTCGCGCCCATGCGTCCGAGTCCGATCATCCCGAGTTGCATGTTGCTGACTCCTGTTGTTGACGAATGGGATAAGACTAGCGCGCCTCGAGCACGACCACGCTGCGGGCAGCCACCTGCAGATGCGTCTGCCCGATGCGCGGTTGTTCCGCAGGCGGACGCACCGAGGGCGCGTCGAAGGTGTCGATGGCCTTGAACCAGCCCCGGCCGTCGATCACTGGCAGCGCGAAGCGCACCGACTCCTGCCACATGTTCAGCATGACGTGCAGTGGTTCTTCGTCTGCGTCCAGGCCGGCGAGCGTGAACGCCAGCACGCGGCTGTCGGCGTCGTCCCAGCGCGGCTGCTCCAGTTCCAGGCCATGCCAGCGGATGTCCGGCAGTCCACCCTCGTGGTCCGGCTGCCCGCTCAGGAAGCGGTTTCGTCGCAGTGTCGGATGCCGGCGCCGGAAGGCGATCATGGCGCGGGTGAAGTCGAGCATGTCGCGGTTGTCGTCCGCCAGTCGCCAGTCGATCCAGGACACGTCGTTGTCCTGGCAGTAGCTGTTGTTGTTGCCACCCTGGGTGCGCAGCATCTCGTCGCCGGCGAGCAGCATGGGCGCCCCCTGGCTCAGCAGCAGGATGGCCATCAGGTTCTTAGCCTGTCGCTGGCGCAGGGCCAGGATCTGCGGGTCGTCGGTAGGTCCCTCGACACCGCAGTTCCAGCTCAGGTTGTGGTCATGGCCGTCGCGGTTGTCCTCGCCGTTGCTCTGGTTGTGCTTGTCGTTGTAGCTGACCAGATCGTGCAGGGTGAAGCCGTCGTGGCAGGTGACGAAATTGACCGAATTGGCCGGCAGCCGACCGCGGCCCTCGTACAGATCACTGGAGCCGGCGATGCGTGTGGCGACATCGCGGATGAGGCCGGCATCGCCGCGCACGAAGGCGCGGATCACGTCGCGGTAGTGGCCGTTCCATTCCGCCCAGCGGAAGCCGGGAAAATCCCCTACCTGGTAGAGCCCCGCGGCGTCCCAGGCCTCGGCGATGATGTGGGCCCGGAGCAGTTCCGGCGACAGCTCGATGGACCAGAGCACCGGTGCATGCACCTGCGGATTGCCGTCCTCGCCGCGGGCCATGGCGCTGGCCAGGTCAAAGCGGAAGCCGTCCACGTGCATGTCGTGGGCCCAGTAGTGCAGGCTGTCGATCAGGTAGCGCGTCACCAGCGGGTGATTGCAGTTCACGGTGTTGCCGCAGCCGGTGTAGTCGCGGTATTGGCTGCGGTCCAGGAAGTCCAGGTGGTAGAAGCCCTCGTTGTTCATGCCCTTGAAGTTCATCACCGGGCCGTCGCTGCCGCCCTCGGCGGTGTGGTTGTAGACCACGTCCAGGATCACGCCGATGCCGGCCCGGTGCAGCGCCTTGACCATGTCGCGGAACTCGTCCCGGGCGCCGGCGACGTTGCAGGCATAGTGCGGGTGCGGCGCGAAGAAACTGTGGGTGCTGTAGCCCCAGTAGTTGCTCAGACCCATGGCCGCCGTCTTCGGCGGCACGTCCTGGCGGTCGAATGCCATCACCGGCAGCAGCTCCACGTGGGTGATGCCCAGGGACTGCAGGTAGGGGATCTTTTCGATGACCGCGCGGAAGGTGCCGGGATAACGGGTGTCGGCGGAGGGGTGGCGGGTGAAGCCGCCCACATGCATCTCGTAGATGATGGTTTCGGTCAGCGGCCGGTGCTGATGCTGGTCGCCCTCCCAGTCATAGTTGTCACGCACCAGCAACGAGCGCATGGCCGTGTCCAGGTTATCGCCCGGCCGGGCGGCCTGTTGGCGGTCCCAGCGGGAGTCGCAGACGGCAGTGCACCAGGGGTCGAGCAGCAGTTTTTCACGGTCAAATCGGCAACCGCTCTCGCGGGTGTCGGTGGGTCCGTCCATGCGCCAGCCGTAGCACACCGGCTCGGCCAGATCCTGTACCAGCACGTGCCAGAAGAAGAAGGTTCGGTGCTGTTTCGGCTCCAGGTGTATGACCTGGTAGGGTTCGGGACTGTCGGCTTCATGGAACAGCAACAGTTCCACCCGCGTGGCGTGGCGGGAGAAACAGCAGAAATTGACGCCGCCGTTGACGAACGTGGCGCCGTACAGGTCCCAGCTACCCGGTTCTATGCCGTGATGGGATGTGCTCATGGATCTGAAACCCGCCAAAGAGGAGACGGCATCCAGTATACCCGTTGCGCGCCCGATATCGGCCCGGCGACGCTGTCGTTTACAGCAGTCCGCGCAACACCTGGCGCAGCTGCGCGGCCAAGGCGGCGCGATCGAGGGCAGGGTGGTTGATGGCGCGGGCGGCGAGCCCCTCGAACAGGGCCATCACCACCTCGGTGAAGGCGGCAGTGTCTTCCTGCCGCGAGCCCTTTCGGCGGACGCCGCGCAAGAGCGCCTGCATGCGCTCGCGACGGATGTCGAATGAAGCGATTCGGAAACCGCGTTTTCGAATCGCGTGCTGATTTTTGGCCAGGATGGCCAATAGAACAGCGTCTCCCTAGGGCGCTGCCCAGGCCTCGACAGGGAGTCCGCGCCGCAGCCAGCCGGGACCGGCGCGACTGCCGGCCATGCCTTCCTTCACGTTATACACCTGCGTAAAACCCAGCTTCTCCAGCGCCCGCTGCGTGTGCGTGGTCCGGTTGCCTGTGCGGCAAATCAAGGCGATGGGTGCGTCCTTGTTGCCGTCCATGGCGGCGAGCAGATCCTGGCCGAAGGTCGCGCTCGTCATGTCGATGGTCCTGGCGCCCGTCGCGACGCCGGTCTGACGCCATTCCCGAGGTGTTCGAATGTCGACCAGCAGGACCTCCCCGGCCTTCGCCTTCTCGAAGGCTTCCGGCGCGGAAATATCCTGTGCCGAATTGGCGCAGCCGATACTGGCCAGCAGAGTAAAGGCGATCAGAATCAGGATCTTGAAGGGTGAGCGCCGCAGCAATTTCATGACTGATCTCAATGGGAAATCCAGGACTGCACCGTGGGTGCGATGGGGAGCGACTCACCTCATCTGGAGGCTTGATCGCCGGATAAAAGGGGCGCTGTCCGGCTCGATGATCGCGTCTGTGGCCGGTTTGCTGATTGCTGAGTCCCCGCCCACGCGTGCGGGCGTTGCACAGGACTGGGCGCTCACTGATCGGACGCGCTCACCGCCTCGAAGCTCGCGAGCGCCGAGCGCAGGTTGTCCAGGATCTCTTCGACCAGCACCTCGGGCGCCGGCAGGCTGTCCAGATCGGTCATCGAGGCGTCCCTGAGCCAGAACAGATCCAGGCTGGCCTTGTCGCGTTGCAGCAAGTCCTCCCGCGCATAGGCACGCCAGCGGCCATCCGGGGTGTCTTCGCCCAAGGTCGGCTGGCGCTCGTGGCGGTTTTCCGGGCGTACCACGATCGCGCGGGAGGCTGCCGCTGTTGCGACCGGTTTTGCCTCGGATCCACCAGTCTCTGGCGCGCGATTCAAAAAGAAGCGTAACGCGCCCTCGGCGCTGGACAGGGCTCGCGAGCGGCATCGGGAACTCCTGAAGCGGATGGCGGCTGAGATTCGTCGCCGCAAATATTCGATCCGTACCGAGCAGGCATACGCGTCCTGGGTGTGCCGGTTCATCCTGTTCTGCGGCAATCGTGATCCGGCCGAGGTCGGGGCGGAGCGCATCCGTGCCTTTCTCGAAGACCTGGCCGTGCGTGGCAATGTGTCGGCCAGTACGCAGAGCCAAGCATTGAATGCCCTGGCGTTTCTGTACAAGCAGGTGCTCGGACGGTCGCTGGATGAGCTGGGCGAGTTTGCCCGAGCCAAGCGACCGAAGCGACTGCCGGTGGTACTGGAGCGCTCGGCGGTCGCTCGGCTGTTGAGCGGGCTGGATGGCTGTCAGCATCTGATGGCGGCACTGCTCTACGGGACGGGGATGCGGCTCATGGAATGCGTGCGGCTGCGGGTCCAGGACATCGACTTTCCGTATCACCAGATCGTCGTACGGGATGGCAAGGGGCAGAAGGAT
Organism: Thiohalocapsa marina; assembly: GCF_008632335.1. GTDB lineage: Bacteria > Pseudomonadota > Gammaproteobacteria > Chromatiales > Chromatiaceae > Thiohalocapsa > Thiohalocapsa marina. Next base: position 66,983 of record NZ_VWXX01000005.1, read on the forward strand.
CGCGTGGTGCCGCTGCCGTCGAGCCTGGAGGAGCCCTTTCAGGCGCAGCTGCGCGAGGTCCGCGCCCTGCATGAGCAGGATCTGGCACAAGGGTACGGCGAGGTGTTCCTGCTGGAAGCATGGTGGTCGCGTGGGGTCTCGGGGAAGTCGGCGGCGAGAGGATGGACTGGTGCAGGGCATCGGCGCGGGTGAGGGCGGGTCTGCTCCGGGGTCTGGTTGGTGCGCTGCGCCATGCTGCAACAATACGTGTGAATGCGTTGCCTTTTCAACAGTCGCGAGCGGGTGTCGATGCAGTTTCCCCTGCCGGGGGCAGGCAGCGGCGGGGCCAGGCAAGGCTTGTCGCCGCTGGCCGTTCGGGCAAGGCGTGGGAATCGTCGGCGCCCGACGGCCTGGGCTTGTGGTAGGGTAGCGCGCTCGCGGCGCGCTGGAATTTTTCGATTTCGGCCGCACCGTCTCCGCCCTGAGGACAACCACATCGAGACTGCCCATGTCGTACCCAGCCCCGATCAAGGATTCCGCGCCCAACAATCCCGATGCGCCTCGCACGGACATGCTGGCGGACTACCGCCGCGTCCGTACCCTGTCCGAGCACCTCTGCGAGCCCCTCGCCATCGAGGACTACATGCTGCAGACGGCGGCCGAGGCCAGCCCGCCCAAGTGGCACCTGGCCCACGTGTCCTGGTTCTTCGAGACCTTTCTGCTCAGGCCCTTCCTGCCGGGCTATCGCGTATTCCATCCGCGCTTCGAGTACCTGTTCAATTCCTATTACGAGCAGACTGAGACCGGCTTCTGGCCGCGGCCGGAGCGGGGGCTGCTGTCGCGGCCGACGGTGGCCGAGGTCTACGATTACCGTCACCATGTCGATGCCGCCATGGAACGGCTTATCCTCGAGGCCGCGCCGACGCAGTGGGCCGAGGTGTCCGCCCGCCTGGGCATCGGCCTGAATCATGAGCAGCAGCACCAGGAGCTGCTGATCACCGACATCAAGTACAACCTGGCCTACAATCCGCTGTACCCGGCCTACCGCCCCGATCTGGCGCAAGCGCCGGTGGCCGATCCGGTGCCGCTGACCTACACCGGTGTGGAGGGCGGCAGCGTCCGCATCGGCGCGAGCGGCGAGGGCTTTGCCTACGACAATGAATCACCCCGGCACGAAGTGTTGCTCAGGCCTTTCCGCCTGGCGGACCGGCTGGTGACCAATGCCGAGTTCCGGGAGTTCGTGGACGACGGCGGCTACGACAACGTGGCCCTGTGGCTGTCCGACGGCTGGGGCCAGATCAAGACCCACGGCTGGCGTGCGCCGCTGTACTGGCGGGCGTCGGACGAGGGCTGGCAGGAGATGACGCTGGCGGGGCTGCGACCGCTGAATCCGGCGGAACCCGTCTGCCACGTCAGCTACTACGAGGCCGACGCCTTTGCCCGCTGGGCCGGCAAGCGCCTGCCCACTGAGGCGGAGTGGGAACGCGCGGCGGAGGGTCGTGCGGTGCAGGGACACTTCGTCGATGACGGGGTGCTGCACCCCCGACCGGCGGCGGCCGGACCGCTGCAGCAACTGTACGGTGACTGTTGGGAGTGGACGGCATCGGCCTATCTGCCTTATCCGGGCTATCGCGCGGTCGAGGGCGCCCTCGGCGAGTACAACGGCAAGTTCATGTGCGGCCAGATGGTGCTGCGCGGCGGCTCCTGCGCCACCAGTCAGGATCACATTCGGGCCAGCTACCGCAACTTTTTCTACCCGCATGAGCGCTGGCAGTTCAAAGGCATACGCCTGGCGGAGGACGCGTGATGGAGGCATCGGTTCGCAATCCGGTGCACTTCCATGACCTGCACCCGGCGCCGGCGGACATGCGCGCCGAGGTCCTGGCCGGGCTGGCCCTGCCGCAGAAGCGCATCGCGCCGAAATTCTTTTACGATGCCGAGGGGTCGCGGCTGTTCGACGCCATCTGCGAGCTGCCGGAGTACTACCCGACGCGCACCGAGATCGGCATCCTGCGCCGGCATGGCGCCGAGATGGCCTCCCGGCTCGGCCGTGAGGCCCTGCTGGTGGAACTCGGCAGCGGCAGCAGCCTGAAGATCCGCGTGCTGCTGGAGGCCCTGCGCCCGGCGGTCTACATGCCGGTGGACATCTCGCGCGAGCATCTGCTGCAGTCGGCCGAGGCCCTGGCCGCGGCCTTCCCGGCGCTGCAGGTGCACGCGGTCTGCGCAGACTACTCTGCGCCCTTCAGCCTGCCGGTGGACGATCACGAGCATCCACGGGCGGCCTTTTTCCCTGGCTCGTCGGTGGGCAATTTCGAGCCGGCGGATGCCGAGCGCTTCCTGCGCCGGGTGGGCGAGCTGCTGGGCCCGGACGGGCGCCTGCTCATCGGCGTGGATCTGGTGAAGGACCCGGCTCTGCTTGAGGCGGCCTACAACGATGCCGACGGCGTGACCGCCGCGTTCAACCTGAACCTGCTGTCGCGCATCAATCGCGAGCTCGGTGCCGATTTCCAGCGCGACGCCTTTCGTCACCACGCCTTCTTCAACCGGGAGCTCAGCCGCATCGAGATGCACCTGGTCAGCACCCGGCCGCAGCGGGTGCGCGTGGCCGGGCAGGACATCGACTTCCGGGCCGGCGAGCGCATCCACACCGAATGCTCCTACAAGTACAGCATCGACGGCTTCCAGTCCCTGGGGCGTCGTGCCGGTTTCGAGCCTGACCGGGTCTGGACCGACGAAGACAGCCTGTTCAGCGTGCACTGCCTGACCTGTTCCGGCTGAGTCCGGTGTGGCCGGGTCTGGCCATGGATGCGGAGCTGCTGAAGACCGAACCCGGTCAGCGCGAGCGCTTGGCGGCGCCGGTCAAGAGCGCCTGAGGCCGGCTCGATCAGTCTAGCACGTACACCTCCACGCGGCGGTTCGCCCGTCGCCCGGCGCTGGTGGCATTGCTGGCAATGGGCCGGTCGGCGCCGTGGCCCACGGCGGTAAGACGCACGGCCTCGACGCCCCGTTCCACCAGCGCCTGCATCACCGCCTCGGCCCGTTGTTGCGACAGCCTCTGGTTGATGGTGGCGTTGCCAGAGCTGTCCGTATGGCCTTCGACGCGGGCGGTCAGCTCCGGGCGCTGTCGCAGCAGGTCGGCGATGCGGTCCAGGGTCGGCAGATCCCCCTGGGGCAGGGTGGCCGCGCCGCTGGGGAACTGCAATTCGTCGCCCGCCAGGCTGAGCAGGATGCCCTCCGGCGTCAACTGGCCGCCCAGGTTGGCGGCGCGGTCGTACAGCGCCCGCAGACGCTCTACGCGTTGCTCGGCGCCGGCCTGCGCCGTGCTCAGCTGACGCTGGTAGCGTTCGTCCAAAGCCTCCATCTGCGTACGCAGCTCGGTCAGCTCCGCCGTGCGCTGCTGTAGCTGCTCACGCAGTGCTGCCGCCTCTGCCGCCTCCGTTGTGCGCTGCTGCAGGTCTTTCCGCAGGGCAGCTGTCTCTGCCGCTTCTGTCGTGCGCTGCTGCAGTTGCTCACGCAATGCTGCCAGCTCCGCCGTGCGCTGCTGTAGCTGCTCACGCAGTGCTGCCGCCTCTGCCGCCTCCGTTGTGCGCTGCTGCAACTCCTCACGCAGTGTTGCAAGCTCCGCCGCCTCTGCCGTGTGTTGCTGCAGCTGTGTGCGGAGCTGGTCTGCTTCCGCGGCCAGGGTCTCGGCGGTGCGGTTGGCCTGCTGCAGCTCCTGTTGCAGGGCGTCGATCCTGTCGTCGGTGTCCGTGGCCTGGGCGCTGCGTTCGGACAGGGAATCCGCCAGCGCCTGGCGCTCTTGCGCGGCCGCTGCGAGTTCAGCCTTCAGGGACTCGATGATCGCCTGGCTCTCGGCCAGTTCTGCCTGCCAGTCTGCTACGGCCATCTGGTCGTTTACACCGGCGGTGCCGGGCTGTCCGTCCGCCGAACCCGCAGTGGAATCGCCCGGGACGCTCGCATTCTCAGCCTGACGGCTGAGTGACACCAGCTTGTTCTTCAGCTCCAGGATCGCGGCCTCCTCTTTCTCCACCAGGGTTCGCAGGTCTTCCTGACGCTCGCCGCCGCGCCTGAGCTTGTCGCGCAATGCGGCCTCCAGCTGGTTGGCGTTGTTGAGCTGGAAGTTCAGGGCGGCGATGGCGGCATTGTCGGCGGCCAGCTTGGCCTCCAGCTCGTACTGGGTCTCGGTCATGGCCACCAGCCGTTCGCGGACGGTCGACAGATCTTCCTGAGACGCGGCCAGTTCTGCCTCGGTGGCGGCGTTTTCCTGCTCCAGGGCCGCCACCCGGGACTCGAGATCGGCGTTTGTACGGATGGCGGCATCCAGTTGCTCTTGCAGGTCTGCCAGGGCTTCCGCCTGCTGCTGCTCGGTTGCGCCGAGGGTCTGTGCATGCGTCGCCTGCAGCTCACGGATGGCCTGCGCGTGCTCTGCCTGTGCCGTATCGAGGCGCTGGGCATGGGCGTTGCGCAGCTGCTCCAGGGTGTCGGCGTGTTCATTCGAAAGGGCCTCGACTTGGGCCTCATGCTGCGCCGTCAGGGTGCGGATCCGTTGCGCGGCAGCGGCGGCGGACTTGCTCGTCGAGCCCAGTTCTGTGTTGATCGCCGCCAGTTCTCGAGCTGTAGCCTCAAGCTGTTCGGCCGTGCGGGCCTGCTCGGCCTTCAGCACGTCGGCATAGTGGTTGTAGAGGGCGTAGACCCCGATCAGGCTGGCCAGCACCAGCCAGAACATCGGTTTCCAGAGTGTGGAGTCGGAATTGGACATCGGCACCTCCCCAGGGTGATCCATGATTGTGCTTGTGCGCAGCGCGGTGCTGGTGGCGAGCCGGGAGTATACCAAGATGCCCGGCACCTTCTGCTAAACCAGTGGTGACGAATTTGTCCCGCGATATGCTGTGTGTTGCCGGCGCCGGGTGTTTGCCCGGATCGGCTACGGCTGAACCCGGCAGCCGTGCGCTCGGGGTTGGCGTGGTACCCTTGGCTGGCGTACGCGCACGGGCGCGGATGAAGATTCTGGAACACGGCACCTTGAGCATCGTCGATCGCTACTTCATCGCTGAACTGGCCAAGGTCTTTGCCGCCATCATGGCGACCCTGGTGCTGATCATGACCAGCATGCTGTTCCTGCGCACGCTGGAGCAGGTCGATGTCGGTGCCCTGGCGTCGGACGCGATGCTGCGCTTTCTCTACCTGCAGATCCTGCGTGATCTGTCCAGCCTGCTGCCGCCGGCCTTCTTCCTGGCTGCGCTGGTGACCTTGGGGCGCATGGCCCGCGACAGCGAGCTGATCGCCTTTGCCGCGGTGGGTTTCGGGCCGGTGTCCGTCTACCGGTCGCTGCTGCTGTTCGCGCTGCCGCTGGCCTTGCTGACGGCCTGGCTGGCACTGGTCATGCAACCGGCCGCGTCGCTGGAGATCCAGCAGATCAAGGCCCTGGCCGAACAAAAGGCAACCCAGGCTGCCGGGTTGCAGGCCGGCCGCTTCTACCAGCAGGACGATGGTCGCATCACCTTTTACGCCAGCGAGCTGAGCGACGACAAGCGCTTCCGCGCCATCTTCATCCAGGACCGACGCCAGTCGCCCACCCGCATCGTGCTCGGCGAAACCGCAGAGTACCGGTCACAGGGCGCCGGGCTCGGCTCCGGCTCGGACAGCGACAATGGTCAAGGCCCGGGGCGGGCGGTGATCCTGGAACAAGGGCGCCGTTATGACGGTGACGCTGGTCGCCACGACTACGCCATCGGCGACTTCGAGCGCTACACCTATTTCCTGCCGGACGAGGAGGCGGGTGCGGAGCAGCGTCAACGCCTGTCGAGTATGCCCACCGCCGAGCTGATCGGGGCGTCCAAGCTGATGCTGCGGGCGGAGCTGGGCCACCGGCTGGCGGCCCCGTTCTCCGTTCTGGCGCTGGCGTTGCTGGCCATCCCGCTGACCACCCTGTCGCCGCGTCAGCGCAGCGGGGGCCGGATGTTCCTGGCACTGCTGGCCTACTTTGCCTTCTTCAATCTGCAGGGCCTGGCAAAGAACTGGATGGAGTCTGGCCTGACGCCGCCCTGGCTGGGCATGCTGTGGTACCAGGTGCTGATCATCGCGCTGGTCTACCTGGCGCTGGTGCCCGGCAGCTTCTGGTCCAGGCGCCACCGCGGGCGGCTCTGGCGACGCCTGGGTAGCCGAGCGGGCGATCAACCTTCCGGGTAACGGGCCGACGGGCAAGCGTCGGCCGTCGATGCCGCAGACGGTGCCTGATGTGGTGCCGGACCCGATGCCGGATGCGGCGCTGACGCGGCGGCGCACTCGGCAGAACGCCTTCCCGGCGGACGCACGCCGGCGGTTCGATTACACTTGTGGCTCGTCCTCACCCTCAGCCGCAACCACGACAGCAGTATGGCCAAGATCTCCTTTCTCGACTACGGCGCCGGCAATGTCCGCAGCCTGCGCAACGCCATCGCCCACCTGGGATACGAACCCGTCGACATCCGCCGCCCGGAAGACATCCTGCAGGCGGAGCGACTGGTGTTTCCGGGCGTGGGTGCCTTCGGCGCGGCCATGCAGCGTCTGCATGAGCTCGGGTATGTGGAGCCGTTGCGGGCCTATCTGCAGGCGGACCGCCCGTTCTTCGGCATCTGCGTCGCCATGCAGTCGCTGTTCGAGGGCAGCGAGGAATCCCCCGGGGTGGCAGGTCTGGGTGTGATCCCGGGGGTGGTGCAACGCTTTGCCGACGCGGCGCTGGCGGTGCCGCACATGGGCTGGAACGGGGTGCGGGCGCTGCGGCAGTCGCCGCTGCTGGACGGGCAGGACCCGGCGGCCAAGTTCTACTTCGTGCACTCCTACCGGGCCCAGCGGGATGCCGCCAACAGCGACTGGATCCTGGCCGAGACAGATTACGGCGAGCCCTTTGTCAGTGCGGTGCAGCGCGGGCAGGTGATGGCCGTGCAGTTCCATCCGGAGAAGAGCGGCGCCGTGGGCCTGGAACTGCTGCGCCGATTTCTTGCCGGTGAGGCGGCGCGCCCCGGTGCTGGCACGGCGGCCGGGGTCCCGGCACCACCGATGCCGCCGAAACCGGTTGCAGCGGCCCCCACCCGGTTTGCTAAGCGCATCATTGCCTGCCTGGATGTGCGCAGCAACGATGCTGGCGACCTGGTGGTGACCAAGGGCGATCAATACGACGTGCGCGAGGCCGGCGAGGTGCGCAACCTGGGCAAGCCGGTGGACCTGGCGCGGCGCTATTATCAGGAGGGTGCCGACGAGATCACCTTCCTGAATATCACCGCCTTCCGCGACTTTCCGCTGTCCGATCAGCCGATGCTTGAGGTGCTGCGGCGCACCTCCGAGAATGTCTTTGTGCCGCTGACCATCGGTGGCGGCATCCGCGCCTTCACCGATGCGGACGGGTGTGCCTACAGCGCCCTTGACGTTGCCAGCGAGTACTTTCGCTCCGGTGCCGACAAGATCTCCATCGGTTCCGATGCGGTGGATACCGTCGAGGCGGTGCGCGCCCGCGGCAGCGGCGACGGCAGCAGCGCCATCGAGCAGATCGCCGCGCTCTACGGCAACCAGGCGGTGGTGATCTCGGTGGATCCGCGGCGGGTCTATGTGGCGTCGCCGGAGAGCACCGAGCGGCCCGTCATCGAGACCGCGATCCCCGGCCCGAACGGCGAGCGCTTTTGCTGGTTCCAGTGCACGGTCAAGGGCGGGCGCGAAGGGCGTGACGTGGACGCGGTGGAACTGGCGCAGACCTGCGAGGCCCTGGGTGCCGGCGAGATCCTGCTCAACTCCATCGATCGCGACGGCACCGGCAGCGGCTTCGATCTGGAACTCATCGCCGCGGTGCGCGCCGCCGTGCGCATCCCGGTCATTGCCTCCAGCGGTGCGGGCTGTGCGTCGCATTTCACCGAGGTGTTTCGGCACACCGGCGTCGAGGCGGCCCTGGCGGCGGGTATCTTCCATCGTCGGGAGGTGCCCATCGCGGCGGTGAAGGACCAGTTGCGTGCCGATGGTATCGAGGTACGTGCAAGCTGAGGCGCCGGCCATGACCGGGACCGGACCACCGGTCCGTCTGATCGCCCGGCTGCTCCTGTTCGCCCTGGCGGTCACCTGGCTCGCCGGTTGCGTGGGCACTGCAAACCAGGCCACGCGCCCGGGCATGCCGAAGGCCGGGGAACTCCCGGCCGGGCTGTCGGGGGACGAACTGCTGACCGGGATCGCTGCCTGCCACCTGCGCCGCGTGGCCCAGACCGGGGACCGAGGCGCCACCGATGCGGTGGTCATCGCCGCGGTGGAGCGCTACGACTTCACCATCGCGCAGATGATCGCGCGCTCCAACAGGCTGCTGGAGACCGCCGCGGATCCGTCGGCCAGGGTGGCCCTGCGCGCGCTGACGCAAGGGGCCTGCGAGGAACTGGCCGTGCTCACCGGCATCGCGCCCAGCCTGGTGCGGTTCGACGCCTCCGGCTTGCTCATGACCACCTGGATCCGGGTGGAGGGGCCCATCGACGAGGGGTTTGCGGACGCTGTGGTGGCGCGGCTGCGTCGGGAGAAGGCGGTGGGGCTGATCATCAACAGCCCCGGCGGTTCCCTGTACGAGGCGCGACGCCTGGGCCGCTACCTGCGGGAGAACGGGCTGCGGGTCGGTGTCGACGGGCTCTGCACCTCCGCCTGCGTGGATGTGCTGGCGGGGGGGATCGAACGCTATGTCACGCCGGAGGCCCGGCTCGGCATCCACCAGAGCAAGGTGCCGCCGCACCTCAGCACCCACGAGGGCGGACAACTGTCCGTGGTGGCCGCGGTGTTGTACCTGCGCGAGATGGGCGTGGACGAGAGCATCGCCCTGGCCGCCGCCGCGGTGCCCAATGACCGCATGTCCTGGATCTCGGTGCCGGAGGCACTGGAGAGCGGTCTGGCGACGCGACTGGTCACTCGTCTCTGATCGCCCTGCCATGGTCAGGGCGGCGCCGTTGTCACCGGCGCCAGAAGTCCGGCGACCATGCTCAACCGCGAGCAGACTGCGGCGTCGATCTTCGCCTCGACACCAGTCGCAGGCCGCCGCCGGCGCGACCCACGAGCAGGCCTGCGGCGGCAATCAGTAGTGTGCCGACGAGCATGCGCAGGGTGATCGACTCGTCCCAGATGAGCCAGCCGTAGGCGGCACCAAAGACCACGGCGAAATAGCCGAAGGCGCCCATGCGCGAGGCCGGCGCAAGGGAGAGCCCACGAGTCAGCGCCAGCTGGCCGAGGGTGGCGGCGATGGCGACGGCCAGGAGCCAGAGCAGGGCGGCGGGCGAGGGCGTCTGCCAGGCCCAGGTGAGGGGGACGGCGGAGATGACGCAGGCAATCAGCGAGAAATAGAACACGATTCGAGTTGGCGGTTCGGTGCTGGAAAGGCGTCGCACCGTAACCTTGGCCAGTGCCGCCAGCAAACCGCCGAGCAGCCCGATCAGGGCCACCGGCGAGACCAGCAGGGCGCCGGCCTCGATGCCGGGGTCCAGGATGATGAGCACACCGACGAAGCCGACGGCCAGCGCCAGCCAGAGCAGCGGCGTGACCCGTTCGTGCAGCCAGAGCAGCGCGATCAGCGGCATGAATACAGGCGCCGTGAGTTTCAGCAGCATGGCCTCCGCCAGGGGCAGGTTGGCGATGGCGTAGAAGAAGCAATACATGGCCGAGACGCCGGCGACACCGCGCAGCAGATGCAGGCCGGGGACCCGGGTGGAGACCCGGCCCAGACCATGGCGCAGCAGCCAGGGCGCGAGGATCAGCAGCCCCAGCAGATTGCGCGCAAATACGATGAGTTCGTTGTCCAGTTCCTCGGACACGAAGCGGATGGCCACGCCCATGGTGGCAAAGCAGAGTTCACCCAGCAGGATGAAGCCGGCGCCGAGGAGGAATGCGCGCTGAGAAGTCATCCGGGATCACCGTGCCGGGGGGCTGCTGACCCTGGGTTCAGGCAAGCGCTGCATCGAAAATGCCCGGCTGTGGCTTGAATTTTCAAAGCTTGCGAATCGGTCCTGGATACTGCGCGATCAGACCATCGGTCGTGAGCAAGGTCAAGCCTTCGACCATGGCCTGAGCAATCAGGATGCGATCGAAGGGGTCTTTGTGGATGGGCGGCAGGTTGCCGACCATCAGCGTATGAGAACCGGCGATCGCCAGCGGCTGATAGCCGTTGTCGAGCAGACCTCGGTGCAGCCTGTGCGGGTCGACCTGAAAGTCATCGCGGTCGAGTCCACGTTTGATGACGATTTCCCAGAGACTGGCGGCACTGAAATGCAGGCTGTTTTCCGGTGCGCCCAGGAGCCCGCGGGCCTCATCGGAGAGCCGTCCGGGCAGACCTGCGGCCCAGAGCAGTAACTGGGTATCGAGCAGTAGCCTCACGAGCGGCCTTCAAACAAACCGGTGATGGTGTCTCTGCCGATGTCATTGAAATCGTCCGGAACCCGGAGTTCTCCTTCCATGAACCCCAGACGCTTGGGTTGTCGCGCCTCGGTGGCATCCAGCGGCAAGACCTTGACCAAGGGGCGACCCGCCTTGGCGATGACGAAGGGTTCACCGGCAGCCGCCTGCTCGATCAAACGGGACAGGTGCGTTTTGGCTTCGTGAATGTTGACAGTGTGCATCAGGTCTGCTCCAGATTGAACCAAGTCCGATTAGTCTAGTCTGCCTGATGGACGACAACAATCCCGAAGCGATTCGCAAACCGCGTTTTCGGTGTCTTCGCCGTTTACCAGCCTAGGCCGCAGAACAGGGCGGGGTATCCCACTCGGCAAGGCCAATGCGGCCAAACCCGTCAGCCTGGATACTTCGTGTGCCCAGATGCATCCTGTGGCTAGATGCTTCGCGCCTGCGCTTCCGCATTACCGATGTAACTCGCCGGCGTCATGGCCTTGAGCCGCGCCTTGGCATCATCCGGGATCTCCAGGCCATCGATGAACCTAGCCATGGCCTCGGCGCCGACGCGCTGGCCGCGGGTCAGGGCCTTGAGGCGCTCGTAGGGTTTGTCGACACCGTGGCGGCGCATCACCGTCTGGATGGGCTCGGCCAGCACCTCCCAGTTGGCCTCCAGATCGGCGGCCAGGCGCTCGGGATCGGCCTCGAGCTTGCCGATACCCTTGAGCGCGGATTCCAGCGCAATCAGGGTGTGTGCGGCGCCGACGCCCAGGTTGCGCAGCACGGTGGAGTCGGTCAGGTCGCGCTGCCAGCGCGACACCGGCAGCTTGCTGCCCAGGTGCGCCAGAATCGCATTGGCGATGCCCAGATTGCCCTCGGCGTTCTCGAAGTCGATGGGATTGACCTTGTGCGGCATGGTGGAGGAGCCGACCTCGCCCTCGACGCGCCGCTGCTTGAAATAGCCGAAGGCGATGTAGCCCCAGACATCGCGGCAGAAATCCAGCAGCACGGTGTTGAAACGCGCCAGGGCATCGAAGAGCTCGGCGATGTAGTCGTGCGGCTCGATCTGGGTGGTGTAGGGGTTGAAGCTCAGCCCCAGGGATTCGACGAAGTCCTGCGCGAAGCCGGGCCAGTCCAGGTCCGGATAAGCGCTGAGATGGGCATTGTAGTTGCCGACCGCGCCGTTGATCTTGCCAAGCAGGGCGACCTGGGCGACCGCCTCGCGCTGGCCTTGCAGGCGCGCGACCACATTGGCCAGTTCCTTGCCGAGGGTGGTCGGCGAGGCCGGCTGGCCGTGGGTGCGCGAGAGCATCGGCAGCGCGGCATGCTCATGCGCCAGCGCGCGGATGGCGGCGATGACCCGGTCCATGGCCGGCAGCAACACCTGATCCCGCGCGGCGCGCAGCATCAGGCCATGCGACAGGTTGTTGATGTCCTCGGAGGTGCAGGCGAAGTGGATGAACTCCGACACCGCCCCCAGCTCCGGCGTGTCGGCGACCTGTTCCTTCAGGAAATACTCCACTGCCTTGACATCGTGGTTGGTGGTGCGCTCGATGGTCTTGATGCGCTCGGCATCTTCCACCGAAAAGGCATCGGCGATCCGATCCAGACGGGCATTGGCCGCGTCCGAAAAGGCCGGGACCTCAGGGATGTCAGGATGCCGCGACAGCGCCTGCAGCCAGCGTACCTCGACCAGCACGCGGTGGCGGATCAGGCCGAATTCGCTGACGATGGGGCGCAGTGCCTCGGTCTTGCTGCCGTAGCGGCCGTCGATGGGGGAGACGGCGGTGAGTGAGTTGAGTTGCATAAGCCGGTTTTCGTTCAGGTTTGACCGCAGAGATCTAACCGCAGAGATCTAACCGCAGAGACGCAGAGGGCACAGAGACTGCACGGAGTCTTCAAAAGGCCCCTGGGCGGTGAGATGTTCACCGCATCATGACGGGCCGTAGGCCTCGCGCGTGGACTGAATCAATCCGCGCGTCATGGGGGCCCTTTGTTACTCCTTGGCGTGTTCTTTGCGCCCTTTGCGCCTCTGCGGTTGTGTTTCCCGCGCGCGATTCAGCCTCAGGCCGCCAGTTTCCGCAGCACGTATTGCAGGATGCCGCCGTGCTGGTAGTACTCGACCTCGTTCGGGGTGTCGATACGCACCCTTGCCTGGAAGGTCTTGGCATTGCCCTCGGCATCGGTCGCGGTCACGGTCACCTGCTTGGCATGGCCCTCGTCCAGATTGGAGATGGCAAAGGTCTCATAGCCCGTCAGCCCCAGGGACTCGGCGCTCTCGCCGTCCAGGAACTGCAGCGGCAGGATGCCCATGCAGACCAGATTGGTGCGGTGGATGCGCTCGTAGCTCTCGGCGATCACCGCGCGCACGCCCAGCAGGCGCGGGCCCTTGGCGGCCCAGTCACGCGACGAGCCGGAACCGTATTCCTTGCCGGCGATGACGATGGCCGGCACCGCATCGGCCTGATAGCGCATGGCGGCATCGTAGATGCTCATCTGCTCGCCGCTCGGCTGATGCAGGGTCACGCCGCCCTCGGTGCCGGGTGCCATCTTGTTGCGCAGGCGGATATTGGCGAAGGTGCCGCGCATCATGACCTCGTGGTTGCCGCGGCGCGAGCCGTAGGAGTTGAAGTCCGCCGGCGCGACGCCGTGCTCGATGAGGTAGCGCCCCGCAGGACCGTCGGCCTTGATGTTGCCGGCCGGCGAGATGTGGTCGGTGGTGACCGAGTCGCCGAGCAGCGCCAGACAGCGGGCATTGCCGATGGGCGCGACCGGCGCGGGCTCCAGCTGCATGCCCTGGAAGTAGGGCGGCTCCTGCACATAGGTGGAGTCCGCATCCCAATCGAAGACCTTGCCGGCCGGTGCCTGCAGCCCCTGCCAGCGCGCGTCACCGGCGAAGACATCGGCATAGCTCTGGGTAAAGTCGTCCTGGCCCAGGAATTGATTGACGGTCTCGGCCACCTCGGCCTGGCTCGGCCAGATGTCCTTCAGATAGACCGGCTGGCCATCGGCGTCGGTAGTCAGCGGATCGTTGTAGGGATCGATGTCCATGCGCCCGGCGATGGCATAGGCCACCACCAGCGGCGGCGAGGCCAGGTAGTTCATGCGCACCTCGGCATGCACCCGACCCTCGAAATTGCGGTTGCCCGAGAGTACCGACACGGCGGTCAGGTCGCCCTCGGCGATGGCCTTGGAGACCTCTTCGCGCAGCGGGCCCGAGTTGCCGATGCAGGTGGTGCAGCCGTAGCCGACGACATGGAAGCCGAGCTGCTTGAGCGGTTCCATCAGGCCGGCGTCTTCCAGGTACTTGGTCACCACCATGGAGCCCGGGCCGAGGGAGGTCTTGACCCAGGGCGGCACCGACAGACCGCGCGCCACGGCCTTCTTGGCCACCAGCCCGGCGCCCAGCATGACGTTGGGGTTGGAGGTGTTGGTGCAGGAGGTGATGGCGGCAATGACGATGGCGCCATCGCTGAGCGTTACGTCCTGGCCGTCGATCTTGGTGGTGACCGGCTTGCTGGCCGCACCGCGCTCGCTGTTCAGGGCCTTGAGCGCCGCATCGAAGCTCGGCTTGATCGCGGTCAGCGCGACCCGGTCCTGGGGGCGCTTGGGGCCGGCGAGGCTGGGCACCACGGTGCTGATGTCGAGTTCCAGTTGCTCGCTGTAATCGGCCTCGAAGCTGCCGTCGGCGTCGAACATGCCCTGGGCCTTGGCATAGGCCTCGACCAGCGCGACCTGCTCCTCGCTGCGACCGGTCAGGCGCAGGTAGTCCAGCGTCTCCTGATCGATGGGGAAGAGGCCGCAGGTGGCGCCGTACTCGGGGCCCATGTTGGCGATGGTGCTGCGATCGCCCATGGGCAGGGTCTTGACCGCCGGGCCGTAGAACTCGACGAACTTGCCGACCACGCCATGCTTGCGCAGGAGCTCGACGATGGTCAGCACCAGGTCGGTGGCGGTGGCGCCCTCGGGCAGCTGGCCGGTCAGCTTCACGCCGACCACCTTGGGGATCAGCATGGACACCGGCTGGCCCAGCATGGAGGCCTCGGCCTCGATGCCGCCGACGCCCCAGCCGAGCACGCCCATGCCGTTGACCATGGTGGTGTGCGAGTCGGTGCCGACCAGGGTGTCCGGGTAGGCCTGCAGCTCGCCGTCGACCTCGCGGCCGAAGATGACCCGCGCCAGGTATTCCACGTTGACCTGATGCACGATGCCGGTATCCGGCGGCACCACCTTGAAGTTATCGAAGGCGCTCTGGCCCCATTTCAGGAACTGGTAGCGCTCCTTGTTGCGCGAGAACTCCAGTTCCGCGTTCAGGCCGAAGGCGGCGTCCGAGCCGTAGTTGTCCACCTGCACCGAGTGGTCGATGACCAGCTCCGCCGGCTGCAGCGGATTGATCTTGTCGGGATCGCCGCCGAGGGCCTTCATGGCATCGCGCATGGCGGCCAGATCCACCACCGCGGGCACGCCGGTGAAGTCCTGCATCAGCACCCGCGCCGGGCGGTACTGGATCTCCTTGTTGGGCTCCGCCTGCGGATCCCAGTCGGCCAGGGCCTGGATGTCATCGCGGGTGACGGTGACGCCGTCCTCGAAACGCAGCAGGTTCTCGAGCAGGATCTTCAGCGAGAAGGGCAGCCGCGCACTGTTGGCCACGGCGTCGAGCTTGAAGATCTGGTAGGTCTTGCCGGCCACCTCGAGGGCGGTCTTGGCCTGGAAACTGTCTTGCATCTGTGGTGGCTCCAATGGGGTCTGTTGTTGTGAGAATGCGCCAGCCGGTGAATTCTAGACGTGCGGTGCCGGAAACGCACCAGCACAGGACGAATTGTCTGCATTGGTTTTCGCAGGTCGGGTGTGACGGCCGTGATCTCAGGCGCGGTCGTTCAGCGGCGCACTCAGGTAGTCACGGGCGGACTGCAGCAGCTTGCCCCGCGACAGGAGCATCTGCAGGCGCCGGCCGCCGCACTGTCGCCACAATATCGCCGCGCGAATGCCGGCCAGCAGCAGCGCGCGGATGCGTTCCTGGTTGTCGGCGTTCTGCAGATACAGCGGGTTGCCGCGCACGATGATGCGCTGGGGCAGCGTGCTGATGGTGTCGCTGTAGATGCCGGCCAGGCCGGCCAGCACTTCGCGGTCCAGCAGCGGCAGGTCGCCGCGGGCGTTGGCCGCGCCCTGGATACGACGGCCGACCTCGGCCAGCATGTGCGGCTGTCCGGCCAGGGTGCGCTCGTGGCGCATCAGGGCGATGACATAGCGGGTCAGTTCCATGTCCCGCTCCGGCTGGCCGGTGATCTGGGCGACGATCTGGCGCGCGCCGGCGGCGACCGCCCCCGGCGGGCCGAAGACGGCGGGCACATCGTCCGCATCGATCTGGAACAGACTGTAGATACAGGGCTCCATCTTCTGGGTGTCGACACTGCCCCGGTTGGCGATGCGCTGCACGCAATGGGCGGCCTGATGGATGCCCGCCAGGGCGATGATGCGGTCTTGGTCGGTATGCTGCATGGTGTGGCTGTTGGTTGGCGTGGGTTCGATGGTGTCGCTGTTGCAGGCGCGCGTTTCGATTGTCGCGGACGCGATGCCGGCCGTCAGCCCTCGCAGACCACGGCCCCGCCGAGGCATTCGTCTTGACGGTAGAAGACCACGGACTGCCCCGGCGTGACGGCGCGCTGGGGCTGGGCAAAGACCACCCGGCAGCGGTGCTCGTCGTAAGCCGTCAGGGTACAGCGCTGCAGCGGCTGGCGGTGGCGCAGACGGCACAGGCATTCCAAGGGAGCCGGACCCGGCGGATGACCGCCGATCCAGTGCAGTTGCTCGCCGCGGAGCCGGCGCGAGAACAGCCGGGGGTGATCCTTGCCCTGCACCACGATCAGCGCGTTGCGGGCGCTGTCCTTAGCGGCGACGTACCAGGGGGCCTCGCCAGCGTCGCGGATGCCGCCGATGCCGAGTCCCTGGCGCTGGCCGATGGTGTGCCAGGCCAGGCCGCGATGCGCGCCCAGTACCTTGCCATCCGGCGTCATTATGGGGCCAGGCTGTTCCGGCAGCCAGCGCGCCAGAAAGTCACCGAAGCGGCGCTCGCCGATGAAGCAGATGCCGGTGCTGTCCTTCTTTTCGGCGTTGGCCAGGCCCAGGTCGCGGGCGATGCGGCGCACCTCGGCCTTGTTCAGCTCTGCCAGCGGAAACAGGGTGCGGGCGAGCTGGGGCTGATCGAGCAGGTGGAGGAAGTAGGTCTGATCCTTGTCCGGATCCGCGCACAGGCGCAGATGGCTGCCGTCGGCGTCGTGCGTGACCCGGGCGTAGTGGCCGGTGGCGATCCAGTCCGCGCCCAGGCCCAGGGCATGCTCCAGAAAGGCGCGGAACTTGATCTCGCGGTTGCAGAGCACATCCGGATTTGGCGTGCGCAGGGCGCGATATTCCGCCAGAAAGTACTCGAACACGTGGTCCCAGTATTCGCTGGCGAAGTTCACCGTGTGCAACCGCAGGCCCAGGCGCTCGGCGACGGCCCGGGCGTCGGCCAGGTCCTGCGCCGCGGCGCA
Source organism: Thiohalocapsa marina (assembly GCF_008632335.1). GTDB lineage: Bacteria > Pseudomonadota > Gammaproteobacteria > Chromatiales > Chromatiaceae > Thiohalocapsa > Thiohalocapsa marina. Next base: position 83,866 of record NZ_VWXX01000005.1, read on the forward strand.
GTAGCCGGGCTCGTCGTCTTCTTCCCAGTTCTTCATGAACAGGGCTTCCACGCGGTACCCCTGCTGCTGCAACCGATGCGCGGCGACGGCGGAGTCGACACCGCCGGACAGGCCGACGATGACGCGTTGTGCCTTGTTCGAATCGGCGTTTGGGCCAGCTTCAGGGCCAGCGTTCGGGGCAACGGGAGACGGCTCGGGCATCGGGGGTCAGGCGCCCTTGGTGTCGGAGGCGGTCGCCGGGGTCACCTCCAGTTCGGAGCGCACCAGCGCATAGTCGTCGCCACGGGCATCGCTAAGCACCGTCTCGGCCTCGCGTGGCGAGATGCCGAGCCCTTCCAGGGTCTCGCTGGCCAGGCGCAGGCTGGCCTCCACCGCCTCAGGAAAGGCCTTGTTGGCGCCGGCCCGATACAGGGCGTCGCAGGTGGTCAGGTCCCGCGCCCGGGCAACAATGATGGCCCTTGGTGCCTTGGCGCGGATCAGCCCGGTGGCGTTCACGGCGGCCTGGGCGTTGTCGATGGTAAGCACCACCAGTTCCACCTGGTCGATGCGCACGGCGTCCATCAGGTGCGCATCGCAGATGTCGCCGTAATAGACCGGGTAGCCGTCGTTGCGCCAGCGCGCCACCAGATCCGCATTGCCATCGAAGGCCATGTAGCGGATGCCGTGGCCCGCCAGGATGGCGCCGATGGTGTGACCTACCCGCCCGAAGCCGGCGATGATGACGCGCGGATGCGCGTCGCCACCCTGAGGCACATGGCGGAAGCGATCGTCGACCCGATCGGTATCGTCCGGCAGGCGTTCCGCCATTCGGTTGCCGATGCGCGTCAGCAGCGGCGTGAGCACCATGCTCAGGGAGATGATGGCCACGGCCAGCACGAACAGCCGGTCGTCGATGAGGCCAAGGGCCTTGGCGGCGCCGAACAGCACGAAGCCGAATTCCCCGGCCTGGGACAACAGGAAGGCCACCCGCAGGGCCACGCTGCGCGGGTTGCCGAACCAGCGGCACAGCAGGTACAGCAGGCCGAGCTTGATGCCGATCAGGGCCAGCAGGTGCAGGCCGAAGACCAGCGGCTCCGCGGTGACCACGCGCAGGTCCACGGACATGCCCACGGCGACGAAGAACAGGCTCATCAGCAGGACCTTGTGCGGCTCCACGCTGGCCTGGATCTGCATGCTGTAGCGCGAGCCCGACAGCATCATGCCCATCAGGAAGGCGCCCAGGGCCATGGACATGCCGGCCTGGTCCATGGCCCAGGCGGCGACGAAGACCGCGGCCATGACCACCAGGAAGAAGGCCTCGCGGTTGTACTGGCGCGCCATCAGATCCAGCAGCCGGGGCACCAGCCAGCGCCCGCCGCCCAGCACCAGGGCCAGCATGACGCCGATGATGCTCAGTTGCTGCACCAGCGAGTGTTCGGACGTCTGCGGCCCGGTGGTCGCGATCACCGGCAGCAGCGCGATCATCGGCACCACCGCCAGGTCCTGCATCAGCAGGATGGCGAAGGCCGTCTGGCCGTGGGGGGTGGCGATCTCGCCCTGTTCGTAGAGCATCTGCATCACCAGGGCAGTGGATGACAGCGCCAGGAACAGACCGACCAGGATCGCGATCCGCCAGTCCGCCAGGAACAGCCAGAAATAGACCGCCAGCACGAGTCCAGACAACAGAACCTGCAGGGAACCCAGGCCGAACAGCATGCGGCGCATGTCCCACAGCCGCCGGGGATGGATCTCCAGGCCGATGACAAACAGCAGTAACACCACACCGAGCTCGGTGAAGTGGCGCAGGTCTTCCACATGGCTAGTGACCGAGGGGCCGGGGGTATGCGGGCCGATCAGGATGCCGGCCACCAGCAGCCCCAGGATGGAGCCCAGGCCAAAGTTGCGGAACAGGGCGACCGCGGCCGCGGCGGCCACCAGCAGCAAGACGGCGGAGTAGACAAAGGACTTCGGGTCCATCCTGGATCACCTGCTCGAACGCTCGGCGAGGGCCTTGGGCACGTGCCCCCATCATACCGCCCATCACCCGGGCTTTGCATGTGGTCGCGCGCTATACTCGGGCCCGGATCATCGCTGCCGTTGCCTGTTTGCAACCATCATCGTGATCCCTGTGCCCGAGGGGATCTCTATCCATGTGTGAGCTGTTCGCCCTGTCCAGTCGCGTCCCGGCCACGCTCGGCTTTTCGCTGGAGCGGCTGGCGCGTCGGGGCGGCGCGGATGGCCCGCACCGCGACGGCTGGGGGCTGGCCTTCTACGAGGGCCCGGACTGTCTGTTGCTGCGCGAGCCCCACGCCGCCAGCCACAGCGCCCTGATGCGCTTCATGGAGCAGCAGGGGCTGCGCACCCGCATGGCCGTGTCGCACATCCGCCTGGCCACCTTTGGCGATCGGGCACTGCGCAATACCCAGCCCTTCGCGCGCGAACTGGCAGGGCGCATGCATGTATTCGCCCACAACGGCGACTTCCCGGCGTTGCTGGATGCGCCCTGGCCGGTGGAGGCGCGGTTCCGGCCGATCGGCGATTCGGATTCGGAACTGGCCTTCTGCGGCCTGTTGGCACAGCTGGCGCCGCTATGGGACGGCGTGGGTCACGGCCAGGTGCCGCCGCTGGCACAGCGCATGGAGGTCATTGCGGAGCATGCGCGCGTGCTGCGGGAACTGGGTCCGGCCAACTTCATCTATGCGGATTCCGATGCACTGTTTGTCCATGCCCACGAGCGTACCCAGCTCGACGGCCGGATTCGCCCGCCCGGGCTGTATCTGCTCCAGCGCTGCTGCTGGCGTTCCGCGCCGGAACTGGCGGACTCCGGCGTCAACCTGTCCACGGTGCGGCAGGATGTGGCGCTGGTGGCCAGCGTGCCGCTGACCGACGAGTTGTGGCAGCCGCTGGGGGAGGGGTCGGTGATCGCGCTGTCGAACGGCGTCTGCTACGACGCCGATGGCCGCGAGACCGCGCCGGAGCAACTCGCCGCCGGCGGGCCGGGCTAGATCGGGCATTCACTCGGCCGCGATCGCCTCGAGTCGATCGGCAATGGGTTCGACGGACTGTATGCATGGCATCACTCAACGCGACTCGCGTGGCGTCAGACGTTGCGGCCGACGGCAACGCGCGCTACTCACGGCGCAGCGCCTCGATGGGGTCGAGTCGTGCCGCACGACGCGCCGGGAAGAAGCCGAAGAGGATGCCCACGGCCGCCGAGAACAGGAAGGCGAGCCCGATGATCCCGAGATTGAGCACGAAGGGCACCTGCAGGACCCTGGCCAGCAGCAGCGATGCCGCGAGCGCCAGCAGGATACCCAGCAGTCCGCCGAAGGACGACAAGACCACCGCCTCCACGAGGAACTGCGACAGGACCTCGCGCTCGCGGGCGCCGATGGCCAGGCGGATGCCGATCTCGCGGGTGCGCTCGGTGACCGAGACCAGCATGATGTTCATGATGCCGATGCCCCCCACCAGCAGGCTCACCGAGGCCACCGCCCCGAGCAGCGCCGTGAGCACCTGCGTGGTGCCGGTGAGCATGCTGGCGATCTCGCGCATGTCGCGCACCGAGAAGTTGTCCTCCTCCGATGCGCTGATGTGCCGGCGCTCGCGCAGCAGATGCTCCACGTCGGCCTTGGCCCGCTGCATGGAGCGCTCGGCGTGCACCGACAGATAGATCACGGCCACGTCCTGGTTGCCGCTGAGGCGCCGCTGCACCGTGCGCAGCGGCAGCAGCACCAGGTCGTCCTGATCCCGGCCCATGCCGCTCTGGCCCTTGGGCTGCAACAGACCGATGACCTCGCAGCTGAGCTTGGTCAGCCGCACGCGTTGCCCCAGCGGATCCTGGCGGCCGAAGAGCTCCCGGCGCACCGTGTCGCCGAGCAGGCAGACCGCCTTGCCGGCGCGCAGCTCGCCCTCGGTAAAGGCCCGGCCCGCCGCCAGTGTCCAGGCGCGCGCCTGCAGATAGCTGTTGTCGCTGCCGGTGACGGAGGTGGACCAGTTGCGGTTGCCGACGATGGCGGTGGCCGACTGGGTCACTGCCGGCGCCACGGCCGCCAGGGCGGGCACCGAGCGGCGCAGGGCCTCGATGTCCTCGAGCGCGAAGGCCGGTGCATCCTGGCGCATCCCCGGCCCCATGCGCTGCCCCGGCACGACGATGAGCAGATTGCTGCCGAGCCCTTCGATCTGTCTGCGCACCTGCAGGGTCGCCCCCTCGCCCAGGGTCACCATGACGATGACCGCGGCCACGCCGATGACGATCCCCAGGATGGTCAGAAAGGAGCGCAGCGCATTGCGGCGGATCTCGCGTACCGCGAGCAGCAGGCTATTGCTCAGCATCCGAAGGCCCTCCGGTCGCGGCGTCGCGCTCCACCAGGCCGTCCAGCACATGCACGACGCGCCCGGCGTAGGCGGCCATCTCCGGCTCGTGGGTGATCATGACCAGGGTGATGCCGCGCGCACGGTTCAGGCTGCGGAGCAGGGCCATGATCTCGTGCCCGCGGGCGCTGTCGAGATTGCCCGTGGGCTCGTCTGCCAGCACCACGGCGGGTTCGGTGACCAGCGCGCGGGCGATGGCCACGCGCTGCTGCTGACCGCCCGAGAGCTCCGCCGGCGTATGCTGCGCCCAGTCTCGCAACCCCACCGCGGCAAGGGCCGCCAGGGCGCGCGCCCGCCGCTCGCTGCTGTGCACGCGCCGGTAGATCAGCGGCAGCTCGACGTTCTCCAGGGCCGAGGTGCGGCTCAGCAGATTGAAGCCCTGAAACACGAAGCCCAGCGCATGTCGGCGCAGCAGCGCGCGCTCATCGCGGCTCATGGCACCGACGTCCATACCGCGAAAACGATAGGTCCCGCTGGTCGGCGCATCCAGGCAGCCGAGGATGTTCATGACGGTGGACTTGCCGGAGCCGCTCGGGCCCATGACGGCGACCATCTCGCCGGTCGCAATGGACAGGTCCACGCCGCGCAGCGCCTGCACCGCAGCTGCGCCCTGACCATAGACCTTGGTCACGGCCATCAGCTCGATCAGCGCGCCGCTGCCTGGCTCAGCGAGCACGGGCTAGCCGCCCCGCTCGAGCACGTCCGTCAGCACCGCCATGCCAGGCTCCAGTGCGCCCGCCGTGATCTGGGTCCAGGTGCCGTCGCTGGCGCCGGTCTCCACCGGGATCGGTGTTGGAGCGCCTGCGCGCAGCACCCAGACCCGGGCCTTTGCGGCCGAATCCGCCGCACGCCGATCGCCATGGGGCGGACGTGGCAGCAGCATGCCCACGAGACCGCCCCCCGAGCGTCCGGTGCCGTCAGTGCTGGGCGGGCGAAAGCGCAGCGCGGCGCTCGGTACCAGCAGCACGTCCTCGAGCTGCTCCACCAGGATCTCGGCGGTGGCCGTCATGCCCGGGCGCAGCAGCAGATGCGCATTGTCCACCGACAGCAGGGTCTCGTAGGTAACCACGCCCTCAGTGGTGCTGGGGGCGAAGCGCACCTGTTCGATGTGGGCCGGAAAGCTGCGCTCAGGGTAGGCATCGACCCTGAACTCGGCGGCCTGGCCCTCGGCCACCTGGCCCACATCGGCCTCGTCCACGTCGACGTGTAGCTCCATCTGCGCCAGGTTTTCGGCCAGCGTGAACAGCACCGGCGTCTGCAGCGAGGCGGCCACCGTCTGTCCCGGCTCGACCTTGCGCTCGAGTACGATGCCGTCGATGGGCGAGCGGATGACGGCCTTTTCCACCGCGCGTTGATCCGCATCCACCTGCGCCTGCGCCTGGTCCACCTGGGCCTTGGCCACGGCGAGCAGGGCCTGGGCGCGCTCGAAGGCCGCCGAGGCGGTGTCCATCTCCTCCGGCGACGCGAGCTTCTTCGCGATCAGCTCACTGGTGCGGCGCAGCCGGTTGCCGGTCTCGGTGACCGTGGCCCGGGCCTCGAGCACGCGCGCATCGGCCAGGGCCAGGGCGGCCTGGGACTGGCGCAGACGGGCATCGAGCTGATCCGTGTCGAGCTGCGCCAGCACGCCGCCGGCGCTGACGCGATCGTTGTAGTCCACCGCAACCGACTCGATGGTGCCGGAGACCTCGGTGCCCACCTCGACCTGGTTGACGGGCTGCAGCGTGCCCGTGGCGGTCACCTGCACCACCAGCCTGCCGCGCTGAACTGGTTCGGTCTCATAGCGGGGCGCATCGTTGGTGCGCGGGGCGAGCAGCAGCCAGGCCAGGCCCCCCAGTGCCAGCAGCAGGGGCACAAGGAGCCAGCGCAGCCTGCGGCGTCGCACCGAGGCCTGTCGCTCGGTCTCCAGTAACCGGGCCAGGTCGTCATCGCCGTTCAAGTCGTGCATGGTGTCAGCCTTGGTCAGCCGCTCTGCCGTTCTGGCATTCAGGCGCTGATGTCAGCTTAGCACTCGCGCAAGCGACCGGGGATGGTCGTGGTCGTCTTGCTGCTGGTGCCTTGCCGCTGATTCTCGGCACTGTGGGCGACGAGCGGGCTTGTCAGCCGTCTTCGGTCTTGCGCGTCGGGACCTGGTGGTTGTAGCGCTCCATCAGGTAGCAGAGGCAGTCCTGGCGGATCACGGTTTCGTCGCAGGTGAGCATGGACGGCATGGCCGGGACGCGCAGGCGCAGTTCGCCGTCGATGTGGTCGAAATAGCGCGGATAGACATCCCGATTCCATTCGTCGCGTACGTCCAGTGGCGGGGTCGCGTCGCATCGGCCGAAGGCGGTGCCGGCGGGCAGTTCGCGGAAGTTCAGGCGTTCCAGTTCCGGTGACAGCAGCAGTCCCGCCGCCGGCATGCCGCTTGCCGGGGCGAAGGTGAAGGCCACATCGGGCCGCACCCGCACCTGGGCCATGGTATGGAACAGGTCGATGTCGTGGGCCGGCACGGCATGGCTGGGCAGTTCCGACAGGCGCAGGCAGGCGTCGACATAGTCCAGCGCGTGCTCCACGCCCAGCTGATCACGCACCTTGCCGCATTCCAGCGTCACCGCCGGGCACAGCGCGGCCATGGCCTGGGACTGCACGCCGCGGGGGCGAATGAAATAGACCACCGTGCGCGAGAACAGCGCGGCCAGATGCAGGAAGCGGTTGTCGATGACGTTGACGCAGGCGTAATGCGGATTGGCGCCGGTGTTGTTGTGCAGATCCACGCTGGCGAAGACGCCGCGATGGGCCATGCGCTCGACGACCCGGGCCATCACCGCGTGCTCCGGTGTCGGCGGCAGTTCGCTGCCTGGCCAGACGCGGTTGTAGTCCGGCTGGTCCGGCAGATGTCGCTGTTGACGGGCGGCCGCCAGGACGTTGCCGATGAACAGGCTCAGCGCCCGGGGCAATGGCCGCGCTGCCTGCTGGTAGCGGCGCAGCAGGCGTCGCACAGCCTCCCAGCCCACGGTCTCGTTGCCGTGGGTGAGTACGGAGACGAACAGGGCCGGTTCACGCTGACCGGGCAGGTGGATCAGCGTCGGGCCCGCCAGGTGTTCATGCAACTGGTGGCTGGGGCAATCCAGCAGGCCCGGCGGCAGCTGCGTCAGCTCATGCAACTGTGGAATGTCATTCATCAGTGATGTTCTTCATCAGTCCAGCGTCCATTCGTGAACGGGTCTTCCGGTGGCCTGCTTGTCCAGATAGGCCTCGGTCAGCAGGGCCATGTCCGGGCCGAACCGGGCGACCCAGGCGCGTTGCCAGGCGGAACCGGTGCGCCGGGTGCGGGCACGTTGATCGATGATGCCGAGCCAGTGGGCGCTCTCGGCGTCGTCGATGGCCAGGTCGCGCAGTCCCTGGCGTGCCAACGGCAGCAGTCTTTCCAGGATCAGCCGCGACAGCGGCATCCGCCGGGCAGTGTACCAGGGGATTTCCGCCCCCAGACCGTACTGGGCGGCCAGGTAGAAATTGGCGCGCGCCTGCTGAAAGCGGATGTGCCCTTCCGGTGCATCCGGCTGGGTGGCCAGCGCATGCACGGCGCCGAAGTAGAAGGCGGCATTGGCCACGTTGTCGGCCACGGTGGGTGCGGCCGCGGCGACGCGATGCTCCAGGCGCAGATGCGGCCGACCCGCCGATGGGTTCCCCGACGCATCGAAGCCGATCAGCGGCCGGTTCCAGCGCCAGATGGTGCCGTTGTGCAGCCGCAGGTGGGCCAACTGGTGTGGCGGTGCATCGTCCATCAACTGCGGCAGGATCACCGGGTAGCGCGAGACATTGGCGCGGAAGCATTCCATGACCGAGCGTTCCGCATAGCGGATGCCGAAGCCCACGCGTTCGCGCAACGGGCTGCCGCCGACGGAGACGGCCTGCTCGAACAGCGGGATGCGCGTCTCGTGCCAGAGTTCGCGACCGAACAGGTAGGGCGAGTTGGCGCTGAGCGCCACCATGGGCGCGGACAGGATCTTGGAGGCGTTGAACACCCGTGCGGACTCGTCGGCGCCCATCTTCAGATGGATCTGGAACGAGGTGGCCGCGGCCTCCAGCATCACGTCCCGTTGCTCGATGGTCAGCGGCTGCTCGCCATAGATGCCCAGCCGGATCGGTGCGCCGTCGCGTAGCCGCAGGATCTGTTCGTTGAGCGCCCGGTAGCGTCTGCGGGGCGTCATCCGGCCAATGACCAGATGCTCCGGACGCAGGGTCGGAAGGATGCCGATGGTGCCCACGCGCGCGCCCAGCGGCGCTGCGGCCCTGCGGCAGCGTTCGAGGGTATGTTCCAGCTCGGTGGCGAGGCGGCTCAGGGCGTCGCCGCGCAGCCGCAGCGGCGTGCCGTTGAACTCCAGGTTGAACTGGGCCAGTTCTGGCACCACCAGTGGATCCGGACGCCGTTCCAGCAGCGGTTCGATCAGCGGTGCCGGGGCCATGTGCCGCTGGTCGATCAGCCAGGCCTCCAGCTCGAATCCGCCCTCCCTGGGGGTGTCGGCGAAGCGCCGCTCGTCGAACCAGGACTGCAGCAGTTCGGTCTCGGCGCGCAGGCGGGCCTCGAATTCGGCGAAATGCGCCGGGCTGAACTCACTGTCGGCGATGTCCTGGCCCATGCTGGTGACCGGTGGCGCAGTTAGTCCTGTCCTCTGTCTAGCATCTGTCGCAAGGCTTGTAAACGTTCGGGTGTGCCGACGTCCAGCCAGTGGCCGCGATGGTGCATGCCGCCGACCCGGTCCCGGGCCATGGCTGCGGTGAGCAGCGGGGCGAGCCGAAAGGGGCCGTCGCTGCAGCCTGCGAAGAGGTCCGGATGGTAGATCCCGACGCCGGAGAAGGTGAGCCTGGGACCCTTGCCCGCACTCACGCGGCCCCGGGCATCGAGCGTGAAGTCACCCTGTGGATGATGCGGCGGATTGTCCACCAGCACCAGGCTGGCCAGATCGCCGCTGCGGTGGCGGAGTCGGCCATAGTCGACATCGCACCAGATGTCGCCGTTGATGACCAGAAACGGCTCCGGTCCGAGCAGCGGCAGGGCCCTGAAGATGCCGCCGCCGGTCTCCAGCGCCTGGCCCTGGCCCTGGCCCTCGGCGGAGTAGCGGATGTGTACGCCGTGATCGCGGCCGTCGCCCAGCCGTTGCTCGATCTGCGCCCCCAGGTGGGCGTGATTGATCACCAGCTCCCGGACACCCGCTGCCCGCAGCCGATAGATCTGGTGCTCGATCAGGGCCTTGCCCCCGGCCTGCAGCAGCGGTTTCGGCGTCCGGTCGGTCAGCGGCCGCATGCGCTCGCCGCGGCCGGCGGCCAGGATCATCGCCTTCATCGGCCTGTCGTCCCCGTCTCACGTTTAGTGTGTGGGCCGGCATGGGGGCTGGTATGTGGGCCGGTGTCTGCTCCGGCGTGTGGCTCGGCAGCGGGGTGGGCATGGGCCTCGAGGCGCGTCGACAGCACCAGGCTGGCGAGCACGAAGCCCAGGAACATGAAGAAGCCGATCTCCAGGGAGGTGCCGTTGGTGGTGATGACATCCACATCGCGCCCGCTGCGGGCGATGCTGGACAACTGGCTGGTGACCAGACCGCTGAAGCCGATGTAGGCCATCAGCATGGCCACCACCAGCACGTCGGCCATGGACCACTTGCCCGAGCGCAGCGCGAAGAAGCCCACCAGCGGGTTGCGCCGCAGCCGCCGCAGGTCGAAGTAGTACAGAAAGCCGCAGACCATCTTGGCCGTCGGAAAGACCAGGCTGAACAGGGTGATCAGGACCGCCACCAGGATCATGTCCGCGGCCCGCGTGGCCAGCAGCACGGCGACCACATCCAGGATGCTCTTGCTCTGGAAGTACAGCACCTGGTCGCTGAAGACGATGTCCTCGCCGAGCAGATCAAAACGCAACTCGGCGATGCGTGCCTCCACCTCGATCATCGGTGTCCAGACGCCAACCACGAGCAGCACCAGCGTGGCCGCCGTGAGCAGGCCCATGGCTTCGGGCGGCAACGCGGCGCGCCGCGGCAGCACGACCAGCGCGAACAGGCAGGTCACCGCCAGCGCCACCTGCAGCGCGCCGGAGCGGGCCGAGTGCTCGAGGTTGCGGGCGGCGGCCTCCAGCCGCGCGATGCAGCCGGCAACCCCGGCGCAGTTGCGGTTCGCGAGTACCTGCTCCAGCGCCTCGGTGTCGGTCCTGGACAGGGTGGCGGTGGCCGTGGTCTCGATGGCCGCAAGCAGCTGCGTCTTGATCTCCTCGCGGGTGGCGGGACGGTTCAGTTCATCCAGCAGGGCGTCGGCGTACTGCGGAACCCTGGCCCGCAGATCGTCGAAATCCACCAGGAAGTCCTGCACGCCCTGCCGCAGCGTTCCCTGCATGCGCTCCAGCCAGTCGTCGCCGGCGGAATTGCGGCGGCGAAGGGAGGCCTCGATCTCCAGCAGCAGGCGGTCGAGCACCACCTGGACATTGCGTTTCAGCGTCGGCCGGTTGGCGTCGGTGACCTCGAAGCCGTCGATGCGTCGGGCAAGCACGTCGGCCAGCTGATCGACCCAGACCTCGGCGTTGAGCAGCCCGTAACGCACGTCGCGCAGCTCCGCCAGATCGGTTCGCGTTTGCTGCAGCGCCCGCAGGTCGCCGATGAGTGTCACCGACAGCAGTACCGCCGCCAGCAACAGCCCCAAGCCCACCAGACCGGCGAAAACGCGCACCCCCGATTCACCCTTCAAACTTCAAACTTCAAACTTTCTCCTACCCCTTCATGGAATCGAAGAATTCGCCATTGGTCTTGGTGGTCTTGAGCTTGTCCACCAGGAACTCGATGGCGGCCACCTCGTCCATGGGATGCAGGATCTTGCGCAGGATCCACATCTTCTGCAGTTCCGAGGCCGGCATCAGCAATTCCTCGCGGCGGGTGCCGGAGCGATTGATGTTGATGGAGGGGAAGATGCGTTTTTCCGCAATGCGCCGGTCCAGATGGATCTCCATGTTGCCGGTGCCCTTGAACTCCTCGTAGATCACGTCGTCCATGCGCGAGCCGGTCTCCACCAGCGCGGTGGCGATGATGGACAGGGAGCCACCTTCCTCGACGTTGCGCGCGGCGCCGAAGAAACGCTTCGGCCGCTGCAGGGCGTTGGCATCCACGCCGCCAGTGAGCACCTTGCCGGAGGAGGGCACCACGGTGTTGTAGGCCCGCGCCAGGCGGGTGATGGAGTCCAGCAGGATCACCACGTCACGCTTGTGCTCCACCAGGCGCTTGGCGTGCTCGATGACCATCTCCGCCACTTGCACATGGCGCGTGGCCGGCTCGTCGAAGGTGGAGGAGATGACCTCGCCGCGCACCGAGCGGGCCATCTCGGTAACTTCTTCCGGCCGCTCGTCGATGAGCAGGACGATCAGGAAGACCTCCGGATGGTTGTGCGCGATGGACTGGGCGATGTTCTGCAGCATCATGGTCTTGCCCGCCTTTGGCGGCGAGACGATGAGGCCGCGCTGGCCCTTGCCGATGGGCGCGATCAGGTCCACCGTGCGCGCGGTCAGGTCTTCGGTGCTGCCGTTGCCGATCTCCAGGTTCAGCCGCTCCTGCGCAAACAGCGGCGTGAAGTTCTCGAACAGGATCTTGCTCTTGGCGTTCTCGGGTCGGTCGAAGTTGATGTCGCTGACCTTGAGCAGCGCGAAATAGCGCTCGCCGTCCTTGGGCGGCCGGATCTTGCCGGAGATGGTGTCGCCGGTGCGCAGGGCGAAGCGTCGGATCTGGCTCGGCGAGACATAGATGTCATCTGGCCCCGCCAGGTAGGAGGCGTCTGCCGAGCGCAGGAAGCCGAAGCCGTCGGAGAGGATTTCCAGCACGCCGTCGCCGTAGATGTCCTCGCCGCGCTTGGCCTGCGCCTTGAGGATGGCGAAGATCAGGTCCTGCTTGCGCGAGCGACCGACGCCTTCGAGTTCCATGGACTGCGCCAGTTCCACCAGGGAGGGGACCGGCATCTTCTTGAGTTCTGTCAGATTCATGTGGATTCAGTGTTTCGGGAGGGTCGGTCTGTCGTCGGCGGGATCATCTCCGCTGCGCCTTGTTGGGCGGCAGGCCCGGTGCGCCATGCCGCGCGCGGGCCGGACGGCGTGCAGGGGCGGGATGAGGGGCCGGCGATGGCAGGGCTCGGAGGGCGGCCCGCAGGCGGCCCGGGGTGGATGCTTGTTAGTCTTGCCGGTGGGTTTTGCCGCTTGGTGTTGCCAGCTCGCGCTTCTGACCGATGCGGGATGCGCGTCCGCCGGCAAGGCACCGCACAGGGCGCCTGAGGTTTCGCCCCAGGGGCCGTGCTGGCCCGTCGGCCGGCTTGCTGGCTGGCCCCGTCGCCGTGCTCATAGGTTGCTGTCGACGAACACCGTGAGCTGGGACTTTGACACGGCGCCGACCTTGATCGCCTCGGCCTCGCCGTTCTTGAACAGGATCAGGGTCGGAATGCCCCGCACGTTGTAACGCTCGGTGACGGCACGGTTCTGGTCGATGTCGATCTTGGCGATCCGCAGCCGACCGGCGTACTCGGCGGCGATCTCCTCCAGTACGGGCGCAATCATCTTGCAGGGTGCACACCAGTTGGCCCAGTAGTCGACCAATACCGGTTTGTCCGACTGCAACACCTCTTGCTCAAAGGTGTCATCCGTTACATGCAGGATGTGTTCGCTCACTTGACTTCGATCTCCGGTTTGTCTGTGGGAGGGGTGCGGCCATGCGGTCTCCGCTCGTTGACGGAGCGGCCCTGTGTCCGATTCGGCGTCGGGTTCTACGTCTGGCTGGAATCGTTGAGTGCCGGGTACGGGAGCAGGGCGAGTTGGAGCGCTGGCCGCGGGTTGGAAGGGGCAGGGCGGATTGGCTTTGTTCTTGGCCCCGGGGTTAAGATGCTATTTGAGCCAAAGATATCAAGATTTGCAAGTCCCGCGCGACTGCGCGGGTCAAATACTCGCCGACAGCAGGTTTCCATGCCACAGACCCACCTGACCGATGTCCGTTTCGACAGCTTCGATCTGGATCCACGCATCCTCGACGGCCTGAGGGATGCCGGCTTCACGTTCTGTACCCCCATCCAGGCCGAGACCCTGCCCATCGCGCTGGCCGGCCGGGACGTGGCTGGCCAGGCGCAGACCGGCACTGGCAAGACCGCCGCGTTCCTGGTGGCGGCGATGCAGCGGTTGCTGCAGCATCCGTCGGAATCGGAGCAGATGCCGGAGTCAGAGCCGAATGCGGAGCCGGATACGGAGTCGCAGGTTGGCCCCCGACAGCCGCGCGTGATCATCCTGGCGCCGACCCGCGAACTCGCAGTGCAGATCCACAAGGATGCGCTGCTCATCGGTCGTCATGCGGGCCTGAAGCTGGGTCTGGTCTACGGCGGCACCGGCTACCAGCAGCAACGCGACGAGATCGCCGCCGGTGTCGACATCCTCATCGGCACCCCGGGGCGGCTGATCGACTACTTCAAGCAGCGGGTGTTCCACTTCAAGGCGGTGGAGGTGGTGATCCTGGACGAGGCCGATCGCATGTTCGATCTCGGCTTCATCAAGGACATCCGTTTCGTGCTGCGGCGCATGCCGCCGGCAACGGAACGCCTGGGCATGCTGTTCTCGGCCACGCTGTCGTACCGGGTCACCGAACTGGCCTACGAACACATGAACGACCCGCAGATGGTCGAGATCGCGCCGGACCAGATCACGGCCGACCGGGTCACGCAGAACTGCTACATGGTCAGCAACGAGGAGAAGATTCCGCTCCTCATCGGCCTGATCCGGCAGTATTCCGAGGGCCGCATCATGGTCTTCGTGAACACCAAGCGCGAGGGCGAGCGGGTCTGGGGCTACCTGGAGGGCAACGGCATCAGTGCCGCGATGCTCTCCGGCGACGTGCCGCAGAAAAAGCGCCTGCAGCTGCTGAAGGCCTTCCAGGCCGGCGAACTGCCGGTGATGGTGGCCACCGACGTGGCCGCCCGCGGCCTGCACATCCCCGGCGTGAGCCATGTCATCAACTACGACCTGCCGGACGATGCCGAGGACTATGTGCATCGCATCGGTCGCACCGCGCGGGCCGGCGAGGCCGGCGATGCCATCAGTTTCGTGTGCGAGAACTATGCCTTCTGCCTGCCGGACATCGAGGCCTACATCGGCGCCAAGATCCCGGTACTGCCGATCGAGGAGTCGGTGCTGGCGGAGATCGACCCGAACAGTCGGGTACGCCTGCAACGTCGGCCCCGGGACGAGCGCGGGCCCAGAGGGTCCTCCCGGAGAGCCGCCCGGGGTGCGCCTCGCGATGCCGCCGGAAGCGGTCGCGGCGGCGCATCCGGGCGCGGGCGAGGGCGCGGTCGACAGGGGTCGGAGCGGGCCGAGGGCACCGGGCCAGCCGGCTCTGCCGGCCCCGATGCGCCGCCCGGGCCGTCCGCCACGGAGGTTGCCGCCGGCGGTGATCCGGCGCAGCCGGCAACCGGCGCGCCGACCAAGAAGCGCCGTCGGCGTCGCAAGCCGAGGTCTGGCGGCGAGGCACCGTCGGCGAGCTGATCCCGCAGCGACCGCGCCACGGGCCATGACAGGTTCGTCCTCGCACGTACTGCCCCGGCTGCAATGACCGATGCCGCGTCGACCCTGATCCTGGGTCATCTCATCCATCTGACCGGGCGACCATCACCGGCGGGGGCGGATGCCGCGCTGGAAGACATCGCCCACGGGGCGCTGGTCATCGACCCGACCGGGCGGATCGCCTGGAAGGGGGCACACCGGCAACTCCCGGAGCACTTTCGGGGCGTCCCGGTGGTGGACTATGGCGACGCCTTCGTGCTGCCCGGATTCATCGACACCCATCTGCACTTCGGCCAGGTCAACAGCCTGGCGGCCTGGGGCGGCGGGCGACTGCTGCAGTGGCTGGAGGCCTGCATCTTCCCGGCCGAGGCCCGCCTGCAGGACCCGCACCTGGCGGAGGCGGCCGCGACGGCATTCTGTCATCGCCTGGCAAGGGCCGGCACCACCACTGCGATGGTCATGGGGTCGCCCTTCCCCCAGGCCCAGGAGTGCCTGTTCCGGGCCTTCCACGCCAGCGGCCTCCGGGCCGTGATCGGGCGCGGCATCCAGACCACCGGGCCCGCGGCGGCGCGGCCACTGATGACCAGCGAGGCGGCGGCCCTGCAATTGACCGACGACGAAATCCGGCGCTGGCATCCGGCGGATGACGCCGCCCGGGCCCGTGCGCGGCTGCAGGTGGCCATCATGCCGCGCTTCAGCCTGTCGGTCACGCCGCAGACCCTGGCCGGCCTGGGAGAACTGTTTGACACCTGGCGCGACTGCGGGGTGTATTTTTCCACGCATCTGAGCGAGAACAACCATCCCGGCGACGGTGAGATCGCGCAGGTGTGCCGGCGCTTCGGCGTGGACTCCTACCTCGATACCTACGACGGCCGTTTCCTGCCCGGTAGCCGGGTGGGCGGCAGGAGCCTGCTGTCCCGACGCAGCGTGTTCGCCCATGCGGTGTACTGCAGCGACCGCGACCGCGAGCGCCTGCGGCTTGCCGGCGCGAGCATCGCGCATTGTCCGGTGAGCCAGCTGTTTCTGGGCAACGGCACCATGCCATGGCGCCGCACCGCCGCCAGCGGCGTCACCCTGGCGGTCGGTACCGATGTGGCCGCCGGCGATACCTGGTTCATCCCTGAGGTGCTCAACGCCTGCTACAAGGTGCATATCAGCGAGCCGGGAGACGCCGGCATCGCCCTGTCCCCGGCAGACCTGCTGTTCGCCGCCACCGTTGCCGGTGCGCGGGCCCTGGATCTGGAGGACCGGATCGGCAATCTGGATGTGGGACGCGAGGCCGATCTGGTGGTGCTGGACCCGCATCGACGGGAGATGCTGGCAAGTAATCTGGCCAGCACCAACCTGGCCAGCACCAATCTGGCCAGTCGCAGTCTGGCCGGTGACAGTCCGATCGGTAGCAGTCCGATCGGTGCAGGCGCCGCTGCGGATGAGCAACACATCCGTCGGGCCCGGTTGTTCAGGTTGCTGTTGCTGGCGCGGGAAACCGATGTCGCCGCAACCTGGGTGGCCGGGCGAAGGCTGGAGACCTCAGGGCCCCGGCTGCAGAACGGCGTCGGCTGAGACCAGGACCCGCGCCATGCCAGGTCCGAGCCAGAATTCGAACGGCGTCGGCAGGTCTTCCATCGGCCAGTCCGGCGACAGGTCCCGGATCGGGCCGGGGCTGTGGATCAGGTGGTGCAGGTTCTCGGTGTAGAAGCGCTGTCGGGTCCAGGGATCCCGGTTGAGTACCAGCAACGCCTGTCCGGGGCCATCGGCAGCCTGTTTGCGCAGCACCAGAATGGACGGGTCCGGGTAGTCCAGGCGGTCGATCGGGCCCTCGCCGGACAGCAGCGGCACGCGACGCTTGACGGCGTTCACCTGGCCGATGAAGCCGGTCAGGTCCAGGTTCGGCGTCTCCCAGTCGTCCGGCGTGGTGGCGACCACGTCCAGCCGCCGGCGAAAGCCGTACTCGAAGCCGATGGGGATCATCACGCCGCTGGCGAACAGCGCGGTGAACAGGTAGCGCTGGCGCAGGGCGTCGGCGTTGCCCTGGAACTCGTCGAACATCCGGCGCGTGTCATGACTTTCCGGAAAGCCGATGGACGGGGCGATGTGGCGCGTGGCCGCGTACTGCTCCAGTAGCCAGTCGCCGTGAAAGTCCCACCATTTGCTGCTGTTGAAGATGGCGTCGAAGCCGGCGGAGGCGGTCTCCCGGGTCTGCTCCGGCGAACAGCCCAGGGTCTCCGCCACGAACACCGTGTCCGGGTGGGCGGCGCGGATGTGCGTGATCAGCCGCCGCCAGAAGTCCGCAGGGATCTGGTAGGCCGCGTCACAGCGGAAACCGCGAAAGCCGAGACCCACCAGGTGTTCTACCATCCGCACGCAGTAGGCCAGCAGGCCGTCCGGGTGGTCGGGCTGCTGCAGCGCCCGGCGGTGGTCGAACTGCGCCAGGTCGCGCCAGACGACCTTGTTGCCGCTGTCCTCGATGCAGTACGGATGCGCAATGCGACCGCGCTCGCGCAGGAACCAGTCCGGATGCTGCTGCACCAGCGAGCTGTCATCGGCGCAATGGTTGATTACCAGATCGATCATCAGCGACAGGCCGCTGGCCTCGGCGCGCCGGGCCATGGCGCGCACCTGGGCCTTGGCGTCGTCGACGTCGGTGGTCTGCGACAAGGCCGGGTTGATGGCGAAGTAGTCGGCGATGGAGTAGAGGCTGCCGGAACGTCCGAGTTGCTGGATCGGGTTGACGAACACCCAGTCGAAGCCCATGGACGCCGCCCGCTCCAGGTGCGGCTGCCAGTGCTCGAATGGGCCGGCGAGAAGCGGAAACAGGTTGTAGACGTTCATGGGGTGTGTCGCGGGCGATTGCTAGCGGTTGCGGATGAAGTCGTAGATGTTCAGGTAATCCTGTCCGGGGCGATTCCAGGAATAGTCGCTGCGCATGGCGTTGCGGATCAGCTCGCGGAAGTGATCCGGGTACTGGTAGTAGCAGTCGATGGCGCGGCCCAGGGCCGATTCCAGACCCGCGGTGTCATAGTTGTCGAAGCGGTAGCCGTTGCGCTCGTGCAGCGGGCGATCGGAATGGTCCTTGTCGAACACAGTGTCTGCCAGGCCGCCGACGGTGCGCACCACCGGAATGGTGCCGTAGCGCAGCGCGATGAGCTGGGTCAGGCCGCAGGGCTCGAACTGGCTCGGCACCAGCATGACGTCGGCGCCGGCATAGATCAGGTGCGACAGGTCCTCGTCGAAGCCGATCTCCAGGTGACAGTCGGGGCTGTCGTTGAGCATGTGCTTCAGGCCCCAGAAGTCGTTGTTGATGCCCTGGTCCGGGCTCGAGCCCAGCAGCACGAACTGGGCGCCGCGCTCCAGGGCGTAGAAGATCGCATGGCGCACCAGCTCCAGGCCCTTTTGCGGATCCAGACGGCCGATGAAGGCGACGATGGGCTTCTCGTTGTCCGCCAGCATCAGCCGATGACGCAGGGCACGCTTGTTGTCGTACTTGGCGTCGATGTTGTCGACGCCGTAGCGCGTCGGCAGGTAATGGTCGACCTCGGGGTTCCAGACATCGTAGTCGATGCCGTTGACCACGCCGCCATACTTCATGTGATGGGTATGCAGGGTCGGCTCGAGGCCGAAGCCCTGGCCGCCGTCCTTGGTCTCGAAGGCATAGCGCGGCGAGACCGTGGTGACGAAGTTGGAATAGACGATGCCGCCCTTGAGGATGTTCAGTGCATTCTTGTGGTGGTTGTCGCCGAGGCGGTGCCAGTCGAAGTAGCGCTCCGGCTGGTGCAGGCCGGTGGCGCGCAGCAGCTCGCCGCCGGTGACGCCCTGATGCTTGAAGTTGTGTATGGTCAGGCAGGCACGCGGATGGGTCATGCCGAGCTGCTGATAGAACTCGTACAGGAACACCGGCGCCAGCGCGGTCTGCCAGTCGTGGCAATGGATGATGTCCGGATGCTTGCCGGCCTTCCAGAGGAACTCCATGGCCGCACGGGAGAAGAAGGCATAGCGCAGCACATCGTCGTTGAAGCCGTAGATGCTGCCGCGGTTGAAGAAGTTGTCGTGGGAGTGCGGCTCGATGAAGAAGCACTTGCGCCCATGCACGAAACCGAAGAACACCGTGCAGTGGATGGCCCCTTCGTACCAGGGCACCCAGAGGTCGCGATAGACCTCGTGCAGCTCGAAGATGTGGTCGTAACGCAGGGTGTCGTACTTGGGCAGGATGATCTCGACATGATTGCCGCGGATGGCCAGTTCGCGGCTCAGCCCGAAGACCACGTCGGCGAGGCCGCCCACCTTGGCGATAGGTGCCATCTCCGGCGTGATCTGCACGATGAACAGGCTCGGGCGATGCACAGGCTGCACCGTCTGCGGTGGCTCCGGATGCGGCTCAGGCTCAGGCTGGTAACCGGAGTCGGGCCGATGGGCGTAGCCTGCGTCGGACGTCGTCGCCGGCTCGGCAGTCACCGATGCGCCAGCCGTGGCTGTGTCCGGCCCCGCAGCCGGCGCTGCAGCCGGCGGAGTGCTGGCGAAGGAGACGACCAGCGGCCTGGGGCGAAGGGCCGCGGTCTCCTTGGGCGCTGGCGTCGTTGCGGTGGTGCGCATCGCGCCAGGGCCTTTGGTTTCGGCCTTGGGGGCGGTCTTGGGTTCGGCCTTGGCTCCGGCGGGGGGGCCAGACTTGGGTCCCGCCGCTGTCTTCTTCTTCGGGGTCGGCTTCTTTGCCATGATTCAGGATCCTGACGTTTCGGGTTATTCGCTCGGGGTGCCGTGACCGGCAGCTGCGCGGTGCAGGTTGGCGTCCTCGGGATCGCTGCCCTTGATGTCGGCGGCATCGACAGCATCCGGGGCAGCCGCGGGTTCCGCGGTCAGCGGCTTCAGGATGACGCCGGCCAGCGGCGGCAGGGTCAGCCGCAACGAGTTGGGGCGGTTCATCCAGTGCACGGGCTCGGTCTGCAACGGGACGCCGCTGTTGCCGAGGCCGCTGCCGCCGAATTCAGTCGCGTCCGAGTTGAAGATCTCCCGATAGGCGCCGGTGCCGGGCGTGCCCACGCGATAATCCTGGCGGGGTACCGGGGTGAAGTTCAGCACCACCAGCACGTGGTCGTCGGTGGCGGTCGTCCGGGACCCTGTGTCCGCGTCCGGATCTGCGTCGAGGGTTGTTTCAGGGGCGGATTCAATCGCGGGGGCCGCCGTGTCCGCGGGCAGGCGGCGCTGGAAGACCAGCACCGAGTTGTGCGCGTCGTGGCAGTCGATCCACTCGAAGCCCTGGTCGTCGAAATCCCGGCCATGCAGCGGTGGCTCGGCGCGGTAGAGCGCGTTCAGGGCCTGCACCAGGGCCCGGATGCCCTGGTGGAAGGGGTACTCCAGCACATACCAGTCCAGCACCCGGGTGCTGTCCCACTCGTCCCCCTGGCCGAACTCGCTGCCCATGAACAGCAGCTTCTTGCCTGGATGCGTGTACATGTAGGCATAGAGCAGCCGCAGGTTGGCGAAGCGCTGCCATTCGTCGCCGGGCATGCGGTACAGCAGCGAGCGCTTGCCGTGGGTGACCTCGTCGTGGGAGAAGGGCAGCAGGAAGTTCTCCGAGAACGCATACACCATGCTGAAGGTCAGGGCGTCCTGGTGATACTGACGGTGGATCGGATCGTTCTTGAAGTACTCCAGGGTGTCGTTCATCCAGCCCATGTTCCACTTCAGGTCGAAGCCGAGACCACCGACATAGGTCGGCCGGGTCACCTGCGGCCAGGAGGTGGATTCCTCCGCCATCACCAGGGCGCCGGGCACCTGGTCGTGCAGGACCTCGTTCAGCTCGCGCAGGAAGTCGATGGCCTCCAGGTTCTCGCGCCCGCCGTAGCGGTTCGGCAGCCAGTCGGTGCGCGAATAGTCCAGGTACAGCATCGACGCCACGGCATCCACCCGCAGGCCATCGATGTGGAATTCCTCCAGCCAGTACAGGGCGCTGGAGACGAGGAAGTTCTTCACCTCGTTGCGACCGAAGTTGAAGATCAGCGTCGACCAGTCCAGGTGCTCGCCCAGGCGCGGGTCCTCGTGTTCGAACAGCGCGGTGCCGTCGAAGCGGCCCAGGCCGTGGGCATCCTTCGGAAAGTGCGCCGGCACCCAGTCCAGGATCACGCCGATGCCGTTGGCGTGGCAGTGGTCCACCAGCCAGCGGAAGTCGTCCGGGCTGCCGAAGCGGCTGGTGGGGGCGTAATAACCGGTGGTCTGGTAGCCCCAGGACAGGTCGAACGGATGCTCGGTGACCGGCATCAGCTCGATGTGGGTGAAGCCCAGGTCGCGGACGTAGGCCACCAGGCGCTCGCCGAGTTCGCGGTAGTTCAGCATCTCGCCTTCGGGTCCGCGCTGCCAGGAGCCCAGGTGCACCTCGTAGATGCTCATGGGGCTGTGCTGCCAGTCGTGCCCGGCGCGCTGCTTCAGCCAGGCGTCGTCGTTCCAGCGGAAACGGCTCGGTGGCTCGACGATGGAGGCGGTGCTGGGCCGCACCTCGAACCGTCGACCATAGGGGTCGGATTTGAGCAGCAGGGCGCCATCGGCGGTGCGGATCTCGAACTTGTACAGCACACCGGGCGGCAGGTCGGGGATGAACAGCTCCCAGACGCCGTTGCCGTGCCGGCGCATCGGGTGGCAGCGGCCGTCCCAGTGGTTGAAGTCGCCGACCACGCTGACCCGCGAGGCATTGGGCGCCCAGACCGAGAACACCACCCCTGCGATGCCATCGGTCTCGTGTACGTGGGCGCCGAGCAGGCGGTAGGCATGCCAGTGCCGACCCTCGCCGAACAGGTGCATGTCGAAGTCGGGCAGTTGCGGCGCGAAGGCGTAGGGGTCGTGTCCGATGTGCTCGCGATGGTCGTCGTCGCGCCAGATCAGCCGATAGCGCTCGGGTACCGCCTCAGCCGGGCCGCGCCATTCGAACAGGTCCGTCCCCTCGATGCGGGTCATGGCGTGGTTGCCTTCGGCGATGGTCACCGTCTCCGCCCGCGGCAGGATGACCCGGACGCAGACCTCGCGGCTGTTCGCATGGCCGTGGCCATCTCCTGCCGGATGCCGACCAAGCCAGGCGAAGGGGTCGCCATGGGCGCCCTCGGCGAGTTGTCGCAGGGCGATGTCGAGCTGGTTCTGACGCATCCTCGTTACCTCTCGGGATTGGACCTGGCCGGGGCCGGCGACCTTGGGTGGTCGCACCGGCAAAAACAGTCTGGCCGCCATTATCGAACATATCGCTGCCGCGTGTGGAGCAAATACGGCAACCGAGGGGAGGGCCACCGCCGCGACCGGAAGGCGCCGTCCGACGGGCGTCAGGCCATGGCGCATGCGGATCGGTCGGCTACATCGTCTCCTGGACTCGCTTTCCGTCTACAATCAGCGCGAATAGCGTCAATGAGGAGCGTCGGCATGATCCCCGCCAAAGGTCTTTCCCGTCTGTTTCGGCTTGCACTTGTACCCGCTCTTGGATTGCTGGTGTGCTCGGGCTGGTCGTGCCTGTCCGTCGCGGCGCCGGCCGGTGCCGACCCTGACGCCGGCGCCGACCCCGGGCAACGGCGGCTGCTGATCATCGAAGGCGCGGACTATTTCGGCCGCGACTATGACACCCTGCGCGATGTGACCCTGGCGGATTGCGAGCAGGCCTGCCTTGCGGACAGCCGTTGCCAGGCCTTCACCTTCAATCGCAACGCCGGGTGGTGCTTCCTGAAGAGTGGCTACAGCGC
This sequence comes from Thiohalocapsa marina, assembly GCF_008632335.1. GTDB lineage: Bacteria > Pseudomonadota > Gammaproteobacteria > Chromatiales > Chromatiaceae > Thiohalocapsa > Thiohalocapsa marina. The sequence goes on from NZ_VWXX01000005.1 coordinate 106,459, forward strand.
GCTGCGGGCCTTCGACGGCGCGGTGTCCGGGCGCATTGTCACGGGCGATGCGCCGGATGACGCGGAGCAGGCGGCGCTGCGCCGCTCCGAACTGGCCTTTCTGCCGAGCAGCTATCGCGACGAGGCCGCCGACCTGAGACGACGGATCAGCAGCGCCGGCGATGGCGCCGATGGCAGCTTCGATCGTATCGTCGCCGACGCCCGCGCCGCCGCGCTGGCCGGCGATGCGCGGCGCGCGGCGGCGCTGTATCGCGTGGCGCTGCGTCTGGCGCCGGAGCAGTCCGCCCTCTGGCTGCGCCTGGCGGACGCGGCCATGGCGCTGAACAGCGACGACTGGCGCGAGCGCGGCCGGCTGCAGCAGGAGGCCACGGCCGCGGCCGTCAACGGCTATCTGCAGGCCGGCACCCTGCGCGAGCGGGCCGCGGCCCTGGCCAGCATCGGCCGCTCGCTGGAGCGCCGCTCGGCCTGGCGTCCGGCCATTCGCGCCGAGCGGGCCTCGCTGGCCCTGCTGGATGACGCCGAGTTGCGCGCCCATCTCGAGGCGCTGGTGGCCGAACACGGCTTTCGCGTGATTGGCCATGACGTCTCGTCGGATGCACGCGATCCGCGCATCTGCGTGCGCTTCTCCGATCCGCTGGCGCGCGAGGGGGTCAATCTGGCCGACTTCATCCAGCTCGATGATCCGGGCCTCGCGGTGGAACCGGAGGCCGAGCAGATCTGTATCGACGGTGTGCGCCACGGGCAGCGTTATGGCGTGACCGTGCGCGCCGGGTTGCCGGCCAACGACGGCGAGCGCCTGGCCCGGGCCGTTGAACTCGACATCTATGTCCGCGACCGCTCGCCGGCGGTGCGCTTTCCGGGGCGCGCCTATGTGCTGCCGAGCGGTGGCGAGGCGGCGCTGCCCATGATCACCGTCAACACGGGCCGGGTCGCGGCCGAGCTCTATCGCATCGGCGACCGCGCCCTGGGCGGCTTCGTTGCCAACGAGGAACTGCTGCAGCAGCTCTCGCAATATCAGATGGACGACATCGCCGAGCGCCGCGGCGAGCGGCTCTGGCGCGGCGAGATCGAGGTCCGTTCGGCGTTGAATCAGGAGATCACCACGGCGGTGCCGGTGGCAGGCCTGCTGGGTGCGGCCGACGTCAACACGGAGGCCGGTACGGAATCGAACAGGCTGGGGCCCGGCGTCTACGTGTTGAGCGCAAAGCCCGCGGACAGCCTGAATGACAGCACCCTGGCGACCCAATGGTTCGTGGTCTCCGATCTCGGCCTGACGGCGCTCCAGGGCAGCGACGGCCTGCACGCCCTGACCCGTTCCCTGTCCACGGCCGAGCCCGTGCCCGAGGTGCGGCTGCGGCTGGTCGCGCTCAATCAGCAGGTGCTCGGCGAGGCGGTCGCGGACGCGCAGGGCTATGCCCGCTTCGCCCCCGGGCTGCTGCGTGGGGAGGGCGGCAATGCCCCGGCCCTGCTGGTGGCCGAGGGCGCCGATGGCGACTATGGATTCCTCGATCTCAAGGGGGCACCCTTCGACCTCAGCGACCGTGGCGTCGACGGTCGCCCGGCGCCGAAGCCGCTGGATGTCTATCTGGTGGCCGAGCGCGGCATCTACCGCCCCGGCGAGACGGTGGCGCTGACGGCCCTGGTGCGTGACGCCAGGGCCCGGGCGGTGACGGATGTGCCGCTGACCCTCGTGGTCCAGCGCCCGGACGGGGTCGAGTTTCTGCGCCAGCAGGTGCAGGACCAGGGGCAGGGCGGTCGAGCCCTGGCCGTGACCTTGCTGCCGGATGCCATGCGCGGCACCTGGCAGGCGCGGGCCTACGCCGACCCCAAGGGCGAGGTGCTGGCGCAGACCGCCTTCCTGGTGGAGGACTTTTTGCCCGAGCGGCTGGACTTCGACCTGCACAGCAGCGCCGAGCGCATCGATCCGGCCGACCCGCCGAGCATCGACCTGGATGCGCGCTTCCTCTATGGCGCCCCGGCGGCCAATCTTGCGGTGGAGGGCGGCCTGCGCCTGGAGCCTGCCGACGGGCTCGCCGACTGGCCGGGCTGGCGCTTCGGCCTGGCCGATGAGGACATCGCCCCGCGCTTCGAGCCCATCCCGGGCACCGAGACCGATGACAGCGGTCATGCCCGGGTCGGCCTGGTGCTGCCGGACATGGCGCTGCCGAGCCGGCCGTTGCAGGCGGCCATCGATATCCGCGTGCTCGATGGCGGCGGCCGGCCCGTGGAGCGCGCGCTGACGCTGCCGCTGGCGGACCGGCGGCCCCGTATCGGCATCCGGCCGCTGTTCGATGGGGCAGTGGAGGAGGGTGGCAATGCCGGCTTTCAGGTGGTCGCCCTGGGCCCTGACGGCCAGCCCATGGCGCTGCCGGGTCTGCGCTGGACCCTGTCGCGGGTGCAGACCTCCTACCAGTGGTACCAGACCGATGGCGACTGGCGCTTCCAGCCCATCGTCAGCCGCCAACGGGTGGCCAGCGGCGCGCTGGATGCGATCGCCGACCTCGGCGCGAGCGACGCCAATCGCATCGAGGCCCGGGTGGACTGGGGCGGCTACGAGCTGCTGGTGAGCGCCGGCGAGGCGGCTGCCGACGGCGCTCTGGTGCCGGCCAGTGTCGGCTTCGAGGCCGGCTGGTACGTGGCGCCCAAGGCCTTCGACACGCCGGACGTGCTCAAGGTCTCGCTGGACAAGGCCGCCTACCGCGTCGGCGAGACGGCCCGCGTACGCCTGGAGCCGCGCTTCCCGGGTCTGGCCCTGGTGATGGTGGTGGACGAGGGTCTGATCGCCATGCAGCCCGTCGAGGTGCCCGAGGCGGGCGCCACGCTGGAGCTGCCGGTCACGGCAGACTGGGGACCGGGGGCCTATGTGACGGCGGTGCTCTATCGCGGCATGGATCTGGCCGCCAGGCGCATGCCCCGGCGCGCCATCGGCCTGCACTGGGCCGGCGTCGACCCCGGGCCGCGGCAACTGGATCTCAGGCTCGACGTGGTCGAGCGCAGCCGCCCGCGCGGTCCGCTCGATGTCGGGCTGGCCATCGACAACCTGGCGCCGGGCAGCGAGGCCTATGTCAGTGTCGCCGTGGTCGACAACGGCATCCTGAATCTGACCCGCTTCGAGCCCTGGGCGCCGGATGCCTGGTATTTCGGCCAGCGGCGGCTCGGCATGGCCATCCGCGACCTCTATGGCCGGCTCATCGACCGCATGCAGGGCGAGCCCGGACGCATCCGCTCCGGCGGCGATGCCTCGGCCATGCTGCAATTCGACGGGCCGCCGCCGAGCGAGGCCCTGGTGGCCTTCCACTCCGGCGTCCTGCGCGTCGATGCCGACGGCCGCGCCCGTTTCCCGGTGGACCTGCCGGACTTCAACGGCAGCCTGCGCGTCATGGCCATGGCCTGGTCCGCGGAGGGCGTTGGCCATGCCCATCAGGACGTGCTGGTGCGCGATCCGGTAGTGGTCTCGGCCGCGCTGCCGCGCTTCCTCGCCCCTGGCGACCGCTCGCGCATGCTGCTGGAGCTGGCGCATGTGGAGGGACCGGCGGGCGCCATGCAGCTCAGCGTCCAGTCGAGCGGTGGCGGCCTGCAGATCGAGGGCGCCGGCGCGCCGATCAGCGTCGATGTCCCGGAGGGCGGCCGTGCGCAGGTGAACCTGCCCATCGAGGCCACGGCGAGCGGTGACCAGATGCTCGCTATCGCGCTGACCACGCCGGACGGTCAGACCCTGACCAGGCAGCTCAGGCTCGGCGTGCGCAACCTGGAGCCCCCTGTGCAGGTCAGCAGCGCCCTTGTGCTCGCGCCGGGCGAGTCGCTGGAGATCAATGCCGAGCGCCTGACCCGGGACGGCTTCTTGCCAGGCACCGGCAGCTGGCTGGTCTCGGTGACGGGCGCCGGCGCCATCGATGTGCCCGGCCTGCTGCAGGCCCTGGACGCCTATCCCTATGGCTGTGTCGAGCAGGTCACGAGCCAGGCGCTGCCGCTGCTCTATCTGGACCAGGCGGCGCTGGACGTCGGGCTCGGCTGGATGACCGCCGTCGGCGGCGATACTGATGCCGCGAGCGCGAAGCCGATCCCCCAACGCATCGCCGAGGCCATCGCCCGCGTACTGGCCAACCAGTCCGCCAGCGGCAGCTTCGGCCTCTGGGGGCCGGGCGGCGGCAACCTCTGGCTCGACGCCTATGTGACCGACTTCCTGAGCCGCGCCCGGGAGCAGGGGCATGCGGTGCCCGCCACCGCCTTCGACCTGGCGCTGGACGGCCTGCGCAACCAGGTGGGCTACGCGCCGGACTTCCAGCAGGGTGGCGAGGGCATCGCCTATGCCCTCTATGTGCTGGCCCGCAACGGCCGCGTGGCCATCGGCGACCTGCGCTGGTACCAGGAGACCAGGCTCGATGCCTTTGCCACGCCCATGGCACGGGCCCAGCTCGGCGCCGCGCTGGCCCTCTATGGCGAGCGCGCGCGGGCGGCCATCGCCCTTCGCTCGGCCCTGGATCTCTGGCTGTCGCAGGACGACGACCAGGGCTGGCGCGAGGACTTCGGCTCGCACCTGCGCGATGGTGCCGCGCTGCTGACGCTGGCCGCGGAGACCGTTCCGGACGCCATCGATCTGGCCGACCTGGCGCGGCGCCTGGAGGCTGTGTCTCAGCAAGACCCCTACGCCAGCACCCAGGACCAGGCCTGGCTGCTGCTCGCCGCCCATGCGCTGATGCGCGGGGCCGCGCAGCCGCGCCTCGGCATCGACGGCGAGCCGCATGCAGGCCCCTTCTTCCGGCGCCTCGACGCGGATGATCTGGCCGCCGCGCCACTGCGTCTGCACAACGCCGGCAACCGACCGGTCACGGCCCTGGTCACCGCCCGTGGTGTGCCGCTGCAGCCGCCGCCGGCCGGCGGCAACGGCTATGTCATCGAGCGTGGCTACTACGACCTGGACGGTCGTCGCGTCGACCCGTCGCAAGTGGCACAGGGCGCCCGCCTGGTGGTCCTGCTCGGCATCCAGGGTGATGTCCGACAGGCAGCGCGACTCATCGTCAACGACCCGCTGCCCGCCGGCTTCGAGATCGACAACCCCAGCCTGATCGCCGCCGGTGCCGTGGACGGGCTGCCCTGGCTCAACGTGGTGGACCAGCCAGCACATCTGGCCTTCAGGGCGGAGCGCTTCGTCGCCGCGCTGGAACGCAGCAAGGACGATCCCGGCCGGTTCCAGCTCGCCTACGTGGTGCGCGCCGTCTCTCCCGGCCAGTTTGCCCATCCGCCCGCCACGGTGGAGGATATGTACCGTCCGGAGCGTCGCGCGCGTACGGATGCCGGCCGGGTCGAGATCACTCCGATTACAAGGCAGGAAAGCCAGCGCGGGGAGCATGAAGACCCCCGGCCAAGATCCGGGTCATGATTATTGGCCTCCTGGCCAAAAATCAGCACGCGATTCGAAGTTGCCGAGGCTGTGGCTCATGGTCCGCTCTGCTCGCAGGCTGGTTTTTTGTCACGATGGCCAATAGATCCGTGTTCTGAAGAATGTCGGTCAACTAGCAAAACCGCCGCCCATGCGCCTGTCCGTCATCATTCCGACCCGTGCCCTCGACGCCCGTGTCTTGCAGCATCTGACACGGGTGCGCGCTGCGCTGCCGACAGCGGAGATTCTGGTGGTCGAGCCGGAACAGCCGCGCGAGCCGCCGCACGCCGGGGGCCACCCGGATAGGGCCCCGAGCAGACAGCTGAGCCCGGAAACCATGGCTAGGAGCCCCGGCGCGATCGCGGCCCTGGACCTGAGGCGACTCACCGCCGAACGCGGGCGCGGCACCCAGTGTCGGGCCGGCGCCGAGTCCGCCGCCGGCAACCTGTTGCTCTTCCTGCACGACGACACGCGCCTGCCTGAAGATGCCGAGGCGGTCATTCGGCGCGCCTTCGAGGACCCCTCCATCGGGGCGGCCTGCTTCCGTCTTGCCTTCGATCGGCGCCACTGGCTGCTCGGCATCTACGGCTGGTTGTCGCGGTTCGAGACCCTGTTCACCACCTTCGGCGATCAGGCCATGGTGGTGCGCCGCGAACTCTATGACGCCGTCGGTGGCTTCCCCGACTGGCCGCTGTTCGAGGATGTCGAGCTCGCCCGGCGGTTGCGGCGTCGAACCCGGATCAGAAAACTGCCGCAGCGGGTGGTCACCTCGGCCGAACGCTTCGAGAAACGCGGCATGCTCCGCCAGCAGTTCGGCAACGGCTGGCTGATGCTGCGCTTCCTGCTCGGCGCATCGCCGACGCGTCTGGCGGCACACTACGAGGCCCAGCGCGCCGGCCAGACCCGGCAGACCGAAGGGGCGATCCCATGACCCCGGATCTCTGGGTGGGCCTGATCACCCTTGCGCTGTTGTTTCTGGCCGAAGGGATCGCGCCCTTCTACCTGGATCGCACCCATCGACTGCGGCATGGGGGTCGCAACCTGGCACTGGCGCTGGTCGGTGGAGGCATCGGCGCCGCCTTCGCGCCGGCCATGCTCTGGGCGATGCAGACCGCCGCAACCCAGGGCTGGGGGCTGGCCCATTGGCTCGCGCTGCCCACCTGGGCCGGCGCCCTGATCGCCTTCGTACTGTTCGATCTGTGGATGTACATCTGGCACCGGCTCAATCACCGGGTGCCGCTGCTGTGGCGCCTGCACCGCGTCCATCACAGCGATCCAGCCATGGACGCCACCACGGCGCTGCGCTTCCATCCCGGCGAGATCCTGATCTCCAGCCTGCTGAATCTACCGGTACTGATGCTGATCGGCATGACGCTGGACACACTGATTCTCTACAAGGCCGTGATGTTCGTCGTGATTCTGCTGCATCACAGCAATGTCGCGCTGTCGCCGGGGCTGGACCGCGCGCTGGGCCGGGTGTGTGTGCCGCCATCCATGCATCGCGTCCACCACTCGGATCGGCGCGCCGAGACCGACTCCAACTACGGTACCATCCTGCCGTACTGGGATCGGCTGTTCGGCAGTTACCGCCAACGCGCGGACCTGGCCGACATCCGTTTCGGCATGGGCCGCTTCGTCGAACCGCGCTGGCAGCGGTTGGCCGGGCTGCTGCAGATACCGCTGATCGGCAAGGACGATCCGCGCGCCCCCGCATACCCGGTCAACGACTGATTGCACCTGCTCGCACCATCAGGTCGCACCATCACCGCACGAGGCCCCCGATGCTTGCCACGCTGCCCCACCTGATACCCAGCGATTTTCCGGCCATCCGTCGCAAGAGGCTGAAGACGCTGCAACTCAACCTCGGCTACCGCTGCAACCAATCCTGCCTGCATTGCCATGTCGCGGCCGGGCCGAAGCGCGATGAAATGATGTCGCGCGAGACCATCGACCTGGTCATCGACCTGCTTGGCGACGGACGGATCGAGACGCTGGACCTCACCGGCGGCGCGCCGGAACTCAACCCCCATTTTCGTGACCTGGTCCGCGCCGCCCGCGCTCGTGGCGTGCGGGTCATGGACCGCTGCAACCTCAGCATCCTGTTCGAACCCGGTCAGGAGGGGCTTGCTGACTTCCTGGCCGCGCAGGCTGTCGAGGTGATTGCGTCGCTGCCGTGCTATCTGCAGGAGAATGTGGATGCGCAACGCGGCAAGGGGGTGTTCGATGCCAGCATCCGCGGTCTGAAACACCTGAATGCCCTTGGCTATGGGGCAGGTAACGGCGGGGCAGGTGACAGCGGCCTGATGCTGAGCCTGGTCTACAACCCCCAGGGCGCCGAACTGCCGCCGGGGCAGAATGAGCTCGAACGCGACTACCGCGCACGCCTCGCCCAGGACTACGGCATCCGTTTCGACCGCCTCTTCACCATCGCCAACATGCCCATCCAGCGCTTCGGCAGCAGCCTGCTGTCGAAGGGAGAGTTCCAGGACTACCTGCAACGGCTCAAGTCCGCGCACGAGCCGACGAACCTGGACGCGGTGATGTGCCGCGACCTGATCAGCGTTGATTGGAGCGGCTACCTCTACGACTGCGATTTCAACCAGATGCTGGATCTGGGGCTGGAAGACGGGCACGGGCAGCGGGTGCATCTGCGCGATCTGCTGATCGATACCCTGCCCGGGCAGCCGATCCGGGTGGCGGACCACTGCTATGGCTGCACCGCCGGGCAGGGGTCAAGCTGTTCCGGCGCCTTGGGCGCCTGAGCTGGTTGGCCGCTGGATCGGCAACTGGGTTGGGGGCTGATTTGGTTTCAGCGACAACAGCATCCAGCCAAGCCACACGGGTACTGGTCTTCGCCAAGACCCCAGTGGCCGGCGAGGCCAAGACGCGTCTGATGCCGGCGCTCGGTGCGGATGGCGCAGCGCGTCTGGCCGAGCGTCTGACGATGCAGACGTTCGACATGCTGGCGGCGTCCGGGCTCGGGCCGATCGAACTCTGGTGCGCGCCCGATGTGCGGCATCCGCTCTTCACACAGGCAGCCGGGCGCCATGGCTGGGCGCTCCATCCCCAGCGGGGGCGCGATCTGGGTGAGCGTCTGTGGTCTGCCGCTTCGCACTCGCCCGGCGGCCTGCTGATGCTGGGCACCGACTGTCCGGCGCTGACCGGGGACCATTTGCGCCAGGCGCTTGCCTGCCTGTCGAGCCAGGATGCCGTGCTCGGACCCGCGGAGGATGGCGGTTATGTACTCCTCGGCCTGAGGCGCGCGCATGCATCGCTCTTCACCGACATGCCCTGGAGTAGCGACCAGGTCGCGGCCATCACGCGCGAGCGACTTCGGCACCTCGGCTGGACCTGGTCGGAACTCGCCCCACTGCCCGATATCGATCGCCCCGAGGATCTGGCCAGATTGCCCGACGCCTTGCGTGACAGCCTGGCTGGATCGGCTTGGCAATCAGGCCAACACGCATCATGCAGTCGGTCTTGAGCAGAGTGGTTGGTTCATGTTGGGCAGCGGCCTGGGCCTTCAGGGTCTCTGGACGATGGAAGCCGAACACCTCCCGCGAACGCGGGCTCGGATCATACCCATTGGCGAAGCGGGTGATAGACCGTCCCTCAATTATTGATTGATTTCGACGGTGATGTGGGCCAATTGTGGGTGCTGGCCGAGCATCTGCCGGACCGTGCCTGGTTCGATGGGGTCAGAGACCACCAGTGACAGGATGCAGGCGTACTTGTTGCGGCCGACCCGCCATAGGTGCAGGTCGGTGATCCGTGCCGGCACCGGGAGCCGGGTGACGGTCTCCCGGACCACGTCCACCAGCGGGGTGTCCATCTCCGCGTCGATCAGGACACGTCCGGAATCGCGCAGCAGGCCGTAGGCCCAGACCGAGACCAGGGTGGCACCCACAAGCCCCATCACCGGGTCGAGCCAGGCGGCGCCCCAGAGCTTGCCGCCGAACAACGCCACGATGGCGAGGACGGAGGTGAGGGCGTCCGTGAGCACATGCAGGTAGGCGGCGCGCAGGTTCAGGTCGTGGTGCCGGGCATGGTCGCCTTGCCAGTGATCATGTTGGTGCTCATGTCCGTGGCCGGGCTGTGGGGCATGATGGTGGTGGTGATGTCCCTGGCCATCCCGGAGCAGCCAGGCGCAGACGAGGTTGACCACCAGTCCGAGCACGGCGATGCCGATGGCCTGGTCGTAGTGGATCGGGGTCGGTGCAAGCAACCGTTCGACGGACTGAAACACCATGAGCGCGGCCACGCCAAGCAGCAGCATGGCGCTGGTGTAGCCGCCGAGGATCTCGATCTTCCAGGTGCCGAAGGCGAACCGGGGGTCGTGGGCGTAGCGGCGGGCAGCGGCATAGGCCAGCACCGCCAGCCCCAGGGCCAGCGCATGGGAACTCATGTGCCAGCCGTCGGCGAGCAGGGCCATGGAGTTGAAGATCCAGCCGCCGGCGATCTCGACCATCATCACCGTGGCCGTGAGCCACACGACCCAGCGGGTGTTGCGTTCCGCGAGGGGATTGCCCTCGTCGAAGACGTGGGTGTGTTGCCAATGCTCGGGATCGAGGTCGACGTGCGGCATGGACGCTGGGGTCAGAGGTCCTCGGTCTTGTCTGCTGCCTGCAGGGTGCCGAGGCGCACGGCGGCCAGGTCTGCTTCGCTGATCTCCAGGGGCTGGCCGGTGAGGTCTTCGGCGGCGCGTACCAGGGCCATGGCGTCCAGGCCGTATTCGCGCATCAGGTAGTCGCGGCTGGCGCCGTGGGCATAGCGGTCGCGCAGACCGATGCGGATCAGACGCTTGCCGATGCCTTCTTCGGCCATGCGCTCGGCGGTGGCGGCGCCGAGGCCGCCGATGATGCTGTGGTTCTCCATGGCGATGACGCCGTGGCGGGCGCCGGCGATGGCCGCGCTGATCTGCGGGTCGTCGAAGGGCTTGAGGGTCGAGACATGCAGATGGCTGATGCTGACGCCGCAGGCGGCGAGGGCAGCGGTGGCGCGCATGGCCTCTTCGGTGCAGATCCCGGAGGACAGCACGCAGAGATCGTCGCCCCGGCTCAGCACCCTGGCCTGTCCAAACTGCAACGGCGCATTGGCCGGGAACAGTCGCGGCACCTCGCCGCGGAGCTGGCGCACGTAGACCGGACCGTTCACGGCCTGGGCCACGTCGAGCATGGACTCCACATCGGTGGCGTCGCCGGCCTCGAGGATGGTCATGTTCGGGATGACGCGCATCAGGGCGACGTCGTCGATGGCCTGATGGGTGACGCCGCCGGGGGTGGTGATGCCGGGCAGGAAGCCGATCATGCGTACCGGCAGGTTCGGATAGGCGATGGACATGGCCAGCTGGTCGTAGGGCCGGCGGGTGATGAACACCGCGAAGGTGTGGATGTATGGGAAGAACCCCTCGCGGGCGAGCCCGGCGGCGAAGCCCATCATGTTCTGCTCGGCCATACCCAGGGAGAAGAAGCGCTGCGGATAGGCGTCGCGAAAGCCATCCGCCTCGCAGGAGGCGGTGAGGTCGGCGGACAGCACCAGCACCTCGGGTCGCTGCGCGGCCCAGCGGACCAGGTTGTCGCGATGGGGACGGGTGACGGTCTCGATCATCGGCTTATCCGGTGTGGCCCAGGGTGGTTTGACTGGAAGCGGTGTGACTGGCGGCGTTGGCGCTTGCTTCCTGCGCGCGCATCTTGTACAGCAATTGCTCGTAGGCCTTGAACTCGGCGTCGCTCTTGAAGCGCACATAGTGCAGCTTGGGTGCGCGCTCGCGCATGCGCTCGATGCCGCGGCAGGGATCGGTGCGGGCGATGACGGCCAGCGGGCGGTCGCCGTTGCCGAAGCCCTCGGCGGCTGCGGTGAGCGCGTCGCTGTCGTGGCCGTCCACCTCATGCACCTCGGCGCCGAAGGCGCGCAGACGTTCAGCCAGCGGCTCGATGGTGGACACCTCGTCCATGGCGCCGTCGCATTGCTGGGCATTGGCGTCGATGTACACACCAAGGTTGCCGATGCGGTGGTGGGTCAGGGCGGCGAAGGCCTCCCAGGTCTGTCCCTCCTGAAACTCGCCGTCGGACATGAATACCCAGACCCGCCCTGGCTCGCCGCGCAGCCGGCGCGCCAGGGCGATGCCACCCGCCTGACTGATGGCCTGGGCCAGGGAGCCGGCGGTGACCTCGTGCCCGGGTGAGTGCTCGGCACCGATCAGCTCGACGGTGCTGCCGTCCCGGTTGAAGGCGTCCAGCGCATCCGGTCCCAGCCGGCCCAATTCGATCAGCAGCGAGTAGAGCACCAGCGCATAGTGCACCGGCGAGAAGATGAAACGATCCAGATCCGGCGCCTTCGGGCCGTTGTAGTCAGCGCCGGTGAATGCGTGCGGGTTGTCCGCGGCGGGCACGCCGGCGAACGGACGCGGCGTCAGCGGCGCCTGACTGGGGCCGAGCCGCATGATGCGCAGATAGAGGGTGGCCAGCAGCTCGGCGGACGAGCAGGCCTGGCTCAGGTAGCCGCCGTTGTGCTTGAGGGTATGCTCCAGCACGCGGCGGCGAACGGCATCGGCGATGCGGGCCACCTGCTGCCGTTGTTCGTTCCCGCTGGACGTCGGGTCGGTCGGGTTCATGGGCGCTGCTCCGGGGCCGTTGAGGTTGGTGACGTGGGCCGCACCGAAAGATACAGCATCGGACCGAGCAGCGGCAGATGCATCAGCAGGACCATGGCAGGGTGCAGACGGATGCCTCCGGGCTGATGTAGCCCACGGCGTTGGCGATCGGTCGCTGACGCCAGATGCAATGCCGTGGTCAACACGATCAGGTCCGCGGTCATCAGGGCGATGAATTGTGACTCGCCAGCCTGCGCGGCAAAGGCCCCCGGATTGCCGGCGACAAGGCCAAAGGTCAGCAGCCCAAGGGTGATCAGCAGCAGCACGACGCCGGCCGTGCGAGAGCCCAGGGCACGGACGAAGCGGTTCGGCGCCGGATCCAGCGGTGCGTCGCTGTCGCGTATCGCCAGATAGGGCAGCAGGATGATGCCGCCCAGAAAATAGCCGCCGATGGCGAACGGCCGGGGGCTGGGGCGTCCGGTGTCGAACAGCAGCAGCGCCAGGAAGGCCGTCGGCAACACGCCGAGCAGATGGAAGACGGCGATGGCCAGCGGGTCGAGGGCCTCGGTCTGCAGGGTGGCCAGCGCGATGACCTGGCCCAGGGTGTCCGGCGCCGGCGCCGGCGCGAACAGCACCCAGAAACCCATGAGCCCGAGCCAGAGCAGGGCGTAGGCAGCGCGCGCGGTCATTCGGTCAGCCATCGGACCAGCTCTCTTGTTGGCCTTCTGGTCAGCCTTGCGGTCAGGCATCGGCCCTAACCTGACCAGGAGACGCACTCAGGGCCTGTCCGGTGGTGCCTTGGGCGTCCGGCCCCAGCAGCCACAGGTAGGACGGAGCCACAGTGTCAGGCGACGGCAGCGTGGTTGGGTCCTCGCCGGGATAGAGCTCGCGGCGCTGGGCGCTGCGCACGACACCGGGGTCCAGGCTGTTGACGCGGATGCGGCTGCTGTCGCGGGTCTCTTCCGCCAGGGTCTGCATCAGACCCTCGATGCCGAACTTGGCGGCGCTGAATGCGCCCCAGTAGGCCAGGCCCTTGCGCCCGACGCGGTCGGCGGTGAAGACCACGGAGGCATCCTCGGCGGCACGCAGCAGCGGCAGGGTGGCCTGGGTCAGCAGGAACGGGGCGGTGAGGTTGATGCGCAGCACGCGCTCCCACTGGGCGGCGTCGTAGTCGTCGATGCGGCTCAGAAAGGGCACGAAGGTGGCGCAATGCACCAGCCCGTCGAGGCGGCCGAACTCGTCGCCGATGGTGTTTGCAATGCCGAGATAGAGCGATTCGTCTGCGTTTTCCAGATCGAGCGGCAATGTGGCCGGCTGCGGACCGCCAGCGCTTTCGATCTCGTCGTAGACGCTATTGAGGCGCTCCTCGTCGAATCCGCTCAGGATCACGGTGGCGCCGTGTCCGGCGCAGGCGCGGGCGACGGCCTGACCGACGCCCTCGGCGGCACCGGTGACAAGGATGACGCGCTCTGCGAGCAGGTCGGGGCTGGGTTGGTAGTCTTGCATCGTATGGTTTCGGCTCAGCGGCGAATGAGCTGGAAACGCTAACCGATGCGGCGGCGGCTGGAAATGATTTTTTTCTCGCGTGGTGGCCTATGGAGAGGCTGATTCATTGGCCTCCCTGATCCGGTCCGGGCCAAAATCAGCGTCTCCCTAACCGATGGCCAGCACCTTAACCCGCACCCGCAGCCCGCGCCGGGACAGGGGGTGGTTGAAGTCCACCCGTACGCCGTCTTCGTCAGCCCCGATGATGGTGCCGGCGGTCTCCTGGCCACCGGGGGTCTCGAAACGCAGCACCTGGCCAGGCTCCGGCAGGAAATCCGGCGGCAGGTCGGCACGGGGGAGGGTCTGCAGGAGCCCTTCGTCGATCGGACCGTAGATGTCCGTGCCATCAGCCAGGATCTGCATCTCCTCGCCCACCGCCAGCCCCTCCAGCAGGCCTTCCAGACCCTTGGCCAGGGTGCCGTCGCCGATGCGACAATGCAGCGGCTCGTCGTCGAAGGTGGACACGACCTCGGTGCCGTCGTCCAGGTGGATGGCCAGATGCAAGGTTGCTTGCCGGCCGTGCGCAATGGTCCGGGCGGCGGCTTCTTTACCGGTCTCGGTTGTGGCGGCCTCGCCTGCGTCGGCCGTCCGTGCGCGGGAGGGCATCATCATCCGGCTCAGGTCATCATCTCCTGGGTGACGAACAGGTAGCCAAGGCTGACCGTGACCACGGCAATGGTCAGATAGGGGATAAGGATGCACACCCCCGGCAGATCATTGCAGACTCGGCTGAGACGGCACAGGTTGCAACGTTTCATGGACAGGGCTCCCGCAGGTGGTCGTACAGGGCGTGGGCAGGTGCTCGGGTGAGTCTGCCTGCTCTTGTGGTTTGTACGAATGCAGTACACCGATAATACCAAAATTATCTCTGATTTCAACTGAAACCATCGGCTTGTGCGACGCTGGAGTGGAACCGCATAGTGCTGATCTGAACGGCTGACAGAAGGACGCGCATCCATGCCGGAGCCCACGACCACGCCTGCGGCCCCTGTGCTTGCGGGCACGAGCGAGAATTTTGACCGCCTGGTGCTGGAGAACTCCCGCCGGGGACCGGTGTTGGTGGATTTCTGGGCCGCCTGGGCGGGGCCGTCGCAACGCCAGGGTGAGCTGCTGCGGCGACTGGCGCAGGAGTACGGCGGCCGCTTCCTGCTGGTCAGCATCGACACCGACCGGGAAAAGGCCGTCGCCGAGCGCTTCGGCGTGAAGAGCCTGCCCTCGTGCCGGCTGTTCCGCCGGGGCACCGTCGTGGAGCAGGTGCATGGCATGCAGACCGAGGCGGACTACCGGGCCCTGATCGAGCGACATCTGGTACCGGTGGCGGGGCGGGTGCAGGCGGCGGCACTGACGGCCTGGCAGAACGGCCAACAGGCCGAAGCGCTGCAACTGCTGGCAGAGGCGGCGGTGGCTGAACCAGCCGATCCGGCGATCCCGCTACTAATGGCGAAACTGCTGGTGCGGCAGGGGCGGCATCAGGACGCCGCGGATCTGCTGGGGGCGTTGCCGCCGACACTGGCGGCTGAGACCGGCATCCGCCGACTGCAGGCGCATCTCGGTCTCATCCGGGCGGCGGCTGACACGCAACCGGAAGATCACTTGCAGGCCGCCATCGATGCCGATCCGGACGATCACGCCAGCCGCTACGGCTTGGCCGCCCGGCGCCTGCTTGCCGACGACTACGACGCGGCGCTGGAGCTGCTGGCGGAACTGCAGGCGCGGGCGTCGGACTGGCAGGGTGGCGCCGCGATGCAGGCCATCCTGGCGGTGGCGGACGTGCTCGGCCCGGACGACGCCCGGGTCCGGCGCGTCCGCCGGCGGTTGTTCGATCGCTGATGCCTGGTGCGGGCTGAAAGCCGGCTGCAGCCTGGAGCAGATAGCGCAGCCAGCACGGCCATCGGGAGCGGAATCAGGGCAGCGCACCGGGCGCTGCAACAGCCAACCCGCCAGCCAGCGCACCGGTGACTTGCAGCACCAGATAGGTGTTGTAGGCGACGAAGGCAGTCAGCAGGATGCCGCCTTCAATGCGGTTGATGCGTCCCTCGCCGCGGAAACCGTAGGCCATGACGAACAGCGCCAGGGTCATGGCAAGCATCACCGGCCAGTCGCGGTAGAGTATCTCGGGCGACAGGTCGGGCACCGGCGCAATCACACCGGCGATGCCCACCACCGCCAGCAGGTTGAACATGTTGGAGCCGACCACGTTGCCAATGGCGATGTCGTGCTCGCCCTTGCGGGTGGCGATGACGGACGCCGCCAGTTCCGGCAGCGATGTACCCAGTGCGACGATGGTCAGGCCGATGATCAGATCACTGACCCCCATGGTCTGGGCCACGCTGACGGCGCCCCACACCAGCACGCGGGAGCTCACCACCAGCAGCAGCAACCCGGCGACCAGCCAGAAGATGGCGCGCCCAAGGGTCATGGGGTGCACCTGCAGTTCCTGATCGATTTCCGACCCCAGCTCGTCGGTGCGGTTGCGCAGGGCGGCGAAGATGCTCCAGCCGATCAGGGCGAAGAATCCCGCCAGCAGCAGCCCGGCCTCCACGCGCGTGAGGCTGTTGCCCCAGAGCAGGGCGCCAAGCAGCAGGCTGAGGAACAGCAGCAGGGGCAGTTCCTTGCGCACGATCCGCGACTGCACCGCGATGGGGGCGATGACTGCCGTGACGCCGAGCACGAGGCCGGTGTTGACGATGTTCGAGCCCAGCGCATTGCCCAGGGCCAGCTCCGGATTGCCTCCCAGGGCGGCCATGGCCGAGACCACCATCTCCGGCGCCGAGGTACCGAAGCCGACGACGATCATGCCGATCAGCAGTGACGGCATGCCAGCATGTCTGGCGGTAGCGGCGGCGCCGTCCACGAAACGGTCGGCACTCCAGATGAGCAGCGCGAAGCCGCCGAGGATGGCGATGACAGCAAGGATCATGAAAAGGTCCAAATGTGATACGCAGGACGAACCCGAAAGCTTCCCAGCTTAACCCAGGCAGCACGAATGCGCATTGCCGCGTTGGCGCGCGCTGTTGGCAGCCAGCGGCCGTTCCGTTTAGATTGCGGCCATGACTGACAACGACGACACCCTGCCGCTGGTGCTCGCCGGGCCGATCCTGCGACGGATCACCCGGGACCGGCTGACCCTGTGGATGGCGCTGCGGGAGCCTGTGCGGCTGCGGCTTGAGCTCGACTGCGAGCAGTCGGTGCTGCATCGTCTCCAGTGCGATCCGGCCGCCGCGGAGGATCGGGGCGCCGGCACCTGTCGGCTCATCCGTGCCGGCCGGCAGCTGCATTATCTGCTGCTCGATCTGCCGTTGACGCGCCCGTTGCCCGAGGATCGCTGGATCGGTTACCGGCTCGCGCTGCAACCCCTCGATCCGCCGGAACAGCCCTGGCAGGACTGGCGCGACTGGGCACCGGATCTGTGCTATCCGGGGCGGTCATCGCCGGGGTTCGTGCTGGTGTCGCGGGTGGAATCGCTGCTGCACGGCTCCTGTCGCAAACCGCACCATCCGGGGGGCGATGGCCTGGTCCAGGCCGACCGCCTGCTGGCGCGTTGCAGCGCCGCACGGCCGGGGGTGGAGACGGACGCCCGGGAGGCTGCCGCCGCGGCGGACATCCCGCCGGCCTGGCCTGCGTTGCTGGTGATGTCCGGCGACCAGGTCTACATGGATGACGTCGCCGGCCCCATGCTGCGCGCCATCCATGCCTTGGTCCACCGGCTCGGCCTGCCGGATGAAGCGCTGGAGGGGGCGGAGGAGAGCGGCGTCTACGACGCGCAGTCGCTGTACCGGCATCCCCACGGCTATTACCGGCGCGAGCGCCTGCTGCCGCGGCATCGACGCAACCTGGCGCTGCTGGAGATCCTGTTCGGCGGTGTCGAGAAACCCGTGTTCACCACCAACAGCGCCCACAATCACCTGATCACCCTGGGCGAGATGCTGGCGATGTACCTGCTGGTGTGGTCGCCCGCGGCCTGGACAGGCATCCGGCTGGATCCGCCGCCGGGGCTGACCGCGGCGGAATGCGAGCTGTTCGGGCAGGAGCGCCATGCCATCGAAGCCCTGCGCGCGGATCTGCCGGCGGTGCGCCGGACCCTGGCGCATCTGCCGGTGGCGATGATCTTCGACGACCACGACATCACCGACGACTGGAACCTGAGTCGCGAATGGGAAGAGGTGGCCTACGGGCATCCATTCTCCACCCGGGTGATCGGCAATGCGTTGCTGGCCTACCTGGTCAACCAGGCCTGGGGCAACCGTCCGGAGGCCTTTCCGGATGACCTCATGGACCGGTTGCAGCAGGCGCTGGCGGTGCCGGGCGGCCCGAGCCATGCAGACTGCATCCGGCGTCTCCTGTCTTTCGGCGACTGGCACTATGACTGGCCCACGTCGCCGCCGCTGGTGGTCATGGACAGTCGCACGCACCGCTGGCGCTCGGAATCCGCCGCGCGCAAGCCGTCGGGGCTGCTGGACTGGGAGGCCCTGACAGCGTTGCAGCAGACCCTGCTGGGCCACCGGGCGGTGCTGCTGGTGTCGCCGGCGCCGATCTTCGGCGTGAAGCTGATCGAGGCGATTCAACGCCTGTTTACCTGGTTCGGCCTGCCGCTGATGGTGGATGCGGAGAACTGGATGGCACACCCGGGGGCGGCGCACGCGATGCTGAACATCTTTCGCCACCCGAGAACCCCGCAGACCTTCGTGGTGCTGTCCGGGGATGTGCATTACTCGTTCGTCTACGATGTGGAACTGCGCGGACGCGTGCGCGGCCCGGACATCTGGCAGATCTGCAGCAGCGGTGTGCGCAATGCCTTTCCGCCCCGGCTGCTGGCGGTGCTCGACCATGCCAACCGGTGGCTGTACTCGCCGCGCTCGCCGTTCAACTGGTTCACCAGGCGCCGGCGGATGCGGGTGGTGCCGCGCAAGCCACAGGGAACCCCCCGGGGCCGGCGGCTGCTCAACGGCAGCGGCATCGGACTGGTGGAACTGGACGCCGAGGGCGTGCCCTGGCGGATCCGGGAACTGCTTGCGGACGGGCGCATGCCGGCCTTCGTACGACGCGAGGGCGAGTCCCACTGGAGTTGACACTGGAACTGGCACTGAGGTCGATCGCCGGCGCCTGGCCAGGGGTATACTGGAGCGCCATTCCAACGGAGGCACAGCCCATGGCCACACCCGAATCCGAAGCCGGCGTCCTGCAGGCGGTCCTGGAAAAGCTGGAACAGTACACCCTGCCGCGGGCGCTGGACATCAAGAAGATGGTCGACGCCGGCGGCACGCTGGGCGAGATGGACCTGGCGTTTCTGGACAACGCACTGGAGGGACT
Organism: Thiohalocapsa marina; assembly: GCF_008632335.1. Classification (GTDB taxonomy): domain Bacteria; phylum Pseudomonadota; class Gammaproteobacteria; order Chromatiales; family Chromatiaceae; genus Thiohalocapsa; species Thiohalocapsa marina. Next base: position 125,286 of record NZ_VWXX01000005.1, read on the forward strand.
GCGGCGCAACGGCCCGTTCGTGGAGCATCACCCGGACTGGGCGCCCCTGTATTCGCGCATGGTCGATCTCTATGATCAGATCACGAAGACGGCGCTGGCGAACGAACAGACAGGCCAGCGGGCCTGAGCAGCGCCGTCCCCGCCTGGCGGGCGCGCCGAGCGCACGGCGCGCCCGTCGGCATCACTTCCGCGTCGAGGCCGGATCCAGCCGCGTGTAGAAGACGCTCTTGCCGGGGGCATCCTGCTCCGGGTCGTACTGCATCGGCAGGCTGTGGGCGATGCCCTTGTGGCAGTCGATGCAGGTCAGGCCCGCCTCTTCCGCGTCCTGGTGGCCCTGGCTGCTGCGTGACTCCTGCTTGGTGTAGTCCATGGAGTCGAACTCGTGGCAGTTGCGGCACTCGCGGGAATCGGTACGCTTCATCTCGCTCCAGACGTTTTGCGCCAGGCGAAAGCGCTCGGCCTCGAACTTCTCCGGCGTGTCCACGTCGCCCATGAAGTGGTGATACAACTCCTTGCTCGCGCGGATCTTGCGCACGAACTTGTGCACCCAGTCCTTCGGCACATGGCAGTCCGGGCAGGTGGCCCGCACACCGGTGCGGTTGGTGTAGTGGATGGTATCGGTATATTCCTCGTAAACATTAACCCGCATCTCGTGGCAGGAGATGCAGAATGCCTCCTGGTTGGTGGCCTCCATGGCGGTGTTGAAGCCGCCCCAGAAGACGATGCCGATGGCGACACCGACGAGCAGGATCACCAGTGTGGCCTTGCGGGCGCGGGAGGGTTTGGGCGAAGCGTGATCAGACATGACGATCCTCGAAGTCGGTCAGTGAGGGTTGCGGTTGCGCCGTTGTGGTGCTGCCGTGGCAGTGATGCGGTTTCAGTGCTGCCGTTCCAGGGGCGCCGTCGTCGCCGGAACCGGGCGCGTCGGGCCTCAGCGCCCCTGGAAGACGTTCTCCACCAGCGGCATCGCGCCGGCCTGGGGGGCGTGGCACTGGGTGCAGAAGTAGCGGCGCGGCGCGATGCCGTTGGTGCGATTGCCGTCGCGGTCCAGGAAGTGGCTGCTGGCCACGGCCGGCGCCTTGGCCGCCTCGTAGGTGGCTGGGCTGTGGCACTTGAGGCAGCCGTTCTGGCGCAGATTGATGCTGTACTTGTCGATGGGGTGCGGGATCATCGGTGGCTGCTCCTCCCAGCTCACCTGGAAGCCGCCGGGAACGGCCAGCGTGGGCTTGTTCAGGGTCTCGTCGGACGCGTCGGTGACGGCGTGACCGCGCAGGGACGCAACCCCCACAGAGGCGTTCGCCGGTTGGGTAGACGATAGGCTCGACGATTGGGCGAGGGCCTGGCCAAGAGCCGGGCCGAGGTTGGCCGTGATCAGCGCGGCGGCGCCGACGAGCAGGGTAAGGATCGGTTTTTTCATCTCTCTCTCCGCCATCTTGATCGTGCATGTTTTCGCTTCTTAAGCTGAAGCGCCGGTTGAGGTATCTTATTTAAGATTTTATTTTTAATTGGAAAACATCCTTGCTGCAAACATCGATGCAGCGACCGCAGCGGGTGCAGTCCAGGCTGGCGATGCGCGGACCCAGCCCGGCCGCGGCCCCCTTCAGCGCGGGTTTGATCACCTGGGGCTCGGGGCAGATGTCGAAGCAGTCCATGCAGTCATCACAGCGCTCGCGCCCGGTTGCGGCGACATGGACCGGCGACTTGGCGCCGATCAGCGCGTAGCAGGCCCCCACCGGGCACAGGTGCCCGCACCAGCCGCGTCGCACCAGGAACAGGTCGTACAGGAACACCGCCAGCAGGATCAGCCAGGCCCAGCCGAAGCCGAAGATCAGCCCGCGGTGCAGCATCGAGACCGGATTGACGTATTCCCACACCATCACGCCGGTGAGCGGCGGAAAGGCCAGCACCAGGCCCAGCAACCACCAGCGCAGGTTGCGTGACAGCCGAGCACCGGAGCGGATGTCGAAGCGCCGGCGCAGCCAGGCGGCGAGGTCGGTGATCAGGTTCACCGGGCAGACCCAGGAACAGAACACCCGCCCGCCCAGTACGGCGTAGAACACCAGCACCAGCAGGGCGCCGATCAGACCGGTCATGGCCGGCCAGGTGCCGGAGAGCATGGACTGGGTCAGCAGCAGCGGATCCGTCAGGGGCAGGATGTCCAGCGTCATGCTCGAGGACAGCGTGCCGGTGACCAGCCAGGCGCCGAACAGCGGGCCGAGCAGGAACATGAACAGCACGCCGAACTGGTTGAAACGCCGCAATAGCAGGAAGCGATGGGCCTTGAGCCAGCCCTGTTCGGCCACGGCCGTCTTGCCGGGATAGTCGGTCATAGCGGCCCCCTGCGGTTCAGGCTGTCCAGCGGGTTGGCCGGGAACGGCGTGTCTGCCGGTGCCGATGCCGGCGCGTCGATCAGGCCCTCGCCGGCGTGGTCATAGCGCATGCCCTCGGGCAGGTTGTAGCGGTGCTCGGCATCCGGGGCCACCAGCGCGCCGCCGGCCTGCTGCTTCTGCTCCCAGCCCAGCCGGTAGTGTTCACCCAGCTTGCCTTGGGCCAGATGCCGCGGCAGCACCTTGATGGCGGCCTGGTCAAGGATGCAGGCCTCCTCGCACTTGCCGCAGCCGGTGCAGTGCTCGGAATGCACCACCGGGATGAACAGGGCATGCTTGCCGGAGCGGGCGTTGTGCTGCAGGTTCAGCGAGATGGCCTCGTTGCGCACCGGGCAGATATTGAAGCAGACCTCGCAGCGCAGGCCCTGGAAGGCGATGCAGGCCTCCTGGTCGATGAGCACCGCCAGTCCCATGTCTGCATCGCGGATGTCGGTGAGGGCGTGATCCAGCGCATTGGTGGGGCAGGCGACCACGCAGGGGATGTCCTCGCACATCTCGCAGCCGGCCTCGCGAGCGATGAAGTAGGGCGTACCGGTGGGGATGTCCTGGCCCAGCCGGGCCAGGTGCAGCATGTCGTAGGGGCAGTCGCGCACGCAGAGTCCGCAGCGGATGCAGGCGCCGTCAAAATCCTCCTCGGCCAATGCCCCAGGCGGGCGCAGGGCCCAGGCCGGCAGGCTGGAAGCCCGCCGGCTGTAGAGCCCAAGGCCAAGTCCGACCAGGCCCACGGCACAGGCCGTCTTCAGGGTCTCGCCGATGAATTGGCGCCGGGAGAGGCCTTGCCGGACGGGAGCATTGCTTTTTGGCGCTGACATCGTTTTCCGACTCCTGTGTAGGATCAGGGTTCAGGGTTCAGGGTTCAGGAGGCAGGCCAGCGGCAATCGCTGCACCCTGCACCCTGCACCCTTCCTTAAACCCGCTCTACCTTACAGGCGCACTTCTTGTAGTCGGTCTCCTTCGACAGCGGGCAGGTGGCATCCAGCGTGAGCTTGTTGACCAGCCGATTGGCATCGAACCAGGGGACGAACACCAGGCCATTCGGTGGCCGGTTGCGCCCACGGGTCTCGACACGGGCCTTGATCACGCCGCGGCGGGTGGAGATCTCGGCCATCTGGCCGTCGCGCAGGCGACGCTTCTTGGCGTCGTCCTTGCTCATGTAGACCACGGCATCGGGCACGGCGCGATAGAGCTCGGGCACGCGCCTGGTCATGGAGCCGGAGTGCCAGTGTTCGAGCACACGGCCGGTGCAGAGCCAGAGGTCGAACTCGTCGTCCGGGCTCTCCGCCGGTGGCTCATAGGGCGCGAAGATGATGTTGGCGCGGCCGTTCTTGTTGCCGTAGAAGTAGACGTCGCCCTTGTCGCCGTCTGGGTTGTAGGCGGCCACATGGGGATCATAGCCCTCACGGAAGCGCCAGAGGGTCTCCTTGCCGTCGATCACCGGCCAGCGCAGGCCGCGGGCCTCGTGATAGGCCTGGAACTCGGCCATCTCGTGGCCCTTCTTGAGGATGTCCGGGCCGGAATTGAACATCCGGTATTCCTCGAACAGACCCTTCTGCACGTAGAAGCCGAAGTCCTCGCTCTCGTGGTTCTTGTATTCGTTGCCGCGGCTATCGACGACCTTGCCCGCGTACGGGAACTTGTCCACCTGGCCGTTGGTGTAGAGCACCTCATACAGGCTCTTGCCGGCGTACTCCGGCATCTGGTCGATCAGTGACTGCGGCCAGACCTCCTCCACCTTGAAGCGCTTGGCGAACTCCATGATCTGCCAGAGGTCGGACTTGCTCTGCCCGGGCGCATCGGTCTGCTGACGCCAGAACTGGGTGCGCCGCTCGGCGTTGCCGTAGGCGCCTTCCTTCTCCACCCACATGGCCGTGGGCAGCACCAGGTCGGCGGCCTGGGCCGAGACCGTGGGGTAGGGGTCGGAGACGGTGACGAAGACCTCCGGATTGCGCCAGCCGGGATAGGACTCCTCGTTGAGGTTGGCGGCCGCCTGCATGTTGTTGTTGCACATCTGCCAGTAGCAGTTGAGCTTGCCGTCCTTCATCATGCGGTGCATGAGCACGGCGTGATAGCCGACCTTGCCCGGAATGGTGCCCTCGGGCAGCTTCCAGACCTTCTCGGCGAAGGCCCGATGTTCGGGCTTGGCCACCACCAGGTCCGCCGGCAGGCGGTGGGCGAAGGTGCCCACCTCACGGGCGGTGCCGCAGGCCGAAGGCTGGCCGGTGAGGGAGAAGGGGCTGTTGCCGGGCTCGGAGATCTTGCCCATGAGCAGGTGCACGTTGTAGCAACTGCCGTTGACCCAGGAGCCGCGGGTGTGCTGGTTGAAGCCCATGGTCCAGAAGGAGCTGACCTTCTTGTTCGGGTCGGCGTAGGCCTTGGCCAGGCGCAGCAGGTTCTCCTGGGGCACGCCGGACAGCTCGGAGACGTATTCCAGGGTGTAGGGCTCCACCTGCTTGGCGAATGCGTCGAAGCTGGAGGGCAGTTTCTTTCCGACACCAGCGTTTGCCGCCTTTTGCTCCAGCGGGTTTTCCGGTCGCAGGCCATAGCCGATGTCGGTGGTGGCGGTCTCGAACTGGACGTGCTTGTCGATGAATTCCTGATTGTAGCTCTTGGTCTGGATGATGTAGTTGGCAATGTAGTTGAGGATGGCCAGATCCGTCTGCGGCTTGAACACGATTGGGTTGTCCGCCAGTTCGTAGCAGCGATGCTCGAAGGTGGACAGCACATGCACCTCGCAGCCTGGCTTGGACAGACGGGTGTCGGTCAGCCGCGACCACAGGATCGGGTGCATCTCGGCCATGTTGGCGCCCCAGAGCACGAAGACATCGGCGTGCTCCAGATCGTCGTAGCAGCCCATGGGCTCGTCGATGCCGAAGGCGCGCATGAAGCCGACCACGGCGGAGGCCATGCAATGGCGGGCATTCGGGTCCAGGTTGTTGGAGCGCAGCCCTGCCTTCATGAACTTGGAGCCGGCGTAGCCCTCCCAGACCGTCCACTGACCGGAGCCGAACATGGCCACGCGCGAGGTCATCTCGTCCACCGACTTGCCGGCGTTCTCCTGCATGCTCCTGTTGATGGCCTTCTTCCATTGCTCGGCCATGACGTCGAAGGCCTCGTCCCAGCTCACCGCTTCGAAGTTGCCGTCCTTGTGATACTTGCCGTCCTTCTTGCGCAGTAGCGGCTGGGTCAGACGGTCCTGACCATAGAGGATCTTGGGCAGGAAATAGCCCTTGATGCAGTTCAGTCCGCGATTCACCGGCGCGTCGGGGTCACCCTGACTGGCCACCACCTTGCCGTCCTTGACCCCCACCAGCACGGAGCAGCCGGTGCCGCAGAAACGACAGGGCGCCTTGTCCCAGCGGATGTCCGGTTCCGGTTGCTGGGCCTGGTTCTGAGCCAGCACCGATGCCGGCAGCGAGACGCCGGCCGCGGTGGCGGCGGCCATCAGTGCCTGGGACTTGATGAAGGCGCGTCGGGTGATGTTCCGGGTGCTGGTCACGAGGGTCTCCTCCGGGGTGCAGGCTGCGGGGTGCGGTCTGGGTGGGGTTGAAGCGAGTCGTTGTCGTCGGGATCAGGCCGCGGCCGGGGTCTGGCCAAGGGCGGTGTTGCCGAGTTCATCGTCAAGGTCGTCGCCGCCGTAGTGGTAGATGAGCACCGAATTCACCACGCCGGGCAGCTGATTCATGGCGCCGAGGGTATCCGCGGCCGGGGCGCCGGCGTTGTCCTCGATGGTCACCACCAGTTTGTCCTGATCGGCGCCGGCGTGGACCTCGACCCCCGGCAGGGCAATGATCCGCCGGGCCACGTTGGCGCCCTCGCCCGGCCGGGTGTGGACGATGCAACTGCAGATGTTTTCCGTCATGGTGCCTGGGCTCCGTCAGAGATGTGCGTCTTGTACCGTGCCGTTGCCGGCGAAGCCGCGCAGCCGGGTCACGGAGGGGATGTCGATGTCACGTCGTTGCAGCCGGATGAGTCCGTGACGGGATAGACCGCGCAGTTCGCGCGAGAAGGTCTCGGCGGACAGGTTGAGGCTGGAGGCGACAACGCTCTTCGCCGCCGGCAGCGTCAGGTGGGCCTGGTCGGGCTGTGCCGGATCCTGCACGGCGTCGCGCAGCAGACGCCCGGCGACGCGTTGCGCGGCGGACTGCAGGCAGCAGCGCTCCAGATCGGCAATCAGGCCGCAGGTGCGCCGGGCCAGCAAGTCAAGCAGGCCGGAGGCGACCTCGGGCCAGTGCTGCATCGCCTCGCGCAACCGGCCGATGCCGACGAACAGCAGGCAGGATTCCGTCAGGCTCACCGCCTGCACCGGGCAGGGCCGGCCGAGGAAGGCGCTGGCTTCGGCGAAAGTCCGCCCCGGCAGCAGGATGTCGAGCACGCGCTCGCCGCCTTCCTCAGACAGGATGGAGAGCTTGACGCGGCCGCTCACCACCACATAAAACCCGCTCAGCGCCTGACCCTTGGTGCAGAGCACCTGGCCGCGAGAAGCCACCTGTCGGCTGCAGCCACCGGCGACCCGGCGCAGCGCGTCCGGCGGCAAACCGGCAAAGGGCTGCGCCGATGCCAGTAGCGCGAGACAGCTCTTGCCCCGGTCTTCGGCGTTCACGGCTGGATCCTGGTCGCTGGCTGTCGCATGCTGTTGGTGGTGCTGTCGGTGACGCGACCGATAAGCCGGTTTGGCGTGTGGAATTCTTGATCTTTCGCAAGACTAGCGCGAGTGCACAAATGCGCAATGGGCACAAAGTCCGACCGAGCGCATCGGAAATACCCCCTTGGAGGTATCCGGTGGGTGCGCACAACCGCCTGATTCCACTTTTAATGATCCGGTTTTTGCCGCTGTGAGGCGCGGAGCCGGAGAAGGATCAAAAAAAGTGGGTACCCCTTTTTTTTCAGTGATGCAGTAGTGGATTTCCATGATACGCCTCACCGCCTCCAATCCCGCATCGCCCGGGCCTCGCTCCATCCTGGTGGTGGTCGGATTGCTGATGGCCGCCGTGGTCTTGCTTGGCATCACCGGCATGGTCACGTCGGTGGTGATCGCGCAGATCAGCGGTGGCATGGCGGCGGCAGTGAATCAGTCCGGCACCCTGCGCATGCAGTCGTACCGCATCGGCATGGCACTGGCCGGCGACGAGGGGCCGCTGCTAGAGCGCCAGGCGGCGGTGGATGGGCTGGCGAAGGAATTCGAGGCGCGTCTGTTCAGCGCGCGCCTGATCGACGCCTTGCCGGCGGTGGCCAGTGATTCGGTGCGGCTGGCCTACGAGCGGGTACGCTGGCGCTGGGAGCATGAGATGCGTCGGGCGCTGGCGGTATTCCTCGCCGCTGCGGATACCATCGAGGCCGCCCCCGGGGGCGGTGCCTACCTGCGCCAGGTGGATGACTTCGTCGCCGACATCCACGGTCTGGTCCGGGTGCTGGAAGAGCGGGCGGAGCGCCGCATCCAGTTGCTGCGCTGGATGCAATCTATCGCGCTGGTGCTCGTCGTCGTAGTGGTGTCGGTCACCCTGGTGGTCGTGCGGCGACGGGTCGCGGCCCCGCTGGGGGCCTTGCTAGATAGTGCAGACCGGGTGCGATGTGGCGACTTCTCCGTTCGCACGCCGGTCACCGGCAACGACGAACTCGGCCGGCTGGGCGCCGCAATGAACCTGATGACCGACGGCCTGTCGAGGATCTACAGCGAGCTGGAACAACGGGTGGCGAAGAAGACCCTGGACCTGGCGCGGACCAACCAGTCGCTGGACCTGCTGTACCGGACCAGTCGGGCGCTGGAGAGCGGGCCGGTGTCGGAACCGGTGCTGCGCGGGGTGCTCGATGATGTCTGCAGGGAGCTGTCGCTGGAGCGGCTTGCCTTGTGCCTGCGCGACGGCTTTGCCCTGGCCGGCGTCGACTGCATTGCCACCGGCGATAGCCCGCGGCCGCAAGGGGGTTGCGCGGCGCGTGAGGACTGCGCCCTGTGCCGGGGGCCATTGCCCGCGGAGCCGATTGCCGGGCGTTCAGCCAAGAGCGGGGCCCGTGACCGCTCCTGCCAGGACTTTGCGGTGCGTGATCAGGCCCAGCACTTCGGTCTGTTGCGCGCGACGCCGGACTCCGACAAGGGCCTGCAGCCCTGGCAGATGCCATTGCTCGAGGCGGTGGCCGGCCATGCCGCGCGGGCGCTGAGCCTGCAGGCACGGATGAACGAGGGCCGCCGGCTGGTGCTGCATGAGGAACGCAGTATACTTGCGCGCGAACTACACGATTCCCTGGCGCAGTCGCTGTCGTACCTCAAGATTCAGGCCGCGCGCCTGGATGTGGCGCTGCAGGGGGCAACCAGCAATAGCAGCACCGGCAAGGCCGGGGCGGCCGACGCCGCACCGATCCTGGCGGAACTGCGCACCGGCATCAACAGTGCCTACCGGCAGCTGCGCGAACTGCTGACCACCTTTCGCCTGAAGATGGACGGGCAGGGTCTGGGCTCCGCGCTGATCGCCACCGTGCGTGAATTCGGCCAGCGCGGGCATCTGGACATCGCCTTGCATGACCGCTTGCCCGCCGGGGTGCTGTCCGCCAACGAAGAGGTACATGTTCTGCAGATCGTGCGCGAGGCGCTGTCCAACGTGGTGCGGCATGCCCGTGCCACGCAGTGTCGCGTGGAACTGGTGCTGCAGAGGGCGCTGCAGGGGGAACAGGCGCATGCCGACGCCGTGGTGACCATTACCGACGACGGCCGCGGATTCCACCCCCAGCCTCCGGGGCAGGGGCACTACGGCATGACCATCATGCACGAGCGGGCGGCGAGCCTGGACGGCAGCATCCGCATCGACAGCCAGCCGGGGTGCGGCACCGAACTGCGCCTGAGCTTCAGGCCGCGGCTGGGCCCGACGCCGACACCGACGCCGGAGCAGAAACAGAACGAGCAGCAGTCGCCATGACCGACCCCATCGAAACCCGGATCCTGATCATCGACGACCACCCGCTGTTCCGCAAGGGCGTGGCCGACCTCATCGGCATGGAGCCGGCGCTGCAGTTGGTTGGCGAGGCCGCCGACGGTGAACTGGGTCTGCGGCTGGCGCGTACGCTGCAGCCGGACCTGATCCTGCTCGATCTGAACATGAAGGGCATGGATGGCCTGGCGGTGCTGCGCCGTCTGCGGGGTGATGACGAACTGGACGCGCGCATCGTCATGCTGACGGTGTCCGACACCGAGGCCGACGTGCTCGCCGCCCTGCGTGCCGGCGCCGACGGCTACCTGCTCAAGGACACCGAGCCCGAGGAGATGCTGGAACTGCTGCGCGGGGCCATGCGCGGGCGCCTGGTCATCAGCCCGCAACTGACCGAACTGCTGGCCCGCGCCCTGCGTGAGGGCGCGACGCCGCCACCGCCGGACCAGGCCGACCTGACGCCGCGGGAGCAGGAGATCCTGGCGCTGCTGGCCCGTGGACTGAGCAACAAGCTCATCGCCCGCGAGCTCGACCTGGCCGTGGGCACCGTGAAGGTGCATGTGAAGCACATCCTGAAAAAGCTCGGCGTCAGGAGCCGCGTTGAGGCCGCGGTGATGGCCGTCAGCCTGACTTGAAGACGCCCATGGTCCGCAGCCTCATGCCGACGATCCGCCCACTGCCACCCCAGCTCATCAACCAGATCGCCGCCGGCGAGGTGGTGGAGCGCCCGGCTTCGGTGGTCAAGGAGCTGGTGGAGAACAGCCTGGATGCGGGTGCGACCCGCATCGAGATCGACATCGAGCGCGGCGGCATCAAGCGCATCCAGGTGCGTGACAACGGCGTCGGCATCGGCCGCGAGCAACTCGCGCTGGCCCTGTCGCGGCATGCCACCAGCAAGATCGCCAGCCTGTCGGACCTGGAGTCCGTGGCGACCATGGGCTTTCGTGGCGAGGCCCTGCCCAGCATTGCCTCGGTCGCGCGCCTGGAGATCGTCTCGCGCACCGCAGACGAGCCCCATGGCTGGCGGCTGGCCAGCGACGGCAGCGAGCAGGCCGGTGCGCCAGCGCCGGCCGCCCATGCGCCGGGGACGACGGTCGAGGTGCACGACCTGTTCTTCAATGTGCCGGCCCGGCGCAAGTTCCTGCGCACCGAGAAGACCGAACTCGGGCATGTGGAACAGCTGTTGCGACGCATGGCCCTGGCCCGCGGCGAAGTGGCCTGGCGGCTGCAGCACAACGGCCGGACCGTGTTCGACCTGCCGGCGGGCGCCGCCGGCAAAGACGACTGGGCCACGGCCGGGGTCGGCCGCCTGCGGGCGCTGCTGGGGGAGGGCTTCGTCGCGCACGGCCTGACCCTGGACGAACAGGCGGTGGACCTGCGACTGCACGGCTGGATCGCCCAGCCGGCGTTTGCCCGCAGCCAGGGGGACATGCAGTTCTTCTATGTCAACCGGCGGCTGGTGCGCGACAAGCTGGTGACCCATGCGGTGCGCCAGGCGTATCAGGACGTGCTGCACCACGGTCGGCATCCGGCCTATGTGCTGTTTCTGGAACTGCCGTCGTGGCAGGTAGATGTGAACGTGCATCCGGCCAAACAGGAGGTGCGCTTTCGCGAGGGTCGGCAGACGCACGACTTCCTCTTCCGGGCCCTGCATCGGCGGCTGGCGGCAGGGGTTGAGCCGATGCTGTCCGTCGGGTTGACCGCTGCCGCGACCACCGGACCCTTGGCCCCGGCCGATACCCGCGATGCTGACCGGCCCGTAACGGGCCGCCCGGCTGCTGCATTCCGCGGCCATGCGCCGGCCATGCGCCCGCTGGACCTGCGCCTGCGGGATCAGCGCGCCGCCTATGGGGCCGGATTCCAGTTCCAGCATCCGTCGGGAGGCGACGGCCCCTCGACGCAGGGCGCCACGGACGCTGGCGTGCCGCCGCTGGGGTTCGCCATCGGCCAGCTCAACGGCGTCTATGTGCTGGCACAGGTGGCCGATGGCCTGATCGTGGTGGACATGCACGCGGCGCACGAGCGTATCGGCTACGAGCGGCTGAAACGGGCCGTGGCGGAGGGCGAACTGCGGCGGCAACCGCTGCTGGTGCCGGTGGCGGTGCAGGTCAGCCGCGCCGAGGCGGAACTGGCGGAGACCCAGGCCGCGCTGTTGCGGCAGCTGGGGCTGCAGGTGGACCGCCTCGGCGAGGGCAGCCTGGTGGTGCGCGAGGTGCCGGCCATGCTGCACAACGCCGATGCCGAGGGGCTGTTGCGGGACGTGCTGGCGGACCTGGGTGCCCATGGCCACAGCGACCGGGTGCGCGAGGCGATGAACGCCATGCTGGCCACCATGGCCTGTCACGGCGCCGTGCGCGCCAACCGCCGGCTGACCCTGGAGGAGATGAACGCCCTGCTGCGGGACATGGAGCGCACCGAGCGCGCGGACCAGTGCAACCATGGCCGACCCACCTGGATCAAGGTGTCGCAGCAGGAACTTGACAACCTGTTCCTGCGCGGACGCTGAATGGCCGATCCGGCACCCGAACAGCCCGCGGAGGACGCTCGGCTGCCCCCGGCGATCCTGCTCATGGGTCCCACCGCCTCCGGCAAGACGGAGCTGGCGGTCGCGCTGCAGCAGGCGCTGCCCTGCGAGATCGTCAGCGTCGACTCGGCACTGGTGTACCGCGGCATGGACATCGGTACCGCCAAGCCGTCTGCGGAGGTGCTGGCCCGGGCGCCGCATCGGCTGATCGACATCTGTGATCCGGCGGAGGCCTATTCCGCCGCGCGCTTCCGTGATGACGCCCTTGCGGCCATGGCCGAGATCACCGAGCGCGGCCGCATCCCGCTGCTGGTGGGCGGCACCATGCTCTATTTCCGCGCCTTGCAGCAGGGCCTGTCGCCGCTGCCGGAGAGCGCTCCCGCCCTGCGGGCGGAACTGGCGGAACGCGCTCGTCGCGATGGCCCCGCGGCGATGCACCGCTGGCTGGCCAAGGTGGACCCGGACGCCGCCCGACGCATCCATGTCAACGACCCCCAGCGGGTGCAGCGGGCGCTGGAGGTCTGGCTGCTGACGGGGCGGCCGCTGACAGACCTGTGGCAGGCGGCTGCCGCGCCGGCGATGCCCTATCGGGCACTGAAACTGGTGCGCTCCCCCCACGAACGTGCCGAGCTACATCGGCGCATCGCCCGGCGTTTCCAGGTCATGCTGGCCGCGGGCTTCGAGGACGAGGTGCGCGGGCTCCTGGCCCGCGGCGACCTGCATCCGGACCTGCCGTCCATGCGCTGCGTTGGGTACCGGCAGATGCTGCAGTACCTGCGGGGCGAACTGGACCGCGCACAGCTGGCGGACCGTGCCATCGTCGCCACACGGCAGCTGGCCAAGCGCCAGTACACCTGGCTGCGTGCGGAGCCGGGGTGCCACTGGTTGTGGGATGCCCCCTCCGTGGAGGCGGCGGCCATTGATGCAGTGGCGGCCTTCATCGAGTCCGCAGACGCGGCACCGTTGTTCGCGCACGACAGACGCTGACTGCCGTGCTGTGCTATTTTGTCGGTCAGTGTCGTGACGACAACAGTCAATACAACAACAAGGAGTATCCATAATGTCCAAGGGGCAAAGCCTCCAAGACCCGTTCCTCAATGCCTTGCGCAAGGAACGCGTACCGGTCTCGATCTTCCTCGTCAACGGAATCAAGCTGCAGGGGCAGATCGAGTCCTTCGACCAGTTCGTCGTGCTGCTCAAGAACAACGTCAGTCAGATGATCTACAAGCACGCCATCTCCACGGTTGTGCCGGCGCGCAACGTCAAGCTGCCGCCGGCGCAGGAGGGGGCGGCGGACACCCAGGGCAACGCATGATCCGCTGCGCATGCCTGCGCCCGCCGGCCAGCGCTGCCCGACGGGCCTGACGTGTTCGAACGGCCCAGGTCCGGCGAGCGGGCCGTGCTGGTGCAACTGGCCGTGGGCCAGCCGGTAGAGCCCGACGCACGGCTGGAATTCCGCCTGCTCGCAAAGGCCGCCGGCGCCCTTGAGGTCGGCTGGCTGACGGGCTCGCGCGACACCCCGGATCCGCGGTTCTTCATCGGCCGCGGCAAGGTGGAGGAGCTCGAGTCCCTGGTGCAGGCGACCGCTGCGGAGCTGGTCATCTTCGACCATGCCCTGAGCCCGGCGCAGGAACGCAACCTGGAGCGTGTGCTGCAGTGCCGCGTGCTCGAGCGCAGCGGCCTGATCCTGGACATCTTCGCCCAGCGGGCGCGCTCCTTCGAGGGCAAGCTGCAGGTGGAACTGGCCCAGCTCCGGCACCTGTCCACGCGCCTGGTGCGGGGCTGGACCCACCTGGAGCGGCAGAAGGGCGGCATCGGCCTGCGCGGTCCGGGTGAGACCCAGCTGGAGACGGACCGGCGGCTGCTGGGCAAGCGGATCGCGCTGCTGAACCGCCGCCTGGCGCGGATCGAGACCCAGCGGGATCAGGGCCGCCGGGCGCGGGATCGCGCGGAGATCCCCACCGTGTCGCTGGTGGGCTACACCAACGCCGGCAAATCGACCCTGTTCAATCGGCTGACCCAGGCCGGGGTGTTCCAGGCGGATCAGCTGTTCGCGACCCTGGACCCGACGCTGCGCCGACTGGAACTGCCCGATGCACCGGCGGTGGTGCTGGCGGACACCGTGGGATTCATCAACCAGTTGCCCCACGAGCTGGTCGCGGCGTTCCGCTCCACGCTGCGGGAGACCCGTGCCGCGGCGCTGCTGCTGCATGTGGTCGACGCCGGCAGTGCCCAGCGCAATCGGCGCATCGACGATGTCGATGCGGTGCTGGAGGAGATCGGCGCCGAGGAGATCCCGGTCCTGCTGGTGTTCAACAAGATCGACACCCTGGCGGCGGACGGCGCCGACGCAGGTGACCGGCAGGGCGGCGAGCACGCGCGTGAAGCGCTCGGCGAACTCGGGGACGGGCAGGGTGGCGATCAGCAGGCGACCGATGCGCCGATGGTGACCGCGCCGCGCATCGATCGCGATAGCGAGGGGCGCGCGACCCGTGTCTGGGTGTCGGCCCAGACCGGTGCTGGCATCGACCTGCTGCTGCAGGCCATCGCCGAGCATTTCCGCGGCGCCTGTCGGCGGCAACGCTTCCTGCTCGGTCCTGGTGACGGCGGCCTGCGGGCCTGGCTGTACCAGCACGCGCGCATCCTGGACGAGGCGCCCACCGACCTGGGCGGCTGGGAGATCCGCGCGGAGCTGGCCGAGGCAGACTACCGGCGCAGTGTCGAGGGCCAGCCACGCTGGCAGGGGCGCCTGCGGCCGGACACGCCTCACCGCGGGGCAGATGCGCAGGCCGATATCGCCCACGCCGACCACGCCTGAGTGTCGCCTGCCGACAGGCGCCGACCAGCGAAAACCATCGCCGGCATTGCCCAGCTGCACGGCTGGCTTCTAAAATGCCGCGGCGCGTCCGGGCGAGCGAAACCGAGCCACGCTTGATATCGGGCCACGACGGTGGCACCTGAGCGGAGGAGAGCGGACAGGGAACGGCCCGGACGGGCCGTTGTCCGAGACACAGCCGGGACAGAACGACCCAAGTAACACGAGCGACGGAGATACTATGGCCTGGAATGAGCCGGGAGGCGGCAACAAGGACCCCTGGGGGGGTGGCGGCTCGGGGAATCAGGGCCCGCCTGACCTCGACGAGATCGTGCGCAAGCTCCAGGACCGGATCAGCGGTCTGCTTGGCAGTGTCAAGAAATCCGGCGGATCGGGATCCGGCGGTTCCGGCGGTGGGGCCGGCGGGTCGGGTGGCGGTTTCGGCGGTGACCTCAGCCTGCGCGTTATCGGCATCATTGCCGGCCTGGCGTTCCTGGGCTGGCTATTCACCGGCATCTACATCGTCGCGCCGGCGGAACGCGGCGTGGTCATGCGCTTTGGTGCCTACACCAAGACCACCGAGCCGGGTCCGCACTGGCACATCCCCTGGCCCATCGAGGCGGTGCAGATCGTCAACGTCGACGAGATCTCGTCGTTCACGCACAAGGCGGCGATGCTGACCCAGGACGAGAACATCGTCGACGTGGAACTCACCGTCCAGTCCCGCATCCAGGACGCGGCCAATTACCTGTTCCAGGATCAGGCGCCGGAGAAGACCCTGCGTGACGCCACCGAGACCGTGGTGCGCAAGACCATCGGTGGCAGCAAGCTGGACTTCATCCTGACCGAAGGGCGTTCCGCCGTTGCCGCGACCATCCAGGAGCGGGTGCAATCGCTGATGGATGCCTACAAGACCGGCCTGTTGGTCACGTCGGTGAACATGCAGCCGGCCAAGCCGCCAGATCAGGTCAAGGAGGCGTTCGACGACGCCATCAAGGCGCGTGAGGACAAGGAACGCCTGGAGAACAAGGCCGAGGCCTACGCCAACGAGATCCTGCCCCAGGCACGCGGTGAGGCCGCTCGCGCCATCGCCGAGGCCAAGGCCTACCGCGATCGCGTCATCGCCGAGGCCGAGGGTCAGACGTCGCGCTTCACCGCCGTGCTGGCGGAATACGAGAAGGCTCCGGTAGTCACCCGCGAGCGTCTCTACATCGAGACCATGGAAGGGGTGCTGGGGCAGAACAACCTGGTGCTGCTGGACGTACCCGAGGGAAACAGCCTGATGTACCTGCCGCTGGACCAGATCCTCAAGCAGACACCGGCGCCCCAGGCCAAGACCACCATGCTGCAAGCCGGTGAGGGTATGACCACCGATACCGTGCCGACAACCATCCGCGACACGTCGCGCGAGCGGAGGAGCCGTTAATGGATGACAGCAAGAAGATCCTGATCCCGATCGCCGTCGCACTGCTTGCGGTGATCCTGTGGGCCTCCACCTTCGTGGTCAAGGAGTGGGAAACGGCCATCAAGCTGCGACTGGGCGAGATCGTCGGTAGCGACTACGAGCCCGGCCTGCACTTCAAGGTACCGCTGCTGAACAACATCCTGACCTTCGATCAGCGTATCCAGACGCTGGATTCGCGTCCGGAGCGCTTCCTGACCATCGAGAAGAAGGACGTCATCGTCGACTCCTACGCCAAGTGGCGTATCAACAACGCGGCGCAGTTCTTCCGCTCCACCGGCGGCGACAGTGCGCGAACGGCGCGGCTGCTGTCCGAGCGCATCAACACCAGCCTGCGTGACGAGTTCGGCAAGCGCACCATCCAGGAAGTGGTCTCCGAAGACCGCATGGAACTGATGAAACTGCTGACCAAGGCCGTGGACGCCCAGGCGGCGGAACTGGGTGTCGAGGTGGTGGACGTGCGGGTGAAGAAGATCGACCTGCCCCCGGAGGTCAGCGAGTCGGTCTACAACCGCATGCGGGCCGAGCGTGAGCGGGTGGCCCGCGACCTGCGCGCCAAGGGCTCGGAGGCGGCGGAGCGCATCCGTGCGGATGCGGATCGCCAGCGCACCGTCATCTTGGCGGACGCCTACCGTGAGGCGGAAGAGACCCGCGGTCGCGGCGACGGCAAGGCGGCGGAAATCTTTGCCGCCGCGTTCGAGCAGGACCCGGAGTTCTTTGCCTTCTATCGCAGCCTGACCGCGTATCGCACCGCCCTCGGTGCCGGGGACACCACCCTGGTACTGGCGCCTGATTCGGATTTCTTCAAATTCTTCAACCAACAGTATTCGACGCCCCGTTGAATGCCTGAACCACGATGACCCCCAGCCCGGGCAGTTCTCGCCCGGGCTGGCGGTCATCGCCGCCCACAGCTCCCGTCGGTCCCTTTCGGGCCGTATTCGGCCGATTTTCGGCGCGTTCGCGACCCCGTTCGGGTCCGCTTCCCCGCTCACCTGTTCTCGGCTTCGCGTTGCCTTTTCTGTCCGTTGTCTTCCGCTTCTCAATGGACAAGCGAAGCATCATCTGTAATGATTCGGCCCTTTGCGGATTGCCGGATGCGGGTACATCCCGCACCGCCCGGAAGCGAGGCCGGTTATGTGGCACGATCTCTTTGTTGCGCTCGCGCTGCTGCTGGTCATCGAGGGCGTCATGCCGTTCCTGGCCCCTGACGCCATGCGCCGCATGCTGCTGGAGGTGGCGCGGCAGGACACCCGCAGCCTGCGGATTGCGGGGTTTGCGAGCATGCTCGGCGGCGTCGCCCTGCTTTACCTGATCAACTGATGACGTGCCCATGAATGACGAACGCTGGTTGTTGCCAGCCGGTATTGACGAGGTGCTGCCCAGCGAGGCGGCGGAGCTGGAACGGTTGCGACGGGCCCTGCTCGATCTGTACGCGACCTGGGGCTACGAACTGGTCATACCGCCCTTCATCGACTACCTGGAGAGCCTGCTGACCGGCACCGGGCACGACCTGGACCTGAAGACCTTCAAGCTGACCGACCAGGTCAGTGGCCGGCTGCTCGGCGTGCGCGCGGACATGACGCCGCAGGTGGCGCGCATCGATGCACATCACTTCCGCCGCGAGGCGCCGAATCGTCTGTGCTACCTGGGCACCGTGCTGCAGACGCGCTCCGACGGCTTCGCCGGCAGCCGCAGCCCGATGCAGATCGGCGCCGAGATCTATGGCCACGACGGCGTCGAGAGCGATGTCGAGGTGCTGCGTCTGCTGCTGGCAACCCTGCGCACCGCCGGCATCGACAATGCCTACATCGACCTGGGTCATGTGGGTGTCTTCCGTGGGCTGGCGCGGCAGGCGGGGCTGGATCGCACCCAGGAGATGGCGCTGTTCGAGGCCCTGCAACGCAAGGCGGGCGCCGAGATCGAATTGCTGATCGGCCAGTTCGACCTGCCGGCGGATATCGGCGCGATGCTGCTGGGACTGGCGGACCTGAACGGCGAGGACGCCCTGGAGCGCGCCAGGACGGTGTTGTCCAATGCAGATGCGGCGGTGCAGGCGGCGCTGGCGCGCCTGCAGGCGGTGGCGAACGAGACCCGGCGCTGGCAGCCGGAACTGCCGATCCATTTCGACCTGGCGGAACTGCGCGGCTACACCTACAAGACCGGCGTGGTGTTCGCCGCCTTCGTCCCCGGCTGGGGTCTGGAGATCGGCCGGGGCGGGCGCTACGATGACATCGGCCGGGTGTTCGGCCGGGCGCGACCCGCGGTGGGCTTCAGCAGCGACGTCAAGGGGCTGATCGCACTGGCGAACGGCGCATCGCCGCCGGCGGACGCCCCCGGGCCGGTACTGGCGCCCTGGGATGTGGACCCGCGGCTTCAGGCGGTGGTGGACGCGCTGCGCGCCGGCGGCCGATGCGTGATCCGGGAGCTTCCCGGCGAGGCGCCGAGCCAGACCTGCAGCGAGCGGCTGGAACTGGTCGACGGCCAGTGGCAACTGTGTCCGTGCGCTGTGCCGGATGCCTAGTCGCGCCTGTACATCAATCATTTACGGTCAGGTTCCGAGTGGAAATGCAAGATGGGTAAGAACGTTGTCGTGATTGGTGCCCAGTGGGGCGACGAGGGCAAGGGCAAGGTCGTCGACCTGCTCACCGAGCGGGCGGACGTGGTGGTTCGCTTCCAGGGCGGCCACAACGCCGGGCATACCCTGGTCATCGACGGGGAGCAGACCATCCTGCACCTGATTCCTTCCGGCATCCTGCACCAGGGCGTGCGCTGCATGATCGGCAACGGGGTGGTGCTGGCGCCCGAGGCCCTGCTGTCGGAGACCGCCACGCTGGAGCAGCGGGGCGTGCCGGTGCGCGAGCGGTTGACCATCAGTCCGGCCTGCGCCCTGATCATGCCCTACCACGTGGCGCTGGATCAGGCCCGCGAGCAGGCCCGTGGCAACAAGGCCATCGGCACCACTGGCCGCGGTATCGGCCCGGCCTACGAGGACAAGATCGCCCGCCGCGGTATCCGTGTGGGCGAACTGCTGGATCCCGCACACTTCGAGGCCCGCCTGCGGGAGGTCATGGACTACCACAACTTTGCCCTGCAGCACTATTTCAAGGCCGAGCCGGTCGATGTGGCCGCCACACTGGATCTGGCGCTGCGCCAGGGTGAGCAGATCGCGCCCATGGTGGATGATGTCACCGGCCGGCTGCACCAATTGCGTCGCGACGGCGTAAACGTGCTGTTCGAGGGCGCCCAGGGGGCGCTGCTGGACATCGATCACGGCACCTACCCCTACGTCACCTCTTCCACCACCACCGCCGGTGGCGCCGCCAGCGGCAGCGGTGTGGGTCCGCGCGACCTCGACTACATCCTGGGCATCGTCAAGGCCTACACCACCCGCGTCGGGGGCGGACCCTTCCCGACCGAGCTGTTCGACGCAGACGGCGACCGCCTGGGCGAGCAGGGGCACGAGTTCGGCGCCACCACCGGGCGCAAGCGTCGCTGCGGCTGGCTCGACATGGTGGCCCTGCGGCGCTCGTTTGACATCAACAGCGTCTCCGGGCTCTGCATCACCAAGCTGGACGTGCTCGACGGCATGGAGCGGCTGCGGATCTGCACCCACTACGAGCTGGACGGCCAGCGTCTGGACGCGCCGCCGGTGGATGCCGAGGCCCTGGCGCGCTGCACCCCGGTCTACATGGACCTGCCGGGCTGGAGCGAGTCTACCCTGGGCGCCCGTTCCCTCGAGGATCTGCCTGCACCGGCCCGCGCCTATCTGGACAAGATCGAGGAACTCGGCGGCGTGCCCATCGACATCGTCTCCACCGGGCCGGATCGCAGCGAGACCCTGGTGATCAGACACCCGTTTGCCAACTGACCCGGCCGCCGGCGACCAACCACCCAGGGGGTTCGGACCACATCATGACCGACAACACCTTGATCATCGAAAGCCTGACGCTGATGGGGATCGGCATGGGCATCGTGTTCGGCTTCCTGTTGCTGCTGGTCGGCATCCTGCGCACCATGTCCTGGGTTGCCGGGCGGCTGTTGCCGATGCCGCCGGCCCCGGACCCCGTGCCGCCGGTGCTGACGCCGTCCACGCACGGCAGCGGTGACACCGCCGGGTCCGATGACCTGATCGCGGTCATCGCGGCCGCGGTGGCGCGCTATCGAACTCGCCCTTGACCGCAACCGCCCTTTGCGAAAACCACCAGTGACCGACAGTGGTATCCCGCGTCCCGGATCTTACCCGACCTCCGGTCGTCAACACGCTGCAGAGACGTGCCCATGAACCAGAACACCCCACTCGGCATCACCGACGTCGTGCTGCGCGACGCGCACCAATCCCTGCTTGCCACCCGCATGCGCATCGAGGACATGCTGCCCATCGCCGCGAAGCTGGACCAGGTGGGCTACTGGTCCCTCGAGACCTGGGGCGGTGCCACCTTTGATGCCTGCATCCGCTATCTTGGCGAGGACCCCTGGGAGCGCTTGCGGCAACTCAAGGCGGCGATGCCGAAGACGCCGCAGCAGATGCTGTTGCGCGGTCAGAACCTGCTGGGCTACCGGCATTACGCCGACGACGTGGTGGATCGCTTCGTCGAGCGGGCGGCTTTCAACGGCATCGGCGTGTTCCGCATCTTCGATGCCATGAACGACCTGCGCAACCTGCAGCAGGCCATTCGCGCCGCGCTCGCCACCGATGCCCACGCCCAGGGCACCATGTCTTACACCGTCAGCCCGGTGCACGACATGAATTACTGGGTGGATCTCGGCCGCCGCCTGGAAGATATGCAGTGCCACTCCATCTGCATCAAGGACATGGCCGGCCTGCTGCGGCCCTATGTGGCGGAGGAACTGGTCTCCCGGCTGAAGGAGACCTGCGCGATTCCCATCGCGATGCAGTGCCATGCCACCACCGGGCTGAGCACCTCCACCATCGTCAAGGCCGCCGAGGCAGGGATCGACATGGTGGACACCGCCATCTCCTCCATGAGCATGACCTACGGTCACTCGCCGACGGAATCGGTGGTGGCCATTCTCCAGGGCACGCCACGGGACACCGGGCTCGACCTGAACCTGCTAGAGGAGATCGCGGCCTATTTCCGCGAGGTACGCAAGAAGTACGCCCGCTTCGAGGGCTCACTGAAGGGGGTTGACTCCCGCATCCTGGTGGCCCAGGTGCCCGGCGGGATGCTCACCAACATGGAGAACCAGTTGCGCGAGCAGGGCGCCGACGATCGCCTGGACGAGGTGCTGGAGGAGATCCCGCGGGTGCGCGAGGACCTGGGCTTCCTGCCGCTAGTGACGCCAACCTCGCAAATCGTGGGCAGCCAGGCGGTGCTGAACGTGCTCATGGGCGAACGCTACAAAAGCATCACCACAGAGACCGCCGGCGTGTTGCGCGGCAGTTACGGTGCGACGCCGGCGCCGGTCAACGCCGAGTTGCAGAAGCGGGTGCTGAATGAGGGGGAGCCCCCCATCACGCACCGCCCGGCAGACGATCTGACGCCGGAGATGGACAAGCTCACTGCCGAGCTCGACGGCATCGCCAAGGAGCGCCGGCTGCGACTGGCCACCGATGCGGTGGACGACGTGCTGATCTATGCCATGTTCCCGCAGATCGGGCTGAAGTTTCTGGAGAACCGCGACAACCCAGGCGCCTTCGAGCCGGCCCCCTGGACCATCGACGACACGCCAGCCACGCCACCGGCCACGGCAGCGACAGCCCGGGCGGATGTGCCCGAGGCCTACCGGGTGCAGGTCAACGGCACCACCTACGATGTGGTGGTCTCGCCGGGTGGCGCGGTGGAGTCGGTGGCGACGGCGCCTGTCTCCGCGGCCGCACCGGCGGCACCGGCGGCTGGGCCGGCGCAGATGATCGAGGCGCCGCTGGCCGGCAACATCGTCAAGATCAATGTGGCCGTGGGGCAGGCTGTGGCCGCGGGGGACGTGATCGTGGTGCTCGAGGCCATGAAGATGGAGACGGAGGTGCGTGCACCCGCAGCGGGCACGGTGGCGGAGATCCGCATCAAGGAGGGTGATTCGGTCACCCTTGGCGCGCCGTTGCTCGCGCTGGGCTGACGCCGATGGAAGAACTCCTCAAGCTGTGGCAATCCATGGGCATTGCCAACCTGGAATGGGGGCAGGCCCTGATGATGGCCGTGGGTTGCGGCCTGATCTATCTGGCGATTGCGAAGAAGTTCGAACCCCTGCTGCTGGTCCCCATCGGTTTTGGCGCCCTGCTGAGCAACATCCCGGTGGCGGGCATCGGCGGTCCGGACGGCATGATCGGCCAGATCTATGCGGTTGGCGTGGAAACCGGCATCTTTCCGCTGCTGATCTTCATGGGGGTCGGGGCGCTGACGGACTTCGGTGCCCTGATCGCGAGGCCGTCGACGCTGTTGCTGGGGGCCGCGGCACAGTTCGGCATCTTTGCAACGCTGATCGGGGCGGTGGCGCTGAATTTTCTGCCCGGCTTCGATTTCACGCTGCAGGATGCCTCGGCCATTGCCATCATCGGCGGGGCGGACGGGCCCACGGCGATCTTCCTGGCCTCGCGTCTGGCGCCGGATCTGCTGGGTGCCATCGCAGTGGCGGCCTATTCCTACATGGCACTGGTGCCGATCATCCAGCCGCCGATCATGCGTGCGCTGACCACCAAGAAGGAGCGGGCGGTGGTGATGCAGCAGTTGCGCCCGGTATCGCAACTGGAGCGCATCCTGTTCCCCTTTGTGGTGCTGCTGCTGTGTGCCATGCTGCTGCCGTCCGCGGCGCCGCTGATCGGCATGCTGATGCTGGGCAACCTGCTGCGGGAATGTGGCGTGGTGGAGCGTCTGAGTCGTGCGGCTCAAAACGAGATCATCAACATCGTCACCATCATGCTGGGTCTGGCGGTGGGCTCCAAGCTGTCGGCGGACAAGTTTCTGGCGCTGGAGACCCTGGGCATCCTGGTGCTGGGGGCCGCGGCCTTCTGCATCGGTACGGCGGCGGGGGTGCTCATGGGCAAGGTGATGTACCGGGTCACGGGCGGCAAGGTGAATCCGCTGATCGGGGCCGCTGGTGTCTCGGCGGTGCCCATGGCGGCGCGGGTGGTGAATCGCGTGGGTCTGGAGGAGGACCATCACAACTTCCTGCTGATGCATGCCATGGGGCCGAATGTGGCGGGCGTGATCGGCTCTGCGGTGGCTGCAGGGGTACTGCTTGCGTTGACCGGAAATTGACGGCGAACTGGCGTGGCGCATGCACGAGTCGCGGAGTTGTCGGGAGGTACTGTGTTCTTTTTGTGCTCTCCGCATCTCTGCGATTCCGTTTTTCGAGCAGCTGCATGCATACCTCGGATTGACATGGGATTGTCATGCATACTAAACTGACGGGCTTATGTCCGAGGCATTGCCAGAGTTTCTCGATCCCCGTCGAGCCGTGGTCTCCGAGGCCCGGTTCGAGGGTCGAATCGCGCTTGTTGCCTTTTCGCGTCTGGCGCCACTGCTGACCGATCACGATGGATTGGTCTGGTATCGATTGGAGTTCGGCCGTGATGCACGGGGCTTCGAGACGGTGACCGGCCGTATCGAGGCGACACTGCCGTTGAGCTGCCAGCGCTGCAATGGCTCGCTGGCGCTGGATGTGGTCAGCGATCTCTCCCTGGCACTGGTGGAGGGGCTGGATCAGGCGGCGGCGCTGCCGGATAGCTACGATCCCCTGTTGCTGGGTGATCGGCTGATTCGGCCGTCGGATCTGATCGAGGACGAGCTCATCCTGGCGGTGCCGGCTGTGCCGCGACATGCGGACGGGGACTGCCGGATGCCGGAGGCCGGCGCTGACGTCCGGGCCACGGGCCAGTCCCGTTCCCAAGCTCGGGCCGGGGCGGACGGCGAGGAAACAGTCCGGCCGAATCCCTTTGCCGCGCTCGCGCAGTTGAAACGGAACCAATCGCACTGAGCGACAAAAAAACACCGGGGCGACTCGCCTCTCACGGGGAACCCCGCAGCGTCGAGCGCTTCCCCGATCTACGAACGACGACGATGCGGAGTACCTTATGGCCGTCCAACAAAATCGAAAGACCCCTTCCAAGCGCGGCATGCGCCGCTCCCACGACGCCTTGTCCCGGCCGACGTTGTCGGAGGACTCCACCACCGGCGAGGTGCATCGGCGCCACCATGTGACGCCGGACGGCTTCTACCGGGGCCGCAAGGTCATCGAAAGGGAAGGCTGACATGCAGCGGCGCCGCCACTGGCGCCGCCGCTGTATCGGACGGCCCGCGGGCCGTTCGCCTCCAGGCTGACCGCGGACAGGGAGCATCCAGTTGAAGCGACGTCTGACCATCGCGCTCGACGCCATGGGCGGCGACCATGGGCCCAAGGTCGTGGTGCCGGCGGCCATAGCCTTTCTCAGGCAATCCGCTGGACGCCATGACGGGTCGGATCGCCGGGGTGGGGGCGATGCCGACGAAGGCGTCGGCGGCAGCACGGATACCCTTCGCGATGGCGTGGACCTGATCCTGGTGGGCCAGCCGGAGGTGCTGCAACCCCTGCTGGCGGAGGCGGGGGATGTCGCTTCGCGGGTCCGGATCCATCCGGCGTCCCAGGTCGTCGGCATGGATGAACTGCCGTCCAAGGCGCTGCGCGGCAAGAAAGACTCGTCAATGCGGGTCGCCATCGATCTGGTCAAGGACGGCACCGCAGATGCCTGCGTCAGCGCCGGCAACACCGGCGCCCTGATGGCCACTGCCCGTTTCGTGCTGAAGACGTTGCCGCAGATCGATCGGCCCGCCATCATGAGCGCCATTCCGTCGGTGGATGGCCACACGCATGTCCTTGATCTGGGCGCCAACGTCGACTGCACTGCCGAGCACCTGTTCCAGTTTGCCGTCATGGGCAGCGAGCTGGTGAAGGCGGTGGAGGGCGTCGAGCATCCGCGGGTTGGCCTGCTCAACATCGGTGCCGAGGAGATCAAGGGCAACGATCAGGTACGTGGTGCGCATGAGCTGCTTTCGGCCAGTTCGCTCGACTATGTCGGTTATGTCGAGGGCGACGGCATCTACACCGGTGGCGTCGATGTGGTGGTGGCGGATGGTTTCGTCGGCAATGTGGCGCTGAAGTCCAGCGAGGGCGTCGCCAAGCTTCTGGCCCACATGCTGGGTCAGCACTTCCGCAAGAACTTCTTCACCCGGCTCGCCGCGCTGGTGGCCATGCCGGTGCTGAGCGCATTCAAGCGGGCCGTTGACCCACGTCGGTACAACGGTGCCAGCCTGGTCGGCCTGCGGGGTATTGTGGTGAAGAGTCACGGGGGCGCCGACGAGATCGCCTTCGAGAACGCCATTCGCATCGCCGAGAAGGAGATCCACGCCAATGTCATTGACCGTATCGAGCAGCAGGTGAGCGCGCAGCTCGGTCAGCGGGGGTCAGTCGGTGCCGTCGGGCACACGGCCGCGTCGGCTTAGCAGGGAATCGTCGTGAATCTCTATTCCCGCATTTTGGGCACGGGCGGCTATCTGCCGTCGCGCGTCGTCACCAATCGCGATCTGGAAAAGCTGGTGGACACCAGCGATGACTGGATCACCGAGCGCACTGGCATCCGCCAGCGCCACCTGGTCAGCGATGACGAAACCTGTGTCGACCTGGCGGAGGCGGCAGCCCGGCGTGCCATCGAGGCGGCGGGCCTGACGCCGGCGGACATCGACCTGATCGTCATGGCCACCACGACACCGGATCAGGCCTTTCCCAGCAGCGCCTGTCTGCTGCAAAGCCGTCTTGGCATCCACGGCTGTCCGGCCTTCGACGTGCAGGCAGTCTGCACCGGCTTCGTCTACGCCCTGGGCGTTGCCGACAAGTTCATTCGTACTGCCAGCGCCACCCGCGCGCTGGTGGTGGGGGCCGAGGTCATCTCGCGCATCATCGATTGGACCGACCGCGGCACCTGTGTGCTGTTCGGCGACGGCGCCGGGGCGGTGGTCATCGGCGCAGACAGCGAACCTGGCATCATTTCGTCATTTCTGCATGCCGACGGCGCCTATCGCGAGTTGCTGCAGGTCCCGGCGGGTATCGGCAACGGCAACAGCGGTTCGCCCTATCTGGAGATGCGCGGCAACGAGGTGTTCCGGGTGGCCGTCACTACCCTGGGGCGCATCGTCGACGAGACCCTCAATGCCAACAACATGACCCGTGCGGATATCGACTGGCTGGTGCCGCATCAGGCCAACATGCGCATCATCCAGGCCACGGCGCGCAAGCTCGACCTGCCCATGGAGCAGGTGGTGGTGACGGTGGACACCCATGGCAATACGTCGGCGGCATCGGTGCCCCTGGCGTTCGACCAGGCCGTGCGCGACGGCCGCATCCAGCGTGGTCAGACCGTGCTGATGGAGGCCTTCGGTGGCGGCTTCACCTGGGGCTCGGTGCTGTTGCGTTACTGAACCGGAGCCAGTCGAGAAGGGCGTAACCAGGCTAAGCGCTCGACAAGCCGAAGCGGGGCGATCCGCCGGCCTTGTCATGCATATATTCTTCGCCGAGTTTCGGGCCTCGCGGACTTTCCTCGGAATGCCGGGCCCCTCCACGGCGATCACAGAACGGACCCTCCTGCGATGACCGATTCCAAGCTCGCTTTCATCTTTCCCGGCCAGGGCTCCCAGTCCGTCGGCATGCTGGCCGACCTGGCGCAGTCCGATGCGACGGTTGAGCAGACCTTTGCCGAGGCATCCGCCGTGCTGGGCATGGACCTCTGGACCCTGGTCAGCGATGGTCCGCGACAGATGCTGGACCAGACCGAGCACACCCAGCCGGCCATGCTGGCCGCCGGCATCGCCGTCTGGCGCTGCTGGCAGCAGCGCGGGGGCGCACAGCCGGCGCTGATGGCCGGGCACAGCCTGGGCGAGTACACCGCCCTGACGGCCGCCGGTGCGCTGGACTTCGCGGACGCGGTGGCGCTGGTGGCCGAGCGCGGACGGCTGATGCAGTCGGCGGTACCCGCCGGCGAGGGCGCCATGGCCGCGATCTTGGGGCTGGACGACGACGCGGTGCGCGCGGTCTGTGCCGAGCAGGCCGGGGAGCAGGTACTGGCCGCGGTGAATTTCAACGCCCCGGGGCAGGTGGTGATCGCGGGGAATCGCGAAGCGGTGCAGCGGGGCGTCGACGGGGCCAAGGCGGCAGGGGCCAAGCGCGCCTTGCTGCTGCCGGTGAGCGTGCCGTCGCATTGCGACCTGATGCGCGACGCCGCCGAGCGCTTTGCCGAGCGGCTGGCGCAGACCCGGGTCTCGTCGCCGACGATCGAGGTGCTGCACAATGTGACAGTGGCGCCCGCCACCACGCCGGAGGCCATCCGCGAGCTGCTGGCGCGACAGCTGTACAGTCCGGTGCGCTGGGTGGAGACCATCCGCGCCATGGGCGAGCGCGGCATCACGCTGGCGGTCGAGGCGGGTCCGGGCAAGGTGCTCACCGGGCTGGGCAAACGCATCGACCCACGTATCGAGACGCTGGCGGTGTTCGATCCGGC
Source organism: Thiohalocapsa marina (assembly GCF_008632335.1). GTDB lineage: Bacteria > Pseudomonadota > Gammaproteobacteria > Chromatiales > Chromatiaceae > Thiohalocapsa > Thiohalocapsa marina. The sequence goes on from NZ_VWXX01000005.1 coordinate 152,870, forward strand.
CGGCTTGGACAAGGCACGCGAGGAGACGACAGATGCTTGAGGGTGAAATCGCGCTGGTCACCGGCGCCAGTCGCGGCATTGGCCGCGCCATCGCCAGGGCGCTGCTGGAGCAGGGGGCCGCGGTGGCCGGCACCGCCACCAGCGATGCCGGCGCCGAGCGCATCGGCAAGGAACTGGCCGACGTCGGCGGACGGGCCATCGGCCTGCGCCTGGACGTGACCGATCAGGCCTCGGTGGACGCGGCCTTGAAGGCGGTGTCGGAGACCTTCGGCGGTGCCCCGACCATCCTGGTGAACAACGCCGGCATCACCCGCGACAATCTGCTCATGCGCATGAAGGATGCCGAGTGGAGCGACATCATCGACACCAACCTGACCTCGGTCTACCGTCTGAGCAAGGCCTGCCTGCGACCGATGATGAAGGCGCGCAAGGGCCGCATCATCAACATCAGCTCGCTGGTGGGCTCCGCCGGCAATGCGGGCCAGACCAACTATGCCGCGGCCAAGGCGGGCATGATGGGATTCACCAAGTCCCTGGCGCGGGAGGTCGGCTCCCGCGGCATCACGGTGAACTGTGTCGCCCCGGGCCTCATCGACACGGACATGACGCGGGAACTGCCCCAGGCCCAGCGCGACGCGCTGCTCACCGGCATTCCGCTGGAACGTCTGGGCCAGCCGGAGGAGATCGCCGCAACAGTGGTGTTCCTGGCCTCCGCCGGCGGCGGTTACATCACCGGCGAGACGGTGCATGTGAACGGCGGCATGTACATGGCGTGAGCCATAGGGTGCACGCAGGGGCATTGGCGCTTTCAAGACCAGGCCAATCTCACTAGAATACGCACGGCGTCGCTCTCCGAGCGGCCTATCCACATCCAGAGGGTTACATGACAATGAGCAGCGTTGAAGATCGGGTTCGGAAGATCGTGGTTGAGCAGTTGGGCGTCAAGGAGGACGAGGTCACGCTCGAGTCGTCTTTCGTGGATGATCTGGGGGCCGACTCCCTCGACACCGTCGAGCTGGTCATGGCGCTCGAAGAGGAATTCGAAACCGAGATCCCGGACGAGGATGCGGAGAAGATCACCACGGTCAAGCAGGCCATCGACTACATCAACGAGCACTTGGGCTGAGGCGCGGTTGCGGCATCACCTGAGTCGAACGGCATGGCGGGTCGAGGCCCCGGGCGCTGCCCGGCCACCCGCTTCTTGTCCGTGCAAGCCAGGGCCGCGCATCCTGTCACGTCGGCATCGATGTGCCGGCAAGCATTCGCATCCGCCCGTCATGTCGGCGACGTCCGCACAGGCTCCGGCGGAACGGTCAGTGATCGCGCAGCGTCCCCGGGGCCGGCCAGTCAAGGGCCGGACAGGCGGGGCGGTGACGAGCAATCGAGAGGTTAGCCATGTCAGGTAGAAGGGTCGTCATCACCGGACTGGGCATCATTGCTCCGGTCGGGCTCGACATCAAGTCGGCCTGGGACAGCATTCTTGCCGGTCGCAGTGGGATCCAGCCCATCACCCATTTTGATGTCGCACCCTTCAACACGCGTTTCGGCGGTCCGATCTACGGTTTCGACGCCACGCAGTACGTGTCGAAGAAGGATGCGCGCAAGATGGATGCCTTCATCCACTACGGCGTCGCCGCCGGCACCCAGGCCATCGAGGACTCCGGGCTGGAGATCACCGACGCCAATCGCAAGCGCATTGGCGTCGCCATCGGCTCCGGCATCGGCGGCATCACCGGCATCGAGAACAACTACGCCGCCTACCGCGACGGCGGGCCGCGGAAGATCTCGCCCTTCTTCGTGCCGGCCAATATCGTCAACATGGTTGCCGGAGACCTGTCCATCAAGTACGGTCTCAAGGGGCCAAACTTTTCCATCGTGTCCGCCTGTAGCACGGGTACGCACAACATCGGTGAAGCGGCCTACATGATCCGCCATGGCATCGTCGACGTGATGATCGCCGGTGGCGCCGAGATGGCCACCTCGCCGGTGGGTCTCGGTGGCTTCTCCGCTGCCCGGGCGCTGTCCACCCGCAACGACGATCCGCAGCGGGCCAGCCGTCCGTTCGACAAGGATCGTGACGGTTTCGTGCTCAGCGACGGTGCCGGTGTCATGGTGCTGGAGGAGTACGAGGCGGCCAAGGCCCGCAACGCCACCATCTACGCCGAACTGGTGGGCGTCGGCATGAATTCCGATGCCTATCACATGACCGCGCCGTCGGAGAACGGCGAGGGTGCAAGCGACTGCATGCGCCTGGCCCTGCAGGATGCAGGCCTGGATGCCACGCAGATCGACTATGTCAACGCCCACGGCACCTCGACGCCGGCGGGGGACATCGCCGAGACCAAAGGCATCAAGCTGGCTTTCGGCGCCCATGCGTCGAAGCTGGCGGTCAGTTCCACCAAGTCCATGACCGGCCACATGCTCGGCGCCGCCGGCGGTGCCGAGGCCATCTTCAGTGTGCTGGCCATCCGCGACCAGGTGGCGCCACCGACCATCAACTACGAGACGCCGGATCCGGAATGCGATCTGGACTGTGTGCCGAATACCGCCCGTGCGATGAAGATCGACTACGCCTTGAGCAATTCGTTCGGGTTCGGTGGTACCAACGGCACGCTGATCTTCAAGCGCCCCTGATCGCAGGGCCCGGCGGGGCCGATGCCCCTGAGCTCAACAGGACAGGCAGCAGGGCCAGCCATTTCAAGTTTGCCGCTTTGCCGCAGCTCGATTAGCCGCAGAGACACAGAGAACGCAAAGCGCACGCAGAGACGTTTACGAACAGGCTGGTGGGTCTCTGCGTTCTCTGGGCCTCTGCGGTTTGAATTTGGAATTGCTGGCACGTGACCCGGAACCTGATCCGGATCGCCGCCTTGGTGAACGGGCAGCCGAGCCATGCGGTGGATGTCTCCGACCGGGGCCTGCTGTATGGCGACGGGGTGTTCGAGACCCTGGCTGTGCGGGCGGGTCAGCCATGTTTGTGGTCGGCCCACATGGAGCGGCTACGGCTTGGGGCAGACCGGCTCGGTATCCCTGCTCCTGATGCGGGCATTCTGCGGCGGGAGGCGGATCGACTGCTCGCGGGCAGCGAGATCGGGGTCCTGCGCGTCACGCTCACCCGCGGTGCCGGCGGTCGAGGCTACTGGCCGCCGCCAGGACTGACGCCGACGCGTATCCTGGCGCTGTATCCTTCGACGACGGACGTCTCCGCTGCGGGGTCGGTGTCCTCCTCCCGACTGACCCTGTGCCGGACCCGACTGTCGGAAAACCGCCAACTGGCTGGCATCAAGCACCTGAACCGGCTGGAGCAGGTTCTGGCGCGGTCGGAGTGGCAGGATCCCGACATCATCGACGGGGTCATGCTCGATGGTCACGAGCGGGTGATCTGCGGCACCATGACGAATCTGTTCCTACTGGATGAGCGGGGCCTGTCGACACCCGATCTGACGCATTGCGGCGTGCAGGGCACGGTCCGCGCCCTGGTGCTGAAGCACGCGCGTGCGCTGGGCATCACGTTGGACGTGCGGACCCTCCAGGTCGCGGATCTGATTCGGGCGAAGGCGGTATTCGTGACCAATGCGGTGCTGGGCGTTGTCCCGGTCGCTGCCTTTGATGGCACGCGCTATGACCCCGGCGCCATGCCGGAGCCGCTGCGTCGGCTGATCCAGCAGGTGCGGCGGGCGGCGTTGACAGTGGAGACGGCAGAGTGAAGACCATCGTCGCAACCCTCCTGACCCTGCTGCTGCTGGCCGCCCTGGCTGGCTGGGCGGGCTGGGGCTGGTACCAGGACTTCCAGCAGCAGCCCCTGGCCCTGGATATCGAACCGCAATCCGGGCAGGACGCTGAGCAGGGTTCCGGGCAGGCGACCTTCACCGTGCCGCCGGGCGCCACCATCCGCAGCGTGGCACACGCCCTGGCGGATCGCGGCTGGCTGTCCAGCCGCTTCCTGTTCACCCTGCTGGCCTACGATCGGGGCCAGCAGAATGCCCTCAAGGTGGGTGAATATGCCATCGAGCCGGGCATGCGCCCGGGCGATGTGCTGGACCTGCTGACCTCCGGCCGATCGATCCAGTTTCCGGTGACCTTCATCCCCGGCAGCACCTTCCGCGAGGCCCTGGCCGCCATTCGCCAGCGCGACGACGTGTTCGAGATCGAGCTCGCGGATCTGGACGACGTGCAGATCCTGCAGCGGCTGGGCATCGAGCAGGCACATCCCGAGGGCATGCTGTATCCCGACACCTATCTGTTCGATCGTGGCACCACGGATACCGAGATCCTGCAGCGGGCCCACCGGCGGCTGCAGGCGGTGCTGGCCGAGGAATGGACCGCTCGGGCCAAAGACCTGCCGCTGCAGACGCCTTACGAGGCCCTGATCCTGGCCTCCATTGTGGAAAAAGAGACCGCCCTGGCCGCGGAGCGTCCGCGCATCGCCGGGGTCTTCGTGCGCCGCTTGCGCAAGGGCATGCGCCTGCAGACGGACCCGACGGTGATCTACGGCATGGGCGATACCTTCGACGGCGACTTGCGCCGCGCCGATCTGGAGCGTCCGACCCCGTACAACACCTATGTCATCAGCGGGCTTCCGCCGACGCCCATCGCGCTGGTGGGCCGGGAGGCGATTGCGGCAGCGCTGAACCCGGCCGAGGGCGATGCGCTGTACTTCGTCGGCCGGGGCGACGGCAGTCACCATTTCTCCGCAACCCTGGACCAGCACAATTGCGCCGTACGCCACTATCAGCTCAATCGGCCCTGCGCACGCCTGCAGCCGCAGGAGACTGCCCCAGCATCATCCCTGGCGTCCGGGGAAGACACCGGCTCCGGAGGGGCAGGGCAATGAGGGCACAATGAACCCATCATCGCCAGGTGTGCCGGGCCGCTTCATCACGCTGGAGGGGATTGAAGGGGCCGGCAAATCCACCCAGCAGGCTGTGGTCTGTGACTGTCTGCAACAGGCCGGCATCGCGGTGGAACTCACCCGGGAGCCCGGTGGCGCCGCGCTGTCCGAACGCATCCGCTCGCTGTTGCTGGACCCGGCCAACCAGGGCATGGCGGTGGATACCGAGCTGCTGCTGATGTTTGCCGCCCGCGCCGAACACCTGCAGCGAACGATCCGGCCCGCCCTGGCGGCAGGGCGCTGGGTGTTGTGCGACCGCTTCACCGATGCGACCTACGCCTACCAGGGCGGCGGACGTGGCGTGGCACGCGAACGGATCGCGCTGCTGGAGACGTTCGTGCAAGGCCAGCTGCGCCCCGATCTGACCCTGTTGTTCGATCTGCCGCCACACGTCGGCCTGCGGCGTGCCCGCGGGCGGTCGGCACCGGATCGTTTCGAGGCCGAGGCAGAGGCCTTTTTCGAGCGAGCGAGGGCGGAGTATCTGCGCATTGCCGAGCGCGAGCCCCGGCGCGTGCGCCGCATCGATGCGGATCGGCCGTCGGCGGCGATCAGCGCCGAGCTGCGCGACCTGCTTACGGCCTATGTCGCCGATTGCCGAGGCCATGGCTAGGCCGAGCAGACCGGCCAGCCAGGCAGCCACCGCTGCTGGCCCCGCGCGCGATGCAACGCTGGGGCCGTGGATTGATGCGGAGCTGCCGCCCTGGTTCGCGACGCAGTGGCAGCAGTTGCAGGCGGCGCGGCAGCAGGGGCGGCTCGGCCATGCCCTGTTGTTCGCAGGGCCTGCGGGGATCGGCAAGCGCCGGTTTGCAGACCTGTTCTCCGCCAGCCTGCTGTGCGCGGCGGCGGATGCCCAGGGCATGCCCTGCGGCCAGTGCGCTGAATGCCGGCTGCTGCAGGCGGGCAATCATCCGGATCTGATCCGCCTGCAACCCGATGCCGACGCCAAGAGCGGCGAGATCAAGGCCGAGGCGGTGCGGGCGCTCTGCAGCCACCAGGCGCTCACCGCCAACCGCGCCGACCGCGCCATCCTGCAGATCGCCCCGGCGGAGGCCATGAACGCCTTTGCCGCGAACAGCCTGCTGAAGACCCTGGAAGAACCGACGGATTCGACCTTGTTAGTGTTGATCTCGGAAGACTGGAGCCGTCTCCCCGCGACCATCCTCAGCCGCTGTCACCGCCTGACACTGTCGGCACCGGCAGCGGCGGAGGCCGTCGCCTGGGTGGCGGAGCGGCTGCAGGGCCATACCCGGGAGCAGATCGCGCTGCTGCTGCAACTGGCCCATGGGGCACCGCTGCGGGCGCTGGCTCTGGCCGAGGGCGATCATCTGCAGGCACGGGACGCCGCCTTCGACCAGTTTCGCGGCGTGGCCCAGGGGCGGATCGACCCGGTGGCCGCCGCGGCCGCCTGGCAGCGGCAGGATGCAGAGGCGCTGCTGGATTGGCTGGCCGGCTGGGTCAGCGATCTGCTACGCCTGGGCCAGGATGAGGCTGCAGCCTATCTCAACAACCCGGACAAGCGCGGGATGCTCGCGCCGCTGGTGGCCGGGATCGAGCCGGCGGCACTGCATCGCTACCTGCAACAGGTGCTCCGCTTCCGGGCGCTGAGCAGGAGTTCCGCCAACAAGCAACTGCTGTTCGAGTCGCTGCTGGTACACTGGGCGCGGCTGCGGACGCTATACCGGACCACGGGGTGACATGGACAACGGAGCAAGCGAGAACACCAACGCACGCCAGCGGGTGCTGAGCCTGGTCATCCGGGACCAGGCGGCCCTGTATGCGTCGTACATGCCGTTCATCAAGAACGGTGGTCTGTTCGTGCCGACCACCGGCGACTACCGACTGGGCGACGAACTCTTCGTGCTGTTGCAACTGCTCAACGAGCCGGAACGGCTGCCCATCGCCGGAACCGTGGTCTGGGTCACGCCCCAGGGCGCCGAGGGCAACCGGCAGGTGGGCGTGGGCATACAGTTCAGCGATCAGGACAAGGGCGACGCGCGCCGCAGGATCGAGCATTACCTGGCCGACAGCCTGGATTCAGACCGCCCGACTCATACCTTGTAACCACCCCGTATAGCGCATTCGACCACAACCCGCGAGGAAAACCGAAGGCGGTTTATACCTGCTCACAAACGAGATTTCGGTTTTCGTGGGTTGGGTGTCGGCGGTCTGGGGACGCCGTGAATACTTCCCTGTAGGCTTCACGATCGCATCCCTGCGATCGAGACCCCTGACCGCCGACACCCAACCCGCTCAAGCTGTCGCCGAAAACTGATGATCATTGGCTATACCACGCGCTCAGAGACCCAGCCATGCTTGTCGATTCCCACTGCCACCTCGACCGGGTCGACCTGACCCCGTACCAGGGTCGATTCGATGACCTCATGCGCCAGACTCGGAGCGATGGCGTAGGGCACATGCTGTGCGTCTGCATCGACCTGGAGCACTATCCGGCCATGCGTACGCTGGTGGCGGATCATCCGGACGTGTCGGTCTCCGTCGGGGTGCACCCGAACGAGACCGCCCATGACGGCGACCCCCGCCGGGAGCCGGACAGCGACGAACTGGTGCGGCTGGCCGCGGATCCGCGCGTGGTGGCCATCGGCGAGACGGGACTGGACTACCACTACAACCAGGGCGACCTGCGCTGGCAACGTGACCGGTTTCGGGTGCACATCGACGCTGCCCGTCGCTGTGGCAAGCCGCTGATCATCCACACCCGCGCTGCGCGCGAGGACACCATCGACATCCTGCGCGACGCCGGGGCGCGGGACGCCGGCGGTGTGATGCACTGCTTCACCGAGACCTGGGAGATGGCCAGCGCGGCCCTGGACCTCGGCTTCTACATCTCTTTTTCCGGCATCCTCACCTTTAAAAACGCCGCAGACCTGCGGGAGGTGGCACGGCAAGTGCCCCTAGATCGGCTGCTCATCGAGACGGACTCGCCCTATCTGGCGCCGGTGCCCCATCGCGGCAAGCCCAACGAGCCGCGCTTTGTCCGCCATGTGGCGGACCAGGTGGCGGAACTGAGGGGCATGGACGTGGAGGAGGTGGTGGCGATCACCGGCGACAACTTCTTCCGGCTGTTTGCGCAGGCGCAGCGGGAAGGCGCCGCGCCAGGCTGATCGCCCGGCGCTGCGCTTTCCGCCCTGCGCTCGGCCTCATTCGGCTTTGTCGGGCAGGTGCTCGCCGCAGCGCGTGACGGCGCCGCCGGACGTTTTGTACTTGGGGTCCTTCAGCGCCTTGCGCAGCGCATCGCAGACCGTCTGCAGCACCTTGATGCGGGCATAGGGCTTGTCGTCGCCCTCCACCAGGGTCCAGGGGGCCTGCTCGGTGCTGGTGCGCGCCACCATCTCGTTGACGGCGGCCTTGTACTGCGGCCACTTCTCGCGATTGCGCCAGTCCTCGTCGGTGATCTTGTAGCGCTTGTAGGGGGTGTCTTCACGGTCCTTGAAACGCCGCAGTTGCTCCTCTTCGCTGACCTGCAGCCAGAACTTGAGCAGGATGGCGCCGTTTTCCACCAGTTCATCCTCGAACTCGTTGATCTCGGCATAGGCGCGCCGCCATTCGGCCTCGCTGGCAAAGCCCTCTATCCGCTCCACCAGCACCCGGCCGTACCAGGAGCGGTCGTAGATGATCATGTGGCCGGCCCGGGGCACGTGCCGCCAGAACCGCCACAGATAGTGGTGGCCCTTTTCCTCGTCCGTCGGCGCGGCCACGGACATGGTGCGATACAGTCGGGCATCCACCGCGGCGGTGATGCGGCGGATGGCACCGCCCTTGCCGCCGGCGTCCACGCCCTCGAACACCAGCACCGTCGAGCGCCGCTGCTTGTAGGCCTCCCAGGTAAGTTCGTTGACCTCTTGCTGCAGCCGCTTCAGCTGCGCCTTGTAGGCATCGCGGGCCAGGCTGCGGGTCAGGTCCATCTGGTCCAGCAGGGTGATCTGGGCGCTGGCGGATTCGGGCAGTTCCAGCGGATCGGCCGCCGTCGGCGGTTCCGTGACCACCGGCTGGTTCAGCCGCGCGCGGATCGCCTGCAGCAGGGTCTTGCCGACAGTAAGGTCGCGATAGCGCTTGTCCTCGGCCTCCACCAGGTACCAGGGCGCGATGCCGCGGTCACTGTGGCGAATGACGCGCTCGGCGACGTGCTCGAAGAGCTTGTACTGCTCGGAGAATTTGGACTTCTCCGGCAGCATCTTCCAGCGGCTGCGGTCATCGCGAGAGAGTTCCTTCAGCCGCTTTTTCTGATCCGGTTCGGACAGGTGGAACCAGAACTTGACGATCAGGGCACCGTCGTTGGTGAGCATGCGCTCGAAATCCACAATGCGGTTCAGCTCCGCATCCAGCGCGGCATCGTCGCACAGGCCCTGGAAGCGATGCTCGATGGGGTCGAGGTACCAGCCGCCGAACAGGATGGAGATCTCGCCGCGGCGGGGCAGGGTGCGCCAGAAGCGCCAGTAGCGCGGGCGCTCGCGTTCCTCGTCGCTGCGCTCCCAGAAGGCGAAGGTCTGCACCCCTCGGGTGTCCAGCCACTCATTGAGGCGGTTTACCACCTCGCCCTTGCCGGCCGCCTCGACGCCGGAGACAATCACCACCACCGGGGTGTCCGTGCCGATGATCTCACGCTGTACCTCCAGCAACTGGGTGCGCAGTTCGTCCTGCTGGGCCTTGTATTCCGTCTTGCTGACCGAGCGGCCGACTTTGGTTGCCTCGAACATGGGCTTCTTGACTCCTCGTGCTGACCCAGACAGCAGGCCCGATCAGGCCTGCTGCCGACTGATGTTGCTGATGCTCCGGGACCGTCCGTCGGCGTCCACTGCGACATAGACCAGACGGCCCTCCGCCACCTGGTGGCCGTTCTCCGGCAGGGCCTCGCGACGGGCCCAGGCACTCACCTCAACTGTGATCGAACTGTTGCCGACCTGCACCGCGCGGGCGAACAACTCGACCAGATCGCCGACCCGTACCGGGGACAGGAAGCGGAAGTCCTGCACCGCGACCGTAGCCACGCGTCCGCGTGCCTGGGCCACGGCCACCGTGGCGCCGGCCAGGTCCGCCTGCGACAGGATCCAGCCGCCGAAGATGTCGCCGTAGGGATTGGTATCCGCTGGCATCGCCAGCACCCGCAGACCCAGTTGCCAGCGCCCGGGGTCGGCGCTTTCGGCCGGATTCAGATCACTGCGGGGGTCGAGTGGTTGTCCGGGTGTTGCGTCCATGTATCAATGGTCGCACACCAGGGCAGGGCATGCAGCCGCTTTGTCGGCTGTCCTGTCCGCTTGCCGGCGAATCACTCATCAGGAGCACCATAGTCGAGCTGACAGCCAGTTCATCAGTCAGGCCATCAGGCCGGTGGCCGTCTCCAGGGTCAGCGCGATGGCGCGTTCCAGTTGCTCCGTCCGCGTGTAGAAATGGGGTGAGAAGCGCAGGCCGCCACCGCGGCTTGCGCACATCAGGCCCTGGGTCATCAGCGCCTGGTACAGGGCCTGCTGATCGATGCCGGGGACGCGAAAGGTGACGATACCAGCCCGTCTGTCGGGCGCGCGGGGGCTCAGGAGCTCCAGGCCATGCTGGTCGATGAGCGCGATCAGTCGATCCGTGCGCTCGGCGATGGCGTCGGCGACAGCCTGCATGCCGACCTCCTGCAGTAGCGAGAGGCTGGCCTCCAGCGCATGGGCGCCAAGCAGGTTGGGGCTGCCGGACTCGAAGCGGCGCGCATCGGCGGCGGGCTGCCAGTCCTTGCGCTCGAAGTCGCCCATGTCCTGCACCATGTGCCAGCCGAATTGACTCAGGCGTATCTGCTCGCGCAGCTCGGGACGACACCAGAACAGGGCGAGTCCCTCAGGGCCGAGCATCCATTTGTGGCCGTCAGCCGCGACGAAGTCCGCCTGGACGCGCTCGACATCGAAGGGCAGGGCGCCTAGCCCCTGGATACCGTCGATGCAAAACAGGATGCCCCGCGCCCGGCAGGCGGCACCCAGCCGCTCGAGGTCCAGACGCAATCCGCGGGCATACTGCACCCAGCTCACGGCCAGCAGGCGGGTGCGCGCATCGCACAGGGCCAGCAGGGCGTCCTCAGGATTCTCGCCAGGCCTGAGATCGTAGAGATCGAGCCCGCGCCAACGCACGCCACGGTCCGCCAGCGCCTCCCAGACGATGCGGTTGGATGGAAACTCCTGGACGATACCAACGACAGTATCACCCGTCTGCCAGGGAAGTCCCTGAGCGACCATAGACAGGGCCTCGGATGTGCTCTTGGTCAGCGCGATGTCCGTCGCTGCCGCCGCGCCGATCAGCGCAGCCAGGCGCTCGCGTAGCCGCGTCTCGGTGGCGAGCCAGCGCATGTAGCGCCTGGAGCCCGTGGTGCCGTTCTCCGCAGCGAAGCGCTGCACGGCCTCCACGGTCCGGCGCGGCCAGGGTGAGACCGCGGCATGGTTCAGATACAGGATGTCGTCTTGCAGATCGAAATGTTCCATGGACATGATCAGTCCCACCTAAATTGCAGAGCTTGTGGCGCGCTATCATCTCAGAAAGAGCCGTCGACAGTGCCGCAAGACGCATCAGCTGCTGTCGGTGATGCGCAAGTGCGCCGATGGCTCTGTCGACCAGTGCGGTGTGCTAGCGGTGGCCCTCGAGCTCGATGCAGCCGTCGTTGCCTTGCTTGGCGCTCGACTTGTCCCCACCTGCAGGTATCATTTTTCCAATAGCAGTGACCGAAGGCGTCCGTCTGCTACTCGGGCAGCAGCCTGAGCATCACGCCACCCATTGGCACTTGGCTTCAGGGAGCCGACATAAGCATGCACGATACCGGAGAGTTCCGCCGCTGGGAGTCCACCTTTCGCCACTGGGTCACCGCAGACGGCAGTCCCGGACCCACAGGCGAGGGTGGTTTTCCGGCGGCGCCGGGACGGTATCATCTGTATGTTTCCTACGCATGCCCCTGGGCCCATCGCACCCTGATCGTCCGCGCCCTGAAGGGTCTGGACAAGGCCATTTCCGTATCCGTCGTCCACCCCATCATGCCCGCCGAGAGCTGGGTATTCGGCGAATACCCAGGCTCCACCCCGGACCAGGTGCACGGCTTCAGTCGGCTGGGGCAGCTCTACGAACAGAGCGCTCCCGGCTTCGACGGCGTGGTCACGGTGCCGGTGCTCTACGACATGGAGCGTCAGTGCATCGTCAACAACGAATCCTCCGAGATCATCCGCATGCTCAACCGCGCCTTCGATGCCTGGGGATGCGCTGAGCTCGACTTCTACCCAGCGCATCTACGCGACGAGATCGACGCCGTGAACGCGCTGGTCTATGAAAACATCAACAACGGCGTCTACCGCGCCGGCTTCGCGACAACCCAGCAGGCCTACGAGGCCGCCTACGATCAGCTGTTCGACACCCTCGATGCGCTCGAGACACGGCTGGGCCGACAGCGCTATCTGGTCGGCGATCGGATCACGGAGGCCGATTGGCGACTTTTTCCCACCTTGGTGCGCTTCGACGCCGTCTATCATGGGCACTTCAAGTGCAATCGCCAGCGCCTGGTCGACTACCCCAACCTTTGGTCTTATACGCGAGAGCTGTACCAGATTCCCGGCGTCGCCGAGACCGTCCATATGGACCACATCAAGCTCCACTACTACGGCAGCCACCGCGGAATCAACCCAACCGGGATCGTGCCGAAGGGGCCGGACCTGGACTTCAGCACACCCCACGGCCGGGATGCATGACACAAAGTCCATGAGGCACCGGCAGACGTCGGTCTTGCCCAGGCCCTGTATCGGGCCATCAGTCGTCAGATATGCCTTACTTTACATAATATACATTATGCGCAATCCCGCCGAGGGGCCGATTCGCCGCCAGGGCGCCTGCTGACTGGCTTCAGGCCGAATCCCATGAGCTCCTGGCGGCGGGCTTCGCGGCAGAATCTGCCACCTTGCGGGCGCTGCAACGGCGCTTGCAGCTCACCAACGCTGAGACCGCCTCGCTCCTTGGCGTCCACCCCCGGACCTATCGCGGTTGGCTGGCCACGGGTCAGGCGGCCCCGGCGGCAGTGCGTCTGCTGGCGATCCTGGCGGGCTTTGTGCCCTGGGTCGGCTGGGACGGCTGGGAGGTCGAGCGCGGGCTGTTGTTCCCGCCTGGCTACACCCGCGGCGGCATCGCCCCGGGTGAGTTCTTCGCCCTGGTGTTCTACCGCCAGCAGGTCAGCGAGCAGCGGCGCTTGCTGCTCGAACGTGAGGCGCGCATCACGCAATTGCAGGCCGAGGTGGCAGCCCTCGATGAGCGTGTCGAACGGCTGCAGGCACAGCGCTCCGGGGTGGCACGCTCCAGGTATCGGCGCCGCTGATTGTTGCTTCCGGCGCCGTTGCCTTCCCTGGCGATGGATTCGGCGTCCTGGCCGAAATGACGGCGTTGATGGGATGATTCAGTGTTTTCCGGGTTCCAGTGGAACGCCGCGGCGCTCATACCTCACATAGGACTCGAGGGCGATCATGCGTGGATCGGCCGGGCTCATTGCCTCGCCCTCCAGCGGGTTGCGGATGCACCAGTTGTCGTCGGTGACCGCAAAGCGCCCCAGCTCCGAGCTGTCGGGATCGGTCAGCACGGTCTCGTCGACATTGGCGCCGGCGTGCTTGGCGCTGAGGAAGGCCTGTGCCAGGGTCGGCACCGTCGGCTCGATACGGTTGATGCCGACGCCGATGTTGTGGAACCTGTTGTCGGTGAACAGCGCCTGATCCTGCTCGATGACATGACAGGAGACGCAGCGCCCCTGCACCAGGAAGACGCTCAGACCACGGATCTGCTGCGGTGTCATGGCATCCGCCTCGCCGCCGAAATAGAAGCGGTCGAAGGGCGAATCGCCGGCGATCAGCGTGCGCTCGAAGCTGGCGATGGCCTTGGCCACCTCGTCCATGGTGATGGCATCGGGCTCGGTGCCGAACACCTCGCGAAATGCCTCGACATAGGCCGGATCGGTACGCACCACCTCAGGGATGGGCCCATGATCCGCCAGGCCGCCCTCCACCGGATTGACGAACGGCCGCAGTGACTGCGACTCCAGCGTGGGCTCCCGTCCGTCCCAGAACTGGCTGGTGAGATAGGCCGCATTGACCACCGTCGGCGCGTTGCGGGTACCGCGCAGGGCATTATTGCTGGCCGCCTTCCAGCGTGGCTTCTATAGTCAAGGCATTGGCCGGCGCGGTGCGGCACGCGCCGGCAGACAGTGCCTATGGGAGATCCGGCGTGTTTGATCGCAACATTCTGCTCTTCGACATCATTGCCCTGGAGTGGCTGATCGCCATCCTGGCGGCGCTGGTGTTGGTGCTGGGCGGCGGCTTTGTGGGCTGGGGCGTGGGCCGTCAGCGGCGTGCCCTGAAACGCGTGCGGCTGCAGCCGGAACAGACGCGCTGGCACAGCCTGACGGAGGCGCAGACCCTGCAGCAGCTGCAGGCGGATGCCCATGGCCTGAGCGCGGCGGCGGCCCGGCTGCGGCTTACCGAACATGGCGCCAACCGGCTTCCGGAGGCCAGGCCGCGCAGCGCGCTGGTGCGATTCCTCGCCCAGTTCCACAATGTGCTGATCTATGTGCTGCTCAGTGCCGGGCTGGTGACCGCGATGTTGCAGCACTGGCTCGATGCCGGCGTGATCCTTGGCGTTGTGCTGGTGAATGCCGCCATCGGTTTCGTGCAGGAAGGCAAGGCGGAAGATGCCCTGCGCGCCATCCGGCGGATGCTGTCGCCCCTGGCGATGGTCTGGCGCGACGGCCGGCTGATCAGCATCGAGGCCGCCAATCTGGTGCCTGGCGACCTGGTGGCCCTGCAATCAGGCGACAAGGTGCCCGCGGACCTGCGTCTGCTGCGTACCAAGGGGCTGCAGATCGAAGAGGCGGCGCTCACCGGGGAGTCACTGCCGGTGGACAAGCGCCCGGACCCCCTGCCCCGGGATACCGTGCTGGCGGATCGACGTTGCATGGCCTACTCGGGCACCCTCGTCACCCACGGCCAGGGCAGCGGCATCGTCGTTGCCACCGGCGCCGACACCGAGATCGGCCGCATCAGCGCCCTGGTTGCCGGCGTGCAGCAACTCACCACGCCGCTGTTGCGGCAGATGGCCCAGTTCGGCCGCTGGCTCACCGGCGCCATCCTGTTGCTGGCCGCCGCCGGCTTCGCCTTCGGCATGCTGGTGCGCGACTACAGCGCCAGCGAGATGTTCATGGCCGCGGTGGGCCTGGCCGTGGCCGCCATCCCCGAGGGGCTGCCGGCCATCATGACCATCACGCTGGCGATCGGTGTGCAGCGTATGGCCGCGCGCAACGCCATCGTGCGTCGGCTGCCGGCGGTGGAGACCCTGGGCACCGTGGGTCTGATCTGCTCGGACAAGACCGGCACCCTCACCTGCAACGAGATGACCGTGACCGCCATTGCCACCGCCGGGCGGCAGCTAGGTCTGAGTGGCGCCGGCTATGATCCCCATGGCACCTTCAGCGTCGATGGCGAGCACCTGGCGCCACAGGGCGATGCGGCGCTGCAGGAGATCCTGCGCGCCGTTGTGCTGTGCAACGACAGCACCCTGGAACAGCTGGACGGCGACTGGCGGGTGCATGGCGACCCGATGGAGGGCGCCCTGCTGGTGGCCGGCGCCAAGGCGGGCCTGGACCTGGTGCGGATCGCCAAGGACTACCCCCGTACCGACCTGATCCCATTCGAGTCCGAGCACAAGTTCATGGCTACGCTGCACCACAGCCATGCCGGTGAATCCTTCATCTATGTCAAGGGCGCGCCGGAGGCCGTGCTGGACATGTGCGCCACGCAGCGGGCCAGTTCCGACGCGGGGGCCACAATCAGCGCCCTGACGCCGGCGCTCTGGCACGCGCGCATGGAGGCGATGGCGGATGTCGGCCTGCGGGTGCTGGCAGTGGCGGTCAAGCCGGCGCAACCGCATCGCTCCGAGCTGGACTTTGCCGATGTCGACAGCGACCTGACCCTGCTGGGGCTGTTCGGCCTCATGGACCCGCCCCGGGCGGAGGCCATCGCCGCCGTGCGCGACTGTGCCGCCGCCGGCATCCGGGTGAAGATGATCACCGGCGATCATGTGGCCACGGCGCGCTCCATCGCGCGTCGCATCGGTCTGGCCAATCCGGATGCCGCGCTGACCGGGAGGGAACTCGACCAGCTGGACGATGCCACGCTGCAGCAGCGCGTGGCAGAGGTGGATGTCTATGCGCGGGTGACGCCGGAGCACAAACTGCGACTGGTGCAGCTGTTACAGGGTGCCGGGCGGGTGGTGGCGATGACCGGCGACGGCGTCAACGATGCGCCGGCGCTCAAGCGGGCGGATGTCGGTATCGCCATGGGGGTCAAGGGCACCGAGGCCGCCAAGGAGGCCGCCGAGATGGTGCTGGCGGATGACAATTTCGCCTCCATCGCCAGTGCCGTCGAGGAGGGGCGCACGGTCTACGACAACCTGCGCAAGGCGATCCTGTTCATCCTGCCCACCAACGGCGGCGAGGCCCTGGTGGTGCTGGGTGCGATCCTGTTCGGTTTCCAGCAGTTTCCGCTGACGCCGGTGCAGATCCTGTGGGTGAACATGATCACCGCGGTCACCCTGGCCCTGGCGCTGGCGTTCGAACCGCCTGAGCCCGGGGTCATGCGCCGGCCCCCGCGCAATGCCGGCCAGCCGGTGCTGACGCCGCTGTTCCTGTGGCGCATCGGTTATGTCTCGCTGATCCTCATGGGCGGCACCTTCGGCCTCTTCCTGTGGGAACTGGAGGCCGGCGAAGGCATTGCGCATGCACGAACGGTGGCGGTTAACACCCTGGTCATGTTCGAGATCTTCTATCTGTTCAACTCGCGCTACATGACCGCCCCGGTGCTGAATCGCGAGGGCCTGCTGGGCAACCGCTTCGCATTGCTGGCGGTGGGCCTGCTGCTGCTGTTCCAGTTGGGCTTCACCTACCTGCCGCCATTGCAGGCGCTGTTCGGCACCGCCGCCATCGGTCTGACCACCTGGCTGCGCATCGTCGCGGTGGCGGCGTCCGTGCTGTTCATCGTCGAGCTGGAGAAGGCCCTGGTGAGGCGCTACACCAGCAACAGCAGACCTTGAGCTTGTGGCGGGCGGCGGGTAACCTGCGGCGATCTGCTTCAACAGACAGGCAACCCTTGCATGGCCGTGTCTCCCATCGTCGAAGTGCTCTGTCTCGGTGTCGACGCCGCGGGTCTCGGCGTCGGCGAGCAGCCGCAATTGGCGAACGAGGAACTGGCCTTTACCGTTGCGACGGACCGCCCGGCCGTGCACCAGGCCTTCTCGCGGTCGGGGCGCTGGGACATCATCCTGTGCAGCGCGGCGGCATTCTACGATCTTGCGGTGGACTACTGGCTGCAGGACGACGATGACGGTGAGCGGGTCGCGTCCTTGATCCTGGTGCGCGGGCCGGGGAGCCAGCTGGCACCGGCGGAGGCCGCGGCCCGCGGGGCGGCCGACCTGGTGACCCACGGCGATCGTGAGCATCTGGCGATGGTCATGGCCCGGGAACTGGCGGTGGCGCGGTTACGCCGCCGCCTCGATGAACAGCCCGCCACCCCAGGCCAGGCTGCGCTGCTGTTGCCGCGGATCATCGATTACGAACGTCCGGCGCCCATCAGTCGCGGGGCCGCCGCGGCCGAAACCGAAGCCGCGTTGCAGATCCCGCAACTGGCCGCCACCGCCGGCGAGATCACGGACCGGCATGTCAAGGCGTTGATCGAACACGGCGGCCTGACGCTGGAGTTCCAGGCCATCGTGCCCCTACGGCAGCGCCATGACCTTCGGGCGCCAGATGCGGGCATGTTCGAGGCCCTGCTGCGGCTGCGCGACGAGCAGGGCCGCTTGTTGCCGCCGGGGCGCTTTTTCCCTGCCGCGACGCGGCATCAGTGGCTGGGTCGGCTGGACCTCTGGGTCTTTCGGCGCGCGCTGTCGGTGCTGGCGGGCGTGCAGGCCGCCAGTGGCGAGATGCCCCGGCTGTTCCTGAATCTGTCCGCGGAGACGCTGCACGCCCGGGAGGTCGGCGATGCGGTGATTGCTGCCGTGGCCGACGCCCGGATCGGCTACGGCAGCCTCGTGGTGGAAGTGCAGCGCGACACGCTGATGCAGGACCCCCCTGCCCTGCGTCGCTTGGCCAAGACGCTGAAGGCCAACGGCCACGGATTGCTGCTGGAACAGTTCGGCAGCGCGGATTGCGGCCTGCTGAGCGCGCAGAAGGACCACCTGACCCATGTCAAGCTGGCGGCGGCGCTGGTCCAGGGTGGGGACCGCGCGTTGCTGCGCAGCGATGACATCCGGCAGTGCGTGCGTTGCGCCCGCAACCACGGCGTCCAGGTCATCGCGCTGGCAGTGGATGACCCGGCGATGCTGCCGGGCCTGCATGCCCTGGGGGTGGATTACGTCCAGGGGCACCTGTTCGGGTTGCCCAGCGAGAAACTGGTCTACCCGGCACTGGTGCGGACGGAACTTGGACCTCCCCAGGGGCCGACTCGAGGGTCATCTCAGCCCGGCTGATCGGCGCTGCAGATGCGGTTTCGGCATCATTCAGCGTGCGGCAACTCCGGCTCGACGACGCCGTTGCGCACCAGCACGCGATGCACCTTGCGGCTGGTTTTGGCCAGCCGCGCGAGGTCACCGAAATCGGGGCGTTCGCCCCGGCCCAGGCGTTGTTCCCAGTCGCTCAGCTCCGCCTCCAGGAACTCCAGCAACTTCACTGAGCAGCCATTGCACGCGCCGTCGCACAGCCGGGCCGCTGGTGATTCGAACGGCAACGCCGCCCGCACCTGGCCGATCAGCCGGCGCATGGCGGTGCGGGTGTCCGGCTTTCGGCGCGGTGCCGCGGCCGCCATGGGGTGCGGCTCCGCCATGCTGCTGTTGGCCCGTCAGTCGACCAGCTCACCCTCGACCACGGAGCCGAAGGCGAGCTGGCCGTCGCGCACGTCCACCTCGATGAGGTCGCCGGGGGAGAAATGCCCGGCCAGGATCTCCTGCGCCAGCGGGTTCTCGAGCTGGGCGCGGATGGCGCGTTTCAGCGGCCGTGCGCCGTAGACCGGGTCGAACCCGGCCTCGCCGAGCAGGTCCAGGGCCGCGTCGCTGATCTCGAGCTTGATCTCGCGGTCGGCCAGGCGCTGCTTGAGGTACCGGATCTGGATGCCGGCGATGGCACGGATCTGTGCCTGTTCCAGCGGGTGGAAGACCACGATCTCATCCAGTCGGTTGATGAACTCCGGCCGAAAGGCGACCCGCACCACCTCCATGACCGCATCCTTCATCTCGGCATAGTGTGCCTCACCCGCCTTCTGCTGGATGATGTCCGAGCCCAGGTTCGAGGTCATGACGATCACCGCATTGCGGAAATCGACGGTGCGCCCTTGCCCATCGGTGAGGCGCCCATCATCGAGCACTTGCAGCAGGATGTTGAACACATCCGGATGGGCCTTTTCCACCTCGTCCATCAAGATCACCGCATAGGGCCGGCGGCGAATGGCCTCGGTCAGATAACCGCCCTCCTCATAGCCCACATAGCCGGGCGGCGCACCGATCAGCCGGGCCACCGAGTGCTTTTCCATGAACTCCGACATGTCGATGCGCACCATGGCCTCTTCGGTGTCGAACATGAACTCGGCCAGCGCCTTGCACAGTTCGGTCTTGCCGACGCCGGTCGGTCCCAGGAACAGGAAAGAGCCGATCGGCCGGTTCGGATCGGACAGCCCGGCGCGCGAGCGACGGATGGCGTCGGCCACCGCGCGCACGGCCTCGCCCTGGCCGACCACCCGCTCGCCGATCACGGATTCCATCTGCAACAGCTTGTCGCGCTCGCCCTCGAGCATCTTCGACACCGGGATGCCGGTCCACTTGGAGACGATATCGGCCACCTCTTCCGCGCCGACCTTGTTGCGCAGCAGTCGGGTCTCGCCCTGCTCCGCCTCATCGGCGGCGGCCAGCTGTTTCTCCAGCTCCGGGATGCGCCCGTACTGCAGCTCGGACATCCGCGTCAGATCGCCGGCACGACGTGCGGTCTCCATCTCCACTCGGGCGCGGTCCAGTTCCTCCTTGATGTGCGCCGTGCCCTGCACCGCCGCTTTCTCGGACTTCCAGACCTCGTCCAGATCCGAGAACTCGCGCTCCAGCTTGGCGATCTCGGTCTCCAGATCGGCCAGACGCTTCTTGGAGGCCTCGTCGGCTTCCTTCTTCAGCGCCTCGCGCTCGATCTTGAGCTGAATCAGCCGGCGGTCGAGCCGGTCCATCTCCTCGGGCATGGAGTCGATCTCCATGCGGATCTGCGAGGCGGCCTCGTCGATCAGGTCGATGGCCTTGTCCGGCAGCTGGCGGTCGGTGATGTAGCGGTGCGAGAGCGTGGCTGCGGCGACGATGGCCGGGTCGGTGATCTCCACCGCGTGATGCACCTCGTAGCGCTCCTTCAGGCCGCGCAGGATGGCGATGGTGTCCTCCACGTTCGGCTCGTCCACCAGCACCTTCTGAAAGCGCCGTTCCAGCGCGGCGTCCTTTTCCACATACTTGCGATACTCATCCAGTGTGGTGGCGCCGATGCAGTGCAGCTCGCCGCGGGCCAGCGCGGGTTTCAGCATGTTGCCGGCGTCCATGGCGCCCTCGGCCTTGCCGGCGCCGACCATGGTGTGCAGCTCGTCGATGAACAGGATGATGTTGCCTTCCTGCTTTGCCACATCGTTCAGCACCGCCTTGAGGCGCTCCTCGAACTCGCCACGGAACTTGGCGCCGGCGATCAATGCGGCCATGTCCAGGCTCAGCAGGCGCTTGGTCTTGAGCCCCTCTGGCACCTCGCCGTTGACGATGCGCTGGGCCAGGCCCTCGACGATGGCGGTCTTGCCGACGCCGGGCTCTCCGATCAGCACCGGATTGTTCTTGGTGCGCCGTGCGAGCACCTGAATGGTGCGGCGGATCTCGTCATCGCGACCGATCACCGGATCCAGCTTGCCCTGCTCGGCGCGCTCGGTCATGTCGATGGTGTATTTCTCCAGCGCCTGACGCTGCTCTTCGGCGTTGGGATCATTCACCGACTCGCCACCACGCATCTGCTCGATGGCCTTCTCCAGCGCGCCCTTGCTGGCGCCGGCCTGGCGCAGCAGGTTGCCGAGTTCACCCTTGTCCTCGAGTGCGGCCAGCACGAAGAGCTCGGAGCTGATGTACTGATCGTTACGGGCCTGGGCCAGCTTGTCGGTCAGGTTCAGCAGCTTGCCCAGGGCGTTGCTGACGGTGACGTCGCCGCCGGTGCCGGAGACCTGCGGCAAACGTTCCAAGGCCTCGCCGAGGCTTGAACGCAGCCGGTTGACATTGACATCTGCCTGGGCCAGCAGGTGACGAACGGTGCCGCCGTCCTGGTCCAGCAGGGCCGCCATCAGGTGCACGGGCTCGATGAACTGGTTGTCGCGACCAACGGCCAGGCTCTGGGCATCGGCCAGGGCCATCTGGAACTTGCTGGTGAGTTTGTCCATTCTCATCGGTATGTCCTCATGGCGAAGAAATCTTGAAAATACTGATGTTTTTCGTTCTGTGCGCGAAATGCGGGGTCCGTTGCATCAATTCAAGCACATACGGGACGCGTTGGCCCGTCGGCGTGCCAATCCTACCCTTGTGGGGGTTACGGATTCCCAATCAGGGTGTTGCGTTGCAAACCTCTAGTGTATACTGACTGTTCCAGGGGCGCGTGCCAGTCTCTTTCGTAGCATCTGGCTGGGTAGGTCGACTGGGTCGCTCGGCTGGACTCGCCGGCCGCGCTGGCCTGGCGCCTTGGCAGGCCGCCCTGACCGCTCGCATGCAGCTGCCGAATACCGAACCCGTGAACAGTCCCTTCGACCGGATGCTTGCCGACACCAGCGCCGCCTGGCGCTGGCCCGACTACCAGTCTCTGCTCGAAGGGGCACTTCCCGGCGGCGCCCCTCTCGAAGCTGGCGATCCGGGGCGGGCGCCGGGCGGTCGGCTGCTGGCGTTGATCCGCGCCGCCTGCTTCATCGAGTGGCGCTACTATTCGGTGCTTGCCCCTGCCTTTCGTGGCATCGTCGGCCTGGCGCTGGTCAACCCCCGGGGGCATGCGCCGTCGCTGACCGAAAGCGGTCTGCTGACCATCGTCGCGGGCGTACTGCCCCCTATCGAGACCGCCGATCAGGCCGTGACTGATCCACCGGCACCGGTCGATTCGGCGGTATCGCCGGAAAGTCTGTCCTGGATGCACCTGTTTCCGACTGCCGCATGCCGCTTCAACCAGCCCGATGCCGGCGGATTGATCGCAGAGGACGCGACCTGTCGGCTGGAACTGCGGCACGACGGCGCCGGCGGCGCCGATCTGACGCTGCAGGTGGGGCTGGGACCGGGACTGCGACCAGCGCTGAAACTGGAGTTGCAGCACCGCGGCCTGACCGCGCTGGCCAATCCGCCCGCGGCCGGTCGCGATCTGCGGCGCGTGCCGGGTGGGCATTGGGTGGTGCACACGCCGTCGCCGGCGGCGTTGACCAGCGGCCGGCTGCGACTCGGGCCGGATCTTGAATCGGCGCTGTCGGCAGCCGTCGGCGACGGCGCCGGCGCCTTTGCGTCGCCCTCCTTGTTGCAGCGGTTGCGCGGCCAGGCGCAGGATACGGCGGCATGGCGCTCTGCCAACGGCTATTACGAGCACAGTTTCGGCATCCATCCGTTGCCGTTCCACGGGTGGGATTTCCTGTTCGTGCCGGATGCCGAGCGCGGCCAGTCCCTGGTGATGCAGACTTATCGCGGGAGTCGCCAGTTGCGCTACGTTGAGGTCGGCTGGCAGCAGGGTGGGCGACCCAGGCGGCACCGGTTCAACCACCACGAACTGCAACTGACCTGGCCCGAACGCATTGCGGACCCTGTGCTCGGGGTCGAACGGCCGGTTCGGCGCCGACTGATTGCCGAGGGCCGCGGACTGCGGCTGACGCTGGACGCTCATGTGCAGCATTGCATCCCGCTGCTGCGAAGCGCGCGTGCGGCGGTACGGCACTTCTTCATCTGCGAGGAGATCGGCCTGGCGAACTGGACCCTGACCGACGCCAGCGGCCAGGTGTTGGCAGCGGTTGTCGACCAGCCCTGCGGCGGTGAATTGGCCCATCGTCGCTGGCGTGTGCCGGCGGCGGATCCGGCCCGGTCATGAGCCCGGTCATGAGTATGCCGCCGCCGGAGGTCATCATCGTCGGCGCCGGCCCGGCCGGCTGCGCCCTCGCCTGCCGTCTGGCCCGCGCCGACGTCTCCACGCTGCTGCTGGACAAGGCGTCGTTTCCACGGGACAAGGTCTGCGGCGACTGCCTGAGCCCAAGGGCCCAGCACCATCTGGCGCGCCTGGGGCTGCTGGACGACATCGCCGCGGAGGCCCATGCGGTGTCGCGCATCGGCTTCCAGGCACCCAGTGGCGCCCGGGCATCCGCAGACATCGCCCGGGCGCTGCGTGCGGATGCGGCGGATCCCCGGTCGATGCCGGGCCGGGCGCTGGTGCTGCCGCGCCGGCGGTTCGACGAACGGCTGTGGCGACACGCGCTGGCGGCCGGCGCACAGTTTCGCGTCGGCCATGTGCGGCAATTACTGCGCAGCGGAGAGCCGGGCACGGCTGACTCCCGCTTGGTTGGCGCTGGCGCCGGTGTGTTCGCCGGCGTGGTGAATGACTCGGTCGATAGTTCGACGAACGGCACTGTCTGTGGTGTGCTGCTGAACGGCGAACCGGTCCCGGCGCGGCTGGTGGTGGTCGCCACCGGCGCTGCAACGGGGTTGCTCCGGCGGAGCCCCCTGTACCCGGCGAGGTCGGTGCCCAATCCTGTGCACAGGCCGATGAACAGAGAGGCGCACGGGCCGCTGCACAGCGTGGCCGCGCGCTGCTACCTCAGCGGCGTTGCCATGCCGGATGCCGGTCTGCGCTTCTTCTTCGACCACCTGCCCCTGCCCGGATATGCCTGGGTGTTTCCGACCGGTCCCCGCAGCGCGAACATTGGCTTCTGGTACAACGGCAAGCAGCGGCAGTCTGCGGCGGCGCTGCTGACGCAGTTGCTCGCCAGGCACCCGGTGCTGTCCGCGCTGGCGCGGGATGCGGAGACGGTGGGTCCCGTCGCCGGTTTTCCGATTCGCACCGATTTCCTGACCGCGCCCAAGGTGGCGCCGGGGCTGCTGGCCATCGGCGAGGCCGCGGGCCTGGTGAATCCCTTCACCGGCGAGGGCATCGACTACGCGCTGGAATCCGCCGAACTGGCGGCGGAGACCG
The DNA here is from genome assembly GCF_008632335.1 of Thiohalocapsa marina. Classification (GTDB taxonomy): domain Bacteria; phylum Pseudomonadota; class Gammaproteobacteria; order Chromatiales; family Chromatiaceae; genus Thiohalocapsa; species Thiohalocapsa marina. The sequence goes on from NZ_VWXX01000005.1 coordinate 177,001, forward strand.
TGCTGGAGGCCTTCGGTCGGCTTGACCGGCAGCGAGACTGGCCGCACCAAGGGCCGCTGACGGCCGGCGCCCTGGCCAGCTATCCCCGCGCCCTGAACCGGCGCTTCCGTTCGCTGTTCCTGGTCATGGCAACGGCCCATCGCTATGGCTTCAATCCCTGGGTGTTCAACCGTCTGTTCGGCGGCGGCGAGCGCGGACAGCCCCTGGTGGATACCCTGGTTCGGGTCTGTTTCGGTGCCGCGCCGCCGTTGAGCCTGCTGCATCCGATCCCCATCGCACGGCTGCTGTGGAGCCGCGCCGAGCGCTGATCAGAACCGTCCGCCGATCTCCAGACCGACCAGCGCGGCCGGATCCTGATCCTCGCTGTAAAGCCGTCGACCGCCCTCGTCTTCCACCCGCAGCTCGCCGTTCAGCGCGGCACCGGCATACAGCCGCAGCCCGAGGCCCGGCGAGAACCGGCGGCCGATGCTCGCGAGCACCGGAATGCTGCGGTGCTCACCCACCCCGGCGGCGAAGGTCCCGTTGCGGTCAAGCCGGAACCGGTCCGAGCGGTAGGCGGCACCGAGGGCGAGCTCGAAGCCCGAGTCCAGCGCATAGCTGATTTGAAGCCCTGCGGGACCTGAGGGGCTGGTGGCGGCGGGATTGGACAGGCGCAGCCGGTCGGTGATGCGCCAGTCGACCATGATGAAGGGAAAGGCGCTGGTCTCTTCGATCCGCTCGTAGATACCGACCCCGAGCCCCAGGGTCAGATCGGGCCGCATGGAACGGGCCACCGCCAGGCTGGCACCGTACTCCAGGCTATCGGAAAAGCGTGCGCCGGATTCGCCGGCGGATTCGATGCTCGGTGTCAGGCTCAGCAGCCAGCCCCCCTGAGTGGACAGACTGTAGGGCACCGCCACGCCATAGCGGTAGACCTCGCCCCAAGGCTTCCTGCCACCGAAGGGGCCTCCGAAGGCGCCCAGGCCGTTGAAGTCCCAGTCGCGATAATCGAAGCGCAGGCGCAATCCCAGTGAGGAGCGCTCGTCGAGCGCCCAACGGTGTCCGATGGATGTCAGCACACCGGTATAGCCCGCATCGCCGCCGGAATCGAGGTCGGCACTGGCCTCGTGCACGGGCACCACGGCGTAGCTGGTGCCAGAGGCTGCGAGCACCGGGGCCGGTACCACGGCGGGCAGCGTGGCCGTCAGGACGGCGATGATGCCCAGCGGTGCAGCCAGAGGGGCCGCGAACATACGAAGAATCTGCAAGGTCGGAATCTCCCAATGGGGCGAACGTGCCAGCCTCACCCACCATCATCGCACCTAGCAAGCATCCGGGACTGGGCAGTCGCGACAGAAAATCTAGCCGCCGTCGTGCCTGTACGGTCATGACGACTCTGGGTAGACTGGGGCAATGCTAATTTTTGGCCCGGACCGGATCAAGGCGGCGAAACAATCAGCGCCCCCCTGGGCCTTCCTGTATCAACCCGAGCCGTTCGACACGACCATGATAAATCTCCGCTACCTACCCCTGTTACTGCTGTTTGCCATCGCCCCCGCCCTGGCGGCGCCGTTGGACGTGGGCGACGCCCTGCCGGCGATGACCCTCGAAGATCAGCACGGCGTCGGCCATGCCGTCGACGACCAGGTGAAACTGATCGTTTTCTCCGCCGATCGCGCCGGCTCCAAGGTGGTCGAGGCCGCGCTGGAGGGCTGGGATGACGACCGGCTGGCCGCCGCCGGGATCCGCTACGTGGCGGACATCAGCGGCATGCCGGGGCCGATCACCCGCCTGTTCGCGCTGCCGTCGATGCGCAAGCAGCCCTATGCCATCCTGCTGGGGCGGGAACCGGCGCAAACCGAGGCCCTTCCGCGACAGGAGGATGCCGTGACCCTGATCCACCTGCAGGACGGCACGATCAGGGCGGTGGCCTTCGTGCAGACTTCCCAAGCGCTGGCTGAACGGCTGGCTGAAGCACAGGCCGACTGACAAGCCGAACACCAGGCAGAGAAACCGGCCGATAAACAGGCCGGACATCAGACTGAGCCGCTGGCCGAGGGACCGGCAGCCTGACATCGGGCGCCTCGGTTCGGTTCAACGAGCCTGGTTCCGATGTCGGGCGCTGGATGCCGAGGGCCTTGCTCACGCCCTCGGTATGACCTCCTCCGGTGTGATCCGGATGCCGTCCGTCAGGTCCCTCGGCGGCGAAACGATCACCCGATCGCCCGCCTGCACACCGCGGGTGACCTGTACCTGCTGATCATTGCCGATTCCAAGCGTGACCGGCGTCAGCAGGGCCTTGCCACCGACCACGCGATACAGGGCCCAGCCCACCCCTTCGCCGCCGCTGGGCCATTTGCCACTCGCACGCAACAGCGCCAGACGCGGCACGGACAGCGCGTCCTGACGGCTATCGATGTAGACCCGTGCATGCACGCGGTAGTCGATGCCCAGATGCCGCCCGGTCGCGGCCAGCTTGTCCAGCTCGCCGTCGTCGAACGCGACCTTCACCGAGACCCGCTGTTGCTCGACCCCCAGCGACGACACCTTGGTGAATCCCTGGGGATCCACCCGCGTCACGTGACCGGCCAGGGTCAGGTCGCCCAAGGCCGGACCGTGGATGTCGACCCTGTCGCCCGGGCGGACCAGGCCGGCGTCGTCGCTGAGCAGGTCCACCTGCACGCGCAGCCCGTCTGGATCGCCCAGGGTCAGCAGCAGGGTGCCGGCGGGCAACACGCGCTCGCTCTCGATCAGGCGTTCCAGCACGACGCCGGCTAACGGCGCGATGATCTGCGCCCTGGCCAGACGCCGCTGCGCCTCCCCGACACGCGCCTGGGCCGCGGCCCGCTGCTGTTCCAGCACTGCCGCCTGCAGTTGCTTGCGTGCCAGATAGTCCTGCACATACTTCGGCCCGAGCTCGAAGATTTGCTGCACGACCGTGATCATCTGGTGGTTCAACTCGGAGACCGCCAGATCGACCTCCGCCTCGGAGCTCTCGGTCTTTGCGCGGCGGTATTTTTCCTCCGCCACGGCACCCTGTTTGCGCAGCGTCTCCTCGGCCTCGGTCCACCAAAGGGCGAAGTCCAGGTGCGCCTGATTGGCAGCGATCAGGGCCTGCGCCGACTGCTCCAGCGTGCCCACGGCGGCGATCCAGTCCAGCAACTCCTGCAGCGCGGTCTCTTCGAGGCGGTTGTCGGTCAATACCGCCAGCTCCGCGTCCACCTGCGCCAGCTCTGCCTGAGCGACCTCCAGCGCCGCCTGTAGGTCGTCGCTGACCAGCCGCGCCAGCACCTCGCCGGCGGCAACACGGGTACCCGGCTCGACGGTGATGGCCTCGACCCGACAATCGAAGGGCATGGTCAGACGCGCGATACGCGGCAGGGTGGTCCGTGCCCGCTCCTCCACATAACTGAGGATCTCTCCCGCCGTGACCTTCACCACCTGCACCGGCGGACCGGGCCGCAAGGCCGCGTGCAGCGCATAACCACCGATCAGCAGAACGAACGCAGCAAGGCCAAGCCAGAGATTGCGGTGTTTCATCAGTTTCTCCTGTCCCGAATTAACCGCAGAGCCGCAGAGTGCGCATATAAAACAAATGGTTACAGAAAGTTTATTCTGCTTAATCTTTCTTCTCTGCGTCCTCTGCGCCTCAGCGGTTCGAATTCAACGCCAGCGGTGCGGCTGGCGGCTGGTGGCTGGAGGCTTCTCTCACTCCTTCATGCTCAATGCCTCATTCCAGTGCATGCAGTTGATCCGCCGCTGCACGATCAGTTGGGCGATCAGCACGAAGGCGATGGCCAGGCCGATGGACCAGAACCACCCGGCGGGGGTGATCACCGAAGGCATCATGTACAGGTCGTTCTTGTACTGAGCGTTCATGCCCAGCAGCATCCACCAGCCCAGGGGCAGACCCAGCAGGATGCCGCCGAGATTCAGCACCAGCGTCTCGCGCAGGTACATGGCCCCCACCTCGCCGTTGCGGTAACCCAGCACCCGGTAGGTGGCCAGTTCGCGCTGACGCTCGATGAGGCTGATCAGGGCGCCGTTGAGGATGGCGCCGAAGAAGATCACGGCGCCGAACAGGATCATGACATAGGCCATGCTGCCCATCTTGACGACGAAGGTCTGCCACATGTTGGCGCGTTCCTCGGCCATGTCCTGTACGCTGAGCAGCGTCGGCAGGCGCTTGAGCTCCGTGTAGAAGGCGGTGCGCTCCGCCGGTGTCTGCGCCGTTCGCAGACGCACCGCAGAGACGGCGGCGGACTCGCCGATGAGGCGATTCAGGTAGTCGTAATCGGCGTAGACCCCCAGGCCGAATAGACTGTCCACCAGATCCGCAACCGGTACCTGTAGCGGGGTCTGCAGGCCCTTGGTCGGCAGCAGCCAGACGCTGTCGCCGACGGCCAGGTCCAGCTGTTCCGCCAGCCGGCGCGCCATGAGCAATCCCTGCGGCGGGATCGGCACCACCGAGCCGTCGGTATTGGTGGGCAGGGTCATGGTGGCGTCCGGCGTCACGCCGACAACCGCGCCGCGGTGGCGATGATTGGCGTTGACCAGGGTGGCGGAGACGACGAACAGCGGCTCCGCCCGCAACACGCCCGGCAGACGGCGGGCCTCGGTCAGCGCACCGGCATCCAGGTCATCGCGAAAGCTTACCGCGTAATCTGCCAGCAGCACCTTGTCGAACTGGAACTGCACCATGTATTTCAGCGAGTCCAGCATGCCGAATGTGCTGACCAGCAGTGCCGTGCCCAGCGCGGCGGCCACCACGCCCACCCCGGAGCGCACGCGGTTGCGGAACAGGCTGCGCAGGGCCATCTGCCAGTAGAATCCGACCCGCCGCCAGGCGCCGGTCCAGCGTTCCAGCACAATGGCGCCACCCTCGGGCGGCGGCGGTGGGCGCATGGCCTCGGCGGGATCCAGCCTGGTGATGGCGCGGACCCCGTTCACCGACCCGAGCACCGCAAACACCAGTGCCAGGGCCACTGCGGCGGCCATCAGCCCCGGATAGAGCCGGTTGGACAGGTTCGGAAAGGTGAAGAAGCCCTGATAGAAGGCTGTAAGGCCGGCGGCCAGCAGGTAGCCCAGCAGCAGGCCGAGAGCGGCGCCGATCAGGCCGACGATGACGCCGACCTGGATGAAGTGCGAGAACAGCGCGCGGTTGTCGTAGCCCAGGGCCTTGAGCGTACCCACCACCACTCGCTGCTGGGCGGCCAGTCGCATCATCAGCACGTTCAGCACCAGCGCGGACACCGACAGGAAGATCAGCGGCATCATCGCCGCCATGGTACTCAGCCCGCCCAGCTCCGCGGTCAGGTTGAGATTGGAGTCCTGCTGCTTCAGCGGGGTCACGGCAAAGACACCGAAGGGATGCAGTTGCTCCGCGAGGGCCTGCAAAACCGGCTCCGGCGCCTGTCGGGCCGCCGGGGTCAGCCGGCCGACCAGGCTGTTGGCGGCGCCATCCATGCCCAGCACGTCCTCGGCAAAGGGCCGCGCCAGGTAGAAGACACCGTAGTTGGCCGGATCCGGAACGATGCCGCCGGGGGGAATCAGGTAGACGAATTCCGCCGAGATGCCGATGCCGACGATCCGCAAGGTGCGCTGCTGACCATCCAATGTCAGGCGCAACGGATCTCCGGGGCTGAGCCCGCGTGCGTCGGCGAAGGCCCGGGAGACAATGACCTCGTTCTCCCCATCGGCGCTGAACCAGCTGCCGGCGGTCAGTACCAGATCATTGATCACCGGCGTGCGCGTTGCAGGCATGCTCAGCAACAGGCCGGAGACGGGCTCGCTGACCCCCGGCAGATCGACGATGACCGGCCGCGAAAGGCGGCTGCGCAGCTCGGCCACGCCGTCGATGGCCTGCACCGCCGCCAACGCCGACAGCGGCAGTTTCTTCAGGTCCACCCAGAAGTCCGCCAGACGGCACTGGGCGTAGTAGGCATCCCGCGCCGAGGTGAGATTGTTGGTGGTGGTCTGCAGGCCCACCAGGGCCGCGATGCCGAAGGCGACGATGGCCACCACTGCCGCCAGCATGCCCCGGGCAGCGACGAAATCCCGCCGCAGCTTGCGCGCGAGGATGGTCATTGGGAAGCCTCCAGCCGCCAGCACCCAGCCGCCAGCGGAAGAGCCCCAGCCAAGCGCCGAGGCGCTGAGAACGCAGAGATCCTATGAAACAAGCGACAGCCACGCGCGCTTTTCTCTGCGCTCTCTGCGACTCTGCGGTTCATCACTGCGCGCCGAGTGGCGTAGGTGATCATTCGTCTACTGGCGGCTGGGGGCTGGCAGCTTCTTCACCAACTGATCTCCGCCGCGCATGCCCGGCGCGTATTGCGCGTTGCGGTGATGCCGTTCATGGTCAGGTGCAGCACCGCATGGGCGAGCTGGGCCACGGGCGCGGCATGGGTGACGATGACGATGGTCGCGCCGGTCTGTTCGTTCAGGCGCGTCAGCAGATCGAGCACATGGCGGCCGGTGTTGGCGTCAAGCGCGCCGGTGGGTTCGTCACAGAAGACCACCAGCGGGTTCTTGGCCAGGGCCCGGGCAATGGAGACCCGCTGCTGCTGGCCACCGGAGAGCTGGGCGGGAAAATGGTCGCGCCGGTCGTCGAGTCCCACCAGTCGCAGGGCCTCCGCCGGGTCCATGGGGTCGTCGGCGATCTGGGTTGCCGTCTCGACGTTCTCCAACGCCGTCAGCGTCGGCACCAGGTTGTAGAACTGGAAGACGAAGCCGACGGAGCGCCGGCGGTATTCGGTGAGGTGGCGGTCGTCCAGCACCGCCAGGTTCCGACCTTCGCACCAGACCTCGCCCCGAGTAGGACGGTCGATGCCGCCGATGATGTTCAGCAAGGTGCTCTTGCCCGCCCCGGAGGCCCCCAGGATCACGCTCAACTCACCCCGGCGGATCTCCAGGTCGATGCCCCGCAGCACCGGTGTTTCCACATCGCCGGAGCAATAGGTCTTGTGCACATCCACGCAGCGGATGGCAATGTCAGGGTCGGCTGTAGCATTATTGCCCATCACTGGTCGTCCGGCTTGCGCCCGATGAGGGCGATACTTGAAAAGTAGCCTGTTTTCCGCTGGATCGCCATTCGCGCTTGCGCGGAGTCTGCTGACGGGGTTGCAAGTTCAATCCTTACCATTGACAGATTCCTTCAGTGCCCCGTGTTGCCATAAGCTATTCTTTTCTGTTTACGCGGCCCAGCCTTCGCCGGCCGTGGTGACATTAGGCGATGTTTCCAAAGGAGATCGACGATGGCTGACTATGTGCGCTGGCTGAGTGAATTGGGCATGGACGACGTGGGCGTCGTCGGCGGCAAGAATGCCTCCCTGGGCGAGATGATCCAGCATCTGACCAAGGTCGGCGTGCAGGTGCCGGGGGGGTTCGCAACGACGGCTGATGCCTATCGCGACTTCCTGGCCATCAGCGGCCTGGACAAGCGCATCGCCGACGAGCTCGAGAACCTGGACGTCAACGACATCGCCGCCCTCAGCGAGGCCGGTCCGAAGATCCGCGGCTGGATCATCGAGCAGCCCTTCCAGCCGGAGCTGGACCAGGCCATCGCGGCCGCCTATCAGGAGCTCACCGCCCAGGCCGGCAACGCCGACTGCTCCTGGGCCGTGCGCTCCTCCGCCACCGCCGAGGACCTGCCGGACGCCTCCTTCGCCGGCCAGCAGGAGACCTTCCTGAACGTGCATGGGCTGGACAACATCAAGCACCGCATCAAGGAAGTCTTCGCGTCACTCTATAACGACCGCGCCATCTCCTACCGCGTGCACAAGGGCTTCACCCACGCCGAGGTGGCCCTGTCCGCCGGCATCCAGCGCATGGTACGCAGCGATCTGGCCGCCAGCGGCGTGGTCTTCACGCTCGACACCGAGTCCGGCTTCCGCGACGCGGTGTTCGTCACCGCGAGCTATGGTCTTGGCGAAATGGTTGTCCAGGGCGCCGTGAACCCGGACGAGTTCTATGTGCACAAGCCGACGCTGGCTGCCGGCCGGCCCGCCATCCTGCGCCGCACCGTGGGCGACAAGGCCATTCGCATGGTCTATGCCGAGCCGGGCAGCAACCCGCCGGTGCGCACCGAGGACGTGCCCGAGGCGGACCGCCTAAAGTTCAGCATCAGCGACGAAGAGATCGAAAACCTCGCCCGCCAGGCGGTGCTGATCGAGCAGCATTATGGCCGGCCCATGGACATCGAATGGGCCAAGGACGGCAACGACGGCAAGATCTACGTGGTGCAGGCGCGCCCGGAAACGGTGCAGAGCCGCACCGGCCAGGTCATCGAGCGCTATCACCTGCAGGGCAAGGGCGAGGTGCTCTCCACCGGGCGCAGCATCGGCCACCGCATCGGTGCCGGCAAGGCCCGCGTGGTTGAGTCCATCCGCGACATGGAGCATGTGCAGCCCGGCGACGTGCTGGTGACGGACATGACCGACCCGGACTGGGAGCCGATCATGAAGCGCGCCGCGGCCATCGTCACCAATCGCGGCGGGCGCACCTGTCACGCGGCCATCATCGCCCGCGAACTCGGCGTACCGGCCGTGGTGGGATGCAACGATGCCACCGACCGCATCACCGATGGCGCCGAGGTCACCGTCTCCTGCGCCGAGGGCGACACGGGCTACATCTACGCCGGCGCCCTGCCCTTCGAGCACAAGACCATCGAGCTCGAGAACATGCCGGCCTCGCCGGTGAAGGTGATGATGAACGTCGGCAATCCGGAGCGTGCCTTCGCCTTTGCCGCCACGCCCAACGCCGGCATCGGCCTGGCGCGGCTTGAGTTCATTATCAACAACACCATCGGCATTCATCCGAAGGCGCTGCTGGAATTCGACGCCCTGCCGGAGGACCTGCGCGCGCAGATCGCGCCGCGCATCGCGGCCTACCCGAGCCCGCGGGACTTCTACGTCATGCGCCTGATCGAGGGCATCTCGACCCTGACCGCGGCCTTCGCGCCGCATCCGGTCATCGTGCGCATGTCCGACTTCAAGTCCAACGAGTACGCCAACCTCATCGCCGGCCCGCGCTACGAGCCGGACGAGGAAAACCCGATGATCGGCTTCCGCGGCGCCGGGCGCTATGTGGCCGACAACTTCAAGGAGTGCTTCCGCATGGAGTGCGAGGCCCTGCGTTATGTACGCGACGAGATGGGGCTGACCAACCTGCAGATCATGATCCCCTTCGTGCGTACCCTGGGTCAGGCCAAGGCCGTCACCGAGGCGCTGGCCGCCGAGGGTCTGGAGCGCGGAAAGAATGGCCTCAAGCTGATCATGATGTGCGAGATCCCGTCCAACGCCGTGCTGGCTGAGGAGTTCCTTGAATATTTTGACGGCTTCTCCATCGGCTCCAACGACATGACCCAGCTCACCCTGGGCCTGGACCGCGACTCCAGCCTGGTGGCCGAGCACTTCGACGAGCGCGACCCGGCGGTGAAGAAGATGCTGTCCATGGCTATACAGGCCTGCCGCGCCCAGGGCAAGTACGTTGGCATCTGCGGCCAGGGCCCGTCGGACCATGCCGACTTCGCCGACTGGCTGGTGCAGCAGGGCATCGAGAGCGTCTCGCTCAACCCCGACACCGTCATCGACACCTGGATCTATCTGTCCGAACAGGCGAGCAATCGTTGAGCAGGTTAACCGCAGAGTCGCAGAGGGGGGGAGAAGAGTAGGGAAAACGTAGGGGTCGAATCCTTTGCGTATTCTCTGCGTCCTCCGCGCCTCTGCGGTTTACCCGCATCGACGCTGGGCTGTAGTTAATCGGCTTCCACGCTAGTGCTCCAGCTGCGACAGGTCGCGTACGGCGCCGCGGGCAGCGCTGGTGGTCATGGCCGCGTAGGCACGCAGGGCGGCGGAGACCTGGCGCTGGCGCTCCTCCGGCTGCCAGGCCCTGTTGCCGCGCGCCTCCATGGCATGGCGTCGCTCGGCAAGGACCGCCTCATCCACCAACAGTTCGATGCGACGGCTCGCAATGTCGATCTCGATCTGATCGCCCTCCTCCACCAGGGCGATCAGGCCGCCTTCCGCCGCCTCGGGCGAGATATGGCCGATGGACAGCCCCGAGGTGCCGCCTGAGAAGCGGCCGTCGGTGATCAGCGCGCAGGCCTTGCCGAGCCCTTTGGACTTGAGGTAGCTCGTCGGATAGAGCATCTCCTGCATGCCGGGACCGCCCTTCGGGCCCTCGTAGCGGATCACGACCACATCCCCGGCCCTGACCTGATCGGTCAGGATCGCCGTCACGGCCGCCTCCTGGCTCTCATAGACCCGCGCCGGACCACGGAACACACGCAGCACCGAGGTCGGCACGCTCGTGGTATAGCGCAGCTGCTCCGCCTCGAACATGCTCTCGTCGATGCCTGCGGTCTTGACGATGCAGCCCTGCTCGGCCAGGTTGCCGAAGAGCACGGCCAACCCGCCGTCTTGGCTGTAGGCATGCTCGCGATCGCGGATACAGCCCGCGGCCCGATCCAGATCCAGCGACTCCCAGGTCCGGGACTGACTGAAGGCGACCTGCGTGGGCACACCACCAGGCGCGGCCAGATAGCGCTCGTGGGCGGGCTCCGCGCCCGGACGCATCACGTCCCAGCGTTCCAGGGCCTCGCCCATGCTCTGACTGTGGATCGTCGCCACGTCCCGATGCACGAGACCGGCCCGGTCGAGCTCGCCCAGGATGCCGAACACCCCACCGGCCCGATGTACATCCTCCATGTGATACGTCTGGGTCGCCGGCGCCACCTTGCAGAGATTAGGCACCTGCCGGCTCAGACGGTCGATATCGGCCATGCTGAAGGCGACACCGGCCTCTTCGGCCGCGGCGAGCAGGTGCAGCACGGTGTTGGTCGAGCCGCCCATGGCAATATCGAGGCTCATGGCATTCTCGAAGGCCGCGAAGCGCGCGATGGAGCGCGGCAGCACACGGGCATCATCGTCCTCGTACCAGCGTCGCGCCAGCTCAACGATTAGCCGGCCGGCCTCCAGGAACAGCGCCTTGCGCCCGGCGTGGGTGGCGAGCAGCGAGCCGTTGCCCGGGAGGCTGAGCCCCAGGGCCTCGGTGAGGCAGTTCATGGAGTTGGCCGTGAACATACCGGAGCAGGAGCCGCAGGTGGGGCAGGCGGAACGCTCCATCTCCACCACCGCCTCGTCGCTCTTGCTGGCGTCGGCGGCGGCGACCATGGCGTCGACCAGATCGAGATGCAGCTCGCCGCCATCGTGCCGGACCTTGCCGGCCTCCATGGGTCCGCCGGAGACGAACACCGTCGGGATGTTCAGCCGCAGCGCGGCCATGAGCATGCCGGGGGTGATCTTGTCGCAGTTGGAGATGCAGACCAGGGCATCGGCACAATGGGCGTTGACCATGTACTCCACCGAGTCGGCGATGAGCTCGCGCGAGGGCAGCGAATAGAGCATGCCGCCGTGGCCCATGGCGATGCCGTCGTCCACGGCGATGGTGTTGAACTCCTTGGCCACACCGCCGGCGGCCTCGATCTCGCGCGCCACCAGCTGGCCCATGTCCTTCAGGTGCACATGGCCCGGCACGAACTGGGTGAAGGAGTTGGCGACGGCGATGATGGGCTTGTCGAAGTCCGCGTCGGTCATGCCGGTGGCCCGCCAGAGGGCACGGGCGCCGGCCATGTTGCGGCCATGGGTGGTGGTGCGGGAGCGGTAGTTGGGCATGATTCGGGACCTGTGGGGTGGCTGGTGGCGCCAGTATACCCAAGGCGCCAGGAGGATCGGGGGCGACGTGGCTGCCTGGCAAGGTCAGATGCTAAGCACGCCATGAGAAGACCCGGGCGCGCTGGCCAAGGAGTTTCTCAGGCAACGGGTATCCACCTTGAAACGGATGATATTCCCGCCTTCGGTATGCCTTGTGGTTCACGCTTTTCGATTCATTTGACCTGGCCGTATGGCGGCTCAGACCACGATGACCGGATCGCCATAACGGGCAACTTTCTCGTCGTGACTGACAAGCCACATGTTGCCGACTCGACTTTGGGCGATCAACAGGCGGTCAAAGGGATCGGCATGGTGCATGGGCAGGTTTTCTACTGCCGCGGCGTGTTCTGCCTCGATGGGCAGTATGCGATAACCCGAGGCGCGAAAATAGGAGATGGCCGACTCTCCGGAGATGGGCATATCGCCACGCTGCAGGGCGTGTTTTATGGCGATCTCCCACACCGATGCGGCACTCACCCAAAGGGTGTTTTCTGGCTCAAGGAGCAACTTGCGGGCTTCGGGCGAAAGTTTGGGATCATCGGCTATGGCCCAGAGAGCAACATGGGTATCGAGCAGGAGAATCATGACCTGTTGTCACCCAGAAACAGGCGGGCAACTTCCTCGTTATTGGCATCGATATCAGCCGGCACCCTGAAGGCGCCTTTTGCCACTCCTATTCTGTGTTCAATCGGGTTTGGCTGTATTGGCACCAGGCGAGCGGCTGGTCGGCCGTTACAGTCGATAATGATCTCCTGTTCCCGGCCGCTTTCAATGGACTCGACGAGTTCCGGCAGGTGCTTGCTGGCGTCGAGAAGACTTATTGCGGTCATAGTGCTCTCCGGATGACTACATGAATTGATTCATGTCGTGTGAGCAGCGGCAATTGCGCCGTGGTTTTGTGCTTTGCGATCAATCGCGCCTTGGCAACGGGGTCAATCTATCGTTGCCGATCATCGCCGAGCATCACGGCGTCGGCGCGTCCGGCGCGCACGTCCACCCGCCAGAGCAGCAGGGCACCGGCCAGGAACAGCCCCAGCAGTGGCAGCAACGACAGCCGTGGCTCGCCGGTCAGGGCCGCGGTGGTCCCCACCAGGAACGGCCCCAGCACGGCGGCGAACTTGCCGACCATGTTGTAGAAACCGAATAGCTCGGCAGTCCGCCCGGCGGGGATCAGGCCGGCAAACAGCGCCCGACTCAGGGCCTGGATGCCGCCCTGCACCAGACCGATGGTGACGGCCAAGGCATAGAAATGCTCCACCCGGCTCATCTGCGTGGCTGCCAGCACGACGCCGGCGTAGACGCCGATGGCCAGCAGGATGCCGGGCTTCGGCCCCCAGCGTGCGCCGAGACGGCCGAAGACCAGGGCCGCCGGAAAGCCGACGAACTGGGTGATCAACAGGGCCACCATTAGGCTGGAATCCGGGAACCCCAGGTCCAGGCCATACTTCACCGCCATGAAGACGATGGTGTCGACACCGTCGATGTAGAACCAGTAGGCGAGCAGGAACAGAAAGGTATTCGGCAGCCGGCGCACCTCCAGGAAGGTCCGCCACAGCTCGCCGAAGGCCCTGCGCACCGCACTGCCCAGGGCGTGGCGGCCGGCGCCCCGGCTTTCCGGCACGAACAGCACCAGTGGCAGCGAGAACAGGGCCCACCACAGGGCCACCCCCAGAAAGGCCGCCTGCACCGCCTGAGACTTGTCCGCGAAGCCGAAAGCGCCGGGCCAGAGCACCATGGCCACATTCAGCGCGAACAGCAGCCCGCCACCCAGGTACCCCAGTGCATAGGCCCGGGAGGAGATCCGCTCGTAGTCCTCCGGCACGGCGATGTCGGTAATCAGCGCGTCATTGAAGATATTGCCGCCGAAGAAACCCAGCAGTCCGGCAAGGTAAAGCGCCAGCGCCGCCTGCCACTGGCCCGCCTGCAGCCAGAACAGCGCTGCGGTGGCAAGCACGCCCAGCAGCGTGAAGCCGAGCAGGAAGCGTTTCTTCGCGCCGATCTGGTCCGCCAGCGCCCCCAGCACCGGGGCGCTCAGCACCAGCAGCAGACTGGCGGTGCTGCCGGCATAGCCAAGCCACTGGGTGCTCTCGGCGGGGGTCAGATCCGCGGCCCAGAACTGAGCGAAGAACACCGGAAAGAAGCCGGCGATGACGACGGTGGCGAAGGCGGAGTTGGCCCAGTCGTAGAAGGCCCAGGACCAGGACGCGGCCTCGCTCCGTGCGGGCGTCGGCATGCGCGACGGATTCAGGTCGGCTCGCCGCGGGCGATGAGCGCCATGCGCACCAGCTCGGCCAGGGAGTTGGCGCGCATCTTGTCCATGACCCGGGCGCGATGCACTTCGACGGTTTTGGCGCTGACCCCTAGGGCGGCGGCGATCTCCTTGTTGGACTTGCCGTCGGTCACCATGCTCATCACCTCGTGCTCGCGCGGCGTGAGCTCCGCTAGCCGCATGGCAATGGCGGCGCGCTGGGCCCGCAGGGCGCGTTGCTTCTCATCATGTTGCAGGGCGTTGCGGATGCTGTTCAGCAGTTCCTCGTCATCGAAGGGCTTTTCGATGAAATCCACCGCCCCCGCCTTCATCGCCTTGACCGCCATGGCCACATCGCCATGGCCGGTGATGATGATGACCGGGATGCGGATCTCCCGTCGGGTCAGGTAGGCCTGCAGCTCCAGCCCGCTCATGCCGGGCATGCGCACGTCCAGCAGCAGGCAGCCGGCGCGCCCGGGATAGTAGGCGTCCAGAAAGGCCTGGGCCGAGTCGAAGGTCTCCACCCGCATGCCGATGGACTCGATCAGCCACTGCAGCGACGCGCGCATAGCCTGGTCGTCGTCCACCACGAAGACCGTTGTCACCTGGGTCATCGGCTGCTGTCCCCCGCGGTTTGCGCAGCGGTCGGTCCGGCGGCGTCGGTCATGCCGTCGCCGATCGATGATGCTGCCACCGGCAGCCGCACATAGAAACGACTCCCGCGCCCGGGGGCGGATTCCGCCCAGATGGTGCCCTCGTGATTTTCCAGAATGGTCAGACTGATCGGCAGCCCCATGCCCATGCCGCTCTCCTTGGTGGTGAAGAAGGGATCGAACAGATGCGTCATGCGTTCCGGCGGGATGCCCGGGCCGTTGTCGGCAATGCGCACCAGCGCCCAGCCGTCCTCGACCCAGGTGCTGATCTCCAGCCGGCGCGCGTCGGCCGGCTGCTCCTCAAGTGCGTCCATGGCATTGCGGACCAGATTCAGCAACACCTGTTCGATCTGCACCAGATCCACGTTCACCGGGATCTCGCCGTCGGCCAGCGCCAGCTGCCACTGTAGATCGAGCCGGGTGGCCTCGAACTCAACAAAGCCGCAGACCTCGCGCACCAGGTAGTTGAGGTCCACCACCGAGCGGATCGGTGGCTGCTTGCCCACCAGGGCCCGCAGGCGGCGGATGATCTCTCCGGCACGCTGGGCCTGGCTGGAGATGTGGCGCATGGCGTCCACCAGCGCCTCGCGGTCGCCGCTGTCGTTCTGCAGCCGGCGGCTGGCGCCGTTGGCGTAATTGACAATGGCCGACAGGGGCTGGTTCAGCTCATGCGCCATGCCCGTGGCCACCTCGCCCATGGTGCTGAGCCGGCAGACATGCACCAGCTCCGACTGGTGCTGGCGCGACTCCTGCTCCGCCCGTCGCACGGCGGTGATGTCGCGCCCGTAGATGTTGACGTAGCCCGGATCTGCCACCGGCACGAACAGCAGCGAATAGATCTGGCCGCCCTGGTCATCCTCGTGCTCGCTGGTGTTGCCGTTGTCCAGGGCCGCACGTACCTCCTCGATCCAGGGCGTGGGCAGGCGTTCGCCGGGGGCGCCTCCCCAGTGGGCCAGCAACGGCAGGCTGGCGGCATTGGCGTAGGCGATGCCGCCGTCTCCCGTCACCCGCAGGATCGGGTTCGGGCTCTCGCTGGCGAAGCGCGCCAGGCTCTTGATCTCGCGCTCTGCCTCCTTGCGCTTGGTGGCATCGTGGATGTAGAGGGTGTAGACACGCTCTGCGTCGACATCGATGGGCACGATGGACATCTCCACCGGAAACCGCGAGCCGTCCATGCGCCGTGCCTGCAGTTCGCCACGGGCGAAGGGCGCCTGGGCGTCGCCATGTCGCCGCGTGGAGTCGCGCAGCATGGCGGCGAATGCGGCGTGCTCGGCGGGGTCGAGGAACTGCGTCGCGAAGTCCGCAGCGAGGATGTCGGCGGGGGTGAAGCGCAGCATCACCCTCGCCATGGGATTGTAGTCGATGATCTGTCCGCGCTGGCTCAGGGTGACGATGGCGTCCAGCGAGGCCTCCATGATGGCCGCCTTCAGCGCCTCCGTCTCGCGCAGTTCGTGGGCGTGACGCAGGCTCATCTCTTCCCGTGCCCGGAGCACCAGGTTGGTGAAGTGCTGGATCCAGTCTTCCAGCAGCAACAGCTGGTTGCCACCCTGCTTGAATCCCGGTTGTTCGATCTCAAGCGCCCGTTGCGAAAACCGCGACATGCGCGTCAGCACCTTGTTCAGCCGTACTGATACCAGGTAGATCAGCAGCGTGAACACGCCGATGAAGGCCAGCGCGGCGATGAGCCGCTGCCGGCGCTCGAAGTCCACCACCCGCTCGGACATCTTGGCGACGCTGCGATGCGGAATGAAGGTGGCGAACAGCATGTTCCAGTTGGACGCCTCGTACCGTGGCAGGGATTGCAAGGTGACCAGGTACTCCGCCGTCCAGTCCTCGATCAGGCTGCCAGGGAGCAGCGACTGCGGCTCGTTGCTGGCCAGGATGCGCTGCTCGTCGGCGTCTACCAGCGCCACCACGGAGCTGTCCGAGGACACTGTGCCCTCGGCGGCGGTGAGGAAGGCCGCGTCGATGGGGATCACCACCACCAGATGCCCCATGCGGTAGCCGCTGGCGTCCTCCACGCGATCGCTGACGATCAGAAAGGGCGCCGGGCCAGCGCGCGTCAGCACCGCATGCACGTCCTCGTCGTCGCCGATCCACTGGCCCGCGTCCGTCAGGATGTCCGCCGGCATGGCCTGCTCCACCGCCTGATAGACCTCGCGCACCCGCCCGCGGGTGTCGATCAGCAGCACGTAGCTCGGCGCCAGCAAGGCGTTGCGGTCGAAGAAGTCCGGCAGCCAGAAAGGCCGGAACCCCTTGTAGACCACTGGCGTGATGTCCTCTTCCGGAAACCAGAACAGCGGCTCGAGGTACTGGGCGAGCCGGCGATGGTTGGCCAGCAGCCGGGCGGTGGCGGCGTAGTTGGCCATGTGCTGGTCAAACCGCAGCAGGCTTTCGCGAGCGCGCAGGTCCAGGCGGGCCCGCAGTTCCTTGCCGAAGATGCGCTCGATGGCCCGGCTCTGCACCTGATCGAGCACGCCCCAGACGCCGAGACCGGCGATCAGGCCAATCAGGATCGCGATCACCGGCATCGGCAATCGCCGCAACAGTCTGTAGAATGGCGATTTGACCTTGCTGCCCGACTGACTCATCCCAACCGCGTCCGATGACTGATTCCGAGACCCCCGCGGCCTCCGCGTCCGCCGCCCCCATTACCGCCGAGACCCTTGCCCGGGCCCGCGCCCCGGGTCTGCTGCGCCGCCTCGCCACCATGCTCTACGATCTGATGCTGCTGTTCGGCGTCCTGGTGGTGGCGGCCGGCCTGTACTATACGCCGTTCCATCTGACAGGCCACGAAACCATCGCCGGACCCTTTCGCGTCGGCTTTCAGGTCTATCTGCTGGCGGTGGTGGCACTGTACTACGGCTACTTCTGGACCGGCGGACGCCAGACCCTGGGCATGCGCGCCTGGCGCACCCGGCTGGTGCGCAGCGATGGCGCCGGCTTGACTGCGGCGGATGCGATGCGTCGGCTGCTGTTGGCGGCCGTGACCCTTGCACCCCTGGGCATCGGCCTGTGGTGGGTGCTGTTCGACCGCAACTCCCTGACCTGGTACGACCGCCTGTCCGCCACCCGGCCGGTGCTGTCGGCACGCCCCGGACGCGGCGCCTGAACCTCTTCCAGAGCCCTATGCATTACACGTTGATTCCCGTCACGCCGTTCGCGCAGAACTGCACCCTGCTCACCTGCCCCGTTACCCGGGAGACCGCCGTCGTCGACCCCGGGGGCGAGGTGGAGCGTATCGTCGCGGCCCTGGAGCAGGATGGACTGCGTCCGGTGGCGATCCTGCTGACCCACGGCCATCTCGACCACGTCGGCGGCGCACCGGAACTGGCGGCCCGGCTCGGGCTGCCCATCCGCGGTCCGCACCCTGATGACGCCTTCTGGCTACAGGCATTGCCGCAGCAGGCGCAGATGTTCGGCCTGCCGCAACAGCCCGGATTCGAGCCGGATCAGTGGCTGCACCAGGGCGACGCACTCCAGGTGGGCGAACAGCGCCTGGAGGTACTGCATTGCCCGGGCCATACCCCCGGCCACCTGGTGTTCCATCACCAGGCATCTCGGCTCGCCCAGGTGGGGGACGTGCTGTTCCGTGGCGGCATCGGCCGCACGGATTTTCCCCGTGGGGACCATGCCGCATTGCTGGCGTCGATCCATGACCGCCTGCTGCCGCTGGGCGACGATGTCACCTTCATCCCGGGCCACGGCCCGGCGGGCAAGCTCGGCGAGGAGCGCCTGACCAACCCCTTCCTGCGCCGCTGAGTTCGTTCGTCACGCGGCCGAGACCCCAGTTCAAGCACGGGACCAACCCCCAGACAACCACGGAATCAACCGCAAAGCCGCTGGGCACACGGAGAACGGGCAGCGAAAGCCCGAAAACGCCGCGGCAACAGGGTACAATCCGCGTTCAATGTTTCGTAACGACGTCAGGCCACCATGTTCTTCAAGCGACTGTTCGGCACCAGGGCCGACGCTACCGCCGCGACGGACCCCACCCGACTGCTCGACATCGCGCTGACGGATCCCGACAGCGCCGCGCGACGCGACGCCTGCCGCGCGCTGTCGGACCTCGCCACGCTGCGGCGGGTCGCGGAGCAGGACCCCGATGCCGGTGTGCGCGATCTGGCCAACGCCCGTTACCGCCGTCTGCTGAGCGGCGCCGATGACCAGGCGCCGAGCCTGGATGCCCGCCTGGCTGAACTGGCGCGGATCGCGTCCCCTGCGCTGCTGGCTCTGGTCGCGCGGCAGGGCGATGAAGCGCAGCTGCGGCTCACGGCCATCCAGGCCGTGACCGACGAGGTGGTGCTGGCGGATTGCGCGCTGCAGGATCCGCTGGCGAGCAATCGCCTTCAGGCCGCGGAGCGGGTGCAGGGTCGCGATGCCCTGGAGCAGATCCTGCGTGGCATCGGCAACCGCGACAAACGTGTCTACCGGCTGGCCAAGGCCCGGCTCAAGGCCATCGCCGAGCGGGCCGAGCGGGCGCATCTGGTCACGGCCCGCTGCGAGGGCATCTGCGACAAGCTGTCGCGACTGGGGCGATTCGACACCTGGTCGCAGGATCATGCGCTGCTCATCCACCTGGACCAGCAGTGGGCCGAGATCGAAGGCGAACTGGGCCCGGACCAGCAGGAACGCCGCCGGCGGCTGCGACAGGCGTTCCTCGATGGCTACGAACGCCAGGCGCGGGCACGCGCCGAGGCCGAGGCGGCCAAGCGCGCGGCACCGGAAGTCCCGCCAGAAACTCCGCCGGACATCCACCCAAAATCCCAGCCGCAAGCCCAGCCGGAGGCCCAGCCCAAGACCTTGTCGGAAACCCCGGTTGATCCTACTCGGCAATCGTCTCAACCCCTCTCTTCGGCACCGGCGCCGGAATCCCCTGCGGATGGGCCGGCCGGCAGGTCGCCGGAAGCCCCGCCAGCCGCTGCGCCGGAAACGTCTGCACATGCGGCCCTGCCGCCATCTCGGGTCGAGACCGCCGCCGCCCTGCATGCGGACATCCGGGCGGCGCTGGAGCAGGATGCCGGGCCCGGCAGACGACGCCTGGCAGACCTTCGCCGACGCCTGGCGCAGTTGCCCGCGGAAGACGCCGAGGTGGCGGCCTGTGGCGCAGACCTGGATCGGTTGCAGCAACGTCTGGAGCGCCAGCGACACCGACTGGAGCAAAAGCTCGCCGCAGTGCCGGAGCGTATGCGACAACTGGACGAACTGGTGGAGCAGGGTCGGCTGAAGCAGGCCGAGTCGGTGTATCAGAGCCTGGCGGCCACCCTGGAGCATGCGCGCCAGGCGGGGCTCAGGCAGGCAGAATCCAGCGCCGCCGAGACGCATCTCAAGACCGTGGCACCACGGCTGCGGGAGCTGCAACACTGGCGCCGCTGGAGCGCCGATACCCATCGGGAGCAGCTCTGCGCCGAGATCGAGGCGCTGGCCGCGGACGCCGAGCACCCGCTGGAACCCGCCGCCAACCGGCTGCACGAGCTGCAGGCCGCGTGGCGTGGATTCGATCGCAATGGCGCCCCGGCGGATGAGGCCCTGTGGCAGCGTTTTCATGCCGCCGCTGAACAGGTGCAGCAGCGTTGTCGTCCGTTCCTCGACGCCCAGGCCAAGCTGCGCGCGGCCAGCCAGGCCCAGCGCGAGGCCCTGTGCCGGCAACTGGAGGCCTTTCTGGCGCAGGTGGACTGGCAGCGGGTGGACTGGAAGAAGGCCGCCCGCGCCCACCGCGAGATGCGTCAGGCCTGGGCCGCACTCGGGCCGGTGGCGCATGCCCGGCATCGCGCGCTGGAGGGACGCTTCCGCAAGTCGCTGCGTCGGCTGGAAAAGGCCCTGGACGAGGAACGTGCGCGCAACACCGCCCTGAAACAGGACCTGATCGAACGCATGCGCACCCTGGTCGACGAGCCCGACCTGGGCACGGCCATCGCCGCGGCCAAGGCGCTGCAACAGCAGTGGGCAACCACCGTCCCCAACCGCCAGCGCGACGAAAACGCCCTCTGGAAGGCATTTCGCCGCGCCAGTGATGCGGTGTTCGAGCGTCGGGCGGCCCAGCATGCAGCCCGGGACAATGCGTGGCGCGAGCACCTTGCAACCCGCCAGGCCATCTGTGCCGAGCTGGAACAGGAGGCCGGCGCGGCCGCCGATGCTGCCGCGCTACAGCGGGCGCTGGACGCACTGGAACGCCGCTGGCAGGACACCGAGGCACTCCCCCTGCCCCGCGATGCCGCTGCTGCCCTGCGGCGGCGCTGGGAGACTGCAGCCACAGCCGCCCGTGAACGGCGGGACGCGCTGCGGGACGCCGAGCGCTGGGCGGCGCTGGCACAGGTGCAGGCGCGGGCGGATCTCTGTGATCAGGCCGCACGGCGGCTGGTCGAGGCTTTCGGCGGCGATGATCCCGAGGCCCCCGAGGCACTGGCCCGACAGTGGGCCGCCTTGCCGCCGCTGGCGGGCCCGGAGTCAGGCTCGGACCCGGACACGGTGGAGCCCTCGCCTGCGGACGCGCCGATGGACGGCCCCCGGACACAGGGGCCCCCAGCAGAAGACGCTCTGGCGGACCGTCTGGAGGCGGCGTTTCAGCAGGTGCTGCGGGCGACCCGGGGGCAGGCGCGAGACGCGTTGCAACAGCAGATGCAGGACAATGCCCGGCGCCGTGTCGCGCTCTGCCTGCAACTGGAGATCAGCTCCGGCGTCGACTCCCCTGCCGAACTGCAGTCGGAACGCATGGCGTTGCAAGTGTCGCGCCTGCGCGAGCACCTGGAAGATCAGCATCGGCGCGAGCCGCATCGGGACATTCGCGACGGGGCGGACGACGCCCCTGGCCACAGCGATGTCTGGACGCTGTTGCAGGACTGGTACCGCGCCACGCCAGCGGCGGATGTCGACGGGCTGGATGTTCGGTTCGCCCGGGTGCGGCAGGCACTGCAGCGCCGCTGATGCATCGCCGAGTCATTGCCGGGTGATTGTCGATTCAGGGGAAACCTCCAGCGGCCCTCTGGTAACCCGCTATTTGGCAACCGATTGTCCATGAAAAAAATCAATCCTCAAAATTGAATTGCTTGCGTTTTGTCAAGATTTCCATCATCTTGAAATTGCTGGCGAACCAATCGTCTGCAGCACGACAGCAAGAAACTGACAGCACGTACCTGACAGCAAGCATCTGGAGGATTTCGAACCATGGAACATACCGCCGTCGCCGGTGACATCCGGCCCGACGAGATCCGCGTCAATCGCGTCACCCTCGCACAACCCTGGCAGTGGATCGAGCGTGGCTGGCAGGACATGATCCGGGCGCGCAAGTACAGCCTGACCTATGGCGCGGTCATCGTCCTGATCAGCGGCCTCATGACCCTGGGCCTGATGGTGGAGGGCCTGACCTTCATCGTGCCCTTCCTGGCCGCTGGCTTCTATCTGCTGGCCCCGGTGATCGGTCTGGGCCTGTACCAGATGAGTGCCCGCCTGGAACGCGGCGAGCCGCTGCATTTCTGCCATTTCCTCGAGGCCTGGAAGGGCAATCAGGCCCAACTCGGCGTCATCACCGCTGGCCTGCTGATCATCATGCAACTCTGGATGATGGCCAATTTCGTCCTCTTTGCCCTGCTCTACACCGGCATGCACCCGCCACTGGAGAACTTCTTCAGCACCGTGTTCCTGTCGGGCAAGAACCCGGCCTTCGCCTTCGCCAGCATCGGCGTCGGCTTCTTGCTCGCCTGGCTGGCCTACGCCATCAGTGCCATCTCCGTACCCATGCTGATGGATCGCAAGGTGGACGGCTTCACGGCCATCCGTACCAGCGTCAAGGCGGTGACCGAGAACTGGCCGGCGATGACCCTGTGGGCAGCGCTGATCGTGTTCTTCGTCGGCGTCGGCCTGCTGACCTTCTATGTCGGCCTGTTCATCGCCATGCCGCTGATCGGCCATGCCACCTGGCATGCCTATCGTGATATTGTGCCGGCGGAAGCCTGATCGGACGCGTCCGGATCCCGCGGCGTCGAATCTTACAGGCAGATAGCCGGTTAACCGCCGGCCTGCCATCATCGGCGCCGCGGGACACTGCACTCTTGGCCGGCGCCTCCGATCCGATGACTTGTTCGATCGGATACTCCCTTAACGGTTGCTGCCTCTCATGGTGCTGCGTTCCATCGTCGGCAATCGTGCCGCAACGTCGCTTGTCGCTCTGGTGGTGTTCTCCGTCGCGGCTGTGGCGGATCCGGACGGAGAGGACGATGCCGCCCTGGCCCGTCGGCTGTTTTCCTCAGGCGTGATCAAGCCGTTGTCGTATTTCATCGAGAGGGCGCATGCGCTGCGGGATGGCTTGCTGATCGAGGCCAAACTGGAGTATGAGAGCGAACACGACGCCTATGTCTACGAGATCTACCTGCTCGATGATAGCGGACAGGTGTGGGAGATGGAATTCGACGCTGCAACGGGTGAACTGTACGAATATGAAGAGGAACGCGAGGATTGAGCGCGCGTGAGGCTGCTCCTGGTTGAAGACGATCACGCGCTGGCCCAGGGCCTGAAGGAACGGCTGAGACTGGAGGGATTCGCCGTCGACTGGGCGGAGGACGGGATCGATGGCGGGTTTCTCGGTGGTGACATCGCCTATGATGCCATCATCCTCGATCTTGGCCTCCCCGGCCGGCCTGGACTCGAAGTGTTGCAAACATGGCGAAGCACGGGTGTCGACACCCCCGTATTGGTGTTGACGGCCCGTGATGCCTGGCATGAGCGCGTCGATGGTCTAAAGGCTGGAGCCGACGACTATCTGGGCAAGCCATTCCATGTGGAAGAACTCCTCGCCCGGCTTCAGGCCCTGTTGCGACGCACCACGGGCCACAGCAGCACCACCTTGACCCTGGCCGGCCTGATGCTGGACCAGGACCGTCATTGTGTGTGTTTGCCGGATCAGAGGGAGATCGGCCTGACCGGCATGGAGTTTCGCCTGCTTCGCTATTTCATGCATCACCCGGACAAGGTGCTGTCCAAGGAACGTCTGCTCACACATCTCTACGACCAGCACGCGGAACACGGCAGCAACCTGATCGAGGTGTATGTACGCCGGCTTCGGGAGAAGATTGGGTCCGCCCATGTGGTCACGCAACGCGGCCAAGGGTACGTGTTTCCCTCCAACCCCTGAACGGGAGTCACCGCCGCCGGACGGACAGGTCAGCGGATGCAATCGATCGAAACCCGACTTCACTTCGGCCTCGTGCTGAGCCTCGCCGCGTTGATCGGTACTGCCTGGTGGTTCGGGCATGAAACCCTGCATCGCAGCACCCAGGGCTATGTCTTGTCGCGTCTCGCGCATGATGCCGAGGCCTTGCTCGGTCGGCTCCGGCGCGATCCGACGGGGCAGCGACTGGAACCGGAACTGGCGGTCACATCCATCTACCACCAGCCCCTCTCCGGTCACTACTACATCATAGACAGCAAGCAGAACCTGCGGAGACGGTCGCGCTCTCTCTGGGATCAGGATATCGACTACGGATTGATGGGGCCCGGTGAGGTCCGGCACTGGAACAGCCGGGAGATCCTCGGCCAGCGCCTGCTTGTGCGCAGTGCGGGCTATCGGCTGGGCAACGACGAGGTCACCATCACGGTGGCGGAGGACCTGGCGCCTCTGCTGGAGGTCTTGCACGATTTCGAGCGATTGCTCGCCCTGCTGGCGATTTTCGGCTTCGGTCTAGCGATGCTGCTGCAACGCCTGATCGTGCGCCGGACGTTTCGAGCCCTCGAGCCGGTGTATCAGGACATCGAACGCCTGGAGGGTAGAGAAACATCGCAGCTGACGGAACAGGTTCCCAGCGAGATCCAGCCCCTGGTGCAGAAGGTCAATCGGTTGCTGTCCGTCTATGGCAAGCGACTGGAGCGATCGCGTAATGCCGCCGGCAATCTGGCCCATGCGCTGAAGACGCCGCTGAACCTGGTGCTGCAACTCCTCGCCCAGGATCGGCCTCCCCTGACTCCGGCGGAACGCGCGATTTGCCGAGAGCAGATACATCACGTTCGGGCGTTGGTGGAGCGAGAACTGAAACGAGCCCGCATCGCCGGTAGCGGGCATGCGGGTTCCAGCTTCGAACCGGCGGCGGAACTGCCGGCACTCAAGGCCTTGCTGCTGCGGATGTATCCGGCCAAGGACTTGGTGATTCAGTGCCAAGTGGACCTGAACGGCTCCACGGAGGGTTCGATCCTGGCGGATCGGGAAGACATGCTGGAACTCCTGGGCACCCTGCTGGAAAACGCATGCAAGTGGGCGAAACGGACCGTTGCCTGCCAGGTGGGCGCCGATCAGGACGGTGTTCGCATGTGCATCGAGGATGACGGGCCAGGTTGCAGCGAGGAGGAGCTGCGATCCATCGGCCTGCGCGGTGCCCGTCTGGACGAGCGCGTATCCGGCCATGGGCTCGGGCTCTCGATCGCGAAGGAGATTGTGGAACTCTACGGCGGCAAGATTGATTTTTACCGCTCGACCCGGTTTGGTGGATTCGGTGTTGCGGTGCGTTTGCCGCTTAAAACTGGCCGGGGGTTTGCAAAACACGAAACCCGACGCTGATCCTTCAGCGTCGGGCAGGCGCTCACGCCTTAGTCATCGAACAACAATGCAGTGCTGAGCCCGCGCTCGGGGCGGCTGAAGCTATGACAGACGGAACAATCGCGACGTTTGTCGTCCACATGCTCTTGATGCACCTCCACGAAGCTCATGCTGCCTTCCCACTCATGGCACTGGGTGCACACTTGCTGCTCCGGCCCCTTGAGCTGGTAGCCGAGGGTTCCCTGCAGATCCATGCGCACCGGACCACCCGACAGACTGCTGTGGCAGGCGCCGCAGGCCAGGGCACTGTCTTCGCTCTCCACACCATGGTTGATGCTTTGATAGGTGTGCACCCCTACGATTTCGTAGGGATCGTCGCGACTCATGCCCTCGGTCTGGTCCAGCCCGCTGAGGATCGCATCGGTAAAGCTGCCGGTACGGAAGAACTCGAAGGTGGAGTGCGCGACCAGGGTGTTGGTGACGTTGTTGCGGGCGTTCTTGCTCAGATGTTCCTTCATCGGATGCAGCTTGGCCCCGGGCGTGTTGACGCCACCATTGCCAATGCCGAGCACATACGCCTCACTGCCCGCGGGAAGGCCAAGGGCGCTGGTCTCGGCATCGCTCAGCGCAACGGTCGGGACATTGGTCAGGTCCTCGCCCAGGTAATACACCTCGCTGGTGCCGTCGAACCACTGGTAGGTCGGGATCAGATTGGCCAGCTTGTCCTCTCGTGGCAGCCAGCCGCCACGCCCGTTGCAGGCGCTGTCGGACCAGTGCGGATCCTCCCAGTCGCGGGCGACCTCGGTGGCCATGCCCTTGGCAAAGGTCGGGATGTGACAGGTCTGGCAGGCGACGCGCAGGGCATGGGTATCGCGGGCTCGGCCATCGGTAGCACTGTAGTCTCCGTGCACACGCTCATCGTGGCAGCCGGTGCAGGTCAGCCGCTCGGGCACATCGTTGGGCCGCAGGTCCACACCACGCCCCATGACCCGGTGTCCGCCAGCGTCGTGGCAGTCCGCACAGACCAGACCGGCACCCGCGTCGCTCATGTGCATGTCGATGTGGGGATCAGGATTTGCCAGTAGCGAGGACAGATCGCCACGCTTGGTGCCGTCGCCGCCACCGGCCTTTGCGTGACAGCTGAGGCAGGACGCCCGGGTGGTCTGATGTACCGTCCGGGCCGCTTCGACAGCGGAGATGTCCATCAGGGGTACCGGGGCACCGGCCAGGTCTGGATTGGTCGGATCCGCGGGGACGAAGTCGAAGTCTCCGGTGATCGGATCGACGATGGGGATGCCCGACAGTCCGGTACGCTCGATCGGCGGAAGCGCCGGATCAGGCTTGCCGTCGGCGCCCTGAGCGACGATCTGCAGCGTCTCAAAGCCGCCGGCCGGGTCCGGGAAGCGCTTGTACTTTTCCTGGTGACAGGTAAGGCAGTCGATATTGGCCAGTTCCTTTTGCTGTGCCTCGTAGGCCAGGCTCGCGAAGGCGTCCGGCGTGGTCGGGAAGCGGCCGTTGCCCACGTGGCAACCGGCGCAGGTGAAGCGCGGGCTGTTCAGATGCGCGCCGCAGTAGGTGTTGATGCCGCTGAAGCCGTCACCCGGGGCGCCGTTCCAGCGCTCTCCGGCAGGGCCAAAGATGTTGGTCACGTAGTCCGTGGGGCCGCTTTGCTGGTAATGCACAGAGCCGTGCATCTGCTCCGCCTCCGTCTGGTGGCAGGCGATGCAAGTGGATGGGCCGTCGTAGCGTTCGATTCCGGCGTGTGCATCGTTACTCGGTGGTGGTTCCGGCGGCTGCGGCGGCTCGGGCGGCTGCGGCGGTTCCGGATCGGTCGGGCCACAATCGGCAGGGGCGCGGCGCACGTCGGCCTCCACCGTGGTGCCATCCTCGGCAATGGCGCGCACGCGACAGGGTACCGGAGAGGGCTGGCGGCTGCGGATACGCCAGTCGTCGTCATCGTCGTCATCGCGACCGAGCACCTGTGCCGGGTCGGCTGCATTGACGACGGTTATCAGCAGATTGCGCTCGCGCTCGCCCTTGACCACCAGTCGACTGTAGTCGGCATCCCAGGAGGCCACTTCGATGGTGATGGATGGACGGTCATCAGGCGGTGTTTCGGGATCGGTAGCGCCGCAGTCGGCAGGGGCGCGGCGCACGTCGGCCTCCACCGTGGTGCCGTCCTCGGCAATGGCGCGCACGCGACAGGGTACCGGAGAAGGCTGGCGGCTGCGGATACGCCAGTCGTCGTCATCGTCGTCATCGCGACCGAGCACCTGCGTCGGGTCGGCCGCATTGACGACGGTGACGACCATGTCGCGACCGCGTTTCCCCTTGACCACCAGTCGACGGTCGTCGGCATCCCAGGAGGCCTTTTCGATCGAGAATCGCGTGTCGGAATGATCATCGTCCCGATCGCGATCCCGGCTGTGGCTGTCGGCTAATGCGGTCGGCAGCACCGCGCAGAGCAACAGCGCAAATCCGCTGCACCTTAGGGTGCTGTGGATCGCACGCATGGCAGTAGGTTTCATCGTTCCCCTCTTGTCTGGAAGCATCGGCATGTCGGCCCGCCAAACCCGTGCATGTCCCGCACGGTGATGGCCAGGCCTCTGGTTGCGATCCATCGCAACGGGCGCGGGTCTTGTCGCTGTGGTGCGGCGAGCCGTGTCTTGCGCCCGATCAGAGGGTAGCGAAGCAAGCTGAATTGAATCTGAACGTGCGCCGGAGCGGAGCCGGCAGAGGGTGCTGATGCTGCCTCTGGCGCCCTACCAGGCCGGCAGACTTTGGGGCGGCGGTGGCGCGGCTGGCGTCAGCAGCCCGCCATCGGCCAGCCAGACGGCAAAGCCGGCCAGGATCACGGCGAGCAGTAGCGCCCACAGCTTGCCGCCACGGGCCGAACGCATCCCTGGGTCGTCGGCTTCGGTCCAGCCGGTCAGCATCGGCCGCACCAGGTTCTTGCCGCGCAGCACGGCGTAGAACAGGATCGCCAGGATGTGCAGCGTGACCAGGCCGACGATGGGCCACAGCGCCTGGCGATGCCAGCTGGTCAGCCAGTCGCTGGTGGCGCGGCTGACCAGCGGATACAGCGGGCCGTTGAAGGCGATGTCGTCGTTGGCGAACAGGCCGCTGACGCTCTGCCAGAGCAGCACGGCCAGCAGCGCCAGGACCGACAGGGCGCCGAGGGGATTGTGGCCGACGCCCCGCCAGCGACCTTGGACATAGTCCAGCAGCCGGCCCGGGGTCGGCACGAACTGCGCAAAGCGGGCGTAGGTCGAGCCGAGTACGCCCCAGACCAGACGAAACACCAGCAGACCCAGGATCAGCAGGCCGATCCGGCCATGCCAGACCATCCAGTTGCCGCCCTGCAGGCCAGTGAGCAGGGCCGCGGTTACGGCCAGGAAAAGCAGCCAGTGGAACAGGCGTGTGGGTAGATCCCAGACTTTCAGACGCATGTATGCATTGCTCCTGTGGTTAGGTCGTTCGGTCAGATTTGTCCGTTCAGATTTTCCATGCACAAAAAACCCCGCAAAGCGGGGTTTTTCGAGGCGATGCCGGACCTGCGCGCCAAGGCGTTGCTGGTCAGGCGGTCGACAGCAGGCCCTTACATCATGCCCATGCCGCCCATGTCGCCCATGCCACCCATGCCGCCGGCCGGGGCTGCCGCCTCGTCCTTGGGCTCCTCAGCCACCATGGCCTCGGTGGTGATCATCAGGCCGGCCACGGAGCAGGCGTTCTGCAGCGCAGTGCGGGTGACCTTGGTGGGATCCAGGATACCCATGCCGACCATGTCACCGTACTCGCCGGTGGCGGCGTTGTAGCCGAAGTTGCCCTCGCCGTCTGCGACCTTGTGCAGCACCACGGAGGCCTCATCGCCGGCGTTGGTGACGATCTGACGCAGCGGCTCTTCCATGGCGCGCAGGGCGATGGCGATACCGACGTCTTGATCGTGATTGCCGCCGGTCAGGCCCTTGATGTTGGTCAGGGCGCGCACCAGCGCGACGCCACCACCGGGGACGATGCCCTCTTCCACCGCAGCACGGGTCGCATGCAGTGCATCCTCGACACGGGCCTTCTTCTCCTTCATCTCGACCTCGGTCGCGGCACCGACCTTGATCACGGCCACACCGCCAGCCAGCTTGGCCAGACGCTCCTGCAGCTTCTCACGGTCGTAGTCGGAGGTGGTCTCCTCGACCTGGGCACGGATCTGGTCGCAGCGGCCCTTGATCTCGCTGTCGGAGCCGGCACCGTCGATGATGGTGGTCTCGTCCTTGCTGATCTGCACCTTCTTGGCCGAACCCAGCTCGTTCAGGGTGGCCTTCTCCAGCGACAGACCGACTTCCTCGGCAATCACGGTGCCGCCGGTCAGGATGGCGATGTCCTGCAGCATGGCCTTGCGACGGTCACCGAAGCCCGGTGCCTTGACGGCGCAGACCTTGATGATGCCGCGGATGCTGTTGACGACCAGCGTGGCCAGGGCCTCGCCCTCGATGTCCTCGGCAACGATCAGCAGCGGACGACCGGCCTTGGCGACCGCCTCCAGCACCGGCAGCAGCTCGCGGATGTTGGAGATCTTCTTGTCATGCAGCAGGATGAAGGGATCTTCCAGCTCGGCGGTCTGGCTCTGCTGGTTGTTGATGAAGTAAGGCGACAGGTAGCCGCGGTCGAACTGCATGCCCTCGACCACGTCGAGCTCGTTGTGCAGCGACTTGCCTTCCTCGACGGTGATGACGCCTTCCTTGCCGACCTTCTCCATGGCCTCGGCGATGATCTCGCCGATGGACTCGTCAGAGTTGGCGGAGATGGTGCCGACCTGGGCGATCTCCTTGTTGTCGGAGCAGGGCTTGGACAGATTCTTCAGCTCGTCGATGGCGGCAGTCAGGGCCTTGTCCATGCCGCGCTTCAGATCCATCGGGTTCATGCCGGCAGCAACGGCCTTCAGACCTTCGCGGACCATGGCCTGGGCCAGCACGGTGGCGGTGGTGGTGCCGTCACCGGCGATGTCGGAGGTCTGGGAAGCGACCTCCTTGACCATCTGCGCGCCCATGTTCTCGAACTTGTCCTTGAGTTCGATCTCCTTGGCCACGGAGACGCCGTCCTTGGTGACGGTCGGCGCGCCGAAGGACTTCTCCAGCACCACGTTGCGACCCTTGGGGCCCAGGGTGACCTTGACGGCGTTGGCCAGGACGTTGACGCCCTCCATCATGCGGTTGCGGGCGTCAGAGGAAAACTTGACTTCTTTTGCGGTCATCGTGTGAGTACCTTGCGAAAACTGGTTTTAACTTGCATCTGGCCGGACAGGCCTGGGTGAGGTTCCGGTGCGGGTTCAGCCCTCGATGACGCCCATGATGTCGTCTTCGCGCATCACCAGGACCTCTTCGCCATCCAGCTTCACCTCGGTGCCGGAATACTTGCCGAACAGGACGCGGTCGCCGACCTTGACGTCGAGTGCGCGCTGATCACCGTTGTCCATGATCTTGCCGTTGCCAACGGCGATGACCTCGCCCTGGATCGGCTTCTCGGTGGCGGAATCCGGGATCACGATGCCGCCGGCGGAGGTGCGCTCCTCTTCCATGCGACGGACGACGACGCGGTCATGCAAGGGACGGATGTTCATGGGTGTTTCCCCTCAGATGTCGTGGACTGAATGATCTGTGCCCCACCAGGTCTCGGCGCTGGTGTTAGCACTCATGTTTTGCGAGTGCTAATAATAGACCCGAAAGCGCGTGTGTCAAGGGGCAGCAGGCTTGCCGTGACTCGGTTTTCCTGCAGCGATGCAAGGGACCCAGCGAAGAGATCGGAGGCGGACAGGGCGCGCTCAGAGAGGCTGGCAGGCCGTCGTGGGGAGCGTGGTCGACGTCCCTCGAGGTCAAGAGCGGTCTGAAGGCTCGGGCACGGCCGGACGGCCGTCAGTCTTCGCGGCGATAATCGCCTTCGATCACCCGTGGTTCGTCATGCCCCGGATGCACGGCGTGCCCCGCCGGAACCACCTGAAAGTAGCGCCGGATCAGGGCGTGGCGCAGCGGCGGCACCAGCAGCAGGAAGCCGACGGCATCGGTGACGAATCCCGGCAGCAGCAGCGCGAAGCCGCACAGCAGCAGCACGGCGCCGTCGAGCAATTCAAGCGCGGGCATCTGGTTGCGGTCGAGCAAGTCGCGCACCCGCATCAGCACCGCGATCCCCTGCATGCGCACCAGGTAGCCGCCCAGGGCGGCGGTGAACAGCGACAAGGCGATGGTCGGCAGGGCGCCGATGACATCGCCGACCTGGATCAGGAAGTAGAGTTCGATCAGGGGGGTACAGACAAAGATGATCAGCACGGGCAGCATGATGGGTTTCTCGCTCAGCCACGGCCCCGTCGATGGTGGCGGGACGTCCAAAACCAGAAGGTCTGTCCGGACATGCCGGTTTCAATTCCGGTTGCGCTTCGCGTTGAAGATTGGCCTCAAATGCGGCCCCGCATCGCCGCCGATTCCGGTACCCTATGCGCCCTGTACCAACTCTGTGACCACGCCTGCATGCCGGGGCCGCCACCATGTCCGAAGCCGTCCGCGTCGTTCTCTGCACCTGCCCCGATCAGGACGTTGCCGAATCCATCGCCGAGTCGCTGGTGGCGCGGCGGCTGGCTGCCTGCGTGAACATCCTGCCCGGCGTGATGTCAGTTTATCGGTGGCAGGACGTCATCGAGAAGGAAGAGGAAGTCCAGCTGCTGATCAAGACGACTGACGAGCGGATGGCCGAGCTCGTCGAGCAGATCCTGTTTGAGCATCCGTACGACGTGCCGGAGGTGATCGCGCCCCCGGCTGTCGACGGTCACGATGCCTACCTGGAGTGGGTCCGTCAATGCACGAGAGTACAACAATGATGGCAACAGACCACCAATCGACCGGAACGGACGACAGGACGGCCGGGCGCAAGCGCCGTGATGCGGGTCGCCTCGTCGCCCTCGGCCTGTGCGTCCCCCTGTTCATCCTGGCCCTGCTGACGGCGACCGGCGCCGTCGCAGAAGAGGAATTCCTGCAGCCGGACCAGGCGTTCCGCATCTCCGGCGAGGCGCTTGACGGCAATGCCGACGCGGGCGACGGGGTGCTGGTGCGCTGGGACATCGAGCCCGGCTACTACATGTACAAGAGCAAGTTCCGCTTCGCCAGCAAGACACCGGGCATGGAAACCGGAACAGCTGCGCTGCCGCCGGCAGAGACCCGGCAGGACGCGTTCTTCGGCGCCGTGGAGATCTATCGTGACCGGGTCGAGGCCCGCGTGCCGGTGACCCGCAGCGCCGATGCGGGCCGGGTCATCGAGCTCGAGGCCACCTCCCAGGGTTGCGCCGATGCCGGGCTCTGCTATCCACCGCAGAAGCAGGTGATCCTGCTGGAACTGCCCACGCTGGCGGCGGCACAGCTGCCCTCCCCGGCATCATCCGGACAGGCGACACAGCCCCAGTCGCTTGCCCGATCCCTTGCCCCGTCGTTCAAGCAACCAGGGAACGCGTCCCTGGGCCTCGGTCTGGAAGACGACATCCTGCCGGCGGAGGAGGCATTCCGCTTCGCCGCGGAGGTGGCGGCGCCGGACCGCGTGTCACTGCACTGGCAGATCGCCCCGGGGACCTACCTGTATCAGGAGAAGATCACCCTGACGCTGGAGGATGCCGGCGGCGTCCGGCTGGGCCGGTTCGAACTGCCCGCGGCGGAGATCAAGCCGGACACCGTGCGACCGGATGGCAGCATTGGCGACGTGGCCATCTACCAAGGCGACATCAGCCTTGATCTGCCGCTGTTGCGCAGCCGGGCCGAACCCACCGGCATCACGCTGGTGGCCGCATTCCAGGGCTGTGCCGAACGGGGGATCTGCTACCCGCCGGTGACCGAGCGTGTCGCGCTGGAACTGCCGGCGGCGCCTGAAACCGTCGTGCTGGAGACCGTGGCGCTGGCGTCGGCGGATGCAACCGGCGCGGCAGCCACTGTGTCTGGTGACGCATCGGATGCCCCATCCGGTGCCGACGAACGGGTCTCTGAGCAGGACCAGATCGCCGCCCGGCTGGCCAATGCCGGCGTGATCGGCGCCGTGGCCATCTTCTTCGGGCTCGGCCTGCTGCTTGCGTTCACGCCCTGCGTATTCCCGATGATCCCGATCCTGTCCGGCATCATCGCCGGCCAGGGTTCCACCATCACCACCCGCAAGGCGTTCATGCTGTCGCTGGCCTATGTGCTGGCCATGGCGCTGACCTATGCCGTGGTTGGCGTCATCGCCGGGCTGTTCGGCGCCAACCTGCAGGCCACGTTCCAGAACCCCTGGGTGCTGACGGTGTTTGCCGGCGTGTTCGTGGCGCTGGCGCTGTCCATGTTCGGCTTCTACGACCTGCAACTGCCCAGCAGCGTACAGACCCGGCTGACGGAGATCAGCAACCGGCAGGAGGGCGGCACCCTGATCGGCGCGGCCATCATGGGCGCGCTCTCGGCCCTGATCGTCGGCCCCTGCGTCGCGCCGCCGCTGATGGGGGCCCTGATCTTCATCGGCCAGACCGGCGATGCGGTGCTCGGCTTCTTCGCCCTGCTCGGGCTCGGTCTCGGCATGGGCGCGCCCTTGCTGGTCATCGGCACCTCCGCCGGCAAGCTGCTGCCCCGCGCCGGTGGCTGGATGGACGCGGTAAAAGCGGTGTTCGGCGTGCTGCTGCTGGCAGTGGCCATCCTGCTGGTCGAGCGGGTGTTGCCCGCCGCGGTGGCCATGCTGCTGTGGGGTCTGCTGCTGATCGCCTCCGGCGTCTACCTGGGCGCCACCACCAGCCTGGACCCCGCCGCGAGCGGCTGGCGCAAGCTGTGGA
Organism: Thiohalocapsa marina; assembly: GCF_008632335.1. Taxonomy (GTDB): domain Bacteria; phylum Pseudomonadota; class Gammaproteobacteria; order Chromatiales; family Chromatiaceae; genus Thiohalocapsa; species Thiohalocapsa marina. The sequence goes on from NZ_VWXX01000005.1 coordinate 210,929, forward strand.
AGTCCCTGGGCCTGGCGTTGCTGCTCTACGGGGCGCTGATGATCGTCGGCGCCGCCGCCGGCGGGCGCGATACCGTGCAACCCCTGCGTGGGCTGATGCCAGCCAGTGGCGGTGGCGCGTCAGCGGCCCATGCGGAGTTCCGGCGCATCAAGACCGTGGCGGACCTTGAGCGGGAGCTGGCCGCGGCCAGCGCCGCCGGCAAGCCGGTGATGCTGGACTTCTACGCCGACTGGTGTGTGTCCTGCAAGGAGATGGAGCGCTATACCTTCCCGGATCCGGCGGTCGCCAGCGCCATGCAGGCCTTCGTGCTGCTGCAGGCTGACGTGACCGCCAACGACGCCGAGGACAAGGCCCTGATGCAGGAGCGTTTCGGCCTGCCCGGCCCGCCGGCGATGCTGTTCTTCGATCGTGACGGCGAGGAGATGCGCGGCTACCGGCTGGTGGGCTTCGTGCCGGCGGAGGCGTTCGCGGCGCATCTGCGCGAGGCGGCGCAATGACCCAGGTCGCCACAGCCCTCGGCGCATCCCGGCGCGAGGCGATGCCATGAATCTGGCCAAGGTGGTCATCGTCACTGTGCTGGCCGGGACCCTGAGCATCGCCATCGCGCTGTTCAGCGAGCACTGGCTGGCGGAGCGCGGTGCCGACACCATCGGCCTGCAGCAGCACGGCAAGCATGCCACCGCGCTGCCGGACCTGCGACTGGCGGACCTGAGCGGACGCCAGGTGGCCCTGGGTGAATGGGCCGGCAAGGTGGTGGTGCTCAACTACTGGGCCACCTGGTGTCCGCCCTGCCTGCGGGAGATGCCTGTGCTGGCGGCGCTGCAGGCGGAGGTCGGCGCAGAGCGCCTGCAGGTGATCGGCATCGCCATCGACCGGCTGGATGCGGTTGCCCGCTTCCTGCAGCAGCAGGACGTCGGCTACCCGGTGCTGCTCGGCGATGCGGACGCCATCGAGGCGTCACGGCGCCTGGGCAATCGCACCAGCGGGCTGCCCTTCACGGCGGTGTTCGACCGTCGGGGCACGCCCGTGTTCAGCCATACCGGCGAGATTCGCCGCCAGGAGATCGAGCAGCACATCCTGCCGCTGCTGTCGCGGGATGCGGGCTGAGCGTTACCCTGAGCGCGAGGCATTCCGAAGCCCGCGCGTGGCGATGGGGCAAAAAACCGTTTGGAAAATCCGGCCCCAATCCCTTACCCTATTCACTCCAAAGATTAGCGGCAGGTTCCTGCCAGTTCGTGCGTGATCGCAACGATTCGCCGACGAAGTTCAGGCGCTCGGCCTCTATTGGCTGCCGCCTGCAGGGTACGCCAGATTCACACCCAGACTCACACGAGGTTCGACGGGGTCCGCCATGGCCAGACTGCTTTGCCTCAACGGCCCGAACCTGAACCTGCTTGGGCGTCGTGAGCCGGACAAGTACGGACACGACACCCTCGATACCATCGCCGGGCGGCTGGTCAGCATGGCCGAGGCCGCCGGACACCAGCTCAGGTTCGTGCAGAGCAATGCCGAACATGAGCTGATCGACAGGGTGCAGCGCGCCCCGGAAGACGGGGTCGCCTTCGCCATCATCAATCCCGCTGGATACACCCATACCAGCATCGCGCTACGCGACGCCCTGCTTGCCGTGCGTCTGCCGTTCATCGAGGTCCATCTGTCCAACGTGCATGCGCGCGAGCCGTTTCGCGCCCACTCGTACTTCTCGGACATTGCCGCGGGCACCATCAGCGGGCTCGGGGCCATCGGCTATGAACTGGCACTGACAGCGGCCATGCAGCGGCTGGGCTGACACGGTCCGGCCCGCGCCGGGGCAACGCAGACAACCGCCTTACAGAACGAGACCCGTCATGGACATCCGCAAGGTCAAGAAGCTCATCGAGCTGCTCGAAGAATCCAATGTCGCCGAAATCGAGATCCACGAGGGCGAGGAATCGGTGCGCATCAGCCGCCATGGCAGCGCCGCGCCACAGCTGCTGATGCAGGGGCCGGCCGCGGCCCTGACCACGCCGGCTGCAGCCCCAGCCGTCGCCCCGGCAGCCGCGTCGGCGCCGGAGCCCGATGACGCCAATCTGGTGCGCTCGCCCATGGTCGGCACCTTCTATCGCTCGCCCTCCCCCGGCAGCAAGCCGTTCGTCGAGGACGGCTCCGAGGTGAAGGTCGGCGACACCCTCTGTATCATCGAGGCCATGAAGATCCTGAACCAGATCGAGTGCGAACGCGCCGGTGTGGTGAAACGCATCCTGGTCGAGAACGGCCAGCCGGTCGAGTACAACCAGCCGCTGTTTGTCATCGAATGATCGAGAAGGTCCTCATCGCCAACCGTGGCGAGATCGCACTGCGCATCCAGCGCGCCTGTCGCGAACTCGGCATCAAGACCGTGGCCGTGCATTCCGATGCCGACCGCGACCTGAAACACGTGCTGCTCGCCGACGAGTCGGTCTGCATCGGCCCGGCGCCGTCCCGCGACAGCTATCTCCACATCCCGGCCATCATCAGCGCCGCCGAGGTGACCGATACCGTGGCCATCCACCCGGGCTACGGTTTCCTGTCAGAGAACGCCGATTTCGCCGAGCGTGTGGAGCGGTCCGGCTTCATCTTCATCGGCCCCAGGCCCGACACCATTCGCCTGATGGGCGACAAGGTGTCCGCCATCAGGGCCATGAAGGAGGCTGGCGTGCCCTGCGTGCCGGGCTCGGACGGCCCGCTGGATCACAACACCAAGCGCACGCTGGAACTGGCCCGCCAGATCGGTTATCCGGTGATCATCAAGGCTGCCGGCGGCGGCGGCGGCCGGGGCATGCGTGTGGTGCATTCCGATGCCACGCTGCTGAACGCCATCTCGCTGACCAAGGCCGAGGCCGGCGCCGCCTTCGGCAACGATACCGTCTACATGGAAAAGTACCTGGAGAACCCACGCCACGTGGAGTTCCAGGTGCTGGCGGACACCCAGGGCAACGCCATCCATCTGGGCGAGCGCGACTGCTCCATGCAGCGGCGCCACCAGAAGGTGGTGGAAGAGGCGCCGGCGCCGGGCATCACGCCGGAGCAACGCCGCTTCATTGGCGAACGCTGTGCCGAGGCCTGCCGTCAGATCGGCTATCGCGGCGTGGGCACCTTCGAGTTCCTGTACCAGGACGGCGAGTTCTACTTTATCGAAATGAACACCCGTGTGCAGGTGGAGCATCCGGTCACCGAGATGATCACCGGGGTGGACATCATCAAGGAGCAGATCCTGGTGGCCTCCGGTCAGCCGTTGCGTTACACCCAAGACGACATCGTGCTGCGCGGCCATGCCATCGAATGCCGCCTGAACGCCGAGCATCCGGAGACCTTCATGCCCAGTCCCGGCCGCATCGAGGACTTTCATGCCCCGGGCGGCCCCGGCATCCGGCTGGATACCCACATCTACTCCGGGTACGTGGTGCCGCCCTACTACGACTCCATGATCGGCAAGCTGATCGCCCACGGCGAGGACCGCAATGCAGCCCTGGCGCGCATGTGCAACGCCCTGCGCGAGACCGTCATCGAGGGCATCCACACCAATATCCCTTTGCAGCGGGACATCGTCAAGGACGCGGCGTTCCAGCAGGGCGGCGCCAACATCCACTACCTGGAAAAGAAGCTGGGCATGTGAGCACATGAATGCGACACCCATGGCCTGGCTGCAACTGGAACTGGTGGTGGAGCGCGAGCAGGCGCCGCTGATCGAAGCGGCGCTGGAGAACGGCGGCGCACTGGCAGTGACCATCGACGACGCCGCCGACGACCCCGTGCCGGAACCGATCCTGGAGCCCTTGCCCAATGCCACGCCGCTGTGGCGGCGCGTGCGGATCACCGCTCTCTACCAGGACGATGCCAACGGCAGCCTGCTCGCCGAGCAGGCGGCGGCTCAGCTCGGCCCGCAGTCCCTGGCCCCGGCCTGGATCTCCCGGCTTGAGGACCAGCCCTGGGAGCGGGTCTGGCTCCAGGACCTGGGGCCGCAGCGCTTCGGCCGCCGTCTCTGGGTCTGCCCCCAGGGACAACGCCCGGCGCTGGGGCCGGATCCTGATCCGGACCCGGGAGCAGACGCGGCGAGCGAGCCGCCGGAACCGATCTGCATCGACCTCGATCCGGGGCTCGCCTTTGGCACCGGGCATCATCCCACCACAGCGCTCTGCCTGGGCTGGCTCGATGGCCTGGCGCTGACGGATCGGGTGGTGCTGGATTACGGCTGCGGCTCCGGCATCCTGGCCATTGCCGCGCTCAAGCTCGGTGCGCGCCAGGCCATCGCCGTCGACCATGATCCCCAGGCGCTGGACGCGACCGTCGACAATGCCATTGCCAACGGCGTGCTGGAGCGCCTGGTCATCGCGCGTCCGGAGGCGATGCCCGCAATCCGTGCCGACGTCATCGTCGCCAACATCCTCGCCGGCCCGCTGGTGGAACTGGCACCGACCCTGACCGCCCTGGCCGCCCCCGGCGCCGTGATCGGTCTGTCCGGTGTCCTGTCGCATCAGGCGGCCGGCGTTGCCGATGCCTATCGCGACGGCTTCCTGATGGAACCGCCGGTGATCCAGGACGACTGGGCGCTGCTGACCGGCCATCGGCTGAGCCCTTGACGCGGCGCGGCGAAGCCGAGACGTGGGCCCACATGGGCGCCCAGACCGGCACAGAGACAGGGACGGCCTACCGGGTATCGCCGTCGCAGTTGTTGCGGCCATTGCAGATCGGTCCGTTGCGGCTCGAGAACAACCTGCTGCTGGCGCCGATGGCAGGCATCACCGACCGGCCGTTTCGCCACCTCTGCCGGGCGTTCGGCGCCGGGCTTGCGGTTTCAGAGATGCTGTCCGCCAATCCCGCCCTGCGCGGCACCCGCAAGAGTGCCGAACGCACCGATCACCGCGACGAACCCGGGCCCATCGCCGTGCAGATTGCCGGCTCGGAGCCGATGCAGATGGCGGACATGGCCCGTCGCTGCGTCGACCAGGGCGCCGACATCATCGACATCAACATGGGCTGCCCGGCAAAGAAGGTCTGCAAGGCGGCCGCCGGCTCCGCGCTGTTGCGCGACGAGTCGCTGGTACAGCGCATCCTGCAGGCGGTGGTGGATGCCGTGCCGGTGCCGGTGACCCTGAAGACCCGTACCGGGTGGTCGCCGGAGACAAGGAATCTTGCACGTATTGCATACCTTGCGCAGGAGTCGGGTATCGCCCTGCTGGCGGTGCATGGTCGGACCCGGGCCTGCGGCTACAGCGGCCGGGCGGAATTCGACAGCCTGCGAGCCGTCCGCTCGCAAACGACGCTTCCACTGGTGGTCAACGGCGATATTCTGACCCCACTGGAGGCTCGGCACGCCCTGGACTATACTGGCGCCGACGCGGTCATGGTCGGCCGCGGTGCATTGGGTCGGCCCTGGGTCTTCCGGGAGATGGCGCACTTTCTGACCAGCGGAGAGCTGGCGTCGCCACCGCCGCCGGCCCTGATCCGCGAGACCCTGATCGCCCACCTGCAGGCCATCCACGCCCAGTACGGCGAGCGCCGGGGCGTGCGGATTGCGAGAAAACACATCATGTGGTACCACGCCCCGCCCGGGAGCCAGACCGGGAGTAGGACTTGGCGCCAGCCCGTTTGCCCGTCAGGGGGCCGAGCCAAGGACCCGACGGGAACCGGGTATTCCACAGAGACCGGATCGGAAGACGAGACCCCCATGCGGACCGAACACCCGGACACCAGCCAGTTCCTTGCGCACATCAAGCGCATCGAAGATGCCCGTCGGCAGCTCGACGTCGTGGCGGCGTTCTTCGCAGACCGGCCTGCGCCGGAAGGCGGTGCCGTATGAGTGCGGTGGCGCGGGTCAGGCGTAGTACCGGATCAGGTTCCGAACCAGGCTCCGGATCGGTTGCGGCACCGGGTCCAGGAGCAACAGCGAAATCGGCATCCAGGTCGTGTTCCGCATCCACGTCCTCAGTCGCCGCGCTGGGGCCCTGGCCTGAAGCTGATCGAGTCGCTGAACGGAGTGCTGAACAGGGTCTGACGGTACAGTGGGCGGACCGCGACGAGCCGCTCCGGGAATGCGTGCGCGGCGCCCTGCGCTGCTATCTCTCCCACATGCACGGCCATGCGGTGGAAGACCTCTACCAGCTGGTGCTCGAGGAAGTGGAGCGGCCGCTGATCGAGACCGTGCTGGAATGCGCCGACAACAACCAGACTGTCGCCGCGCGCATGCTCGGTATCAGCCGGGGTACCCTGCGCAAGAAGATGAAGACCTTTTTCGATTGCTGACGCCACCGGCCGCGTCGGCCGGCGTAAAATTCCTCGAGATCCATCCGCGCGTCGCGGCCCTGCGCCGCCGCGACCGCCCGTGCCAGGAGTAATCCCCAGCATGCATGCCATTCGCCGCGCGCTCATCAGCGTATCCGACAAGTCCGACCTGGCCCCGTTCGCCCGCGCGCTGAGCGAGCGCGGAGTGGAGATCCTCTCCACCGGCGGCACCTCCAAGCTGCTCACCGAGGCCGGCATCCCGGTGAAGGAGGTGTCGGACCACACCGGCTTTCCTGAGATCATGGGCGGTCGCGTCAAGACCCTGCATCCACGCATCCACGGCGGCATCCTCGGCCGTCGCGGGCAGGACGAGACGGTGATGCGCGAGAACGAGATCAAGCCCATCGACCTGGTGGTTGTGAACCTGTATCCGTTCGAGCAGACCGTGGCACGACCGGACTGCGATCTGGCCAGCGCCATCGAGAACATCGATATCGGTGGTCCGACCCTGCTGCGCGCCGCGGCCAAGAACCATGCCGCCGTGACCGTGATCGTCGACGCCGCCGACTACGACCGCGTGCTCGCCGAGATGGCGCAGCACGACGGCGCCGTCACCGATGCCACCCGCTTCGATCTGGCGGCCAAGGCGTTCGAGCACACCGCCGCCTACGACGGTGCCATCGCCAACTATCTCGGCAGCCTGGTGGACAACCCCGACGGCGATCTGGCCAGCCGCGCCCGGGGTCTGCCGCGCACCTACAATGTCCAGTTCCGCAAGAAACAGCCCATGCGCTATGGTGAGAACCCGCATCAGCAGGCGGCCTTCTACGTCGCCCGGGAGCGCACCGAGGCCTCCGTCGCCGGCGCCCGCCAGTTGCAGGGCAAGGAACTCAGCTACAACAACATCGCCGATACCGACGCGGCCCTGGAATGCGTCAAGCAGTTCTCCGAAGGGCCGGCCTGCGTCATCGTCAAGCATGCCAACCCCTGTGGCGTCGCCCTGGGCAATACCCCGCTGGAGGCCTATGAACGGGCCTTCTCCACCGATCCGGAGTCCGCCTTCGGCGGCATCATCGCCCTGAACCAGCCGCTGGAGGCGGATCTGGCCTCCGCCATCGTCGAGCGCCAGTTCGTCGAGGTGATCATCGCCCCGGGGGTCAGCGATGCCGCCGCTGCGGTGGTGGCCGCCAAGAAGAACGTGCGCCTGCTGTGCTGCGACGCCTGGCCGACGGAGCGCAGGGGCTACAGCGATTTCAAGCGTGTTCGCGACGGCCTGCTGGTGCAGGATGCGGACCTCGGCCTGCATGCCGAGCTGAAGGTGGTGACCGACCGGGCCCCCAGCGCCGGACAGATGCAGGATCTGCTGTTCAGCTGGCGGGTGGCAAAGTTCGTCAAATCCAATGCCATCATCTATGGCCGCGACGGCATGACCATCGGCGTCGGCGCGGGCCAGATGAGCCGGGTCAACTCGGCGCGCATCGCGTCCATCAAGGCGGAGCAGGCCGGCCTGACCGTGAACGGGGCGGTGATGGCCTCCGATGCCTTCTTCCCCTTCCGCGACGGCATCGATCAGGCCGCCGACAACGGCATCGCGGCGGTGATCCAGCCGGGCGGGTCCATGCGCGATGAAGAGGTCATCGCCGCCGCCAACGAGCATGGCATGGCGATGGTGTTCACGGGCATGCGTCACTTCCGGCACTAATGAGCGATCGCATCCACGCCACCGCGATCATCGAGGACGGCGCCGCCCTGGATACGGGGTGCCGCGGCGGCGCCTACGCGGTCATCGAATCCGGCGCAGTCCGGGGCGAGGACTGGGTGGTGGAGACCGGCGCGCGTATATGCGGCCCAACCCCCCGGGGG
>NZ_VWXX01000060.1 GCF_008632335.1 Thiohalocapsa marina
CTTCTTCTGTTCAACAGCGATTTCGCTCTTGCATCGCGGGGCGGACCATATATGGACAAGCGCAGCGCCGTCCACCAGCGGCAACGCCAGCGCGGGGTTTGGTGGACGGCGCTGCGCTTGTCCACCCTACCGGTTCTACCTCGGCAGGTGGCCGGAATAATTATCAAGCCCGCAAGAGGAAAACGAACGGCTAAATGAATCAGTCTGATTTTCGCGCCTCTTTCTCTGCGAAGAACTGCCGGGTCAGCTTGAAGACCACGGGACTTAACAGCAACAGTGCGATCAGATTTGGCAGTGCCATCATGGCGTTCAGGGTATCGGCAACCAGCCAGACAAAATCCAGGTGCACCATGGCGCCAACCGGAATGGCAATCACCCAAAAGAGCCGAAACGGCAGTATTGCTTTGACCCCGAACAGGTACTCCACGCAGCGCTCACCGTAGACGCTCCAGCCCAGAATCGTCGTGAACGCGAAGATCGCGAGCCCGATACTGACGATGTAGGCGCCCGTTCCGGGCAACTCGTTGCCAAAGGCCATGGCCGACAGCGATGCGCCGTTTTCTCCGCTGGTCCAGGCACCCGAAATCACGATCACCAACCCGGTGACGGTGCAGATGATGATGGTATCGATGAAGGTGCCCAGCATGGCGACGGTGCCTTGGCGCACCGGACTATCGGTCTCTGCCGCAGCATGCGCAATGGGCGCACTGCCCAAGCCCGCCTCGTTGGAAAAGATGCCGCGCGCGACGCCCATCTGGATGGCGATCATCACGCTTGCGCCGGCAAAGCCACCGACACCCGCCGTGGGTGTGAAGGCCGCCTCGAAGATGGTCATGAAGGCACCTGGCACGGACGGGAGATTCATCGCCAGAACCACCAGTCCGGTAGCCAGATAGGCCAAGGCCATTAAAGGCACCACCTTGCCAGCTACCTGAGCAATCCAGCGGATGCCACCGATGATCACCAGGCCGACCAGCGCCGCGAGCGCCAGGCCGGTCACCCAGACCGGGACGTCGAATTTGCTGTTCAGTGCATCGGCGACCGAGTTGGCCTGAACCGTGTTGCCGATGCCGAAGGCGGCAAGTCCGCCAAAGACCGCGAAGGCGCCCGCCAGCCAGAACCAGCGCGGTCCCAGTCCATTGCGAATGTAGTACATGGGCCCGCCGACATGGTTGCCCCGTTCATCAATCTCGCGATAGTGCACGGCGAGCACCGCCTCTGCATACTTGGTGGCCATGCCCACCAGCGCCGTGATCCACATCCAGAACAGGGCGCCCGGGCCACCGATGGCAATTGCCGTGCCGACGCCCGCGATATTTCCAGTACCAATGGTGGCGGACAACGAGGTGGCCAGCGCGTTGAAGGGGGTGATGTCGCCTTCACCTTGATGATGGCGACCCTGCCAAAGCATCCGGAATCCGTAACCCAGCTTGCGCAAGGGCATCAGGCCGAGTCCCAGGTTCAGAAAGATGCCGGTGCCCAGAATCAGCACGAGCATGGGTGGCCCCCAGACCAGACCGTTCACCCAACCGATGGCGTCAGTCATCCACTCCATCCACTATCTCCCCTCTGCTTACATGGTTTCTGTCTAGCTGACGCCCGACACTATACAGAGGCTGACCCACGCTGTGCGCTCAAATGATGACACAAGGCCTGCGACCGCGCTGCGGACCGAGGTCACGGCCGAGACCCGTGGGCCTCTTCAACGGGCGCAAACAGCGCCATGACCTCCCTGATCGCTACATCAGCACCCTCCAATGCGAAGTTCGCTTGGCGCTCGCCGGCAACCTTGGCGCTGTAAGTGTACGGTCAGGGTCTCTGCTGCCATCAGGCGGCGCAAAGGCGTGTCCGCTCCGTGCAGCTCGCGCACATGTCCGAGCAGCAGCGAGACGTACCTGGGGCCAGCATGACGCAGCTCGGCCGGGTCTGTGCCAAGGCGACTGGCAAGGGCGTCGGTCACTGCCTAAACGAAAACTCCTCGGACCCGGACACCTGCCAGCGCAGGTCCAGCGCCTGATCGAAGGTCTCGGGGCCATCCGGGGGGTAACAGGAAGGTGCCCAGATCCTGTCCTCGCGGCTCGGCGCGTAGATCCTGAAGCCATGGGCTTGTGCATGACGGACAGCGGCGATGCGCACCGTCTCGGCATTGATGTCGTCGTAGCACGCCGTCAGCGTCCAGGCCTCTGCGGCGTGCATCGCCGTCATACCGGCAAGCCAAGCGACGGCCGCTGTCACGAGATCGCCTGCCGGGAGCACAGGCGATGATCAACAGCGATTGCAGGCGTGGGCATCACCATCACCCTCCCAGCGCAATCGATTGCCGATTTTCAATTCCCTCCGCCCAAGGATTCGATACCGTCTTTATCCAAGTATCGCGCTGGGGATTGCTGATCCAGCGCTGAGTTTTTTTCATGGCCAATACCGGGGCAGACTGATGCACGATTCAGCCGCCAAGTCGCGCACGACCACCCTTCCGGCACAGTCGTCGACACTTCGACGCGCCCTGTCCGGCGGCGCGCCGGTTCAGCGGCGCTGGTTGTATGGCCTTCTGAGCGCCGCGACGGCGTACCTGCTGATCAGCATCGGGCTCCTGCTCTGGTGGTGCAACCAGCCACCGATGTTCGATGTCGCTGAGCGGGTGGCACGCGTGACGCCACCGGGGCAAACACCGGTCACGGGCACGGCTGTGGTTGCGACGGCGATCGGCATCGGTTCGACCCTGCTCGATAAGCCCGGTGGTTTCCTCTACAACGATCGCTTGCCCCCGGGGCTGTTTCTCGACAACTGCCCGAGTTGGGAGTGTGGCGTGCTCATGGCATTGCGCGACCTGGTGCAGGCCCTGCGTAACGACTTTACCCGTGCCCAGTCGCAGTCGGTGGAGCATCTGGACCTCAGGCGAGCCGACCTGAAGCTGGCGAACGACCCCGACTCGTGGCTGTTTCCGGCGGCCGAGGCGGAATATCGCCAGGCGCTGGTTGCCTTGGATCGCTATCTGGACCAACTTGCCCGTGACGCGCTCACCGTTGGGCGCTTCCAGGCACGTGCCGACAACCTGAGCGCTTACCTGGCGCTGGTGGAAAAGCGCCTCGGCAATTTCAGCCTCCGCCTGTCCGGCACAACCACACAGCCGGTGCCCGGTTCAGGAGACCCTGGCAGCGGTGGGCGGATGACGGCCACACGGGGCGCCGGGGTCCACGCCGGTGAAGTGGCGCAGTTGGTGGAGGAGACGCCGTCGAATGAAATCGACAACGTCTTCCACTGTGCCCGCGGTTACAGTTGGGCCCTGCTGCATCTGATACGCGCGATCGAACACGACTTTACAGCGGTACTCGCGGACAAGGGTGCCGTGATCACGCTGCAGCAGGTCACGCGAGATCTCCAAGGGGCGATCAAACCGCTGACCAGCCCCTTCCTGCTGACGGGCCAGGGCTACGGCCTGCTCGCCAACCACCCGCTCGTTCTGGCCGCGTCTGTGTCGCGCACCAACGCCGGCATCATCGACCTGCGCCTGTTGCTGGAGCAGGGATGAGCTAACTCCGTCCGGATCAGACGCGGAATCCCGAGTTGAAAAAAGGGTTGCAAATGCCCGAGCCAGAAAACGGATAATCAGGGCTCCAGACGCGGGAGAAGCAAACTAAGCTCTTGTTTATGCTGGACCTGGCGGACGGATTCGTACCGACGACCCACTGATTTCAATTCGAGCGCTATACCCAGAATTGGCCTTTCCCGACCTAATGCATCAGTCGCTACTTCTTTGGCAAACCGATGCCCGCTGACGAGCTTAAGGCGTTTCTGGGACGTAACCAGCCAGAAAAGCCAATACTATTCGGTGCAGAACTGTAGAAAAGCTGATCAGGACGAAGCGCGGCGTAGCACCCGTGGAACGTTGCGTGGCTCACCGGGACAGAGAACAAGAAGGTGCCCGCGTTGATCAGCACCGAAGCGGTGCTGATATACACGACTACCAATTGCTATTCTTAAACTTTCCAGCTGTTGATTGACAGGTGTCAGAAGACGGACTTAAACCGACTGCTCTGCCTGTCGGATAGCGTTAGCAATATCACTCTTATCAAACGGCTTCTCAACAAAGGGAACCTTGGGGAACAGCCTTTGAAACAGGGAGCCCTGCTCGTTGTAGCCGGTTGCAAAGATAAACGGTACCGATAAGGCCAACAGCTCGCGCCCGACCGGCTCACTGTTGTCGGTACCCAGATTGATATCCAGCACGGCCAAACAGGGTTTACCCTGCTCGATCACCTTCAACGCTTCGCTGACCGAGGCTGCCAGAACGATATTCTGGTATCCGAGCGACGCCAGCACCTGCTCAATGTCGAAGGCAATAATCATATTGTCTTCCAATATCAGAACCTTGTCGGTATTGGGCGTGGGTGCACTGGGAAACTCGGTCACGCCTGTCGAGGCGTTGTCGACGGGCAAATCATCGCTCAGCCGGAAGTGGTCCGGCGGTATCGAAAAGGTGGCCAACAGCCCTGTGCGTTGATACTCAATTCTTGCGTCACCGCCGAGATCGTGCGGTACCGAGCGACTGATGATCACCGAGCCAAAGCCCCGGTGTGTTGGCGGAGCCTCGATCGTTACGCCAAGCTCCTGCCAATGAAACTCCAGCGAGCCGGCAGTACCGATTTTCCAATCGATCTGCACTGACCCGCTACTGCTCTTCAGCGCCCCATATTTGACCGCATTGGTCAACAGCTCATGGATCACCAGCGTCAGAGTGGTGAACGCTTTTGGGGTTAGATCAATCTCGGGGCCACTGGATCGAACACGCGCGGGGAGCGTTGCAATCGCTTCCACTTCGGTCTCGATGATGGTCCGAAGCGGCGCATAGCTCCAGTTTTTCTCGGTCAACTTTGACTGAGCAACGGCCAACGACTGAATTCGTCCGCCCAGCATCGACTTGTACTCATTGACATCGCCACTGACTGACGAGGTCTGGGACACGATACTGGACATCAGGCCAAGAATGTTTCGGACTCGGTGGTTCAACTCGTGAATCAGCACATCTTTCTGCTGTTGGGCGGAGCTGACCACCCGTTTGTACTCATCAAGATTGCGAACAATCACCTCCAGTAGCACGCTCTTGACCTGCTCGGCCAGAAAGAGTTCGGATCGTGTCCAGGGTTCCGAGTAACCGCGCCGTATCTCTTTCCACGCTTCAAAACTCTTGCGGGGCGTCAGGCGTATCCCGTTTGGACCCAACTCAACCGGCTTCTCGGGGTTGCCCGCCCAGTTCACGGTCTGCGCCTGCTCCTTGCGCAGGTAGATCAGCATGTCTCTGGGACGTCGCGACAGAGGTACAACCAACATGCCGGCATATCGGTCGGCTAGTGTCAGCCGTTCGTACAGCCAGTCAGAGAGGCAATCCACCGCAAAGATACCGCGGCTCTCGGATTGGTTAAGTTGTTGAATCAACAATTGAATATCTTCACTGCTGACCGGATCACCACTGACATGAAACTCGCCCGCCACCACCAGCACCATGGAATCGGATGGAATCAACTGGTGCATTTTCTGAGCGTGCACAACCAGGTTGTCGAACAGAGACACCGAGGTTTCCAGGCTGGTGACCAGCCTGAGATGAAGCTGACGCGCCTGCTCGCTGGCGATCCGTTCCTCTTCAAACATGCGTGAGCGGATCTCCAGTGCCAACGTCTCGGCGTACACCTCGGCAACCGAGCGTTGCTGCAGCGACGGCACATAGGGCGAGTAGTTATGGCAGGCAAAGAGCCCCCAGAGCTTACCATCAATGCGGATACTGACCGACATGGTCGCCTGCACCCCCATGTTTTGCAGGTACTCCAGATGGATCGGCGATACGGTACGCAGTGTGCTGATCGAGAGATCAAGCGTGCGCTGCCCCGAGCGTATAGGTACCCCAGGGTCGTTGACATCGGCGATCACACGGGTCAGATTTCTGAGGTAGAGCGCACGAGCCTGCGCCGGGATATCCGATGCGGGGTAACGCAGGCCAAGGTACGACTCCACGTCGATGTTACGCTGCTCAGCGATCACCTCCCCGCTCTGATCCGCATGGAAGCGGTAAACCATAACGCGATCGTATCCGGTGATCAGGCTCATATGCCGGGCGGCCCGGGCAATCAATTCGTTAAAGTCCTGCGCCAGCGCAACCTCCTGGTGGATCCGGCGCAGTGTCTGAAACGAGGCTTTCTCGGTCACCTGGCTCGGCTCCAGTTCGACGATCAGATCATCGCCGCTGATGTGCACCGCGACATCCATCTTGCCTTTACCCGGGATCACCTCCAGATTGAGCAGCCGTTCAGAATCGTCGCTGTGCTCCAGGCCCACAATCGCCCGACGGATTTTGATTTTGACACTCTCGCTGAACAGTCGCTCGATGGGCTGACCGATCAGGCTCTGCGCGCTTGCGTCAAAAAAGTCACTGACGTTCTCGGAGGCTGCGGTCAGGGTCCAATCGGCATTAAAACAGAGTAACAGGCCAAAACTCTGGATGCGCCCCAACAGGTGGATCGGCTCTCTCTCGCAATTACTGATATTGATTTCCTGGGAATCGTACATCGATAACACCCTAATTAGCGGTCTCCATATTCATCAGGTCTCGTGCTGAGCCAATCACACGCATGATCTCATCCAGACCAGCCGGCTTATTCAGAATTTTATCGAACAAGTGGCTATTTTCAGCCACCTCGGTTGCTCTGTTGTCCAGTGCCGTCAGCCCGATAATCGGCCGGGAGAAACCTTGCTCTCGCAAGTGGGAAGCCGCGGTAACTCCATCCATCACCGGCATATTGAAATCCATCAAAATGAGATCGATGCGGCCCTCCTCCGCTTTCTCCAGCGCTTCGGCACCATTTTTGGCGGTTATCACCCGGGTGCCACCAATCTTATTGAGCTGGGCTTTCAATAACAGCAGATTGGTCGGGCTGTCATCGACCGCCAGCACCGTCAGTTCTACATCAGGACGTTCGTCGGTGACCGGCTTGGCCGCGACCTCCAGCCGCGCTTGAAGCCGGCTGGTCAAACCGCTGCTTTCGACCAGAGCCGCCAGTTGCGATGGCAGTATGGGTTTGAACAACTCGTTATAGTCTGGGACGCCCTTAAGATCGATGGTGTACTCCTCGGCGCGCAGGATCACCAGCCGCCCCGGCGTTACCTGGAGCGCCAGACGTTTTATGGCACCGAGGTTACCTTCAACCAGGCTTTCATCAATGATGAGCAGGTCCGTATGGGTACTAAAGAGCTCGGTCTCCAGGTCTGAGTGATAGAAGACGGTCGCGCCCCAGTCGCTCAGCAGCGTTTTCATCACTTCGCTGCCGGTGTTGGCCGGGCTAATAAGCGTTACCTTGGGAGTACCGAGCATTTTGGGCTTTGTGCGCTGCGCCGGCAGCTCTTTGAGTGAAAGCGTGAAGCTGAATCGGCTCACTTCGCCCTCCACTGAGACCAGATCCAATTGGCCACCCAGTTTTGTCACCAGGTCGTTGCAAATCGACAGCCCCAAGCCCGCGCCCAACGGGCGCCCCTTTTGAGCCGTAGAGACCTGCCCAAAGGGTTTCAGGACCGCTTCGAGCGAATCTACCGGGATGCCGACACCCGTATCGCTGACAGCAAAATAGAGATCGAGAGTGTCCCCGGTACGTCGCCGACAGGCCACCCAAACGCTGATGGTACCCTGATCGGTAAATTTGATCGCGTTGCCGATCAGGTTGTTGAGCACCTGTTGCAGATGCACACGATCAACCAACACACGCGTCGTAAATAGCCGGGGATCAAACTTCAGGCTTAGATGCAGCCCCTTGCCCTCTATCGCAACAATGAAGGTACGCAGTGTATCCTCGATGGCTGCGAGCAGATCGGTCTCCTCGGGCGTCAGCTGCAGTGTGCCACTGTCACTGCGGGCTGCTTCGATGGCTTTGTTCAGTGAGTCGAGCAATCCTCGTGCGGCGCTATTGATTTTGTCGAGGTGTCTGAGTGCCGGTTTCGGAATCGTCTCGTCCGTCAGAAGCAACTCAGAGAGGCCCAGAATCGCGTGCAATGGAGTGCGCAGTTCATGACTCAACGTGGCGACCACTTTAAGCTGCTCACGCTTGACCTCGTCCAGCGAGTTCTGCGGCTCAGACGCCCCGGATCCGCTCTCTTCGGGCGGGCGAGCCGGCTGTGACGCCTGTATTGCAGTACGCCGCCGATTGGCCCACAAATACCCCAAGCTGAACGAACTCAAGACCAGCACTACAACCAATCCGGCGAGCGCCGTTGTGTTCTCGGAAACCGCCGTACCTGCCCAAGCGGAACTTACACCCGAAAGCCCCGCTAAAAATATAGTTTTATTCATTATGCTCATATGGATAGCTTACGTCGTCAGCTGACTTCGAGCAACAGATGCGACTCGACCCGATCAAGACTCTGCTCCATCCGATCGAAAGCACTAAGCGCCGCTGCAACGGCAGCCTCCAGATCCCGTTTCTGCCGCAGCCCCTGGTCGAGCACAGCTTTGGTCTCAAGCCACAGACCGGGCGTTGTCCGACCGTAGCCGCGATAAAAGTGGGTAACATCCTCTCTGCCCAGTTGCGCTTCGATTTTTGGCGCTTTCACCAGTCCGCCCAGAGCTGACCCCTCCAGCACGTAGATGACGCCGAGTTTCTCGGCCTAAGAGATCGGGGTCTGGGGAGAGCGTATATGCAGCCGATTCAAGATCGGGGGTCAGGATAGCCAGGTCTGTCGATATCCAGATCCGTCTTTGCCAGGCTCGCTCGGCCAGTGCCTTGTGGCGACAGGCCAGTTGGCAGGGTGCGAGGGTGTAATACCAGGAGTTGAGCGCCTGAACAACGACGCGGTCGTCTTCAGGTCGCAGGTTGGGGGCTAGCAAACGCTTAAGCCGTGGATGCTGGTCGAGGCGGGCATGCGCATCGCCGGTTAACTGTTTGAGTATTTTACTGGGACCCATCCGATGCTCAGTCGCCAAATCATCACCCTTCGGGTTGTGTTTTTTAATCCATTTCAGTGGATCCGAGTACCCTGACCCTGAATTCAGAGTAGGGGTCTTTTGGGTAGCCCCCCGAATATGCTGGACACCACTTTGCTCAGTAAAATGACCGTGCAAGGAGGTGTTCATGAGCGAAGTCAAGCGATGCTCTGCGAAGCGTAAGCAGGAGGTGGGCCTGCGTTTGCTGCGGGGTGAACGCCTGGATGCCCTCAGTCGGGAGAGCGGCATGCCCGCAGGTGATCTTTCCTCGTGGTGGGACGAGTTCCTGGTGGCTGGGCAGGCGGGCCTCAAGTGGCGCAGCGAGGATCCCAGGGTCGATGTGCTGGAGCGCGAACTGAAGCGCAAGCGCACCAAGTTCGGCGAAATGCTCATAGCCAAGGAGCTGCTGGAGTATCGCATCGCGCGCCATGAGGGCGAGGCCCCTATTCCGAAGCGGAGGTCGAATCGATGAGCCGGGACTGCTCGGTCTCCGCACGACGGGTCTACGGCAAGGTGCGTATCTGTCGCCACTGGGGCGTGGCGCGATCGACGCTCTACGCCCGCCGGGCGGCCCTGAGGGCCCCCGCGTCGACTGCGCACCGTGGGCGTCCACCGGTAATTGCTGATGGCGACCTGCTGGTGCAGATCCGCACCGTCCTCCGCGAGTCTGAGGAACTGGGCTGGCGTGGCGAGGGCTACCGGACGCCCACCATCTTCGTGGCTATCGATCACTTCGTGGGCGATATCGTGGGCTTTCATGCTGCCCGCTATGGCACGCGCTTTGAGGCCTGGGAGCCGATCCATCAGGGGCTGCGGGAGCACTTCGGCCCGCTGGGCGACGGCGTCGCCGAGGCGCTGGTGGTTCGCCACGATCACGGGGCCCAGTGCATGAGCAGCCACTTCCAGCGGAAACTTCGCTTTCTTGGGATCGAGTCCAGTCCGAGCTTTGTGCGGGCGCCGCCGGGTAACGGCGCGGCCGAGCGCTTCATGCGCTCGCTGAAGGAACAGCTGCTGTGGGTTCGGCACTTCCACACGGTGGAGGGGCTGCGCCTCGCGCTGCTGGAGTTCAAGGCGCGTTACAACGCCCAATGGCTGCTGCAGCGACACGACTGGCAGACGCCGGCAGCTGTTCGTGCGCAGCACAGCGAGCCGTTGGCGATGGCGGTGTGATTTAGGAAAATTCATTGTCCAGTTATTCAGGGGCTTTACAATCGCTGGAAAGAACGGCATGAGCGGTGTAAACAATCCAGCTCTTGAAGTGCGCAATTTCCGTGAAGCTATGCATGCGTTAGGCTACAGCTTCACGGCCAGCATCGAGGCCTTCTGTGCCACCAGTCCGATGGCAATGATGACGAACCCAACCGCATTCGCGGCTGGCTCGGACCTCGAACGCGCTTATGACCGCCTGCCCGAAGCCGAGCGTCGCACTGTTTACTGTCCGGAGGGGATCGCCGCAATCGAGCACTGCAAGAACGGCCCTGATAGTTGGTTTACAACGGGGAAATTACCCGGAGGCAATTGCTGCCGGTCCGGGCACCAACATCCATGGTGCATAAGCTGGGCGATGGGGCGAGTTGGATCGCCGACCTGGTTGCCGAGTGCTTTGGCACCCAGGGACGCTGTACGGTGGATTTCTTCCATGTCTGTGAGTCTCCCGCCGATGCTGCCAATGCGTGGATGCTGCGCAGTGACCGCTTTGGAGCAAAAGCCCTCGTCCCCTGAAACGGACCCTCATCAGGCTGCTGGCCGTGACCGCATCGTCCCAGCAGCCGTCCTTGACGCCCCCTCCGTGTCGAGTCGACAGCAAAGGAAACATAAGCGGACGCTGGAATTGCCTGCTGCCCAGCCTGAAGCCGGGTGTTTTTCTCGGGGCTTGGGTGAAGACCCGAGGGGGCGATCTCAAGCGATCGAATGGTGGTGCATCCCTTTCTTCTTGCCCGACGGCACTCAGACTGCAGTCGCTGACCGCGGCAGTGTTGATACTGTGGCCCGAGGCGGCGGCGGTGGTGCAGACTGAGGGGTAGACGCATCAGGTGCCGCCGGCGAGGATGGTGGTGGGGCTGTGAAGCTGGCGTTCGCCTGTAGCCATCCGGCAGGCCTCACCGGACTGCCGGTCATTCGGTCTGGTCGCCTGATCCGTTCACCTGATTAGGCCATCGGTTCGAAGACCGCCTCCAGGCTGGGGGCGTCCAGTATCCGTTCGAGCCAGACCTCGACCTCGGCTTCGGAAGCGGTGCTGATGCGATCAGTATAGGCTGCGGGGATGGCGCCAAAGCGCTTGGTCAGCAGGCGTTGTAGCGCCAATCGTTCGCCTTCCTGCCGGCCCTCTTGCCGGCCCTCTTGCCGGCCCTCCGCCTTGTATTCCGTTGCCCATTCCTCCAAGCGGTCTGACAGGCCCA
>NZ_VWXX01000061.1 GCF_008632335.1 Thiohalocapsa marina
ACATACACGTAGGCCGGGTCGGGCTTATATGCTACCCCCTCCCGCAACAGGCCACAAGGGGGTTCGCGCTTCTATTATCCGCCCTACAGTGTTCACCTTGGTTTTGGGCGCGTTCCTAAGGGTTGGCCGCTCACCGAAACCGAGTGTTGCGTGGTGCGGGAGTGATCCCGCCTGCGAAGCGTACATAGTGGGCGTGCAGGCTGTGTGATTGAGCCTCGAAAGTGACATCGCGGAGCCGACGTGTTCGCAATGGCGGAAGGCTGTTGTCCAGCGGCGCCGGCACCCGCGCGTCAACTACCGAGACCCCGTCTGCGCCAGCGCGATCGGACAGCCGCACCATTGCTGGCACCTTCTTACCGAGGACCTGAGCCTGGGCGGCCTGCGACTGCTCTCGCCGGAGGCCTTCGCCGTCGGCACCCGTCTGCTGCTCTGCCTCGAGCCCGAGATGACGATGGAGCCGATCCGCGCCGTCGCCGAGGTGCGGTGGACCGCCCGCGTGGATTACCAGGAACGCTATCGGCTTGGCCTGGAGCTGGTCGAACTGGGCGAGTGTGAAAGCACCCGGCTGCATAGCCTGGTGCAGGCGCAGGCGGACTGAGGCGCTCACACCTCAGAGGCATTCCAGTTGCTGAAGGCCAGCAGCCAGGAACCAAGCCCTGGGTTGGTTGCACCCTCCGCCTTGATCAGCTCGCCGATCTCGATCAGCAGCGCACGGAACTCCCGCACCTCGCTCTGCCAGAGCCCCTCGGGCAGGCCCGGATTGTCGATCATGGTCTCAGCGGCGAGCGAACCGGCGCCAGCCCACCAGGCATTGCTGTCGAGTTGGCGCATTGCGAGCTCAGGTGATACCTGGAGCAGGTCCGCCAGCTCGCGGACCTCAGCGGCACGCGGGTGGCTGATGCGCTCAAGCAGCGCGCTGAGGCGGAGTAGGGCGGTTTGGAGCATGGGGACCTGGACAGGGATGGTATGCACTAGCCACGACATAGGTGCTGGACGCGGCGTTTGCGATGATCATGCCTCTCTTTATGTGTCCGCTGAACTGAACGTGAGGCCGGTGGATGCGCGTTCCCGACGTGCCCGCGACGCTGCTACCGGCCGAGCGCCTTCGTCTTGCCGCCGTCCGGCATGACCGCGAGTCCGCTGCAGCAGGCCGCTTCGGCCTGCGACGAGCGTGGCGCGAGGTCGCATCGTCATGTTTCCGGTCCAGGACCTCATATCCAGAGCTCCGCTGTCGCACCGCCTCAGCGCCGGGCTTGACCCTCAGGGCGGCCTGGATTTCTTATCCGTTATCCGTTCTTACAGCCTATTTATTCCCACTTGTGAGTGCTCGACTATGATGGTAGCGTCACCCAGGCTTCCGCGATTGTGATTGTATTTGGTTCCTGCCCGTTCTGCGTGATTTACGAAGCATCGGGGCTTGAATGCCCACGCCACTTCGGATTCCTCCGCTATCCCGGAGATCGCAAAAGGGTGCTCCGTCAAAGGTAATAAGAACTCAAAAAGGCGCTTGCGCTGCGGGCGCACACAACCAGGAGGACGCTCGAATGAGTCGGCAAAACGATGCTTTAGGCCGGCGCAGATCTGCGCGAAATAAGAAGACACAAGAAGCCATTGCGCGAGGCGCGGCGGTAGCGGGTTGCGTAATCACCGCTTACGTGCCGCTCACTGCATGGTCAAACCCCTATCATTGTGGGGATTTGACAGGGGTTGCGAATGCCTACCAGTGCACAGGCGACCAGTCCAGCGGTATCAATGTCAATGCAGACGGCCAAATTCCGCCAGATACGGCGACCCGAATCGACGTCGCGCCAGCCGGAGATATTACCTGGGGATCTTATGGGATCTTGTGGCAGGCGACGGGAAACCCGTCAAACCCCGCCGTACTCAATGTCGACATGGGCAGCTACCGGCTCCACCAGATTAACCTTGGTGGACCGGGCGCGGCGAGCGCCTCGGTACAGTTAACCAGCGAGGGAGCGGCCGGGGCGCACGTCAAGAACAGTAATGCGACTTCAGGCGGAGCCAGTCGCTTCCTGCAGTTGGATTTCGACGGCAAGGTGCTGTCGAATTTTGGCGGTATCCTGATCCACACGGCCGGCGGCGCAGGCGGGAACGGAGACAAAGCAGGCGGGGCGGGGGGGCAGGCCGGCGCCATGCAGGAGGGTGATGGATCGATCCAGGCCATCGCGGTCGATATCTCCGGCACCATCACCTCTGTCACGGATGCAGTCGAGCTGCTCGCGGAGGGGGGCAAGGGGGGGAATGGAGGCGGTGATCACTCACCAGGGCAGGGCGGTGCTGCCGGTTCCATCAGCGCGACCTTCACGGACACCACCGTCACCTCGACGAGTGGTGACGGTGTCAGGATACGTACGACGGGGGGTGACGGCGGGGATGCTGGACAAGGATCGAATGGCGGTCATAGAGGTGGCCGCGGAGGTGCATCGGGAGACATCCGACTGGATTTCGAAGGCATTCTGAGCTCACTGGGTGATGGTCTGACCGTGGCGACAACGGGGGGTGACGGGGGCAAGGGCAATCCGAACAATACCGGTGGGGTCGGAGGCAATGCCGGCCAAGTCACGGTCAATGTAAGAGGTGTCGTTCAATCAGCATCGCAATTGGGAGTCTCGCCTGATCCCCATGCCGCCATCTATGCCGCGAGCTTGGGCGGCAAGGGCGGAGCCGGGGGAGATGCTAGTTGGGGATGGGCTGGAGCAGGGGGCGGCGGTGGGGATGCGTCCGATGTCAGGCTCTCGACCGGTGGTGCGACCGTGTTTTCTGCAACCCTGCCTGCGGTCTCTCTTCTCTCTCAGGGGGGCGATGGGGCGCATGGGACCCAGGGCAGCAGTGGGGGTGGCGACGGTGGCAAGGGTGGCGCGGCAGGCTCCATCTTCGTCGACGACTCAAACGACCTGCCGGATGGATGGCAGCCCGGTGCCTGGACCATCGAAACAACGGCAAACGTCAAAGACATTCCTGCATTCCTGGTGAAAAGTGTCGGCGGAAATGGCGGATATGGAGAAAAGGACCGCGATGGCGGCGATGGGGGCGACAGCGGCGATATCTTCATATTCGACAACGGTCTAACCAACCAGATCACGACCCACGGCACCCAATCGCCCGGTATCTACGCCCTGAGCTTGGCAGGCTCGGGCGGTGACGCCGACGCCCATCACAAAAACGGACAAGGGGGGAATGGGGGCAAGAGCGGCACGGTTTCGATCGCCGGGACTTGGGATGTCACAACGAATCGCGATGAGTCCCCGGGAATCGTCGCCGTCAGCCACGGCGGCACCGGTGGCTCGGGCAGCAAGAAGGGGGGCGGCGGTGACTCGGGGTACGCTGGGGAGGTTGAGCTCGACCTTGATGGCAAGGAAGGGATCGAGACCACTGGCTACGAGTCCCCTGGCCTGCTTGCGCAAAGCATCGGTGGACGCGCCGGTGCCGCGGGTGAGGATGAAAAGGGTTTTTCCTTCGTCCAGTTCGCGAGCAGCGGTGGTAGCGCCGGCGACGGTGGCAACGTCACCGTCACCAGTCGCGGACCGATCACCACGCATGGAGATGGCTCCGACGGCATGAAGGTGCAGAGCATTGGCGGCGGCGGCGGCTCTGGTGGCGGCGGTTTCGGGCTGTTCTATTCCGGAGGCGGTGCCGGCGGCGACGGCGGCGCGGGTGGGGATGTAACCGTTAACAGCCAAGGTGCCATATCTGTCGACGGGAACGACGCGCACGGCATCTTGGCGCAAAGTATCGGCGGCATCGGCGGCGACGGTGGCTCGGGCTCCAATGGCATCGTCGCGCTCGGTGGTGGTGCCGGCAAAGCCTCCCATGGAGGGAAGGTTCAAGTGACCAACTCGGGAAAGATCGAGACGGGCACAAATCCAACAGTGAGTGCGCCGGAACAAGACCAGGCCTGCGGCGTCGGCTGCTCGCCGGGTATCGTTGCCCAGAGTATCGGCGGGGGTGGGGGCCACGGTGGGTCGACGACGGGCTGGTTCAGCATCGGAGGCAAGGCCGGCGGTGGCGGCGACGGCGGAGAAGTGTCTGTGGTGCATACGATAGAAGACATCGTCACCCATCTCGACAACTCGACCGCCATCGTCGCGCAGAGCATCGGTGGAGGCGGCGGCACCGGAGGTAACGCCAAGGCGGTGGGCCTCGAGGGGGCGTTCGCCATGGGTGGCCAGGGCGGGGACGGTGGCAAAGGGGGCGACGCATCGGTCGCGGCAACCGGCGGGATGAGCATCACGACGCAGGGCGACAACTCCCATGGCGTGCTGGCCCAGAGCATCGGCGGTGGCGGGGGAGGCGGTGGTTTCGCCGGCGCCCTGGCCGTGTCGATTGACCCGGACACCCCCGCGCTCAGCATCGCGGTCGGTGGCAGCGGGGGAGTTGGTGGCGATGCCGGCAACGCGTCGGTCCGCACGACCGATTCCAACGATCCTGGGCAAAACGCGATCACCACCACGGGGGATCACTCCTTCGGCATCAGCGCGCAGAGCGTTGGGGGCGGTGGTGGCTCGGGCGGCTTCGCGACAACGGCGAGCGCCTCGCTCGCGGGCGCCTATGCACTGGCGATCGGCGGAAGTGGAAAGGGTGGCGGCAAGGGTGGAAGTGCCGCGATCACCAACGACGCCGATGTCACCACCGAGGGCGCTGGATCGACCGCCCTGTTGGCCCAGAGCGTCGGCGGGGGCGGCGGGCATGGGGCCCTGGGTGGTGCGGGCGGTCTCGGGCTGTTCGAAGGAGGGGTGTCTCTAAGCTTGGGCGGCAACGGCGGCCAGGGGGGCGGTGGCGGCGCGGTGACGGTCTGCAACGGGACTGAGACCAGTATCTGCACAGGCGCCGACTCCTATGCCGCCGGCGCCATTATCACCAAAGGTGCAGGGGCGGACGGGATTCTGGCCCAGAGCGTCGGTGGCGGTGGTGGTGCAGGGGGGCTGTCGGTGGCCGGCACGGGATCTTCTGGTCAGACCGGTGATTTCGCGCTGTCCTTTGGCCGCAGCGGTGGAGTGGGTGGCGACGGTGGGGAGGTCAAGGTCGGAAATGCGGGATCCATCAACCTGACCGGTGGCGGCGCGAGCGCCATTTTTGCGCAGAGCGTGGGCGGCGGTGGCGGCAAGGGGTCCGTGGCCGCTTCCGGAACGGCAGCAGTGACCGATTCCTGGACCGGAGCGCTCACGTTTGGGGGCGAGGGTGGTAATGCGGGTAAGGGCGGTACGGTCACGGTCGACAACCAAGGCGATCTCGTCGTGAACGGCGGACTCCTTGTAGAGCAGGCGGATGGTACGGACCCAGCGATACCCGATCTCTCGCCCGGTTACGGCATCTTTGCCCAGAGCGTGGGCGGCACCGGAGGGCAGGGCGGTTACGCGGGCAGTCTCTCGTTCCAGGCGGTCAATCCCCCAGGCGCCGATGCTGAAGAAGAGGAAGATCCCCCATCGGTGAGCTTTTCGATTGCACTTGGTGGTGACGGAGGTGCCGGAAACGCTGGCGGTGATGTAACGGTCACCAATTTTGGCGCCATCACGACGACGGCAAATATGTCGGCCGGTATCGTTGGCCAGAGCGTTGGCGGTGGTGGTGGTGTCGGCGGCAACAGTGTGGCTTGGAATCGGCACCTGCCGGGGATGGGAACCGCCGACTATGAACTGTCGGCTACCCTCGGCGGAAGCGGCGGCGGAGGCGCGACCGGTGGCACGGTCTTGGTCGAAAACTACGGGACGATCGAGACCAGCGGCAACGGGTCGCACGGCATCTTGGCGCAGAGCGTGGGTGGCGGCGGTGGTTTTGGCGGCCATGCCAAAGCGGAGAATCAGTCCGGGATTTGGGACGAACTGACTGAAAAGGCCGAAGCGGAAGCTGGAGAGGAAGAGGAGAAGCCCAGCGGCACGTTCACGCTGGCAGTAGGGGGAAGTGGCGGTGATGGTAGCAATGGCGGCGACGTGACTCTGAAAAATTCCGGCTCCGTACACACAAGGGGGGCTGGGGCGTCTGCCCTGTTCGCCCAGAGCATCGGCGGTGGCGGCGGGGTCGGCGCTGACCTGGGGAACGAAGAGGCAAGCGCCTCCGGATGGCTTGCTGAGGCCATGGACAACGAGTACAAGAATCTCACCGTCACGATCGGTGGCTCGGGCGGAAACGCGGGCTTGAGCACTGGCGGCAAGGTCGAGGTGACCCACAGCGATGGGGCGCTCGTCACCGAGCAGGACGGCTCTGCGGGCATCTATGCTCAGAGCGTGGGCGGTGGCGGTGGCGGTGGCCAGGGTGGTGCGGCCGGGACCGGGGAGCAGGGCAGCTTCGCGCTCGGCGGGCAAGGCAAGGCGGGCGGCGACGGCGGCGCGGTAACCGTCACCGTCAAAGGCGGCAGCATCACGACCGGGGGCACAGGCATCAGCCCGTCATTCGGCATCTTCGCCCAGAGCGTGGGCGGTGGTGGCGGCCAGGGAGGCGTGGGGCAGTTGTCCAACTGGTTGCACTACGGAACCAAATTGGTGGAGCCCGGTAAGCCCGGCGCCGGCGGTAACGGCGGCAAGGTCACCGTGGATTTTGAACATGGCTCGATCTCCACCTCGGCCGATGGAGCGGTCGGTATCTTCGCCCAGAGCGTGGGCGGTGGCGGTGGTCTCAAGGGCGAGGTGGTGCACGATCCCGGCACCAGCAGTCTGCTGTCGATGATGGCCGGGAGCAATGGAGACGCCGGGGCAGGCGGGGATGTGGTTATTACTGTCGGTGGCGCGATCTCTACCGCCGGGGCTGCGGCGCATGGCGTGTTCGCGCAGAGCGTCGGAGGAACCGGCTCTGGAGGAGACGTGGCCATCGAGGTCACAAAAACCGGAAGCATCAACGCTCAGGGAGCCGGATCGCACGGCATCTACGCACAGAGCGGATATGGTGGGGCCGCGGACACAGGAGGGGTTTTCATTCTGGTCGACAAGGGGGCCGTAGTCAGCGGCGGTGGTGCGTCACCCATCGATGTCGGTGCGTCACCAACCGAATACGCCAACGACGGCGTCGGCATCGTCGTGGCAAATGCCAACTACGCTTCGATCGACAACTTCGGGAGCATCACAACGGTCGATGGCATCGAAGGCAAGGCGATCGTCCTGCTCGATGTTGTTCAGGACCAGATCGTGAACAACAAGGATGAAGGCGCGATCATTACCGGGCAGTTCTGCCGCAATGATGACTGCGAGGTGTGGGATGATGACGCAGTGATGGCGTCTTCGGAGCCCGCTGCGATGAACTCGCCCGAGGGACGCTTCATTGTCAACAACTACGCGAACGCATTGATCAATTCCGGGCGCGTCATGGATGTCGACCAACTGAACAATCAAGGCATTCTTGCGGTCGGCGGGCGCGGTGCCTTGGGTACGACCTACCTGACTGGCGATTTCATTCAGCAAGCGGAAGGCACGCTTGTGGTCGATCTCGATCCGCACGGGGCAGGCAGCTCAGGTTATGCCGATTTGTTGAGCATCGGTGGTCGAGCCATGCTTGATGGTCGGATCGCTGTTCGATTGGTCGACGGTTGGTTGTCGACGCTTGGTGCGCGCTCGGTCGGTCTGATCGAAGCGGACGGCGGCCTGGAGTTCGATAGCCTTGAAGTGCTACCGTCAGCGGTGGCGCAATATGCCTTGCATCAATCCTCCGACAGTTCCTTGTCCCTCTCCTACGACATCAATTTTGCGAATGAGGGAATTCTCGCACAGACCAACGACAACCAAGACCGCCTCTCGCACCATCTGCACGCGATCTACAGCGCGGGCGGCCTTGATGCAGACCTGGGCCGCGACTTGATCGAGATCGAGGATACCTCGACCTACGCTCGAGTCGTGAATAACTTGGGAGCGGAGGTCGCTGTCGATAACCAGATTGGCAGCCTGCTGTCCAGCGTGCGCTTCAATGATGACATGCTGCATTGCAGTGAACGTTCCGGCGTGGACTTGTCCGTGGATCCGGCGCGCTGCGCCTGGATCCGGCTGCGCGCGTTTCGCTTCGATCGCGATACTACCAGCGACAACCTTGGCTTCGACGAGGACGTCTGGCAGATCGCCAGCGGTGGTCAGCTCGACCTCAAAAACGGCTGGTATGTCGGCGGCGCGTTATCCTACGAAAACCGCAATCTTGATGTATCCCAGTCTGATGTCAGCAGCGATGGCTACCAACTGCAGGGGGGCACCTATGCGCTTCGCCATTTTGGGGCGAGCGAGTTCTCAGGCGGGCTGAGCTTAGGTTATGGGCACTTCGACCTCGATCAGCAGTTTCCACCTGGTGTCAGTGCCGAAGGAACCCAAAAGCTGTGGCTGATCTCCGGTCAGTTGCGAGCGGCCCGCCTGTTCGAACGCGGTCACTGGTATGTGAAGCCACGGATCGATCTCGGGGTGGATTATCTCTCGATGGACGGCTTCAGTGAATCCGGCGGCAGCGATTTTCGCCTGAATGTGGATAATCAGAGCGACGCTTACTTCAATATGCAACCGGCGGTCGAGATTGGGGCCACGTTGAATACGGCAGGGGGGACGCAGGTGCAGCCGAAGTTGGTATTGGTGATCACCCAGTTCGTGGGGGATGCCACGCCGTCGGTGAAGAGCAGTTTAGTGTTAGGTGGACCGACGGTGCCCTCGTTTACGACCAAAACGGACATGGATCGCACGCGCTTCGACCTGACTGCGGGTGTAGATATACTGACGCACAAGACGATGACCGCTCGCGCGGAGGTGTTCGGCAGTCTTTCTGAAAACAGCAGCAGCTACGGCGGTGGACTGGCGTTTTCTCTGCCGTTCTGAGCAGGTCGCCTTAAACTCACCATCCCATCTGCCTGGGACGAGGCACCCGAGCCGATGCCGGACTGGGACCTCCTCCAGCAGCCCGAGCCCGACATCGACCGCCTGCTGGCCGACGTCACCGTCGGCGAGGTCTGGGGTGCCAGCGCACGCTTGGCCCGGCGGCTGCAGACGCTCGGCATCGTCAGCGCAAACAGCAACAGTTGCGCAGGGACCGGCAGATCGGGAAAGAGCGCCAGCAGCAGCCCCACCACCAGGGCACCGAGTCTGGCCCAGAGCAGATACAAGCCCGACAGCAATAACTCCAGGGCCATCAGCACGGCCCCGACACTGCGCCACAGCCAGGGATTGGCAAGAAGCGCGGCCATGGCAGATCGGCTCAGGAGGCGCGCTTGTCCTGTTGCACGCCGCGCACCAACTCCGCCACCCCGGCGACGGCACCGGTGATGCCGGTCGCCTCGATGGGCAGCAGGACCAGCTTGCTGCTCTCGCCCTGGCCGCTCAGCATCCTGACGTGCGCCGCACCCTATGCGCCCAGGGTCGGGCAGCCACTGGCTGGTGATCTGCTGCAGCGGCGTATCCATCGCGTGCTGGCCATCGCCCGGGCCTTCGACTACTCCGCCCTGGTCCTCGGTGCCTGGGGCTGCGGCGCCTTCGCGAACGATCCCGAGCGCACCGCACGCGACTTCCATGCGGCGCTACTTCAGCTTGCCGGCGGCTTCTCGCAGGTGGTCTTCGCCATTGCCGACTGGTCGGTGCAGCGCGCCTTTTTGACCCCGTTTACAGCAGAGCTCTCGGATGGGACGATTCAGTCTTAAACGCTGACGTGCAAGACCTTTGACCTATCGATGAACAGGGGGCCAAGTCGCGCAGAAAACGGCCGGCGTCGGCTCGTGAGCAGTGCCTTCGATGCGAACCGGCGCGGTGCCCGCGGTCATCGTCTATCCCATCGCCCACGGATGCCGTTGCCAGGTCTCGTGCAGGCGATTTACCGGCTCCTGCCGATTTGTCTGCTCGGGATCGGCATTGCCGTGGCCGAGCCATTGGCAACGGCACCCGAAGAGCACCATTCTCCGCCGCCCGGCTCGCTCGAGCGTCGGGCGATTCTCGAGGCCTTGCGCAGCGAGGTGCGTCGCTGGCATCAGATCGAGGTCGTCTTTGTCGTCGATGTGCTCACCGTCATCCACGACTGGGCGTGGGTGCAGACTCGGCCACAGTCTCCCGATGGCCAACGTCGCTACGAAGACCTTGCTGCCTTGCTGCAGCGCGAGCAAGGTCAATGGACGGTGGTGGAGATCGTCGGCGAGTCCGAGGAGACGCTCAGACAGCGCTTTCCGGAGATGCCGGAGGCCTTGCTAGAAACAAGATGACCCGCCCCGCGGGTCCTGGTCCATCAACTGACGTGGAGCTTGATGCCGCTATGAGAACGCAAGTACGCGACGGCCGCCACACCTGGGGACGCTGGTGGCGTGCGCCCATCCTGATCCTCGGTGCCAGTGTGCTGAGCGCCGGTTGCGGTAGCGATGACGGCGGTACGCAAGCCGTCGCGAAACTGGATGCCTGCGCGGTCCTGACCGCTCAGGACGTGGGTGCGGTGCTCGGAGCGAATGCCGTCGAGACGGAGGCGGGGCAGCACGGCGACGGCGATTTCTGGGCGAGTAGCTGTCGTTACCAGGTCGTTGGTGCGGACGCGATGCTCGCGGCGAGCCTGATGCTTCGCCCTCACCACAGCGCAGCTGGTGCGGCACAGGCCTATGCCGACTATGACAACGACCTCGCGACTCAGCTCGGTGAAGGTGCCCGACTTTCTCCGGTGGCGGGTCTGGGGGAGAAGGCCGGATGGCAGGCGTTCGGAACCGCCATCGGACAACTCACGGTGTTTCAGGGACCGTATCAGCTGATCATCACGGCATCGGAGACCGCTGATCGTGATCAGCTCGACAACGGTCGCGCTTTGGCGCAACGCGCGCTCGCGCGCCTACCATCACAGTAGCCGATGCCTGCGGCCAAGCGCCAGCCGTTCACCGGCGACACTCACGCCGCACTCGCCTGCAGAGAGGACAGCGCGCGTGACCCACGCCCTGATCGACGAGTCGGCCTACTACGACGCCAACGCCGAGGCCTTCTTCGCCGAGACCCACTGCGGCCTGCCGGTGGCGGTACTGCGCGTGCAGGACATCGAGTGGATGGACCGCTTCGACGGCATCTGGGCCTGCGCCAGCCTGCTGCATGTGCCCCTGGCCGAGCTGCCCGAGTTGCTGCGCCGACTGGCTCGGGCGCTCAAACCCGGCGGCGTGCTCTACGCCTCGTGCAAGTACGGGGCCGGGGAGCGTGAGCATGGCGGGCGGCGGTTTACCGATCTCGACGAGGCGGGGCTTGCGGCGCTGCTGCGGGCGGTGCCGGAGCTGGCCGAGCTGGAGACCTGGACCACCGCGGATCGCCGGCCGGGGCGGGAGGGGGAGCGGTGGCTCAATATGGAACGCGCCCAAAACAAGGTGAACACTGTAGGGCGGATAAGCGAAGCGCATCCGCCGTTGTGGCCTGTGGCGGATGCGCTTCGCT
>NZ_VWXX01000062.1 GCF_008632335.1 Thiohalocapsa marina
TGGGCCTGTCAGACCGCTTGGAGGAATGGGCAACGGAATACAAGGCGGAGGGCCGGCAAGAGGGCCGGCAAGAGGGCGAACGATTGGCGCTACAACGCCTGCTGACCAAGCGCTTTGGCGCCATCCCCGCCGCCTATACTGATCGCATCAGCACCGCTTCCGAAGCCGAGGTCGAGGTCTGGCTCGAACGGGTCCTGGATGCCCCCAGCCTGGAGGCAGTGTTCGAACCGATGGCCTGATCAGGTGAACGGTTCAGGCGACCAGACCAAATGACCGGCAGGCCTCACCGGACTGCCGGATGGGCTACAGGCGAACGCCAGCTTCACAGCCCCACCACCATCCTCGCCGGCGGTGGGCTCGCGCAGGCTGACGGTGCGCACCGAGAGCGGCCAGGTGATTGCCGTGCAGTTCAATGGTCAGCCCGGCAACTACACCCACGCCATGTACCTGGATGGCCATCCAGCCATTGCCGGCGGACGCGAGTTCTGGGGCTTTCCGAAGAAGCTCGCCACGCCACGCCGCGCCTTGCGGTGCATACCGACACACTGGTCGGCACCCTGGACTATGGCCCGGTCCGGGTGGCGACCGGGACCATGGGCTACAAGCCTCAAGCGCTCGATCCCGCGGCGGTTCAGCGCAGTCTCGGCGAGACGCCCAACTTCCTGCTGAAGATCATCCCTCACGTCGACGGTTCGGTACGCATCTGTGAGCTGGTCCGCTATGCTCTCACCGACGTCAGGGTCAAAGGTGCCTGGAGCGGGCCTGGGGCACTGGCCTTGTTTCCCCATGCACTGGCGCCCGTGGCCGAGTTGCCCGTCCTGGAGATGGTCGCGGCCAGGCATCTGATCGCGGATCTGACCCTGAGCCTGGGTGAAGTGGTCTTCGACTATCTCAGTGAGGCCTGATGCCGGCGGCAGGGATCGCCGCCACCAATGCGGTCTGCCCGGCAAGCCCCATTTCGAACCTTTGGAGTTCACGTGATCATGAAGAGACAGACCGGACACTGGTCGCTCGCCGCAGCGATCACCCTGCTTTCCATCGCGCCGATCACGGCGCAGGCGCTCGGCCCGATGGGCGTGGCCAACCCGGCATCGGTGCACTGCATCGAGCAGGGCGGCACACTCGACATCCGCACGCGTCCCGACGGGGGCGAGTATGGCGTCTGTGTCTTCGAGGACAATCGCCAGTGCGAGGAGTGGGCGCTGCTGCGCGGCCAGTGCCCCAATGGCGGACTCAAGATCACCGGCTACGACACCGCGGCCCAGATCTACTGCGCCATCACCGGTGGGCAGGTGGAGATGGCGACGCAGACCTGCCGCAGTCCGGACGGTGTGTCCTGCGCGCTGGAGGCCTATTTCAGCGGGCGCTGCCCGGCACCGAGCATGCCTTAGCGCAGCCGCTGGAGGCCGCGCGCGTCTCAGCCATGCGACACTCTTAGCAGCGCAGTAAACCTGCGCCTATTCGGTGAACACCCGATCGCGCAGCTGCCCCCGATGACATGATCACGCCGCGCCCTGCCGGAGTCCGCCGCGCTGCTGATCGTCGGCGATGTGGATCAGCTGCCCTCGGTCGGCCCTAGTGCGGTGCTCGCGGACCTGATCGCCTCGGCTGTGGTGCCGACGGTGCGGCTCACCGAGATCTTCCGCCAGGCGCTGTCCTCGCAGATCATCGTCAATGCCCACCGCATCAACCGTGGAAGCGCACCGCACGCCCGAGCTTGACGTACTCGGGACCGCCGCCGGACACACGCCAAGCCTGCAGCGTGCGCGCCGAGACGCTGAGTATCAGCGCCGCTTCTCGCTCCGTGAGCAAAGACGTGAACATCTCCATTCGAGAACCTCTCTGGTGTTGGACAAGTAACCCGCATAGGTTAATGCCCGTCGACGCGCGTTTTTCCCGAAATACGACGCATAGACAGGCGCTTTCGCCGGATTTTTGCCATCAGCCCTATCCGGGTGGCGCTGGCAACCGCGAGAGCGAGTCTGCCGCCTCGCCTGCGTTGCATTCGGAGCATGGGCGAACCGTTCGATGATGACGGGGCCGATCGCTGGGGCCAGCGGCATCGAGCGACAGCCTCTTCGCCCGCGTTGTGATGGCGCGGATTCGCACCAAGGTCACCGATGACGCCGAGACGTGGATTGCTGGCAGGCGCGCTTTGCCGACAAGGCGCTACAGCGGATGCCATCGATCACCACTGTCGGACAGGCGGAGAGTGAGAAAGGCCTTGCAGCAGGGAGAAGTCGTCATCCAGCTGCGACTATTGAGAAGGTCACAGCGCGGCCTTGCATGGCCTCCGCCACGGGGGCATGACAGCTCGCTGCCTTGCCCTTGACCTGTTGCCAGAGCGCATGGGCATCGACGGCCTCTTGCGCCTGCAGGACAGGCGCCGTCGGTGCGGCCAGGGTCAATCCGGCAACGGAGACGTTCTTCAGCATGCTCTGGACTCCTCCCGCATTGGGTGAGTCGAGCGCGCGCATATCCAGCACACGTTTGACCCGCCCGATGCGAAAGCGCAAGCTCAGCCCTTAAGCCAACCCGAGACGTACCATGCCCTATCCGATCGGCTTGCTCATCCTGCTCTGTTGCGCCGGCCTGGCGCAGGCCGAGGACGCCGCCATTGCCCAGCTGTTCAACAGCGCTGGCGTCGATGGGACACTCGTGATCGAGTCGGTCAGCAGCGGCGAGCGCGCGGTGCACAATGACGCCCGCGCTGAACAGGCCTTCATCGCCGCCTCGACCTTCAAGGTCTTCAATACCCTCATTGCCGTCGAGGAGGGCGCCATCGCCTCGGCCGATGACACCCTGCACTGGGATGGCACCGAGCACGCCTTTCCCGACTGGAATCGGGACCAGACCCTGGCGACGGCCTTCAAGGTCAGTTGTGTCTGGTGCTATCAGGAACTGGCGCGGCGTGTCGGTGCCGAGACCTATCCGGCCTATCTGCGCCTGGCCGGCTTCGGTCAGCTGCGCGAGCCCTTCGATGGCAGCCGCTTCTGGATGGACGGCGCGCTGACCATCAGCGCCGAGCAGCAGGTCGCCTTTCTCAAGCAGGTGGTGCAGCGGCGTCTGCCCTTCCGGGCGAGCACCTATGAGACCCTTGCAACCATCATGCTGGCGGACGCGACGCCTGACCATCGGCTGTATGCAAAGACCGGCTGGTCGACCCGCAGCACGCCGGGGATCGGCTGGTATGTGGGCTATGTGGAGCGCGCCGAAGACACGTGGGTATTCGCGCTCAATCTCGATGTGCATGACGCCAGCGACCTGCCGCTGCGGCGACAGCTCACCCTGGATGCATTGCGCGCCAAGGGCATCCTGCCAGCGGAGTGACACCCATGCACCGATCCGACATCGAGCGCGCGCGCAACGCCTGGGTCTATCGCGGCCAGAAGCGGCCGGCGTTCGCGCTGACCCCCGCGCCGGGGCAGGAGTCCGTCTGGGACTATCCGCGCCCACCGGCCTATGTGCCGGACCCGCGGCCGGTGGAGATCTACGCCGGTGAGCGCCTGCTCGCGCGCAGCGAGCAGGCCATCCGCGTGCTCGAAACGGGCAGCCCGCCCGCCTTCTATCTGCCGCCGGAGGCATTCGACCAGGCCCTGATCACGCCCGCCGCTCGGCGGACCTTCTGCGAGTGGAAGGGGGAGGCGGAGTATTTCGATGTGCAGGGCAGCGAGGACCGCATCGCCAATGCCCTCTGGCGCTATCCCAGACCCACCGCCGAGGCAAAGGTGATTGCCGGCTGGTTTGGCGCCTATCCCAGCCTGCTGCGCTGTTTTGTCGCTGGAGAGGCGGTGCGCGCGCAGGCCGGAGGCTTCTATGGCGGCTGGATCACCGATGAGGTGATCGGCCCCTTCAAGGGCGAGCCGGGGACCGGGCATTGGTAGCCGCCTCGGGCGTTTGGTCGATGCGGACAGACTTGGCATGCGCAGGCGCCACCAGCAAACAGCCGACTCTGCCCAGCATTGAAGACACAAAGCCAACGGATAGGAAATCCAAGCCACCCTGAGCGTCCAGGTTGGCCCGAGGAAGGAGCGTTGCCGCCCCGCACGCGAACCTGCTCCGCGACAGCGGCGACGGCCTCTGGTGTCAGTTCAGCAGCGGGGCGAAAACGTACGGATTGCGGACGATCACCGACATCCTCGGCCGGCTCGCACACCCCATCGATGACGCAGCAATGGTAATGGACGTGCCGGTTGAGGGAAGCACCGAAGCGGCGGATGTGCTGTCGCTTATCCGCCCCCTCTGCTAGCCGACATCACCCAACAGGATGCCAAGGTCGATCTCGATCCCGTCGAAGGGCGGGACACGGACCCTGACCGCGGTCTCGTCCGGCCCCGCAGCGGTGAACAGGGTCCGGTAGCAGCCGGCATCCAGCCCGTAGGCGATTAGCGCGCGGTCTTCCGGGTCAATGATCCGATAGAAGGGCACGCCCGCGCGCTGCAGCCGCAAGAAGTGGGTCAGCGTGTCTTTGCGCTCGTGGCCCGGGGAGAGGATCTCGCACACCCAATCTGGCAAAACCGTCATAACGCCGGATGGATGTTCCGGCAGCCGCTCTTTGCGCCAGCCGGCCAGGTCGTGGGTCGGGCAGTGGTGCTCGCTGTAGCGGACGCTGATCTCGGACGCGATCCACCAGCCGCCTGGGCCGCCGCGCATCACGAGCGGAAAGGATTGCGCAACCAGTACGGACTGCGCAAAACCATGCTCGAAACAGCTCATCGGCCGCTGCACGATGGCGCCGTCGATCAGTTCGACCTTGTCGTCGCCGGGGCAGGCGAGCAGGTCGTCGACAGTCAGGAGGCGTCCGGCTTCCATTGGCTTGGGCTCGTGCTGCTGGTCGATGGTGCATGGCAAGGTTCCACCGCCACCCCGGTGCTGTCAACCCGTTCCGACACCGCCGAGCGAGCAAGACCCGAGGGCCCGGTAGCCGTCGGCGACTCCTCGGCGGACGCAAAATCCGACGCTCGGGTGCGCCGACTTCAGTCGGCCCCCAGGGCTGGCGGACTTCAGTCCGCCGCAAGTGGCCATCGCGCCCAGTGACGCGGCGGTCGCGACTGGAGGTTGCTCTCACGGTGCGGTGTTGCGCGATGATGCGCCTATCCGCGCCGCAGTTGGGCCAGGGCAGTGGCAGCGACTCGAACAGCTGGGGCCTGTTCTCATCCCGGCAGCATCGCCCAGCGATAGCGCGTCGGCGAGCGGCATTGGGGGCCTGCGTTGGTGGCGGCGAACTGACTACGGTCGGTGCGCCGGTTGCGTCCGCCACCTCACGCCCGAAGGGGATGGCAGCAGATCGAGGCGGCCGTTGCGGCCAGTGGTGCAGCCTGAGCCGCGTTTGTCGGCGGAAGCCCGTAGCCCCTCGCTCAGGAGACCCCACTATGAAACGGCGCACACTCCTTCGCGCCCTTGGCGCTTCGAGTCTGTTGAGTCTCGTGTTTCCGGCCTATGGCAGTCATCCAAACCGCCTCTGTCTGCGACCACTCGCCCCGCGTTCAGGGCAATCGCATCAGAGTATAACTATATACTTTTCGATCTGAGCTGGAGGGATTGTCATAATCGCCTGAAACAGAATGCTTCAGGAACCGACCCCGCTCGATCCGCCGAGCAAACGCAAAGCATCAACATCCCCGAATATTAGCAATGATTGATGCGATTGCCCTGGGGGTACCGAACTATGGGACAAGGTCAAGAGCAAGGCCGCGCAGAATCCGTGTCCATAAAAAAAATTTTTGCAACATAAGAAAATTTCGCCTAGAATTGCGGAACAAGTTAAGCAACGGATGCTTAGATTCGAAATACTGTATTTGAGACCTTTCTAGAAGCATTTACTTTATTTTTATCACCTCCCCCAACGATCGATCCTGCCGCTTCATCTGGCACAGATTGCTAGAGCGATGGTTTTCCGCAAGCCAAGTGATTGAGCTGGAGCTCATCCATGGTTGCCACCGGCTCTCCCGCCAGAGCGAGTCGCCGCTGAAGCTAACCTCCAACCACTGTATCCATTGTGCATTCATGCATTATATGCGTGCGC
Source organism: Thiohalocapsa marina (assembly GCF_008632335.1). GTDB lineage: Bacteria > Pseudomonadota > Gammaproteobacteria > Chromatiales > Chromatiaceae > Thiohalocapsa > Thiohalocapsa marina. The sequence continues at coordinate 6,026 of NZ_VWXX01000062.1, forward strand.
GTTTGCGCGCATAAACCCTATCGAAATCAAGTAAATTTTTACCGCAAAGCCCCATCTCAAGCCTCGATTCCGAGCGGGACTCTGAATGCGGATTGGTACTCGATTTGACCCCCTGATCCATGAGGAGATGTCATTCAATGAACAGATGCTGGATCGTCACTTCCATGATGGTCGCCTGGTCGGTCCAGGCGGCAGACCTCCCCGCCCAACCAGGTACGGCCGCCGCGCCGGTACAGCCCCACGCCCCCAGTATCGAGTCGCCGGGCTATGTCTGGAATGATGTCAAAGGGGAACAACTGCTGGCCCTGGAAGCCACCGGCGACGCCACCCGCGGCGCCTACGCCTTCAAGGTGTGCAAGGACTGCCATGGCGGCGACGCTCTAGGCGATGCGGCCGGCTTCTACCCGCGTTTGGCCGGGCAGCACGCCACGGTTCTGGTTAAGCAGTTGGCGGATATTCGCGCGGGGCGTCGGGACAATCCCAAGATGTATCCCTATGCCTCCGAGCACTCGATTTCCAGTGAACAGATCGCCGACATCGCGGCTTATCTAAATGGTCTGCCGGTTCCACCGGAGCACGGTCAGGGACCGGGCGGCGACCTGGCGCTCGGTGAGCGGTTGTATAAGGCGGATTGCGCGAGCTGTCATGGTCGGACAGGAGAGGGCAAGGCCGATGAGTTCTATCCGAAGCTCTCCGATCAGCACTATGCCTATCTTTTACGCCAAACCTATGAGATACGCGATGGCGTTCGGCGTAACGCCCAACCGGACATGGTCGATGCGGTCAAACCATACTCGGACGCGGAGATCATCGCCGTTATCGATTACGTTTCCCGGTTTCCGACCAAAGACAACTCAGGAACGCTTCAACAAAAACGGTGATATCTATCTCGTGGATTAACTTTAAGTTAACCGACGCCAGATTTGTCCCATCTGTTATTGAACCGTTCATAACCAAAAGATCGTCATGACCATCAGACGAGGAGTCACCGTGTTGAAACCAACCACGACCAGGGCGGTCGCGCTGGCCACACTGGCGCTGTTGTGGATCGGGCACACAACCACCGCTGTAGCCCAGGAGCCCGCTAACGTCGGTAAAGGCCAACAGTACTTCGACAAGGTCTGTGCCAAGTGTCATGAGACCGGCGTTGGACCGGTCCTCAAGGGCCGGGATCTACCGGAAGCGACCTACATCATCATCGCCCGCCTTGGACGGAATGCGATGCCGGCTTTCCGCATCACCGACATCGATGACGACACTTTGGTCGCAGTGGCCAGATACCTGGCCGGCACGCCGAAAAATCCTGATCAGGGAGCCACGCCATGAACCTCGATCGACGCTCGGTAGTGAAGGCGCTGGCTGCCGCCGGACTGGCGGTGGTGGGCGTGCCCATAGCCCAAGCCTCCACGCAGGAGACGGCGATGGTGGCGGGTGGCACTGCCGTTGGACGGCTCAAGGTGACCTCACTGGTCAGCGGTACTGAGCTCGACGCACCCTTTTTGTCCGGCGTGCAAGAGCGTGTGCGCCATCAGGTCGGCGATGTCGCGCTGACCGGATACCATCTGCAAGGTCTGGAGGCCGGTCCCTTTACGCATCTGGACGCTTTATTGAACGATGGTACCCCGAACCGGCTGATCGGGCTGGTGGACGACGCTACAGCGACCTTGGTGCTGGATCTGGTGCGCTCGGCCGGCGGGCGCGTGATGCACAGCGCTCACCACCGAGTGGGCACGGGCCAGAGCGCCGCGCACTGGGCACAGACCCTGGGGCGCATCCTGGTGACGGCCGACACCGCACCGCCCGTACAGCGTACGGCGGCCGCCCCCCAAGTCCACGCCTACGTTTCCTTTAGCTGCGTAATCTGATCATGGTGACAATGATGAACAGCAAATACCAGGCCTTACCCAAGGGCGTCAGCGAAGCCCAGTTTGACGAGGCGATTGGGCAATTCGCGGCGGCCCTGGGGGCCGATCAGGTTCTGACCTCAGCCGAGCACCTGACGCCCTATACCAAAATCATGATGGCCGTCGACACGGCCGAGCACACGCCATCCGCCGTGTTACTCGCGACCAGCGTCGAGCAGGTACAGGCCGTCGTCAGGATTTGCAACGCGTACAAGATCCCGGTCTGGCCTATTTCCACCGGTCGCAACTTTGGCTATGGCTCCGCCGCACCGGTCGAGCGTGGTCAAATCGTGCTGGATCTGAAGAAGATGAACAAGATCCTGCATGTCGACACCGAACTGTGCACGGCCCTGGTCGAGCCCGGCGTGACTTACCAGCAGCTCTACGACTATCTGGAAGAGAACAAGCTGCCGCTGATGTTGTCGTTCTCGGCGCCATCGGCCATCGCCGGCCCGCTCGGCAACACCATGGACCGCGGTGTCGGTTACACCCCCTATGGCGAGCACTTCCTGATGCAGTGCGGCATGGAAGTGGTGCTGGCCAACGGGGACGTCTACCGTACCGGAATGGGTGGCGTCAAGGGTGACAAGGCCTGGCAGGTCTTCAAGTGGGGGTTTGGTCCGACCCTGGACGGCATGTTCACCCAATCCAATTATGGTATCTGCACCAAGATGGGTTTCTGGCTTATGCCCAAACCGCCGGTGTTCAAGCCGTTCGAGATCAAGTTCGACAATGATGACGACATCGGTGACATCGTCGAATTGCTGCGCCCGCTGCGCATCGCCCAGATCATCCCCAACGCGGTGGTGATTGCCGGCACCCTGTGGGAAGCGTCGACCTGCAACACCCGTCGCTCAGACTACCTCACCACACCGGGTGCCACGCCCGACTCGGTGATCCAACAGATCCGTAAGGACAAGAACCTGGGCGCCTGGAACGTATACGCCGCCTTGTATGGTACGCCCGAGCAGGTCGAGGTGAACTGGAAGATCGTCACCGACACCATCAAGCGTGCCGGCAAGGGGAAGATCGTCACCCAGGAAGAAGCGGGTGACACCCAGCCCTTCAAGTACCGTGCACAGCTGATGTCCGGTGTGCCCAATTTGCAGGAATTTGGGCTATACAACTGGCGTGGGGGCGGCGGCTCAATGTGGTTTGCCCCGGTCAGTCAGGCGCGCGGCAGCGAGTGCGGCAAACAGGTCCAGCTGGCCAAGAGCATCCTGAACAAGCATGGACTGGACTATGTCGGCGAATTCATCGTCGGATGGCGCGACATGCACCACGTCATCGATGTGCTGTACGACCGCTCCAACCCGGAAGAAATGAAGGTGGCCCACGCCTGCTTCAGCGAGTTGCTGGATGAATTCGAGAAGCAAGGCTACGCGGTGTACCGTGTGAATACCGCTTTCCAGGAGCGCGTGGCCAACAGTTACGGACCGGTCAAGCGCAAGCTTGAACAGACACTGAAACGCGCCCTGGATCCGAATGGCATCCTGGCACCGGGTAAGTCCGGGATTCGGATCTGACGGTCACTCGGCGCGAACTCAAATCGAGTGGCCTTGGGCATCCGGCATCGACAGGGCGATGCTGTTCGAACCGGTCGAGGAGGCCGATGATGTTCCGCAGACCGTGCGCTTTCGCTCCGCCGCTGACCTGACACCGGAGGCCGCCGCCGCCATCGCTACCGCGGCGTGCTTGCACCGAACGCGCCGCTCCAGTTGCGCATTCAGGGCATGGATCTCAGCCTCGGCCAGCTCGCGCTCGGTGAAGTCTCGCACCGTTGCCAGCAGCACCTGTCGGGCTTCCAGCTCGATGGCGCTCAAGACCACCTCACGGGGAAGCCCTGGCCGTCGTCGGCGCGGCGGTGCGCCCATTCGAAGGCATGGCTCCCTTCGCGGACGGCCTTGGTGATGTTGGCTGCGGCCAGCTCGGACGATGCGCTGCCGTCCGGCTGCTGGGGTGGCGACAGATCCGCCGGGTGGTGGGTGACGAAGGCCTCGCGAGGGGGGCACGCCGGCGAGCTTGACCTCGGTGGCGAGCGCGTCGGTGATATCGGTGGAGATGCCGCAGAGGCCGACGATGCGGCCATGGGCGTCGCGTAGCGGGGCCTTGATGCTCCAGTAGGTGCGGGTCTCGCCGGTCTGCTTGAGGATATTGTGCTCTTCGCGCTCCAGGAGCTGGCCCGTCTCAAGCACCTGGCGGTCCACTGCCTGGAGCTGGACAGAGCGCTCGAGGTCAAAGGGCTCACCGTCGTGGTGTCCGATCACCACCTCCGGCTGCGCGCCTCGAAAGACCGGCGCTCGAGGGTTGGCCGTTGGAGCGTCTCTATGTCACCGACGGACGCTCGCATCAACTGCCTGTCGTCATGCCCTTGCGTCCGCCTCGTGCCGGGAGGCAGACCGCGATCCACCGTCCTTGCATGGCTCTAGCCACCTTGGCGAGTGGTCTTTCCAGGGGCAAGCACAGCCTCCTTCGCATCGTGTGCGTGATCTCTCTGTCATTACGGGCTATACACCAGACTTGACAAAAACCCCGGCCGGCACGGCCGGAGGTAATTGTTCAGCGGGATTGGACAGTCCCGGCTAAAGGTTAGAGGTGCAGGCCTTGATCATCGTTCCGGCCACCTCCCGAAGTAGAGCACGTAGGGTGGACAAGCGCAGCGCCGTCCACCAGTGGCAGCGCCAGCGCGGGCTTTGGTGGACGGCGCTGCGCTTGTCCATATATGGTCCGCCCCGCGATGCAAGAGCGAAATCGCTGTTGAACAGAAGAAG
>NZ_VWXX01000063.1 GCF_008632335.1 Thiohalocapsa marina
CCGCCACAGGCCACAACGGCGGATGCGCTTCGCTTATCCGCCCTACAGTGTTCACCTTGTTTTGGGCGCGTTCCTAAGGAAGTCTGGCAGCCGGCTCAGTTGATGTGCGCCAGGATGCCGTCGAGTTCGTCCAGGCTGTTGTAGGCGATGACCAGCTTGCCGGTGCCCCGGGTGCCGTGCTGGATGGCGACCCGGGCGCCGAGGCGTTCGGTCAGGTCGTCCTGCAGGCGGCGAATGTCCGGATCCGGTTCCGTGCGGATGGGCGTGCTGCGGCTGACACCTTCCGCCTGCAGCCGGCGCACCAGACGCTCGGTCTCACGCACCGACAGCCCGCGGCTCACCACCTGACGCGCCGCCAGGGTCTGGGCGTCGCCCTTGAGCCCCAGCAACGCCCGGGCATGTCCCATCTCCAGGCGGCCGGCGTCCAGCAGGCCCTTCACCTCGGTCTCCAGCTCGATCAGCCGCAGCAGATTGGTGACCGTGGTGCGTGACTTGCCGACGGCCTCGGCGATCTGCTGGTGGGTCAGGCCGAACTCGTGCAGCAGCCGCTGCAGTGCGCCGGCCTCCTCCAGCGGCGTCAGGTCGTCGCGCTGGATGTTCTCGATCAGCGCAATGGCCAGCGCGGTCTGCTCGTCGACATCGCGGATCACCACCGGGATGGTTTCGAGGCCGGCCTGCTGGGACGCGCGCCAGCGGCGTTCGCCGGCGATGATCTCGTAGCGCTGGGGCGCGATCCGGCGCACCACGATGGGCTGGATCACGCCCTGGGCGGCGATGGATTCGGCCAGCTCGCGCAGGCTGTCCGCATCGAACTCCCGGCGCGGCTGATAGCGACCGCGTTCGATCTGGTCCACCGGCACCGCGTCCACCACGCCCACCGGTGCGGCCGCCGTCTCGCCGACGCCGGTGGTTTCATCGCTGCCCGGATCGAGCTCGCGGCTGCCACCGAGCAGGGCGTCCAGACCGCGTCCCAAGCCTCGTTTCTTGGCCGTGCTCATACTGGTCTCGTCCTGGGAGATGCGCAATGCGTACTTCATGCGGCGGTCGGTTCAGGTGCGCGCCGGCGCATGATCTCGCTGGCCAGCGCCAGATAGGCTACCGCGCCGCGGGAGCCGCGGTCGTAGAGCAGCGCTGGCAGGCCGTGGCTGGGGGCCTCCGCCAGCCGCACATTGCGCGGCACGATGGTGCGGTAGACCTGGTTGGTGAAATGCGTCACCAGCTGGGTGGAGACCTGGTTGGCCAGATTGTTGCGCGGGTCGTGCATGGTCCGCAGGATGCCCTCGATGCGCAGGCCGGGGTTGCGGCTGCTGCGGATCTGCTCGATGGTGTCCAGCAGCGCGGAGAGCCCCTCCAGCGCGTAGTACTCGCACTGGATCGGGATCAGCACGCCGTGGGCCGCCACCAGCGCATTGACGGTGAGCATGTTCAGCGACGGCGGGCAGTCGATGAGGATGATCTCATAGCCGGCGGCCACCGCCGCCAGCGCCGTTGCCAGCGTATGCTCGCGCTGGCCGGTGCTCATCAGGCCAACCTCCGCCGCCGTCATGTCGCTGTTGGACGGCAGCAGGTCGAAGCCGGGCGACGGCTCCGCCACCCGCACGGCGCAACGGGCGAAGGGGGCGTTGTTGACCAGCAGATCGCAACCGGTCTGCTTCAGCGCGTTCTTGTCCACGCCGACGCCCATGGTGGCATTGCCCTGTGGGTCCATGTCTACCAGCAGCACCCGCCGCTTGAGCGAAGCAAGGGACGCAGCGAGGTTGACGGCAGTGGTGGTCTTGCCGACGCCTCCCTTCTGATTGGCAATGGCGATGATTCTAGCCATGGGCGGTCGCGTTGAACGGGATCTCGATGAGGTTGCGCTCGCCCTCCAGCAGAGGCACGCGGAGCGGATGGACCTGGACGGTGGTGGCCGATGCCGCCACCAGATCGGCGATTTCCTGCTCTGGCAGGCGCCCCTTCAGGGCGAGCAAGCGAGCGTCGCTGAAGGCCAGATGAGCGCAGTTGGCGCGCAGCGCCGCTAGGCTGGTGACAGCGCGGGCGACAATGGTAGCGAATTTTTGCCCTGGCCGATATGTCTCCAGCCGGCTTTGCACCACCTGGACGTTGTCGAGCCCCAGTTCCAGCACCGCCTGGCGCACGAATCGCGTCTTCTTGCCGTTGCTGTCCAGCAGGGTGAAGCCCAGCTCCGGCCGGGCGATGGCCAGCGGGATGCCCGGCAGCCCGGCCCCGGTGCCTGCATCCAGCACCGGGCCCCGCGTGATCCAGGGCAGCACCGCCAGGCTGTCCAGCAGATGCCGCGGCACCATGTCGGCGGGGTCGCGCACGGCGGTGAGGTTGTAGGCCCGGTTCCAGCGCGCCAGCAGGCCCAGAAACGCGATCAGCCGATCGCGGGCGGCGGCGTCGAGGTGGTCGCCGATACCCGGCGGCATCTGCCCGAGCCCGCGGTCGAGCCGCCGTCGCAGGACCTGCGTCGCATCGGCCGTTGCCCCAGGCCCAGTGCCCGCATCCGTCGACACCGGCGACATCAGGCACTCAACCGCTTGAGGTGGATCAGCAGCAGCGACACCGCCGCCGGCGTCACCCCCGGTATGCGCGCCGCCTGGCCGATGGTGGTCGGGCGCACCCGCTGGAGCTTTTCCTGCACCTCCGCCGACAGGCCGCGCACCTGATCGAAGGCGAAGTCCAGCGGCAGTACCTTTGCCTCCTGCTGGCGCTGGCGCTGGATCTCGTCGCGCTGGCGGTCCACGTAGCCGGCGTACTTGCACTGGATCTCGAGCTGTTCCGCCACGGCGTCGTCGGCCGCCGGACCGAGACCGGCCACCGCGGTCAGCGCGCCATAGCCCACGCCGGGTCGCGCCAGCAGGTCCAGCGCCCGGGACTCGCGGCCGATGCCCTCGCCGGTGGCCTGCTCCACGGCGGCGGCCAGCGCGGTGCCCGGGCGGATCCAGCAAGCGCGCAGCCGCTCGCGCTCACGCTCGATGGCCTCGCGCTTGGCCGCGAAGCGCTGCCAGCGCGACGCATCCACCAGCCCCAAATCGCGGCCGGTCTCGGTCAGCCGCAGGTCGGCATTGTCCTCGCGCAGCAGCAGCCGGTATTCCGCGCGGCTGGTGAACATGCGGTAGGGCTCGTTGGTGCCCCGGGTGATCAGGTCGTCCACCATGACACCCAGGTAGGCCTCGTCCCGGCGCGGCGACCAGGGCGGCAGCCCCTGCACCTGGCGGGCGGCATTCAGGCCAGCCAGCAGGCCCTGGGCGGCAGCCTCCTCGTAGCCGGTGGTGCCGTTGATCTGGCCGGCGAAGAACAGGCCCGGCACATGTCGGGTCTCCAGGCTCGGTGCCAGGTCCCGCGGGTCGAAGAAGTCGTACTCGATGGCATATCCCGGTCGGGTGAGGTGCGCCCGGGCAAACCCCGGGATGGAGCGCACCAGCGCCTGCTGCACGTCGAAAGGCAGGCTGGTGGAGATGCCGTTGGGGTAGATCTCGACGCTCTCCAGGCCCTCCGGCTCGACAAAGATCTGGTGCGAATCCTTGTCGGCGAAGCGCATGATCTTGTCCTCGATGGAGGGACAGTAGCGCGGGCCGACACCCTCGATGATGCCCTCGTACAGGGGCGAGCGCGACAGGCCGCCACGGATGATGTCGTGGGTCTGCGCGGTGGTGCGGGCGATGTGGCAACTGACCTGTCGCGGATGGTCGGCGGCGGCGCCGAGAAACGAGAACACCGGTACCGGCTGGTCGCCGGGCTGCGCCTCGAGCACGGAGAAGTCGATGCTGCGGGCATCGATGCGCGGCGGCGTGCCGGTCTTCAGCCGCTCGACGCGAAAGGGCATCTCCCGCAGGCGTTCCGCCAGCGCGATGGATGGTGGATCGCCGGCGCGACCGCCGCGGTAGTTGCTGAGCCCGATATGGATGCGCCCGCCGAGGAAGGTGCCGACGGTCAGCACCACGGCGCGGGCCCGGAACTCGAGCCCCATCTGCGTGCGCACGCCGGCGACGCGCTCGTGCCGGCCGTCGGACTGCAGGATCAGGTCATCCACCGCCTGCTGGAACAGCTCCAGACCGGGCTGTGCCTCCACCGCCGCGCGCACTGCCGCCTTGTACAGCTGCCGATCGGTCTGCGCGCGGGTGGCACGCACCGCCGGCCCCTTGCGCCGGTTGAGGATACGGAACTGGATGCCGGCAAGATCAGTGGCCCGGGCCATCAGGCCGCCCAGGGCGTCGATCTCCTTCACCAGATGGCCCTTGCCGATGCCGCCGATGGCCGGGTTGCAGCTCATCTGCCCGATGGTGTCGAGATTGTGCGTCAGCAACAGGGTGCGCGCGCCAACCCGGGCGGCCGCCAGCGCCGCCTCGGTGCCGGCATGGCCGCCGCCCACGACAATGACGTCATACTGCTGTGCTTCTGCCATGCTTGATCGGGACGGTTCTGTTCCGTTCTGGTCTGTGAATCATCTCGCCTATGATAGGCCAATGCCTCACTGTTAAGCTATTGGCATGACGCGGGTTTCAACCGCAGGCCCGTGAATGCCGAACACCGCCCCTGCCATGCTGAATAACACCGACGACCCCTTGGCGCGCATCCTCGACGTTGCCGATGGCGTGATCCTGGGCAAGACCCATGTGCTGCGCCTGGCGCTGGCCTGTCTCCTCGCCCGCGGCCACCTGCTGATCGAGGACCTGCCCGGCGTCGGCAAGACCACCCTGGCGCACCTGCTGGCACAGCTGCTGGGGCTGCACTATGCGCGCATCCAGTTCACCAGCGACATGCTGCCCGCCGACCTGATCGGCGTGTCGGTCTACGACCAGGCCGGCAAGCAGTTCCGCTTCCATCCGGGGCCGGTGTTCTCCCAGCTGATCCTGGCGGACGAGATCAACCGTGCCACGCCCAAGGCCCAGAGCGCACTGCTGGAGGCCATGGAGGAGCGCCAGGTCACCGTGGAAGGCGAGACCCGACCGCTGCCGAAGCCCTTCTTCGTCATCGCTACGCAGAACCCCAGCCATCAGGTCGGCACCTTTCCGCTGCCGGAGTCGCAGCTGGACCGGTTTCTGATGCGCATCGAGCTCGGCTATCCGGACGCCGCCCAGGAGAAGGCCCTGCTGGCCGGCAGCGACCGGCGCCAGTTGCTGGCGGAGCTGGTGCCCGCACTGACCCCGGCGGAACTGCTGGCGCAGCAGGCACGCGTGGATCAGGTGCATGTGGCGCCAGCCATCGTCGACTACTGCCATGCCATTCTCAGCCATACCCGCGCCAGCGGCCGCTATCACCACGGCCTGTCGCCGCGGGCCGGCATCGGCCTGCTGCGCGCCGCCCGGGCCTGGGCCCTGATCGCCGGCCGCGACTTCGTGCTGCCGGAAGACATCCAACAGGTGCTGGCGGCGGTGGTCACACACCGGCTCACGGCCCAGGGGGACGACGGCGGCACCCAACCGTCCCCCGCCGACGACATCCTGGCCTCGGTGCCGGTCCCTTGAGCCGACGCAAACGCCGCCGATCAGGCGGCCATACCAACGCCGGCACGCCTGCGGACGGTGTGCCGGCCCTGCTGCGACCGATGCTGCGCTGGATCGAACGCCTGCCGCCGGCCACCGGGGCCGAGGCCGACACCCATGGCCGCCGTATCTACATCCTGCCCACCGGCGCCGGCCTGGGCTACGCGGCAATCCTGCTGGCGACCCTGCTGGGCTCGCTGAACTACCAGAACAACCTGGGCCTGCTGCTGACCTTCCTGATGGTCTCCGTCAGCCTGGTGAGCATGCACCATTGCTGGTTCCAGTTGCTGGGCCTGCGGGTCGCGGCCAGAAATGCCGCGCCGGTGTTCTGCGGGCAGCCGGCGGTGTTCCCGCTGCGCATCACCGAGCAGCGCAACCGCAGCCGCCTCGGCCTGTGCGTCGGCAGCGCCGCCGGCATCGAACTGCCCGCCGCCGGCACGGTGCAGGTGACCTTGCGCGTGCCCACGCAGCAGCGCGGCGACCTCGCGCTGGAGCCGGTGCTCCTGGCCACCGCCTATCCCTTCGGCCTGCTCCGGGCCTGGACCCGGCTGCCGCTGCGGGCCTCGGTGCTGGTGTATCCGCGCCCCGCCGAGCAGGCGCCGGCACCGGCCCGGATCACCGCGGACAGGTCCGACAAGGCCAGGAAGAAGCCGGCCAAACAGGATCTGATCAGCCAGGACTCGACCGGTGATCGGGGCGCCGGCGGCGATGATTTCATCGGACCACGGCCCTATCGGCCCGGAGACTCACCGCGGCGGCTCGACTGGAAGGCCCTGGCTCGCGGCCGCGGGCTGGTGGTCAAGGAGTTCGGCAGCGAGCAGGGCAGCCGCGTACTGGTGGACTGGTACGCCCTGGGTGTGGAGGACAGCGAGACGCGGCTGTCGCTGCTGACCACCCAGGCGCTGCGCGCCCACGCACAGGGCGGCCTCTGGGCACTGCGGCTGCCGGGAACGGAGATCGCCCCCGGTCGCGGCGACCGGCATCTGCACCGCTGCCTGGCGGCCCTGGCGCGCTGGCCGGAAGCCGACGGGCGGGCACCTGACCTGCCACCACATGACCGGCCGGCACATGGCTAGCTGGCGCCCCCCCGGTTTTCGGTCGGCACCGGCCAGCTCTCCGACCAGTTTTCGGAATGGCGCGCCGGATACCTGGCAGCGGATCGGCGTCACCGCCTTGCTCGGCCTGGGCTTCCTGCCGCTGGTGCTGGCGCTGGAGACGCGCATCGGCCTGTTCGTCGGCGCCATGCTGGCCGTGGCCTTCGCCGGCATCCGCTGGCCAGGGCTGCGCCCCGGTGGCTGGACGCTGGGCCTGCTGACCCTGGCCGGCGGGCTCAATGTCATCGACACCTATCAGGGCATCGCCGGGCAGCATCCCGGCACGGCACTGCTGCTGACCATGCTGTCGCTGAAGCTGCTGGAGGTCCGCACCCGGCGTGACCTGCGCGTGCTGTTGCTGGTGTTCGGCTTTCTGGTGGTGGTGCAGTTCCTGTTCGACCAGTCGCCGGCGCGCACCCTGCTGATGGGGGCACTGCTGGTGGCCAACTTTGCCCTGCTGTTCGACCTGGCCCAGGACGCCCATGCCGGGTCGCCCCTCGGGCGAGCCCGCCGGGCCGGCCGCGTTGCCCTGAGCATGATGCTGCAGGCGATCCCGCTGGCGCTGCTGCTGTTCGTGTTCTTTCCGCGGCTGGACACGCCGCTGTGGGACCTGGGGCTGGAGAATCCCTATGCCATCACAGGCCTGAACGACTGGCTCGAGCCGGGCTCGGTGACGCAGCTGATCATCTCCGGCGAGGACGCCTTGCGGGTGCGCTTCGATCGGGATCCGGGCATCCCGGTGGAGCGCATGTACTGGCGCGGTCCGGTGCTCTGGCACAACGACGGGCGCCGCTGGGTGCCGGCCCGTGTTGGGGAGTTTGCGCAGGCGTCGCCGCAACTGCGGCCCGAGGCTGAGGCGCTGTCCTACACCGTCGCCATGGAGCCGACCAATCAGCCCTGGCTGATCGGGCTCGATCTACCCACACAGGTGCCGTCGGACGCCCGCCTGAGCGCCGACTTCCAGGTGCTCGCCGCCGCACCGGTGGACGAGTTCCGCATCTACCGCATGACCTCGGTGCCGGTCTATTCCACGCTGGGCCTGAGTCCGGACGAAGCGCAGGCGGCGCTGGCGCTGCCGGGCAACGTCACGCCGCGCATGCGCACCCTGGTGGAAGGCTGGCAGGCCGACGGCGCCGCGCCGGAGGCCATCGTGCAGCGGGCGCTGCAGCATTTCGGCCAGCCGCCGTTCAGCTACACCCTGCTGCCGCCAGCCCTCGGCGCCAATCCGGTCGATGCCTTCCTGTTCGACGCCCGCGCCGGCTTCTGCGAGCACTATGCCGCCGCCTTCGCCGTGCTGATGCGCATCGCCGGCATCCCCAGCCGCATCGTGCTGGGCTATCTGGGCGGCGAGCGCAATCCCATCAACGGCGAGGTGCTGGTGCGCCAGTCCGAGGCCCACGCCTGGAACGAGGTCTGGCTGGCGGACCGGGGCTGGGTGCGCATCGACCCCACCGCCGCCATCGATCCGGCACGGGTGGATGCGGATCGGCACATCGCCGCCCTCGGTGCCGGCGCGCCGGCGCGGTTTCGCGTCGACGACCAGGGCCTGTTCGGCAAAGGGGCCCGCGGTCTGCGCCTGCTGGCGGATGCCCTGGGCTCCGGCTGGCGCCAGTGGGTGGTGGGCTTCTCCACCCGCAACCAGCGGCAACTGCTGGACCGGCTTGACCTGGGACCCTTGCGCGATCTGGGCCTGGTACTCGGCATGGTCATCGGCGGCGCCCTGATCATGCTGGCCTGGAACCTGTTGCTGGCGCGACCGTCGCGACCGCGCGATCCGCTGCTGCGGGCCTATCAGCGCTTCATGCGCCGGTTAAGCCCCCTGGGCCTGGCGCGCCGGCCCACCGAGGGACCTGTCGACCATCGCAACCGCATCGACCGCGCGCGCCCCGATCTGACCGAAGCCGTCGACGCCATCCTTGCCCCCTACCTGCGCCTGCGCTACGGCGGCAGCCAGGACCCCGCCGACCTGCAGCAACTGCGCCAGCGCATCGCCCGCTTCCGTCCCGCCCGGCGTGCACCGACCGACATGCAAGACTGATCGGCAGACCCGCACGAACAAGTCTGTCGACAGCAACCCGGTGTCGGCTGTGGATAACCTGTGGCTGATTTTCGCTGCTCTGATTGCCCACCGGTTACCCACAGGCTGACCGGCCGACCGACAACAGCTGTAAAAATCCTCAAGTCATTAATTATAAAAAATATTTTATCGCTTGTGCGGTTTTCCACCGGCGTTATTACTACGATGAGGAAGAATTACAAACACTCATCATAGGGCAGGGCGCCAAGACGGCCGCTCGTATACATTTCGGTTAAAAATAAATCTTAACGTGTCCGCTCAGGGCCTCCGACGCTTCGGTCCAGACAGTCGCGACCTGTCATGGATGCCATGGACCAGGCACAGAGGCGGGAGAGGAGAGCCTAGCCCGCATATCTCACCAGCCGAGCAGATCAATGGGGGCAAACAAGACCCCATTGCCATTCCGGCCGAACGCGTCG
>NZ_VWXX01000064.1 GCF_008632335.1 Thiohalocapsa marina
AACATGTTAAACACTGTTGGGCTTATACGCTACGCGCACCGGGGTTGGTGGCGTGTGGGGTTGGCGTTTCTTTTACCCGCCCTACCGTGCATCCGTGTAGGTGATTTCTGAATCGTGCCTTAGACCCAGGCCTTCAGACCAAGACCGGCGGACCCGACAGCCCACCGCCGACCGGCCTGGCGGACCGAGCGCATCGCGCCCCGGAGCACCGTTCTGATCCCGCGAGCGGATCAGGGCTTGGTGCCCAGCATTTGTGTTGTCAGGGATTATCTGGCACAGTGACCTGCGTGACTTGGCCTGCTTGCCCGGGATCAGCGGTGCGGCTGTTCCGGTCATCGCCTGTGGTGGGCGGCCGTTCACCCGCCATCGCGCGCTCGGCTGCAACGCGCATCCGTCATGCTGTTTCGTCGGTCCCCTGCGGCCCGGTGTGCATTCCAGGGGCATTGCCCGTGTCGGGCAGGGATGTGAGCATGACTGAGACCGCACGGCCGCCATCGCCGGCCGACACCGATCTGCTTGGGCTGCTTGCGCAGTTGGACACGCTCATCGAGCGCCATCTGCCCGCAGCAGGTCCCGGCGCCACCCGCGCCCCCCCCGAGACCCTGCAGCGGGTGCTCGCGGACCTGCCGGTGCCCATCGTCTGCTTCGATCCGCCGCACGGGCACGCCACGCGCTCGCTCAACCCGCGCTTCACCGAGCTGTTCGGCTACACGCTCGCGGACATCCCCAGCCTCACCGCCTTTGCCGCACAGGCCTTGCCCGACGCGGCCGAGCGCGCGCAGGTGCTGCAGGCCTGGGAGGCCGGCTTCGCGCGCCTGCGCACGGCCGGCGGCACCATGGCCCCGGGCGAGTACCGGCTGCGCTGCAAGGACGGCAGCACACGCGAGGTGCGCATCTGCGGGCAGATCGTCGCCGATCGCGTGCTCATCGCGTTCATGGATCTCACGGTGCAGAAGCGGATGCTGGCGGAGCTGCGCCTGAGCGAGCGCCGCCACCGCCTGCTCGCCGATCATGCCGCCGACGTCATCTGGACGCTCGACCTGGCGGGCGGGCTCACCTACATCAGCCCGTCCATCGAGCGGCTCACCGGCTACACCCCGCAGGAGTGTCTGCAGCTGCCGCTGGAGGCGCTGTTCGCCGCCAGCTCCTGGAGCCGCCTGGAGCAGGCACTGGCGCAGGCGCGCGCCGATCAGCGAGCCGGCCGGCCGCTACAGATCCCGCCGCTGGAGCTCGAGCGCCGCTGCAAGGACGGCACCTGCGTCTGGGTCGAGCTCACCATGAGCGCCATCACGGACGGCGACGACCGTTGCGTGGAGCTGCTCGGCATCAGCCGCGACATCTGCGCGCGCAAACATGCCGAGGCGCAGCTGCAGCAGGCGCGCGCCGCCGCCGAGGCAGCCACCCGCGCACTGCAGGCGGCCAATGCCGAGC
Organism: Thiohalocapsa marina; assembly: GCF_008632335.1. Classification (GTDB taxonomy): domain Bacteria; phylum Pseudomonadota; class Gammaproteobacteria; order Chromatiales; family Chromatiaceae; genus Thiohalocapsa; species Thiohalocapsa marina. The sequence continues at coordinate 1,432 of NZ_VWXX01000064.1, forward strand.
TGCGCGAGCTGGCCACCAAGGACGCCCTCACCGGCGCCTGGAACCGCCGGTACTTCGAGCACACCGCCGCCGCCGAGCGCACCCGCGCGCAGCGCCACGGCACGCCGCTGTCGCTGATCCTGCTCGACATCGACCACTTCAAGGCCATCAACGACCGCTTCGGCCACCAGGCCGGTGATGCCGCCCTGGTGGCGCTGAGCGCGCTGGTGCGTGCGGACCTGCGCCGCTCCGACGTCCTCGCGCGCTGGGGCGGGGAGGAGTTCGCCCTGCTGCTGCCGCACTGCGACCTGCAAGGGGCGGCCTGCGTGGCCGAGAAGCTGCGCGCCGAGCTCGCCGCCGCCACCTTCGCCACCATCGGCAGCCTCAGTGCCAGCTTCGGTGTCGGCCAGCTGCGCCCGGGCGAGACCCTCGATGCCTGGATCAAGCGCGTCGACGACGCCCTCTATGCCGCCAAGCACGCCGGGCGCAACCAGGTCGTCATCGCCGGCGCCGAGGACGCCCCCGTCGAGCCCGTCGCCGGCGCCCTGCGGCTGATCTGGAAGCCCACCTACGCCTGTGGCGAGCCGCGCATCGACCAGGAGCACCGCGAGCTCTTCAGCCTGGCCAATGCGCTGATCGCCGCCGCCGGGAACCCGGACAGCCTGCTGCCCGCGCTCGAGGCCTTTATGACGCATGCCGTGGCGCACTTCGCGCATGAGGAGGCGATCCTGCGCGAGCGCGGCTACGCCGACCTCGCCGCCCACGCCGCCGCCCATCGGCGGCTCATCGAGCACGCCCAAGGCATGCGCGCCCAGGCCGAGGCCGGCGCCATCGGTGTCGGCGAGCTGGTGGAGTTCCTCTACCGCGACCTGGTCGCACGCCACCTGCTGCAGGAGGATGCGCGCTTCTTTGGGCTGTTCTCGCCGAGCGCGCCGCCGAGCGCGTCGAGCCGCCCGCACTGATGCGCGCGCGCAGCACCGGTAAGTCTCATGGACCTGGTGAAGCGCACGCCACCGCCTTCGCCGCTCCACCGCCTCTCGCCATCGCATAAGCGCAACAGGTCCGCAGCCCCCTTTGGAATTGACCGACAATGCCCCAGCATCACGCCACGCCAGCTTTGCTGACAGGTGTGGACCAGGTGCCAATAGGAATCGCATGAGAGGACGTTGGTTGTTTGGGCTCGCAGTGGTTGTGCTCAGCCTGGCGCTGTCCTTGCCGGCCGTTGGGGACGAGCTGCTGCGGCAAGAGGTCGAGCACCTTGAATCCGCGAAGACACCGACGGTTTCGGGTGTCCCGCTCTTCTCTGGCCGCCTGTTGGGCGAGGTCTATCGAGAGCGCGCGTACCGTGCCGCCTGGGATCAGGCTCGGGCCGAGGCGCTGCAGAAGATCGCCCGGCGCAGCATTGCCCATGGCTTTGTCCCCGACGACTTCCACGCCACGGCCATCGCCCGCATCATCGATGCCGGGCAGCTCGATGCCGGCACGGCGGCCAGTGCGCGGGCCGCCGCCGAGATCCTGCTCAGTGATTCACTGCTGCGCTACATCCACCATCGGCGCTTCGGCAAGTACAGTGGGCGGCAGATCGACCCGGACTGGATTTTTGTCGACCGTGCGGACGCCGAGGCCCTCAAGTCCGATATGCAAGCCGTGCTCGCCTCGCCTGATCTGGCCTCTGCGCTGACCAAACGCTTGCCCAACCCGAGCTTCTATCAGCACCTGAAGTCGGGCTACCGGCGTTACCTCCAGCTCGCCGACGCCTATCCCGACGGTTGGGAGCCGATTGCGAGCGGCACCCCGCTGCGTCCCGGGATGCGCGATGCGCGTGTGCCTCTGATACGGCAACGGCTAGTCCTGACTGAGGATTACCCCGCCACGGCCCCTGCCGACGCCGAGGTGTACGACGAGCCGCTCGCAGACGCGATCAGGCAGCTGCAGGCACGCTCAGGTCTGGCCGAAGACGGCGTCGTCGGTCCGAATACCCTATGGGCGCTGAACCTGCCGATCAGCGACCGGCTGCGCAGCATTCGCGCCAATCTGGAGCGCATGCGCTGGCTCTACAACGAGCTTTCCGACGACTTTCTCTTGGTCGATGTCGCCGGTTTTCGGCTGCACCTGATCCGTGATGGTCAGACGATCTGGACGACGCCGATCATCGTCGGCACAGCAGAGACTCAGACGCCGATGTTCCGAGACGCGGTGGAGCACATCGTTTTCAACCCGACTTGGGCCGTGCCGTCGTCGATTCAGAAGACGATGCAGCACACCTCGGATCAGTTTCGTGTGATCGATCGCTCCACGGGTCGCGCCGTATCGGGCGTGGATGGGCGCGATTACAAGCGCTATCGTCTCGTGCAGGCGGCGGGTCCGGACAATGCGCTGGGGCAGGTGAAGTTCATGTTCCCCAACCGGCATGCCATCTACCTCCACGACACACCGGCCAAGCATCTGTTTGGACGCAGCGCGCGCACGTACAGCCATGGCTGCATCCGCGTGCGTGAGCCGCTGACGCTGGCGGAGCTGTTGCTGGGCAAGCACGGCTGGAGCAGAGACGCCATCGATGGCGTCGTCGCCAAGGCGCGCACCCGGGACGTGCAGCTCGATGAACATCTCCCGGTGCTCTTGTACTACCTGACCGCCATGGCTGACGATCAGGGCCGGGTCGGCTTTCGCCGGGATGTCTACGGGCGCGACCTGAGCCTCTTCGCCGCACTGGACGGCCCCGCGCATCAGGACCGCATCACCTTCCCTCAGCCCGATTCGGGGCTGCAGGCCGCCGTCTCAGACGCTGAGCCCTAGCCCCGTCGCAGTGACCGGTGACAGCGCATCAGCTCGCCGTCCCTGGCGAGCGCAATTGGCACTCAGTTCATGTAGGTGAGCGCCTCTTCACCCGGATTCGGCAGCCCTGCGGTTCTCCAGGCCGCCCGGCAACTACCGAAGAGCTGCTTGACCTGAGCCTTCTTCAGGCCAAGGGTCTTGCAGAGATTCGACGTCGCGGGCAGCGCGCCGTAGGTGAGATAGTGCTCGCGCAGGTAGTAGATGACCGACCAGTGCTCGGCCTGCAAGGTGCCGCGACCGTCCATGGCGGTGATCAAGCAGGCCATGTGCTCGCTCCAGTAGTGCGGGTCAAGCAGGAAGCCGTGCTCGTCGAGCGGTAAGTGATCGTGGATTGAGGAGAAACGCCGCGCTGAGGTTTGGATATGCATGGTTCCATCGACTCCTATCGACCGATCCTCGACTGACGAAAACCCCCGATCGTCGCGGGCAGTGGCGGCGAGCGGGAACTGGTTTCAGCCCTTGCACAGGGGCCATCGGGCCCAGTGCGACGAATCGACGCTTGTCGTCCGGTCGTTCGATCGTTTGTTTTGGCAGTTGCTTTGGTGGCGCGCCAGGGCGGGGGTTTTTCGATAAGTATTATTTATCTAGCCATCAGGGGCGCGTCAGGGTCACTGTAGCGCACCAAGCGTTCTAGTCAAGCTTTTCCGCCCGCATCATTTCCCGCGGCACCGAGGCCTGGGCATGTCCGGTCCCAAAGACGACTGAACGTGACGGGGCGTCCGGCCCCGCCCGGTCAACGCTGGAACAATCCGCGATTTTCCAAGGAGACGCTGATTTATTGGCCACCCTGGCCAAAAGTCAGCACGGGGCCTCCTGCCCCGCACGGGAAACGCTGAATAAATCAGCGTTTCCCTAATGGGCGCACTTGGCCACTGCCCGAAATTCGAACGCCTCCTGACAGACCGTGCAGCGAATCGCGTTCGGCACCAGCGACAGGCGCTCGGCTGGGATGTCGGCACCACAGTCGGTACACTGCGACCGCCCGCGACCGTCGCTGCCGCGGGAGCGAATGGCGGCGATGGCCGATTCGATCATCTGCTCGCTGCGAAACTGTGCGAGGTCGAGCTCGTCTGCAAAACGTTCCACGCTAATCACCTCTTGGGCGTTCCTGAGAGACAACGGATGATCGCAGAGGCCTGTTACCAGGCCATGAACAAGGGCCGCGCACTCAGGGCGCCGACGGATCAAGCCTGCCGATGTCCATGCGTCGCAGCGCATCCAAACGCCAGTCGCAGGACAGATTCGGCAGATACTGCGCACGCGTCTGGCACGCCCGAGAGAAACTGCCGCAACAGCCCCCGATGCTCGCCCTGCACCGGGACGGCGAAGACACCGTCGTTCTGCCCGAAGCCCTTGGCCCCGCCGCTGCCAGGCATACCGTCCGTGGCGATCCAGCCGCACCGCGGGTGTTGAGCAGGATCGCGGTCTCGTTCCAATCGACAAGCGCAGGGTTGTTGCTGGAAAGCTCCAACCAATGGCCGATGCCCATCTCGTCGCCTTCCACTGCACCGACATGGCCGTGCCCAGCCCCTGCCGCTGGAGTCTGACGCCATCGATCTGCCGCTCGTGCCCGGCACGCAGCAGATCGCCCTTGGCTGGCGGGAGCCGGCGGGCCTGAACAGCCTGTAACGGCCTCCTGCCTTGGATCTCGGCAACCCGGGGGTCAACGCCGAGACCCGCATCAGCCTCGGCAGGGACTTGATCATCGTTCCGGCCACCTCTCGAAGTAGAGCGTGTAGGGTGGACAAGCGCAGCGCCGTCCACCGGCGCCAGCACGGGGTTTGGTGGACGGCGCTGCGCTTGTCCACCCTACCGGCTACCGGCCGGCGCGATGATCAAGGCCCTCGGCAGCGATCGCTGGGTGCTCTGGGCAGGACGCTGTTTTATTGGCCATTCTGATCGGGAGCAGGGCCAAAAATCAGAACTGAACCTTTGATAACCTTAGTATCAACAGCACCCCGGTTGCCAACTGAGATGAAGGGATCCGATCGGGAGATCGGATCCGGTGATGGAATCAGGCGCTGACAAAGGTCAGGTGGTCGGCCTTGTAGTCGTCGCGCTGCTGCTTGGACTCGGGGTCCAGGCCGGCGGCGAGCATCTTCTCTTTGAGCCAGCGCGGCAGCGGGCCACGCTTGTAGGTGTTGCTGGGGTCGTCGGGGTCGACGTAATAGCTGCCGCTGATCGGGGCGACACTGCCGCGCTTGCGCCCGAGCAACTGGTTGGCGATGTCGACAACATCATAGCCCTGCTCGGTGATCTGCGCGCGCAGGCTGCGCACGAAGTCGCCTTTGGCCTCTTTCAGCTTCTGCTGCAACAGCCGCTCGATTTCGGCGTGCTCTTCGGCGGTCGCTTGCATCTGCTGTTGCAGTGCTTCCAGGTCGAGATGCTCAAATCGGCTCATGGGGTACTCCCTGTTGTGGTGTGAGTGCATCAAACGCAAGAGAGTGTACTGTATTTATGGGTGGTTTGTCGAAAACAAAAATCGTTGCGGAGCAACAGTGCGCATGGGCATTTCCTGCAACGGGTATTGGCGCAATGAATGCCTGTTATTGGGTGCGACGACATGCAGGATCATCGCCGCCTGGAGGCTTCCAAAAACGTGTTTGGTTATTTCGTGTTTGCATGACAACATCGTATGCGTATACTCGATGCTTGAGCAAGATAGGGGTAAAAGCAGGGCTTGACGCCGCACGGCAGGCCTGGGCTTTCGTACCATACACGTATACACGCTATTGGAGGTGATGGATGAACGCAGCGGCGGTGTGCGCCAACAGCCAGCACTTGCAGGCACGCTTTGCCCGTGAGCACGGGCCGCGGGTGCA
>NZ_VWXX01000065.1 GCF_008632335.1 Thiohalocapsa marina
CGTAGCGCGGGTCGGTGTATTCTCGGAGGCCGACCGCCAACCGGACTCAGCGGCTTTCGCGTTGGTTTTTCCCGCCCTACAGTGTTCACCTTGTTTTGGGCGCGTTCCTTAATAAACAGTCATCTAAATGCGCCGCCGAATAGCGCAGGATGGGTAAGCGCAGCGTGCCCGTATACTCAGGTGGACAGTCGACTGAGATGGCGGTTTATCAAACTCCAACACCACGCTTTGGGCTGTTAAATACACTGTCACCTTTTCGAGCAGGATAACGTGACAGTTTATAAAACTCCAGGCCTTTACTTTAGTCTTTTCGATATACCGTCATCCGATTCGGTTGCGCCCTTCGCCGTGCCGGAAGGCGGTGATGTTGGCGGCAATCTCATCCACCAATCGTTGCCGCGCCTCCTGGCTGCTCCAGGCGGCATGGGGCGTGACCAGCAGGTTCGGGATGTCCGCCGCTAGCAGCGGATGATCCGGCGGGGGCGGCTCGACGCTCAGGGTGTCGACAGCCGCGGCGCCGGGCCGGCCCGCCCGCAGCGCGTCGGCCAGTGCCTGCTCATCAACGATGCCGCCGCGGGCAGTGTTGATCAGCAACGACTCCGGCGACAGCAGGGCGAGCTCGCGGGCGCCGATGAGATGCCAGGTATCGGCGGTGAGCGGACAATGCAGCGACAGCACGTCCACCTGCGGCAGCAGCGCCTGCAGCGGCACCCGACCTGCTTGATGCGGCGCACCGGGGCGGTCCGCGACTCGCACCTGCATGCCGAACGCCTCCGCGGCCCGGGCCACGGCCTGGCCCAGTTCGCCGAAGCCGACGATGCCCAGGCGGCGCCCGGCCAGCTCGCGCACGCGGGCCCCGTAGGCGGGCCCGAGCAGACAGAAGTGCGGACTGCGACACCAGTCACCGCTGCGCACCGCCTGGTGTTGCTGCCAAAGCCCGGTGGCCCAGTGCAGCATGATCGCCAGCACATGCTGCACGACGGCCGGGGTGGCATAGCCGGTGACATTGGTCACCGCGATGTTGCGGGCGCGGGCGGCCTCCAGATCGACGTTGTTGCTGCCGGTGGCGGCGATGCAGATCAGCCGCAACCCGGGGGCGGCGTCCATCTCCGCTGCGCCGATGACTACCTTGTTGCTCACCACCACGTCCGCCGCGGCGATGCGCGCGGCGGTCTGCTCGGCAGCGGTGGTGTCGAACCGGGTCCAGTGGTTGCAGACGCGGTCCAGTGCCGACAGATCGAGGTCACCGGGGTCGATGCTGCCCAGGTCCAGGATGACGACCCGGCTGCTCATCGCTTGCTCATCCCCCTGCGCATCAGTCGTGTCTGTGGCGACGGCGCTTGAGCAGATCCAGCTCCAGCACGATCAGGCCGCCGGCCAGCGCCGCCTGGCTGCCGTGGCGCTGCAGCTAGGGCGTCGCCTCGAACCGCTGCGACAGCGCGCATTGGCAACAGCGGGGGCAGGGTGCCGCCGAGTGGCGGCCGGTAGAGCGCAGTCATTTGATGCAACCGTCCGGAGTATCGATCCCCCTATGGTCATCGCTCTGCGTCCTGGCTGCAACCTGCCTTGGCCAGGCCCGCCAGTACTTTCAACTACCATGAACTGTCCCCGCTTCGACGCAGGTCAGTCCGGCACAAAGGCGAGCACGTTGCCGTTGATGCAGTAGCGTTCGCCGGTGGGCGGCGGGCCGTCGTTGAAGACGTGGCCCAGGTGGATGCCGGAGCTGGCGCTGCGGACCTCGATGCGGCGCATGCCGTGGGAGTGGTCCTCGTGCAGGGTGATGGCGCCGTCCACCGGGGTGAAGAAGCTGGGCCAGCCGGTGCCGCTGTTGAACTTGGTATCGGTGCGGAACAGCGGGGCGCCGGTGATGGGGTCGACGAAGGCGCCGGGCCGTTTTTCATCCAGGTGTGAGCCGGTGAAGGGGCGTTCGGTGCCCTGCTCAAAGGCGATGCGTCGTTGCTCGGGGGTCAGGATGCGCTGGCCCAGCCACTGCCAGAAACGCGCCTTGTCGCCGCTATAGCCGGTGTAGCGCGAGACCTCGCGGCCCTGCTCGAACAGCACCATGGTCGGGGTCGCGAACAGGGCCTTGTCCAGTTGCCAGCCCTCCGGCGGCTGGCCGGCCAGGGTGCTGGCCACCGGCACCTCGGAACGCCAGTCATCCAGCACCTCGGCGCGGAACTGCTCGCAGTAGGGGCAGTCCGGGGCCTCGAAGACGATCAGTTGCCGCTCCGGGTTCAGGTCGCCGGCGTTCAGCCGCTGCGGCGCGGGTTTCTCGGGCTGTCCGGGATAGGCCACCTGGGTGCCGCCGAGACCGCAGTAGCCGTCCGGGTTCTTGACCAGGTAGTCCTGGTGGTAGGCCTCGGCGCGGTTGTAGTGGCGCAGCGGCGCGATCTCGGTGGTAATGGGTCCGTAATCGGCGGCGCTCAGGGCCTGCTGGTAGGTGTCGCGGGTGGCGATGGCGGCGGCCTGCTGGGCCGGGCTGTTGTAGTAGATGGCGCTGCGATAGTTGCTGCCCACATCGTTGCCCTGGCGATCGCCCTGGGTGGGGTCGTGGTTCTCCCAGAACGCGATCAGGACCTCTTCTACCGAGACCTGGTCAGTGTCGAAGGTGACCTTGACCACCTCGGCGTGATTGCGCTGGGTGCTGCGGCCGCGCCGGAGGGCCTTCTCCAGGTTCAGCACGTCGCGGTAACCGGCCTGGGCGGCATCGCCGCCGGCGTAGCCGGACTCTACGTCGGTTACGCCGGGCACGGCGGCCATGCGTTTTTCCGCCCCCCAGAAGCAGCCCATGCCCAGGACGATGGAATCGGTGTCGGCCAGGGCCCGTGGCGGAGCGACGAGGGGGGCGACGAGGAGCGCGGCGGAGATCAGAAGCGGCGTGATCGGTTGCATCGGATTCCTGCGAGTCGGCGGTGAATGGTATGGGTATGACCGGCGGTGGGGTGGATTTGTTGCACCGGCGGCGCGGTTCCGCGGTATTTTAGGGCCTGGACCAGATGGGGGGGCGTCCCATGCATGAGTTGTCGGTCTGTCTGTCGCTGCTCGACGAGGTGGAGCGCATTGCGCGCGAGCACGGCGCCGAGGGCGTCGAGCGCATCCTGTTGCGGATCGGTCCGTTATCCGGCGTCGAAGCGCCGCTGCTGGCCAATGCCTACCCGCTTGCGGCCGCCGGCACGCTGGCGGAAAGCGCGGTGCTGGAGATCGAGTCCGCGCCGGTTCGGGTGGCCTGCACCGTCTGTGGCGCCGAGAGCGAGGCGGAGCCGAACCGCCTGCTCTGCGCCGCCTGTGGCAGCCATCGCACGCGCCTGGTCAGCGGCGACGAGATGTTGCTGGCCAATCTTGAACTGCGCGTTCCGGATGGCGCATGCTAGGCGGACCATTGGAAAGTGACCTTCTAACGGGAGAAAACCATGTGCGAGACCTGTGGCTGCACCATTACACCGGCCAACGAACACCTGGTCCGCGCCGACGGCCCGCATGCCCGCACCGCCGACGGCCGGGCCTCGGTGGAGGTGTTGCAGAACCTGCTGGGCGAGAATGATCGTCAGGCGGCGCACAACCGCCACCATTTCGACAGCCATGGCGTGCTGGCGCTGAACCTGATGTCGTCTCCCGGTGCCGGCAAGACCAGCCTGCTGGAGGCCACCATCCGGGCCATCGGCGATGAGTTCCGCATTGCCGTGATCGAGGGCGACCTGGAGACGGAGAACGACGCCGAGCGGATCCGGGCACAGGGGGTCGAGGCGGTGCAGATCGCCACCGGCAGCGCCTGCCATCTGGACGCCCATATGGTGCACGACGCGCTGCATCGGCTTGATCTCACGGCGGTGGATGTGTTGTTCATCGAGAATGTCGGCAACCTGGTGTGCCCGGCCAGTTTCGACCTGGGGCAGCATCGCAATGTGACCCTGCTGTCGGTGCCGGAAGGTGACGACAAGCCGGCCAAGTACCCGGTGATGTTTCGCGCCGCGGACCTGGTGCTGCTGACCAAGGCCGATCTGCTGGCGTATCTGGACGACTTTGCGCCGGAGCGGGCCGAGGCCTGTCTGCGCAACCTGGCCAGTACGGTGCCCTTCGAGCGGATCTCGGCACGTGCGGGTGGTGAGGGCATCGCCCCGTGGCTGGACTGGCTGCGGGCCGAGAAGGCCGCGCAACGCGATCGCCTTGCCCAGGGGCGGACGCTGCGGCCGGGGCTGCCGGCGGAGGGCATGGCGCTGCATCCGGCAGGTGGCGGCCATCATCACCACCACCATCATCATCATGGCCACCACCACGGCCACGGCCATGACACACCCCCGGTGTAGTATTCTCGGTCGCGGAAAAGCGATGCGGTTGCAATCGGCTCGATCGTATCGAATCAATCACAATGCCGATGGAGGATGTTTCAACGTGACTAGCAGATTGCGTTCTATTGCCTTGGCGCTGGGGGTGGCCTCATCCACGGCACTTGTCCCAGTGGCGCATGCCGTGAACTTCGGCGACATGTTCAATCCGGGCCGATGGTTCGGCGGCAGCAATGATGACGACTACTACGCCGACGAACCCTACGGACCATACGGTCCCTATGGCCCCGGACCCTACGGCAACGCGTGGGGCAACCCATGGGTAGCGCCGGGCTACGGAGCCCCCGGGTACGGCATGCCAGGCTATGGCGTCGCACCCGGCGCGGTACCTGGCTATGCGCTACCCGGCCCGGCTGCACCGGGTTACGCGGCACCCGGTTACACCGCTCCGGGTTATGCCGCGCCGGCAGCCCCCGTCGCACCGACGGCCCCTGCGGCCAACAGCAGCAAGGATCAGGAACTGGAAGTGCTGAAGCGCCGCATCGAGCAACTGGAGAGCCAGCGGCAGTCGGCGGCCCCCGCCGCCTCACCGGCCGACGGCTGGCCCTCGGCGCCGGCGTTCCGGCCCATGGATCAGTACTGATCGGGCGGTATTGATCCACGCTCGTCGTGACCGGCGCTCGCTGGCCGCTGCCTCCGGGGCTGGCGGTCGGGCGGCTTGGGCCGGATTGATGCAATCTTCGCCGCTGCAGACGCCCGGGTGACACCGGGGCTGTGAGCGGCGTCAGCAAGGGGTCCGAATCGATGATCAAGCAGTCACACCTGCGCGCTGGCGTCCTGCTGGGCGCGCTTGGTCTCGGCAGTTTGCCCGCCTGGGCCGGGGACTATGCCGTCTACGAGAGTGACAGCAGCTTCGAGGATGTCATGGACGCGCTCAAGCTCTCGATCCAGGAGCGCGGCATGTACATCAACAACATCATGCACATGGACGAGATGCTGGAGCGCACCGGCAAGGACTTGGGGCTGGGCGATGCGATCTACGGCAGCGCGCAGTCGGTGGAGTTCTGCAGTGCCGTCCTGTCGCGCCGGATGACTGCGGAGAATCCGGCGCGAATCGTCAACTGTCCCTTCATCGTGTCGGTCTACACCTTGCCTGATCAGCCGGACACGACCTATGTCGCATACCGGACGATCTCGGACAGCGAGACCCAGGGCAGCCAGGTGATGCAGGAGGTGGCCGCGATGCTGGAGGGTGTCGCGGAGGGTGCGGTGAGCTGGTAGCCGGCCTAGTCGACCTGTTCCGCTCGGCGGCCCTGCGGACCTGCAGGGCCGCTGAGTAGCGGCGGGGCCAGGGCTGTTCCGTCAGTCGCAGCAGGGCCGATCGCCGGGATTCTGATCAGGGGTTGATTCGGCATCCGGCTGGTGGCGGTATTTCTCGTCCTCGGCCGCAGCGCGGCGCTTCAGCTCGAACTCGCGCCGGGCATCCCAGACCTCCTTGCGCTCGGCAACCCGCTTTTCCCAGGCGTCCGCCGCCTCCTGCACGCTGTGCTCGCCGAACAGCACCTGGCGCAGGAACCGATAGGAAAAGCGCAGCAGTTCCTCGTCGGAGCGTTCCAGTTCCAGGTAAAAGTCATCCGTGAGTTGGTAGGTGCTGCGGAAGTTGTCGCTCAGCACAAAACGGCGGAAGCGGTCCATGTCGTAGCTGGCCATGAAGAACAGCTGCAGGCTGGTCTCCGGTGGTCGGCCCACCGTCGGGCCCGCGGATTTCTTCTTCAGGATCAGCTGATACCACTCGCGGTTCAGTTCGTCGTATTCCTCCACCCCCTGTTCCGTGCGGTAGTCGCCAATGCGGATCTCCCGCGCTTCCAGATGGCCTTTGCAGTGCGGCTCCTTGACCAGCGAGAACTGCTCCCTGGCCTCGGCGGATCCCTTCTCGCGCAAGGCCAGCAGTGCCACGGGGTAGTAGCGACAGACGGTGGGGCGGTCTTCGTAGACGCCGCAGCCCTCGTCACCGTTGAGTTGCAGGCAGGTGCCGGTGTCGTCGGTGCGCAGCTTGATGCCGGGCGTACCGTCCTGGTCCATCTGGAATGGCACCGTGTACTTGGCAAGAAAGTCGGTGGAACTCATTCCCAGGCGGCGCTTGAGCCGGATCACGTCGTACGGCGCCAGGGTTACGTCCGCCTGCTTGCAGCAGGCATTGAAGCAGGAGATGCCCTTGTAGCAGCGGAAGTGGATCCGGGTGTCGGCGTCCAGCACTTCCGGGCTGACGGCGCTCTGAAAGGGAATGTCGAACTTGGCTTGGCTCATGGCGGTAAGTCTCGCGGCAAAACAGGCCCTGTCTTCAAGCGGCATTCGGGCCAATGGGAGGTCAGCGTAAGATTGGGGGGCTTGATCATAACCCCGTTGCGCCAGGCAAAGCCTGGAAGGGGAGGACGATAGCGCAGGAAGACACTCTCAGAAACCTCTTTGTGTGACCCGTCGGGTGCAAGTCCCGAACCGGTAAGGCACGATTCAGAAATAACCTACACGGATGCACGGTAGGGCGGATAAGCGAAGCGCATCCGCCACAGGCCACAAC
>NZ_VWXX01000066.1 GCF_008632335.1 Thiohalocapsa marina
GCAACGGTAATGGTCGGCTTCATTTTGTTCGCCCCGTCCCTGGGGCTCACCCCTTCGGGGCCGCCCTGACGGGCGTCAAAAATCGTTCCAGACGATTTTTTCATCGGCTTGCCCTCCGTTCGGTGACTTCGCATGCCACACCAGCCAGCTCGGCGATGAGCGTTGTCAGCCCGTTGGTGCGCAGCTCCATGTCGATTCCGGTCTCGCGGATCTCGACCTTATCCGCCCCGCATCCTCTGAGCTTCGATATCGTGTTCTGCCGATTCCCGTTGCGCATCCAGCGAGTTGAACTCCTGTTCGAGACCTTCCTTGGCAATTTTATAACCATACTTAATGAGATATTTTCTCTTTACTATTGATTTTCAGGCCACATATTTCTATTTTAAAGCATGATAAAGCGAATATTTCACTTTAGGAGGCGGTAAAATGATAGTCAGTTTCTCACTCGAAAACTGGATGTCTTTCCGCAACCAGGTCACATTTTCGATGGTCGCCAGCAGGGAGCGCCAGCATGGAGACAGGGTTCCCAAGCTCGGCAAGTACCAGACGAGAGTTCTTCCGGTTGCGGCAATTTATGGCGGCAACGCGTCGGGCAAGACCAATTTTTTCAAGGCCCTGAGTTTCGCCAAGGCACTGGTCGTCAAGGTTACCCAGCCCGACAGCCTGATTTCTGTCGAGCCGTTCCGGCTGGACGCCAAGGTGGCCGATCAGCCGTCACGGTTTGGCTTCGAGCTGCTGATCGACGAGATCATTTACGAGTTCAGCTTCGCGGTGACCCGCAAGGCGGTTCTGGAAGAGAAGCTGGTGGCCATTACGAGCACCAGTGAAAAGGTGCTCTACCACCGTCGGGACGGAAAGCCCAACTTCGATGATTCCCTGGCCAAGGACCAGTTCCTCCAGTTCGCCTTCAAAGGGACCCGGGACAATCAACTCTTCCTGACCAACTCGGTCTCTCAGAAGGTCGACAATTTCCGGCCGGTCTACGACTGGTTCAAGGACACGCTCGAGCTGGTCGCGCCTGATTCCCGCTTTGAACCGTTCGAGCAGTTCCTCGACGAGGGGCACCCGCTCTACTCGACCATGAACGAGATGCTGCCGCAGCTCGATACCGGCATCGCGCATCTGGGTGGCGAGGAGATTCCGTTCGAGAACATTCCACTGCCCGAGCCACTGAAGACCAAGCTGCAGGAAGACGTGAAGGAAGGCATGACCGTTCGTCTGCTGACCGAGCCGATCAACGAGCGATTTGTGGTGACCCGCAAAGGTGGCGAACTGATCGCCAAGAAGCTGGTGACCTATCATCCGAAGGCGGACGGCACGGAAGCCAAGTTCGAGATCCGGCAGGAGTCGGACGGCTCACAGCGGGTGATCGATCTGCTGCCCGCGTTTCTTGAGCTCTCGGCCCAGTTCTCGAAGAAGGTATACGTGATCGACGAGGTCGACCGCAGCCTGCACACGCTGCTAATACGCAGACTGCTCGAAGCGTACCTGGCCAACTGCTCCACGGAAACCAGAACGCAATTGCTGCTGACCACCCATGACGTGCTGCTCATGGATCAGCAACTCCTGCGCCGTGACGAGATGTGGGTAGCCGAAAGAGACGCCACCGGAGCTTCGAACCTGTTCTCCTTCAGCGAGTACAAGGATGTCCGGTATGACAAGGATATCCGCAAGAGCTACCTGCAGGGACGACTGGGTGGAATTCCCCGGATTCTGTTGGGAGGCGCTTTAACCAATCCCTGCCTCACCGAAGAAAGTGAGGGGGATGACTGCTGCCGCCGAAGAGACGCAAATTCCAGAGACCCCTTGGCGAGCGTCGCTACCGAAAACTGTTTGTGCTCGCGGTGGAAGGCGTGAAGACCGAGCCGCCGTATTTCGCCATCTTCAATGACCAACAGTCGGTGATCCGGGTGAACTGCCTCAAAGGCAGCTACGATAGCTCCCCTCCCCAGGTACTGAAGCGGATGGAGGACCATCTCCGTCAGGAGGAGCTGAGATCCTCCGACGAGGCCTGGCTTGTGGTGGACAAGGATCAGTGGACCGACGAACAGTTGGACCAGCTTCATGCCTGGGCTCGGGCACGCGACAATTACGGCTTCGCCCTCAGCAATCCCAAGTTCGAATACTGGCTGCTGCTCCACTTCGAGGACGGCACCGGCATCGCGTCGTCACGGGATTGCAGCGACCGGCTGAAGCGGCACCTTCCCGGTTACGACAAGGGGATCGACCCACGCAAGATCACCCGCGACCGGATCGATGAAGCCATCCGCCGCGCCAGGCTGCGCGACAATCCTCCCTGTGCCGACTGGCCACGCGCCCTTGGCGGCACCACGGTTTACAAGCTGGTCGAAAACATTCTCCAGGTCTGAACCTCAACCAATTCGATCCCCCATCATCCAGGACGCTCTCGGGCGTCCTTTTCTTTTGCGGTGGTGCGGTGAACACCGCTGTCTCTTGCGGTGGATGACCACCGCACGCCAAACCCTTGCCATACAAGGCTTTCATGGCCTTTGCGGTGGTTGCGGTGGTAAATCCAGAGGTCTCACCCCCTATGGGGTGAAATATTTTTTCTTGCCTGAAATCCCCGCGACACGCGGGGTACCGGCCACCTGTGCAACTAGACGATGTGCGTCACTTGTACTAACATTGCGGCAGTTGATCTAACAAAAGAGGTGCTGCCATGACTGCCGTTGCATCGTCGCCTTCCGCCCGCTCTGCCCGACTTGGGCTGCGCGCCACCCCCGAACAGGAGGTGGTGCTGCGTCGTGCCGCCGAGGTGGCCCACAAGTCGTTGACCGACTTCATCCTCGACAGCGCGTGCCTGGCCGCCGAGCAGACGCTGCTGGATCAACGATTGTTCATGGTCTCGGGCAGCCAGTACCAGGCCCTGATGGATCTGCTGGATCGCCCCGAACAGGCCAACGAGGGGTTGCGTGATCTGTTTGCCCGCAAGGCGCCCTGGGACACGAAGTGACGTTGCGCGCACCGGAGCCTCTGGCCGCGCAGCATCGGCTGGACGGTTTTGATTGCGGTAAGCCCGCGCTGAATGACTGGCTGTTGCGCCACGCCCACCAGGCGCAGGGCAGTGGCTCGGCCAAGACCTTCGTCGTTGCTGAGGATGATGGCCGCGTGGCGGGCTACTTCAGTCTGACCGTGGGACAAGTCGACACGCTGGAGGCGCCGGAGCGCATTCGCAAGGGGATGGGGCAATACCCGTTGCCGGTGGTGATTCTGGCGAGGCTCGCTGTCTCGGTGGTGGACCAGGGGCGAGGAATAGGCTTTGGCCTGCTGCAGGAGGCGATTCGCCGCACGATGCTGGTTGCCGAACAGGCGGGCATCCGTGCCATGCTGACCCACCCCATCGATGAAGAAGCGGCGAGGTTCTACACCCGGTTCGGGTTCATCGCGTCACCGCTGCGCGAACAGCAATTGCTGCTGCTCTTGAAGGACGCCCGTCGCTGGGTGCGCTGAATCATGACCATCGCATCACTGCCTACTTTCACCAAACCCGCCCGTCAGCGCTGGGAGTCCATCCCTGCCGACATCCGGCAGCGGCTGCTGTCCAACGTCTGGTGCGGCCGGTGCCCCCGAAGTCGCCCGGGAAGCAGCAACCCGCAGGAGTGCTATCTAATCCAGGTAGCCGGTTTTCCGTGCGTCAACCGTCCGCCATCAATACCAATGCCATACTGTGTATAACGCTGCAGGTGCGTTTCGTCGGTAGTCATAGAGCACCAGCGACACATTGCAACGCGGGATTACACGCCAGGATGGTAGCCAAGACAAGAAACGCCTTGTCCGGACAATGTCAGGACGACTACAATAGAGGCATCCACTATCCGCCCGGAGGGGCACCATGAGCACCCTGAATCTTTCCAAGACCGAACGCATTGACGTTCGTGCCAGCACGCCAGTCAAACAACTGCTGCAGGAAGCCGCGCGCGCCTGCCACAAGAACGTCAGCGAGTTCCTGCTCGACGCAGGCGTGACGGCGGCCGCGCAGACGCTGGCAGATCGTCGCCATTTCGTGCTAGACGACACGCAGTGGCAGGCCTTCCAGAAGGCGCTGGACCGCCCGGTGCAAAGCAAGCCGCGTCTGAAGAAGTTGCTGCGTGAACCTGGGGTGCTGGGTTGAGCAATGACTTCTCACCCGTTCGCAAGCTCACTGCAACGGATCAGGTCGATGCGTTCGACTGCGGCCAGGCCGCGCTGAACCAGTTCCTGCAGCGCTATGCGCTCGTCAACCAGAAGGCCAACAGCGCGCAGACCTATGTCTGCTGCCAGGGTGACGTGGTGGTCGGCTTCTACAGCCTGGCCGTTGGTAGCGTCGATCCAGAAGCCGCGCCGTCGAGAGTGATGAAGAGGCTGGCGCGCCACCCGGTGCCGGTCGTGATCCTGGCCCGGCTCGCCGTGGACAAGGAGCATCAGCGTCAAGGTCTGGGCCAGGCCTTGCTCAAGGATGCGCTGCTGCGTACCGCACAGGCCGCCGACATCGCCGGCATTCGCTGCCTGTTGGTCCATGCCAAGGACGACGCAGCGCGGCAGTGGTACGAATCCTGGGAATTCGAGCCTAGCCCGACCGATCCGTACCATCTGTTCCTGATGCTCAAGGACCTCAAGGGCATGTTGAGCTGAGGTGGTGTCCCCACCTCAGAGCCCGACTCTCTCCCGCTGCTCATCCCACAGCGCCGGCGGATCGACCGCCAGATCGAACAATGTAATGTGGTTCGGCAGTGCGTCGTCGAGGATGGCCACCACGATATCGGGCGCCAGCGTCGTCAGGTTGACCATCCGACTCACATAGCTCGGGTCATGGCCACGGTGATCTTGGCTTCGTCCGGTGTCGGGTCGAGCTTGATCGCTTGCGGCAGCATGTCGCCGAGCAGATTCGGGGCACGCAAGATCGCGCGCCGTTGATCGAGCACCGCCGATTCAAGTTCTGCGGCGGGCAGTCGCGGCAGACCCGAGGCGCCCGCGTGTTCCTTGGCGTCCCGCTGGGGCACGTAGTAACGGTAGCGCCGGCCATTCTTCTTGGTGGTGTACCACGACGACAATGCGCGGCCACCGTTGCCGAACACGATGCCCTTGAGCAGATAGGGAACCTTGGCCCGCGTTGTGTTGCCGCGCACCCGGCCATTCGTCTCCAGGATCGCGTGGACGCTGTCCCGTAGTCGTGGCGAGTTATTGTCGTTTCTGGTGTACAGCGCCGCCCTGGAGGGATGGCGTATCCTGCTGACTGATCACTTGCACGATCACAGTCAACAGCGGTGGATACGCCGAGACCCAGGTCTACGCTGTCAGTTCTTGCACAACCAGAGCGCGAGGAGAGCGAGCCGTTGCACGCGCTGCTGCGCCAGGGGCGCGCAAGCCGATCGCCGAGGCGGTCGAAGCGGAGTTAGCCGTGTACCTGGAGCAGCATGATAGCCATCGCCTGGAGGACGGTCGCCGTGCGCTTGAAGGGGCCAATCACCTCATCGCTGCTCCAGCCGCCATAGAACCCTTACGGCCGGCGCGAGCGCCCACGGTCCCAGACAGGCTTTGGCAGATCTCTGCGGTTCTCGGCAGGTCCCGACACACAGGCTTCATCACCGCTTCCGGGCCACGTCGCTTGCGGCCCCAGGTTAGTCATCGGTGATGCCGGCAGCCCAGCAGACGGACACTGACAGCGAGCAGCCCGCTTACGCCCATGCCCAGCAGCAGGGGAGTCGCCGTGCCATCATGCAGCAGGCTGATCAGCGAGCCGCTGAGTGCGCCGGCACCGAAGCGTGCCGCGCCGCTGAATGCCGAAGCGGTGGCCAGATAGGCCAATCCCTGGCGATGCTGCGGGACGCGCCGGCATTGGCGCAGCAGCCCGAGGAGGCGCGGCTGTCGCTGTGCTGGCGCAGGGTCTCCGGGACGACGTGCAGTAACAGCACGGCCGTGGTCAGCGTGATCAGCAGCAGGAGGGCAAACACCCAGCACCAACGCGCCGAGGCAGGGGGCGATCAAGGGCGCCAAGGGCGGGCAGCAGGGTTGGGCGGATGGAGGCGTGCGTGGTCAGGATCGCTCCGCGACGGCCGGGCTCAGAACGGCTTGCGCGCGACCAGATCGATCAGCGCCGCAGGACCGGCATGGCCGGTGCCTTCCTGCAGCTCGAGTTCGTAGGCCTCGAGCCGCAGGATCTCCAGCTCGGCGAAGGCGTCCCGCAGCAGCTCGGGCGTATAGAGCAGCTCGGCACAGGGCGGGCCGCCGGTGCCGTAGGCGAGCTGGGCCGGCGTGAAGCCATGTAGCAGGAGCAGCCCACCCGGGGCCAGCGTCTGTTGCATGCCGGCGAAGATCGCCGAGCGCAGTGCCGGTTCGGCGAACTGGATGAAGATGGCCGCGACCAGGTCGTAGGCCTCGGGTGCCCAGTGCCAGTGCTGCAGGTCGGCGTGCTGGAAGTCGACCTCGACCGCGCGGGCCGTGGCTAGCGTCCGCGCCTTGGCCAGGGCGACCCGGGAGCTGTCCATGGCCGTGACCGCGAGCCCACGCTCGGCCAGGTAGACCGCGTTGCGGCCCTCGCCATCGGCGACGGCCAGCGCCCGCAGCCCCGGGCGCAACAGATCGGTCTGTGCAACCAGGAACTGACTCGGCTCGGTGCCATAGAGATAGTCTTCACGGTCGAAGCGTTGGTCCCACATAAGATGTCGTCTGTCTTAATCTAGAAAGGGCGGTGGCTGGTGGCTGGTGGCTGGTGGCTGGCGGCTGGTGGCTGGTGGCTGGTGGCTGGCGGCTGGCGGCTGGCGGCTGGCGGCTGGCGGCTGGCGGCTGGCGGCTGGCGGCTGGCGGCTGGCGGCTGGC
>NZ_VWXX01000067.1 GCF_008632335.1 Thiohalocapsa marina
GGCTGGCGGCTGGCGGCTGGCGGCTGGCGGCTGGCGGCTGGCGGCTGGCGGCTGGCGGCTGGCGGCTGGCGGCTGGCATGATATCGCTTCGAGCGACGCGAAAGACATCCCGCCCCCGCGATGCCTGCACGCACCGGCCTTCAGTAGCTGGGCAATTCGACCGGGCGCAGATCGAAGACCAGCACCTCGGCCTGCTCGCCCTCGCCGAAGCGAATCGCTCGGGCATTGCGCAGGCGGGCGCCGTCACCCGCTTCGAGCCGCTGGCCATTGACCGCCAGCGCGCCGCGCACCACGTGGACATAGGCATGGCGGTTCTCCGCCAGTGTCAGGCTCTGCTGTTCCTGGCCATCGAACAGGCCGGCATAGACGCGGGCGTCCTGATGGAGCTGAAGCGACCCCTGTTCCCCCTGCGGGGAGAGGATCAGCCGCAGCTTGCCGCGCTTCTCGGCTGCCTCGAACCGCTGCTGCTGGTAGCGCGGGGTGACACCCTGGCGGTTGGGGATGATCCAGATCTGCAGAAAATGCACCGGCTCCTGGCTCGAGGCGTTGAATTCGCTGTGGCGGATGCCGGTGCCCGCGCTCATCAGCTGCACGTCGCCGGGGCGGATGACGGTGCCCATGCCCATGGAGTCCTTGTGCGCTAGGGCCCCCTCCAGGACATAGGTGAAGATCTCCATGTCGCGGTGGCCATGGGTGTCGAAGCCCCGGCCCGGCTGGACGCGGTCGTCATTGATCACCAGCAGATCGGAAAAGCCGACCTGCTCCGGGTCGTAGTAGCTGCCGAAGGAAAAGCTGTGGCGGGACTGCAACCAGCCCCGCCTGGCGAGACCGCGCTCGGCGGACGGTCTGAGCTCAAGCATTGATGATCCCTCTCTCTGTCGGCTGGATGACCGGGCACTCGGTGGGGAGTGCCCGTCACGGCGAATGTCCGCGTGTTAGTCCTGGACCGCCTCGATGGCGATGGTGATGGTCACCTCATCGCCGACATTGGGGGCGTACTTGCCGGCGTTGAATTCGCTGCGCTTGATGCGCGTGCTGGCATTGGCGCCGATGGCCGGCTTCTGCAGCATGGGGTGCGTCATGCTGGTGAAGTGATTCACCTCGAGCGTCACCGGCCGGGTAACACCCTTGATGGTCAGGTCGCCCTCGATCGCCTTGGGCTCATCGCCCTCGAACACCACCTGCGTGGACTTGAAGGTCGCGGTCGGGTACGTGGCGGTATCCAGGAAGTCCTCGCCCTGGATGTGCTCGTTGAAGGTGGCAAAGCCGGTATCGACCGAGCGGGTGTCGATGACGATGTCAACGGCCCCGGTCTTGGCCTCCGGGTCCAGCATCACGGTGCCGGTGGTCGTGTTGAACCGGCTGACCTGGGTGGACAGGCCGAAGTGGCTGTAGGAGAAGCTCGGGAAGGTATGAGAGCCGTCCACCTGATAGGTCTCCGGCGCAGCCGAGGCGCTGGTCGTGGCGCTGGCCGAGGCAACGGCGAGGATGGCGGCGATGGACAGTTGGCGCGAGTTGGTCATGGGTGTGCTCCGATTGTGGTTGAGGTTGTGGTTGGGTGGATGGGATCAGTCGCCCGGTGTGACGGCGAGCTGAAAGTGAACCTCGACATCGTTGGCGACGATGTCGAAGGCGGCCCAGGGTCCTTCGCCGATGGCGAAGTCTCCCCGGCGCAGGGTGAAGCTGCCCGCGAAGACGCCGGCGTTCCCCTGCTGCGTGAAGGTGGCCGGCACCAGGACCTCCCGGGTCTGGCCCTTGATGCTCAACTGGCCGGCGACCTCGTACGCCTCATCGCCGAGCGCCGTGATGCGGCTGGCGGTAAAGCGGGCGGTCGGAAAGGCCGGGGTATTGAGCCAGGTCTTGGTCGCCACCTCTTCATCGGCCTCCGGGGTGCCGACGTCGATACTGGCCAGATCGACCTCGATCACGGCCTGGGCGCTGGCCGGCTCGGCCGGGTCAAAGCGCACCTGGCTGCTGAAGCTGTTGAAGCCGCCGTCCATGCCAACGCCCATCTGGGTGTAGCGAAAGCTGATGCGGCTCTGGTCGGCCTGCACCTGGGTGAATTCGACGGCCTGGGTGGCGGGCGCAATCAGGCCACTCAGGGCAAGTGCGAGGGCAAGGCGTTTCATGTCATCTGTCTCCGGTTGTCATCTGGGGGATTCACGCCTTGCCGAATCTCGGCAACATGCGCAGGAGGATGTCGTCCCTGTCGATGAAGTGATGCTTCAGGCTGGCGCCGACATGGGCCAGCAGCAGGGCCACCAGCAGCAGGTTCAACCCCATGTGCAGCGTCGCCAGCTGCTCACCCAGGGCCACGTCCTTGGCCAGCAGATCCGGCAGCGGCAAGATGCCGAACCAGACCGTCTGGAAGCCCTTGGCCGAGCTCATCAGCCAGCCCGAGAGCGGGATGGCCAGCATCAACAGATAAAGCAGGCCATGCGTGGCCTGGGCGGCCTGCTGCTGCAACCCGGGCATCCCCGCCGGCAGGACCGGTGGCTGGTGAGTGAGGTGCCAGCCCAGGCGCACGAGCACCAGCAGAAAGACGCTGACACCGGCCCATTTGTGCCAGGCGTACAGTTGCAGCTTCTGCGGCGACAGGGGCAGGTCCTGCATGTAAAAGCCCAGCCCCAGCAGCCCCAGCATCAACAGGGCGATGAGCCAGTGCAGGCCTTTGGCGGTTCGGGTGTAGTGCTGCGTCATGGGCGTCTTCCTCGTGGCGGCCGTGGCTGTCGGCGATGGGTGCACTGTACCGGCCCCGAGCAGTGCGAAATAGCAGGCAAAACGCAAATCTGAATTGCTCAATCTGCAACAATGAAGCGCTCAAATCGCGCCATGGGATCGCGCCATACCCAAGGCCCAACTGACGGGAGCCGGCTGTCCCGCACTGCGGATGTCGGTGCCGTGGCGACACGCGCCGCTTTCGACTGGGCGCAAGATCACTCAGAATGGGCAATTTCTCAGTGCAGGAATGGCAACAATGAACCGTCTCGCCGCCATGGCCACCTTTGTGCGTGTCGCGGAATTGGGCAGTTTCGCGGCCGCCGCCGGCCGACTGGGCGTGGCGCGCTCGGTGATCACGCGCCAGATCGCCGCCCTGGAGGCGCATCTGGGCATCAAGCTGATGGTGCGCACGACGCGCCGCCTGACGCTGACGGCGGGTGGCGCCGCCTACCTGGAGAAGTGCCGGGAGATCCTGGACCTGGTGGAATCGGCCGAGGCGGACGTGATGGCGGATAGCCTGACGCCGCGCGGGCATCTGCGTATCGGCGTGCCCCTGAGCTTCGGGCTGAAGCGGCTGGCGCCGTTACTGCTGGAGTTCGCCCGCGCCCATCCGGACATCACCCTGGCGACGGAGTTCACCGACAGCCAGCAGAACCTGGTGGAGGAAGGCAAGGACCTGATGGTGCGCATCACCGCCCGCCTGCAGCCGGGCGACATCGCCCGCAAGCTGGGGACGTCCCGCCTCCAGGTCATCGCCACCCCGGCCTATCTGGCCCGCCATGGAACGCCCGTGCATCCCGCGGAACTCACCGGTCATGCCCTGATCGGCTACATCCACCGCGGGGTCGTGCAGCCCTGGGTCTTTCGCATCGACGGGGAGGTGAAAACCCTGGACCTGCCGTTCAGGCTCCAGGCCAACAACGGCGAGGCGCTGGCCGAGGCGGCAGCGCGGGACATGGGCATCACCATGGTCCCGGATTTTGTCGCGGAGGACTTTCTGCGCGAGCGCGGCCTGGTCACCCTGCTCGATGACTTCTCCCCGCCCGACCTGGGCGTCTATGCCCTGTTGCCGAGCAATCGCTACATGCCGCACCGGGTGCGCGCCTTGATCGAGTTTCTCTCGCGGCGGATGACGTGTCCTGCGTCAGATCCGGGCTAAGGCCGGTGCGCCGGCGAGCCTCCCTGCTCAGCGCCTACTTCCTCAGGCCGCCGTGGTCCCGTTCAGAAGCGGGTAGTCGGTATAGCCTTTGGGACCGGGCGAATAGAAGGTATCCGGGTCGGGCGTGTTGAGCGATGCCCCCCGGCGAAAACGCTCGGGCAGGTCGGGGTTGGCCAGGAAGGCAGCACCGAATACCGCCGCATCGGCACGACCGGCGGCCAGCGCGGCTTCGGCCCGCGGCTGATCGAGACCGCCGCCCATCAGGTAGGCACCCGCGAACCGCGGGCGCAGCAGCCCGTGATAATCGACCGGCGTGCCAAACAGCGCGACGTGCAGGTAGGCCAGCTTGCGCGCGCGTAACTGATTCACCAGGTAGGTGAAGGTCTCCTGGGGATGGGCGTCGACGATGTCGTTGAAATTCATCTCCGGCGCGATCTTGATGCCGACCCGGTCACCGCCCGCCTCGGCCACCATGGCGTCGAGGACTTCGAGGACGAAACGCGCCCGGTTCTCCAGCGAACCGCCATAGGAGTCCTGGCGCTGATTGGTACCCGACGACAGGAACTGTTCCGGCAGATAGCCCGACGCGGCATGCAGTTCCACGCCATCGAAGCCCGCCTCCAGCGCGCGGCGGGTCGCGGCAGCAAAGTCCGCCACGATGCGCGCGATCTCATCGAGCTCCAGGGCCCGGGGGGTGACGTAATCCTGCAGGCCCGCGGGCGTCCAGCTTTGTCCGCTCGGCTTGATCGTCGACGGCGCCACGGGCAGCGCGTTACCGGGCAATAGCGAGGGATGGGAGATGCGCCCGGTGTGCCAGAGCTGGATGAAGATCTTGCCACCCTTCGCATGTACCGCGTCGGTCACCTGCCGCCAGGCGGCTACCTGGGCATCGGTCTGGATGCCCGGGGTGCGCACATAGCCTCTGCCCATCGGCGAGACATAGGCACATTCGGTGATGATCAGGCCGGCGCCGGCGCGCTGGCCGTAATAGGTCACCGCCAGTTCGCTCTGCACGCCATCGTCATCGGCGCGCGAGCGGGTCATCGGCGCCATCACCAGCCGGTTTTCCAGGGTGTAGCGACCCAGCTGAAGTGGGCTGAAGAGTGTGTTCATGCGGTTTTCCTGTGGGGTCTGGTCGAGGTGCGATGATGATGCGCCCTGGCCACGCTGGGATAAATAGGCCAAAATCGAAATCACTGATCCACCAGTGGAGCAATCGGGCAATGGAGCAAGCGAGATGGAGTTACTGAACGACATGGCCCTGTTCGTGGAGGTGGTCAAGGCGCGCGGGTTTCGCCGTGCGGCCGACGTGCTCGGGATGCCGAGCTCCACGGTATCGCGGCGGGTCAGCGCGCTGGAGAAGGCCATCGGTCTGCGCCTGCTCCACCGCACGACGCGACGGGTCGAACTGACCGAGGCCGGTCAGATCTATTACGAACGCTGCCGGCGCATCGTGGACGAGGCCCGACTGGCCCATGAGCAACTCGGCGAACTGCTGGCGCAACCGACGGGCGTGTTGCGCGCCTCGTTGCCGGTGGATTTCGCGAACACCTACCTGGCGCCGTTGATCGCCGAATTCGCCTGTCGCTACCCGGGCATCCGCTTTGATCTCGACCTGACGCCACGCAAGGTCGACCTGGTGGCCGAGCCCTTCGACGTCGCGATCCGCATGGGTGATCCCGAGGATTCCAATCTGATCGCGCGCTGGATCGCCACCCTGCGGTGTTGCCTGTATGCCGCGCCGGGCTATCTCGAACAGGCAGGTGAAGTGCGTCATCCGACCGATCTGGCGCGACTCGACTGCCTTGTGCTGCGCGGCAGCAGGGCCACCACCTGGACCCTGCGCAGCGGCGAGGCCCGCGTCGAGGTTCCCGTGAGCGGTCGGTTTCAACTCAACAGCATCGGCTTGATGCGTCGCCTGGCCACCCTTGGCCAGGGCATTGCCGTACTGCCCGAGGAGATCGCGGCGGAGGATGTCGGGCAGGGGCGCCTGCGGCGGATTCTGCCGGCATGGGAAGGACCGCCCGCACCGGTCTATGCGATGACCGAAACGCGCCTGCTGCCGGCGAAGACGCAGCGCTTCATCGAGTTTGTGCGTGAGGCCGCGAAGGCGCGCAGGGGTGAACGCCATGAGTGATCCGATGGGTCCTTTTGCAGGAAGGCCCGCTGATCTGCCGACCGAGTAAGCGCTGATCCAGCCGCGGCGGTCATTGTCTGAAGTTGCCGTTGATGTGACTCAGCTCACCGCCGGCGTCTGCCGCAGATAGCTCGAATCACCGAGCTGGCGCAGCACGAACTCGGCGACATCGGCGCGACTGATGCGCCCGCCCCTGATCCCGCGGTCGAAT
Source organism: Thiohalocapsa marina (assembly GCF_008632335.1). GTDB lineage: Bacteria > Pseudomonadota > Gammaproteobacteria > Chromatiales > Chromatiaceae > Thiohalocapsa > Thiohalocapsa marina. The sequence continues at coordinate 6,229 of NZ_VWXX01000067.1, forward strand.
CAGCTTACCCCAGAGGCTGTACCATTTGCCTCCTTTGCCCCCCGTTGACCAAGGCCGCCAACATCCGCTCGCTCCATACCGACGGCTCCACCCAGGTCCACTTGCGTGGATCTCGGGCCTCGCATGCTTGTTTATCCCCTTCGGGCACTGGCGCACTCGGCATCTCGCCTCCGTCTGTTTTGGCCTTCACGAATCAACCTTCCTGCCCACCTTCGCTCAGCACGGGTTTGCTTCCCGCACCTCTCGTCCGCTCCGGAGCGACCCTCGGCAGGGGATGCCCCCAGCGTCTTCAAGCACCGGCGTCTCGGCCGCGTCAGCCCTTGGTCGCCCAGTCCCAAACAGGCACTACTACGCGGGCTCTGACTCCTGCCGCCGGTCACCTCCGCACGGACTTTCACCGTGCTGATGAGACGCCCTCACGGGTGCACTAGGAGCGCCGCCCCGGCGCGACCAACCGAGAGACCTCCCTGTCCTTATCCATCAACCTAACAAGCGCCCGGGACTCTAAGGCACGATTCAGAAATAACCTACACGGATGCACGGTAGGGCGGATAAGCGAAGCGCATCCGCCACAGGCCACAAC
>NZ_VWXX01000068.1 GCF_008632335.1 Thiohalocapsa marina
TTCGCTTATCCGCCCTACCGTGCTTCGGGCGTGCGTGGCCTGTGGCGGATGCGCTTCGCTTATCCGCCCTACCGTGCTTCGGGCGTGCGTGGCCTGTGGCGGATGCGCTTCGCTTATCCGCCCTACCGTGCATCCGTGTAGGTTATTTCTGAATCGTGCCTTAGCGGCTTCGCGGCACGCCATCGGCGTTGTATTCAGGCGCCGAGCAGGTCCTTGAGGGCAGAGAGGTGGGCCTTGCCGCGCTGGCGGCGTTCTTCGCTGCTTTGCTCGCGTTGGTCGGGGTGGTCGAGGTCGGCGCCGGGGAGTTCGTCGAGGAAGCGGCTGGGGTCGCAGATGACGGTCTCGCCGTAGCGGCGGCGGCGGCGGGCGCGGGTGAAGGTGAGGCTGTTGCGGGCGCGGGTGATGCCGACGTAGGCCAGGCGGCGTTCTTCTTCGATGCTGTCTTCTTCGATGCTGGTGCGGTGGGGCAGCAGTTCTTCTTCCATGCCGACCAGGAAGACATGCGGAAACTCCAGGCCCTTGGCGGCGTGCAGGGTCATGAGGTGTACGCGGTCGCCGCCTTCTTCTTCCTCCTGGCGCTCGAGCACGTCGAGCAGGGACAGGTGGGCGACCATGTCGGCGAGGGTGTCCTTGCGGGCTGAACGCCTTGGCGCGGCGGCATCCCCGGTGCGCTGGTCCGTTGGTTGCACCGGTGGCTGTCCTGATTGCTGGCTGGTTTGCTGGTCGCCCTGCTGGGCGTTTTGCTGACCCGTCCGCTGGCCAGTCTGGCGCTCGCCGCTCAGGGTCTCGAGCCAGCCGATGAGGTCGTGGACGTTGTCGATGCGCCGCTCGGCGGCGGCCAGGCTGGGGCTGTTGTCCTTGAGCCAGCCGGCGTAGTCCATGGTGTCGATCAGCGTGCGCACGGTGGCGACGGGTTCGCTGTGGGCGTGCTGGGCGGCGGTCTGGATCCAGTCGGCGAACTCCGCCAGCCGCCGGCACTGGCGCTGGCCCAGGTGCTCGCTCAGCGCAAGGTCGGTGCAGGCGGCGAGCAGGCTGACTCGGCGCTGGGCGGCGACCTGGGCCAGCTGCTCCAGGGTGCCGGGGCCGATCTCGCGGCGCGGTACGTTGACGATGCGCAGGAAGGCGGCGTCGTCGTCGGGGTTGGCCAGCAGGCGCAGGTAGGCCATCACGTCCTTGACCTCGGCGCGGGCGAAGAACGAGGTGCCGCCGGTGAGGAAGTACGGGATGTTGAGCGTGCGCAGGGCCTGCTCGAACAGCCGCGCCTGGTGGTTGCCGCGGTAGAGGATGGCGACATCACCGTAGGCACGGCCCTTGGTGACATGGCCGTGCAGGATCTCGCCGGCGACGCGCTCGGCCTCGTGGGTCTCGTCGCGGCAGATGAGCACGCGGGCGGGCTCGCCGGGGCCGAGTTCGCTCCACAGGCGCTTCTGGAAGATGTGCGGGTTGTTGGCGATGAGGCCGTTGGCCAGCTTGAGGATGCGCGCGCTGGAGCGGTAGTTCTGCTCCAGCATGACGACCTTGAGGGTGGGATAGTCGTCGCGCAGGCGGGCCAGGTTCTCCGGCCGGGCGCCACGCCAGGCGTAGATGGACTGGTCGTCGTCGCCGACCACGGTAAAGGCACCGCGGGGGCCGACCAGCAGGCGCACCAGCTCGTACTGGGCGCCGTTGGTGTCCTGGTATTCGTCGACCAGCAGGTGGCGGATGCGTTGCTGCCAGGTCTCGCGGATGTCGGCGCGGCTGCTGAGCAGCTGCACCGGGCGCCGGATCAGGTCATCGAAGTCTACCGCGTTGTAGGCGGCCAGGCTGCGTTCGTAGTCTTGGTACAGCTGCGCGAGCTGGGCCTCGAAGGCGTCTTCGGCGCAGCTGGCGGCGCGGGCCGGGTCGATGAGGTCGTTCTTCCAGCGGGAGATGCGGCCGAGGGCGGCGGCGGGGGTGACGGCCTCGAGCAGACCGGCGGTGCGCAGGTGCTCCTTGAGCACGGTCTCGCCGTCCTGGGGGTCGAACAGGGAGAAGCCCGGGCGCAGGCCGGCGGCCTCGGCCTCGCGACGCAGCAGGTTGAGGCCGAAGGTGTGGAAGGTGGAGACGGTGAGTCCGTGCCCGGCGCGGCCCTTGAGCAGTTGCGCCACGCGGGCCTTCATCTCGCGGGCGGCCTTGTTGGTGAAGGTCAGGGCGCAGATGGCGCGCGCCGGCAGGCCGCGCTCGGCGATCAGGTAGGCGATCTTGCGCGTGATGACGCGGGTCTTGCCGGAGCCGGCGCCGGCGATGACCAGCAGCGGCCCGCCGACATGGCGTACGGCTTCGGCCTGGCGGGGGTTGAGTCCTTGCATGGGGTGGAGCATGGTGGAGGGCGCGGCGGTTGTCTACCCTGGCTGCTTGCGCTTTGGTGGATGGGGCTGCGGTTGTCCGCCCTGGCTGCTTGCGCTTTGGTGGATGGGGCTGCGGTTGTCCGCCCTGGCTACTTGCGCTTTGGTGGACGGCGCTGCGCTTGTCCACCCTACCTGCTGGCGTCTGGTGGATGGGGCTGCGGTTGTCCGCACTACCTGCTGGTGGACGGTGCTGCGGTTGTCCGCACTACCTGCTGGTGGACGGCGCTGCGCTTGTCCACCCTACGGTTATGATGATTTTGCGTAGGGTGGACAAGCGAAGCGCCGTCCACCAGAAAATTGTCCTCCCTACGCTGTGACGAGGTTTGGTGATTTACGCCATGTTCTACCGTTGTCTGGATGGCTTTTTTAATCCTGGGTCGATTGCGCTGGTCGATGCCGGGGATCCGCGGGGCCGCGCTGCCGGGGTGCTGGCGCGCAATCTGATCAAGGGTGGCTTCAAGGGGACTATCACGCCGGTGACGGCGCGCCGCAGGAGCGTTGCCGGGCTGCGCGCCGTGGCGGATGTGGCTGCGTTGCCGCATGCGCCGGATCTGGCGGTGATCTGCGCGCCCCTGGCGGCGCTGCCGGCGCTGATCGAGGCCCTGGGTGAGCGCGGCACGCTGGCGGCAGTTGCGATCAGCACGGACGGAGGCGGCTCCGGCGAGCAGCGGCAGCAGCGCGAGCAAGGCGGAGAGGACGGGCAGGACAAGCAGTGGGCGCAAGGCGGGCAGAACGGGCAGAACCCGCAGGACCAGCAGCGGGAGCAAGAGGGGCAGGCTGAGCAGGATGGTCTGGGCAGGCCTGGTCGCCTTGGCGGTGCCGGCGAGTCGAGCCGTGCCGAGCTGCGGGACGCGGCGCGGGCGGCGGCCAGGCGCCACGGGCTGCGGCTGATCGGGCCAGACAGCCTGGGGCTGTTGGTGCCGGGGCGGCGGCTGAACGCCAGTCTGGCCCATCGCCCTGCCCTTGCGGGGAATCTGGCCTTTGTGGCCCAGTCCGGCGCCATGGTCAACGCCGTGATCGACTGGGCGGAGCCCCGCGGCATCGGCTTTTCGCATCTGATCTCGCTGGGTGACATGGCGGATGTGGGCTTTGGTGACCTGCTGGACCATCTGGCCGGCGATCCGGGGACCCGGGGCATCCTGTTGTATGTGGAGGCCATCGACGATGCCCGCCACTTCATGTCTGCGGGGCGAGCGGCAGCGCGCATGAAGCCCGTGATTGTGGTCAAGGCCGGGCGCTGTGCCGACCTGCGGCGGGCCGGGCCCGAGGACACGGCGGGCGGCATGGGCGCCAGCAGCGATGCCGCCTACGATGCGGCCTTTCGACGCGCCGGACTGCTGCGGGTGTATCGGCTGGCGGAACTGTTCGACGCGGCGTCGATCCTGTCAACGCCGAGACCACGCTGCGGCGATCGTTTGCTCATCCTGGGCAACGCCGGCGGGATGGCCATGCTGGCCGCCGATGAGCTGATCCATCAGGGCGGCCGGCTGGCGACGCTGTCGGAGCCAACCCGGCAGGCGCTGGCGCAACGGCTGCCGGCCGCCTGGTCGCGGACCAATCCGGTGTATCTGGGCGCCGATGCCGACGGCAAGCGCTACCGTGCGACGCTGGAGATCCTGCGCCGCGAGCCTGCCGCGGACGCCCTGCTGGTGCTGCATTGTCCCAGCGCCCTGAGCTCGGCGGATGAGGCCGCCCAGGCCGTCATCGACACCGCGGGGCCAGCGGCAACGGTCGGCGCCCCGCTGCTGCTGACCTGCTGGGTGGGCGAGTGCAGCATGCAGCACGCCCGCAAGGCCTTCGCGGCACAGGGCATCCCCAGCTTCGACACGCCAGAGCATGCGGTGCGCGGTTTCATGTATCTGGCCCGGCACCAGCGCAATCAGCAGATGCTCACCGAGACCCCACCGTCGCTGCCCGACGAGGATTACCCGCATCGGGAGCAGGCGCGGGCACTGCTGCAAGGCATCGCCGCCGAAGACTGGACGGCCCGCAACGGCCGGCTGAGCGTCGATGAATCCGGGCAACTGCTGTCGGCCTATGGCATCGAATGGGCGCCGACGCAGTTGGCTGGGGACGCGAATATGGCGGCACAGCAGGCCGGAGCAACAACAGCATCGCCGCAGGTCGGACGGAGCACGGCAACAGCAGCGGCGTTGCAACAGGCAGGACGGCCCGGCGGCACGACAGCCAACGGCACCCTGGCGCTGACCCTGGGGGTGGTCGACGACCCCCGATTCGGACCGCTGATCCTGGCCGGTCCGGGGGGCAATCACCTCCCGAGCCGCTGTGCGACTGGTTGGGGGACCGGCGGCGATGACAGCTGTTGGCCTGGTGACGCGGCCAGCGGCGAGACCGGCTGCGGGACCGGCTGCGGGACTGGCTGCGGGACTGGTTTCGGGACTGATTATGCTCTGGATGCCGAGGCCGCACTGGGGCTGCCGCCGTTGAACCTGCGCCTGGCGCATGAGTTGCTGTCGCGCACAGGCATCCTTCGGCGGTTGCTGTCGACGGCTCGCGCGTCAGCGAAGGCACTGGATGCGAAGGCGCTGGAAGCAAGGGCGCTGGATGCGGCGGCGCTGGATGCAGCAGCGCTGGCGCTGGTGCGACTGTCGCAACTGGTGTGTGACCTGCCGGCCATGCGCGCCTTGACGATCGACGCGCTGCTGGTGACTGGCCACGGGGTCATCGCCCGGGACGCGCGGGTGTGCATCGACGCTGCCGCGGTTGCCGCAACGAACAACCAGCGACTGGCCATTCGCCCCTATCCGCGGGAACTGGAGCAGAAGGTGCCCCTGGGCGACGGCCGCACGCTGCTACTGCGCCCGATCCTGCCGGAAGACGAGCCGGCGCTACAGGAGGCCGTCGCCGGGCTCACGCCGGAGGAGGCCCGGCTGCGCTTCTTCGCGCCCATGCGCACATTGAGCCACGTGGCGGCGGCCAGGTTTACCCAGATCGACTACGATCGTGACATGGCGCTGGTGCTGGCGGATCCGGGGGTGCCCGGACGCAGCCGCATCCATGGCGTGGTGAGCCTCAACGCCGGTGCCGATGGCCGGAGCGCCGAATATGCCGTGCTGGTGCGCCACGACATGGCGGGCATGGGCCTGGGGATCCTGCTCGTGCGCCGGATCATCGAATACGCCCGCCAGCGCGGCATCCAGGAGGTGGTGGGCGACGTGCTGCGCGACAACCGGACGATGCTGAAACTGTGCAAGGTGCTCGGCTTCAGCCTGCAGCGCGATCCGGAGGATCTGGACATCGTCAAGGTCCGGCTCAGTATCGAAACACCCTGATGGCAGCAAACAGCCGTTAGCGGATTGTGGTGCGCGTAGTCGGCATTGGTTGGCATTGGTAGCGGTGGTGTTGGTGGACGGCGCTTCGCTTGTCCACCCTACCCTCTACCTCTAAAAAACCACGGTAGGGTAATGGAATGGTCCGCCCCGCTCCTCCAACGCGCCCAGAGCGGGCACAATGAGCGATGGACTTGAAGCATCGTCAACCGAGGTAGCGGAGCAGACCAATGACAGAGCGTAGCAAAGAACAGCCGATCACGTTCGTTG
>NZ_VWXX01000069.1 GCF_008632335.1 Thiohalocapsa marina
GGCGTGGCCGACGTGCTGGCGGCGGTGAAGGACCAGCCGTTCATGGCCTCGCTGCTGTACTTCTTCGGCATCCTGACGCTTGCCGGTGAGGGTGCGCTCGCCAAGCTGGTGTTGCGCATCCCGAACCTGGTGGCACGCGCCCTCTACGTTGAGCGACTGCGTGAGCGCTGGCTGCCGGGGTACGAGGAGCAGAAGGTCGCGCGCAGCGCCGCGGAGACCCTCTACCTGCGCGGCGATCCAGCGCCGCTGTGCGACCTCATCGAGCAGCGCTACTTCCGCGTCCTGTCCAACCGCGACTACCGCTGGAGCAACGAACTGCTGGTGAAGTTCGCGTTCCTGACGCTGCTGTTCGACGACCGACTCTACATGGCCGTCTCGGAACTGGAGACCGACCGCGGTTATGCGGATCTGGCCCTGATCCTGCGCCCGGACATGCGTCGCTTCCAAGCGCTGGATCTCTTACTGGAGTTCAAATACCTCGGACTCAAAGAGCTGGGCCTGAGCGGCGAGCAGGTGCGGGGGCGCCCACGCGACGAGCTAGCCGCGCTGCCGGCGGTGGCGGCCAAGCTCGACGAGGCCGCGGCACAGGCACGCACCTATGGTGCGACGCTGTGCGAGCGCCATGGTCTGACGGACCTGCGTGCCTTCGCCGTCGTAGCCCTCGGTATCGAGCGGCTGGTGTGGCGGGTGGTGTGACATGGCTGCGTGGGCTGGGAGCCCGTGCCAGACGAGTAGATCACCGTTTACTTCGCCAGAAATCGCCGTGCTTGGAATATCGAATCTCATAGGTCTGACCATCGATGATTCCAGCTATGCGATGTTCGTCCGATGATTTAGAAAGTTTGCTATCGCCACGGCGCGCTTTATCCGCAGGTTTTCCGGGTGTACCCGATTTGCCTCTAATCCCGCCTTCAACTCTTTCGTGAACTTGATAATGCCTGTCAGATCGATCCAGCGAGCGAGATCGTTCCGCTCTGGGTCATTTAATGGGTTTGCCGCGTGATACGATTCAATAAATCTATCGAAGCGTTTGAAGTCGGCCAGGTGAATGTATTTCTCTGCGAGCGAAAACTCGAATGCGCCATCCAGAACGTCGGTTATCCTTGGGCCATAATACGCATTATTGAAGTCAAACAGATGTGCGCATCCATCGTCATCGATGATGACGTTCTTCGGCGCAACATCGCCGTGGCAATGAACAAATGGCGATGTTGCATATAATGGACCGCGAAACTCTCCATTGTGAAAAGGTTCGCACCGTGGCTCCAGGCTACGCAAAGCCCCGGATACCTCAGGCATGTCGCTGCCGGCGTCGGCATAGGCAGCGAATTGAGGCAGCCAGATCATGCAAAGCTCATCGAAGGTGAAGTCGGTCGGCAGCGGCAGAGGGCTTTTCATTTGAACAGCATGTAGCTCGGCCAGCACCTTAGCGATACGTTCAGTCGGATACTCGGGTCGTTTCCAGATCATCCCTCGCTGCCGCTCGAAGAGAAGCAAGGGGTTTCCATCAAAGGTCATATCTGCAGCTGAACCCGCACGCACAACTGCTGGCGTTGAAATGCCACGCGCGCGCAGTTGCTCGATGAGTTGCTGTTCATACCGAACGTGCTCGGGCAATCGCTGCGTCCGATAATTGCCGGAGACTTTGAACAGCTTCAGGATATAATCCGTGCCATTGGCGACAACCAGAAAAATGCCGTTTTCCGTGGATACGTTCAGCGGCTCTACCCGCGGCTTATTGAATCCAAAAAGGTTTGTAAGCTTGTCGGCCAGACGCTGCTCTTGTTCCCCGAAATAATGAACGCTATTTTCGTTTCGCTCGTAGATGCAGCGCGCGCTGAATCGGTGCAGAAAGGCGTCAATATGCTGGCGATTGCCGCTTGAGGGCAAATAAACGTAGGCATCCAGCAGATGATCCAGGAATGTAACGTTGGGAAACTGCTCCTTCCAGTTCTGGGTTGTGCCCGCGAGAGGAATCTGCCCCAGATGATAAATGGCGCAGTGGTTCGATGCCTTCGGATTGTACAATTTCCAGTGCCGTGGAATATCCGACTCCCGTTTGGGGTCAATTTCTACCAGCAAATCTACATCCGAGCCGAGTTTTGCCAATTTTCCATGAATAAATGGCACTTCATAGATACCCATCATGGAGCGTGCGGCCGAGCCCATGATGTGGATTTTGGTTACGGCGGAAAAGGCCGCAGCCAGCCGGTTCGTTGAGTCCTGGATTTTCTGCTGAATACGCTTTTGCGTTTGTGAGTCGAAACTTGTTTTTCCGGGTTTTATAAAGCTCATTCCATAACTGTTGAGCAGGATGTTCCATTCTCTGTAGAGCTTTGATAGGTCGGTTTTCTGCGTATCACGTTGCTGGCTGAAAGGGAATATGACCTGCATGTTTCGGGGGTCATAAAGCCATTTTTGAACATCCGTCTCGATACCTGTGCTACCAGCGTGCTCGAGTCGCCCGTACAGATCCAGCATCTGGCACTTTATTCTGTTGATCTCGTTCGGGTCTATGTTACCCTGATGTCGTGCGAGGTGATCGGCGATCCGCACGACTTCGTTCAGGCCTCGCATCCGGCGGTAATCGGCTGAAGACCATTTGCTCTCCGATCGCATCTCGACGCGCAGTTGAGATCCCTGATAGGCCATGGGCGATGGCGAATCGTCTGGTGCAAATTTGATATAGTTGAATAATTCCCGGACCTTAGGGAGATGGTACTTTGCGACCTTGATGGCCAGTTTTTCAGGAGGTGCATTCCCTTCGTCAATGACGAAATCCACTTCGTTGGCTTCGAGCAGTTCCAGCACGTCGGCGTGGGTTTCGGCATAAGGTGCATCCAGGTCTACGCTCTTCAGTAGGGCTGCGATTCTATGAAAATCTTCCGGGTCAACAAGAAACTTGCAGTTTCGGTAATGGATGTGATAACCGTCGCCACATTCTTCGATCGATAGGCGGGTCGGATGGTATTTAACCTCGCTTCGCAACCGCGATTCAGTCCAAATACGAACATCGTTCTGGTTGGCGTTGGCAAACTTTCCGTCGCGGTAGTTTTGTTCGTCGATGATTTCGGTCAGTTCTCGAGACTGGACAGTAAATGTGCGAACGAAGTCTTCGAACTCATTTCGGCTAAGTTCGATGCGCAAGTCCCGATAGTGGATATGGATGTTTTCCTCCATATCGAGAAACAGGTTGCGATGACGAGGACGAGTTAGAATGTCCCCACGATAAAGAACTCGTTTTATGACACCCATGCTTCCACCATCTGTAAGGGGTCCGATTTTCTCACGGCGTCAGGGGCTTGCGTGGCTTGTTAGCGTTGCCAGCGTATTGCTGTCGACAATGAGTATCGGCGCGGAAATGATCGATCTGCGAGTCATTGTGGATACACGATCCATTAGTGGTCAACAGGGGCGTGCACTACTGTCGCAGCGTATCCAGGACCATGTCTATACGTTGAACGGCGTGTATCGAGAAAGTGATGTCAGGCTGCGTTCGCGCCTGGTGGCGGTCGATTATTTGCCGATTGCTGAGCGCGATGCGGAACGATTGCTGAAAATGATGACCGATGAGCAGGGGCCCTTTGTCGGTCTGTTTACGCAGGCGTCGTATCTTGGCGCGGACTACACCATTGTTTATGTACGCGGCTTGACGATACGAGGAAAGCATAGATGTGGTCGAGCTGTTGCGGTGAATCTTGCACGGGAGGATCTCGCCTCCACCAGAAAGGCCTTGGCGGTGCTGGATATTGCATGTGGGCCCTTAAGTCTGGCCCATGAGCTTGGGCATCTCATGGGGCTGAATCACGGCGAGCTTGTAGATCGGTGTCAGCCGGATCACGGCCACACGACGGCCGCCGCTCCGTACGCGCTGGGCTACGCGATCGGAAATTGTGACGGTCAACCTCAGGTCGGGGAATTCGGGACCATCATGGTTGGCGGCTGGATGCGGGCGATCTACGGTGACCAGCATCATGTTGTGCCGATGTATTCCAACCCGAGGGTCAAGGATCCCCGTTGTGGCAAGCTGCACGAGTGCGGTAATGATGCGATCGGGGATGCTGCACGATTTTTGAATGAAAATGCCTTTCTTTACTCTGGACATGAGACGGCCCGTATCGGGTCGGATGCTAACGTCGATACGCCTAAGAAAATTCGGCCTTGATCATCGCGCCGGCCGGTAGCCGGTAGGGTAGACAAGCGCAGCGCCGTCCACCAAACCCCGCACTAGCGCTGTCGCTGGTGGACGGCGCTGCGCTTGTCCACCCTACGTGCTCTACTTCGGGAGGTGGCCGGAACGATGATCAAGGCTGAAAATTCTGATTGCTGGCCGGAAAGGCGAATAAATCAGCTGCTCTCTAACAGTGGCCACAGTGTCTCCGGATGGCGCGGGATGAGATTGTACGGGCAATGATGCAGGCTGTAGCTACCAGTCAATCGGATCATTGCTATCCTCATCGCCCTGGTCGGATGTATCACCAAAATCCGTGTCGAATTCGTCCGGAGACGTTCCGCCGTCTTCTTCGGCTCCGCCCGTCCAGTCGTCTACGGTTTGGTCCGCCGGCATCAGCCCATCGTCCTCGAGCATGTCGGTCCACTGCATCGCCTCCTCGAATTCGAAGACGACAAGCTCTTCTTCAGGGAATAGGTCGAATTCGTCGGGTTCGCCTTCTTGCGCGTCTGGGTCGTCATCTTCGGGCTCCGGGGCATCCTGTCCCGCGTCGGTAGCTGGCTCGCGGTCTTGTGCAACAGGCTCTTCGGGCTCCTCGGGCTGGTCGAGATCCGAGTCTTCTGACGGGTAAGCGGATTCCTGTGCCTGCGCGTCTTCAAGTGACGTTTCTTGGGACATCCTCGGTTCGTCTTCCTGCGGCGCGGTGTCTTCCTGTTCGCTTGAAGCTTCGTCCGAGTCAGAGGGCGGGGTAGAGTCGTCTGGCTCAAGTCCGGATTCAGGCTCCATCATGGCGCTGAACTTCGGCTTTTTCCCGCCCTCATCATCGTTGGTGTCAAGTTTGATTTCCTCACCATCCCATGTGCCTTCAATGTCATTGTCGTTGAAGACATCTGGATCGACTTTGACAACATCTTCTAGTTCTTCGGACGACACCTGCTCCCACGCATTGTCCTCGTACAGGTAGTGCGTCATGTCCTGGCCACCCTTGATGGAGTAGCCGATGACTTCGCCTCCAACCTGACTTTCGATTTCGCTAATCAGTTCTTGAGGTTGCGTGGAATCAATGATCTCGTCGCCTGAATAGTCGAGTTTCACCTGAATGATGTTCCCGTCGCTGTCCGTGACGTAGAAAGTGACATTGGAAATCGCATGATCGAGTGACGGCGACGTCGGGCTGGTCGGCGATGTCGGGCTCGTTGGCGACGTCGGGCTCGTCGGACTCGTTGGCGACGTCGGGCTCGTTGGCGACGTCGGACTCGTTGGCGACGTCGGGCTCGTTGGCGACGTCGGGCTCGTTGGTGACGTCGGGCTCGTTGGTGACGTCGGGCTCGTTGGCGACGTCGGGCTCGTTGGCGACGTCGGGCTCGTTGGCGACGTCGGGCTCGTCGGCGACGTCGGGCTCGTCGGCGACGTCGGACTCGTTGGCGAGGTTGGGCTCGTTGGCGACGTCGGGCTGGTCGGCGACGTCGGGCTGGTCGGCGACGTCGGGCTGGTCGGCGACGTCGGACTGGTCGGCGACGTCGGACTGGTCGGCGACGTTGGGCTCGTCGGCGATGTCGGACTTGTCGGCGACGTCGGACTTGTTGGCGACGTCGGACTTGTTGGCGACGTCGGACTTGTTGGCGACGTCGGACTTGTTGGCGACGTCGGACTTGTTGGCGA
>NZ_VWXX01000006.1 GCF_008632335.1 Thiohalocapsa marina
GCCAACAGTGTCGGGTGTAAACGCCACCCCCCCCCGCGGTGGGGCCGGGGGGGGGCGGGGATTCTTTAACCCGCCCTACCGTGCTTGCCAGTACCTCCACCAGGACCGCCCAACAGGACCGCCCATCGGAACCACCGATCAGCCCGGCGGCAACGGCCACCCGATCTGCGGAATCGATTGCTACGAACCGATCGACCACGGATTGACCCGGGCGCGCTGCCTCCCGTATACTCGCAGCCCTTTACAGGAGGCAGCCATTTACACCAACGCGGATTCCGTTGGTCTGCCCGACCGGGTGCAGCTCAAGCGCCTGTTGCTCTGGCAGGTCGTCTTCGCCCTGGCAGCAACCCTGGCTGCGCTGCCGTTCGGGCTGGCAGTCACCGCCTCGGCGGCCGTTGGTGCAGCGGTCTGTCTCCTGGCCAATTGGGTATTTGCGCTCCGGGTTTTCAAGCGCTATCGCGCGCAGCAACCCGGCGAGATCGTGTTGCGCATGTACGGCGCGGAGATCATCAAGATCGCGATGATTCTCGCCCTGTTCAGTGTCGCGTTCGCCACGATCGACTCGCTGAACCTTCCGGCCATGCTCGGCGCCTATTTTGCAGTGCAGGTGCTGCCTGCACTCTTTGCTTCCCGGCCAGATTCACGGCCAGACGCTCGGACGGCGAGCGACGGATCGAAACAGACACGCGAATGAGACTGGAACGATGGCCTCTGAAACCCTGACCGCGCAGCAATACATTCAGCATCACCTGACCAACCTGACGCTGGGCTTCCATCCCACCGAAGGCCTCACCATCGCCGGCAATGCCGAAGAGGCTGCGGCCATGGGCTTCTGGGCCCTGCATCTGGATAGCCTGGCCTGGTCAGTCGGCCTTGGCTACCTGTTCTACCGGCTGTTCCGCAAGGTGGCGGAAAATGCCACCGCCGGTGTCCCCGGCAAGGCGCAGAACTTTGTCGAGTGGATCATCGACTTCGTCAACGAGAACGTCCGTGGCTCCTTCAGCGGCAAGAACGATATTGTCGCCCCGCTGGCGCTGACGATGTTTGCGTGGATCTTCCTGATGAACCTGATGGACCTGGTACCGGTGGATCTGATCCCCTGGGCCTTTGGTCAGTTCATGAGCCTGTTCGGCGCCGATCCGCACCATGTCTATATGCGCGTGGTGCCCACCACCGATCCGAACATCACCTTCGGCATGGCGCTGGCCGTGTTCCTGATGGTGCTGTACTACAGCGTCAAGATGAAGGGCTTCGGCGGCTTCATCGGCGAGCTCACGCTGCATCCCTTCGGCAAGTGGGGTATGCCGGCCAATATCGTGCTCGAGGGCATCAGTCTGCTCTCCAAGCCGCTCTCGCTGTCCCTGCGACTATTCGGCAACATGTACGCCGGCGAGATGATCTTCATCCTGATTGCGCTCATGTACGGTCACAATCTGATCCTGGATCTGGGCGGCGGCGTGCTGCAGCTGGCCTGGGCCATCTTCCACATCCTGATCATCACGCTGCAGGCGTTCATCTTCATGGTGCTGACCATCGTCTATCTGGACATGGCTCATCAGACCGAACACTAGGTCAGCTGTCGACCCCGGGCCCGGTTTCGGGGTCGACCCTGTTCGCAAGCCCTTTCCTTCATTTCAACCAACGCTCCTCGAGGAGAAAACAATGGAAATCGCAGAAGCTCTGGTCATCGTTGCCGCTGGTCTGATGTTGGGTCTCGGTGCCATCGGCGCCGGCGTCGGCATCGGTGTGCTGGGTGGTCGCTTTCTGGAAGGTGCCGCTCGTCAGCCGGAGCTCATCCCGATGCTGCGCACCCAGTTCTTCATCGTCATGGGCCTGACCGACGCCCTGCCGGTCATCGCCATCGCGATGGGTCTATATGCGATGTTCGCCCTCTAGTCGAGCGCCCGATCCACTGATCACCGATCCAGATCGAGCTCGCGGACGAGCCGCCGTGGTCGGATCGTCCCAGACAGAGGCATACGGATGAACATCAATATCACTTTGATCAGCCAGATGATCGCCTTCGCGGTGTTCGTCTTGTTCTGCATGAGGTACGTCTGGCCGCCGATCACCAAGGCGCTGGACGAGCGCGCGGCCAAGATCGCCGAGGGACTGGCTGCTGCCGAACGCGGGCAGCAAGAGCAAGAGCTCGGCCAGCAGAAGGCGCTGGACATGATGCGCGAGGCCAAGACCAACGCATCGGACATCGTCTCGCAGGCGCAGAAGCGCTACAACGAGATCATGGACGAGGCGAAGCGCGATGCCCAGGCGGAGGCGCAGCGGATCAAGGCCGCAGCCCACGCCGAGATCGAGCAAGAAGCCAACCGTACCCGCGAGGAACTGCGCGAGCGCATGGCCACCCTGGCGGTGGCTGCCGCGGAAAAGATCCTCGAGAAGGAGGTCAACGCCGACGCCCACAAGGCGATCGTCGAGACCTTCGCCAAGCAGATCTAAGGCAAGTCTATGGCCGGAGACAGCACAACCATCGCTCGGCCCTACGCCGAGGCCGCGTTTGAGGTGGCCAAGTCCACCAGCGCCCTCGACGCCTGGAGTGACGCGCTCAACACCCTCGCCGGTATCGTCGATGATCCGCTCATCTCGGACCAGGTGGGCAACCCGAACGTCCCTCGCGAGACGCTGCGTGATCTCATCTTCGCCGTGGCCGGGGATGGCTTGACCGTCGAGATGCAAAATCTCGTGCGGCTGCTCGCAGACAACAAGCGTTTGGCCGTCATCCCGGAAGTTGCGCGGCTGTTCGACCAGCTCAAGACTGCCGCCGAGGGCCTTCGGCATGTCGCCATCACGTCCGCGTTCGCCGTGTCGGATGACGAGCAGAAGTCTCTGGCCAACGCCCTGCGCTCCCATTTCGGTTCCGAAGTTGAACTGACGGTCGAGCAGGATTCGGCGCTGATCGGCGGCATCAAGATACACGCCGGCGACATCGTCATCGACGGCTCGATTCGCGGCAAGCTCGAGCAGTTGTCGAACGAATTGCAATTCTGATTCTCAACGGAACACCGCCATGCAACTCAACCCCTCTGAAATCAGCGATCTGATCAAACAGAAGATCGAGCAGTTCGACCTCAAGACCGAGGCGCGGGCCGAGGGCACCATCGTCAGTCTCACCGACGGTATCGTGCGCATCTACGGCCTGTCGGATGCCCAGTACTACGAGATGCTCGAGTTCCCGAACAACACCTTCGGGCTGGCCTTGAACCTCGAGCGCGATTCCGTCGGCGCCGTGGTCCTGGGCGACTACACGCATCTGTCCGAGGGTGACTGGGTGCGCTGCACCGGTCGCGTGCTCGAGGTGCCGGTGGGTGAAGGCCTGCTGGGTCGCGTGGTCGACTCCCTGGGAGCGCCGGTGGACGGCAAGGGCCCGGTCAAGGCCACCGCCACGTCACCCATCGAGAAGATCGCCCCCGGCGTCATCGCCCGTAAGTCCGTCGACCAGCCCATGCAGACCGGCCTCAAGGCCATCGACGCCATGGTTCCGGTGGGACGTGGTCAGCGCGAGCTGATCATCGGCGACCGCCAGACCGGCAAGACCGCTGTGGCCATCGACGCCATCATCAACCAGAAGGGCACGGGTGTTAAGTGCATCTATGTGGCCGTGGGACAGAAGAACTCCTCTGTGGCCGCGGTGCAGCGCAAGCTCGAAGAGCACGGCGCCATGGAGCACACCATCATCGTGCATGCCGGGGCGTCGGACTCTGCCGCCATGCAGTACATCGCACCCTATGCCGGTTGCTCCATGGGCGAGTATTTCCGCGACAAGGGCGAAGATGCGCTCATCATCTACGACGACCTGACCAAGCAGGCCTGGGCCTATCGTCAGGTGTCGCTGCTGCTGCGCCGTCCGCCGGGTCGCGAGGCCTATCCCGGTGACGTCTTCTACCTGCACTCCCGTCTGCTCGAGCGCGCCGCGCGGGTCAACGAGGACTATGTGGAGAAGGAGACTGGTGGCAAGGTCAAGGGCAAGACCGGCTCGCTGACCGCGCTGCCGATCATCGAGACCCAGGCGGGTGACGTGTCGGCGTTCGTTCCGACCAACGTCATCTCCATCACCGACGGCCAGATCTTCCTGGAGACGGACCTGTTCAACGCTGGTATCCGCCCGGCCATCAACGCCGGTCTGTCGGTGTCCCGTGTCGGTGGTGCTGCCCAGACAAAGATCATCAAGAAGCTCGGTGGCGGTATCCGTCTGGCACTGGCCCAGTATCGCGAGCTGGCGGCCTTCTCGCAGTTCGCCTCCGATCTGGACGAGTCCACCCGCAAGCAGCTGGCCCGCGGAGAGCGTGTGACCGAACTGATGAAGCAGTTCCAGTACTCGCCGATGACCGTGGCGCAGATGGCGGTGTCGCTGTTCGCGGCCAACGAGGGTTACCTGGACGACGTCGAGGTGAAGAAGGTTGTCGACTTCGAGCGTGCACTGCAGGGCTATATGTCCAGCAGCCAGAAGGAGCTGCTCGAGAAGATCGACGCCAAGGGTGACTACAACGACGAAATCCAGCAGGGCCTGCACGCCGCGATCAAGGATTTCAAGGCCAACAACACCTGGTAGACGGCTGGCGGCCATTGCCCCTGCCGTGCGCACGCTTGCAGCCGGGCAATGGCCGTGACCTTGAACCCGAATAGATCAACCATGCCGAAATTTCCTCTGCGAGGCCCAGCGGGCCGCTCGTCGCCGGAGGCTGGGAGCTAACACATGGCAGGCGCCAAAGAGATTCGCACCAAGATCGCGAGCATCAAGAGCACGCAGAAGATCACCGGTGCCATGGAGATGGTGGCCGCGTCCAAGATGCGTCGCGCGCAGGATCGCATGAACGCATCGCGGCCCTATGCGGAGAAGATGCTGCAGGTCATCCGCCATCTGGCCAAGGCGTCGCCGGAGTACCGGCACAGCTTCATGGCCCAGTCGCGGGAGATCAAGCGTGTCGGCTACATCGTGGTGTCGTCCGATCGCGGCCTCTGCGGCGGACTCAACAGCAATCTGTTCCGCCGTCTGGTGGTCGAGATCCGAGAGAAGCAGAACGAAGGCATCGAGACCCGCTTCTGCACCATCGGCAGCAAGGCGCTGGGTTTCTTCCGCCGTTTTGGCGGCAAGGTCGAAGCCCAGGTCACACAGCTGGGTGACAAGCCGCATATCGAGGACCTGATCGGCACGGTCAGGGTCATGCTGAACCTGTTCGAGCAGGGCGAGATCGACGCCGTCTACATCGCCTACAACGAGTTCGTCAACACCATGACCCAGCGGCCGACCATCCGTCAGCTTGTGCCGCTGAAGGCGGACGATGAGATGCGCCCGTCCGGCCCGGTATGGGACTACATTTACGAGCCCGATGCACGCCTGGTACTGGATAACCTGCTGTTGCGCTACATCGAATCCCTGGTCTACCAGGCGGTGGTGGAGAACGGCGCGTGCGAGCAGGCCGCGCGCATGGTTGCCATGAAGGCCGCCTCGGACAACGCCGGCAACCTGATCGACGAGCTGCAGCTCGTCTACAACAAGGCGCGCCAGGCCGCCATCACGCAAGAGATCTCCGAGATCGTCAGTGGCGCGGCCGCGGTGTAAGCCGGCAAGTCGCGCGGGTGCCGGTAGTCCGGCCGACAGATGATCGACTCACAGTCAGCAACCAAATTTCGTTCAGCCGCAAGGCAGAAGATGAGGAAACAGTTATGAGTTCCGGTAAGGTGGTGGAAATCATCGGCGCCGTCGTCGACGTCCAGTTCCCGCGCGGCGAGATGCCCAAGGTCTATGACGCGCTCAAAATCGACTCCACCGGCCTCACCCTCGAGGTGGAGCAGCAGCTCGGTGACGGTATCGTGCGCACCATCGCCATGGGCACGACCGATGGCCTGAAGCGCGGCGTCGATGTCAGCAACACCGGCGCGCCCATCAGCGTGCCGGTCGGCAAGGCCACCCTTGGCCGCATCATGGACGTGCTCGGCAACCCGATCGACGAGATCGGCGACATCGGCAACGAGGAGGCCTGGCCGATCCACCGCGAGGCACCCAAGTTCGAGGATCAGGCCAGCTCCACCTCCATCCTGGAGACCGGCATCAAGGTGGTCGACCTGATCATGCCCATTGCCAAGGGCGGCAAGGTCGGCCTGTTCGGCGGCGCCGGCGTGGGCAAGACCGTGACCCTGATGGAGCTGATCCGTAACATCGCGGTCGAGCACTCGGGCTACTCGGTATTTGCCGGTGTCGGCGAGCGGACCCGCGAGGGTAACGACTTCTACCACGAGATGAAGGAGTCGAACGTTCTCGACAAGGTGGCCCTGGTCTACGGCCAGATGAACGAGCCCCCGGGCAACCGTCTGCGCGTGGCCCTGACCGGTCTGACCATGGCCGAGTACTTCCGCGAGGAAGGCCGCGATGTGCTGATGTTCATCGACAACATCTATCGTTACACCCTGGCCGGCACCGAGGTGTCCGCACTGCTGGGCCGCATGCCCTCCGCGGTGGGCTACCAGCCGACACTGGCTTCGGAGATGGGCGCCCTGCAGGAGCGCATCACCTCCACCAACACGGGTTCCATCACCTCGTTCCAGGCCGTGTATGTGCCCGCGGACGACCTTACCGACCCGTCGCCGGCCACCACCTTTGCGCATCTGGACGCCACCCTGGTGCTGTCGCGTCAGATCGCCGAGCTGGGCATCTACCCCGCCGTTGACCCGCTGGACTCCACCAGCCGAATCCTGGACCCGAACGTGGTCGGCCAGGAGCACTACGACACCGCTCGTGCGGTGCAGGGTACCCTGCAGCGCTACAAGGAGCTGAAGGACATCATCGCCATCCTGGGCATGGACGAGCTGTCCGAGGAAGACAAGCTGACGGTGGCCCGCGCCCGCAAGATACAGCGCTTCCTGTCGCAGCCGTTCTTCGTCGCCGAGGTCTTCACCGGTGCGCCGGGCAAGTTCGTGTCGCTGAAGGACACCCTCGCCGGCTTCCAGTCCATCGTCAATGGCGACCACGACGCCCTGCCGGAGCAGGCGTTCTACATGGTCGGCTCCATCGACGAGGCCATCGCCAAAGCCGAGAAGATGTGACGATCGCAAACAGAGGGGGGACATTGCGATGGCAATGACCGTACATGTGGATATCGTAAGCGCCGAGGGCGCCATCCACTCCGGCCTGGCAACCATGGTGTATGCCCCCGGAGAGATGGGAGAGCTCGGCATCGCGGCGCGCCATTCGCCCTTGATTACCCGTTTGCGACCCGGTGACGTCAGGGTCGAGAACGATCATGGCGAAATGGAGCACTTCTACGTCTCCGGCGGCATGCTCGAGGTGCAGCCGGACGTGGTCACGGTGCTGGCCGACACAGCCGTGCGCGCCGAGAACATCGACGAGGCCAAGGCCCTGGAGGCCAAGCGCCGCGCCGAGGATGCCCTGGCCGGCCAGACCGCGGAGTTCGAGTACGCCAAGGCTCAGGCCGAACTGGCGGAGGCCATCGCCCAGTTGCGCGCCATCGAGAAGCTGCGGAAGATGAAGGGACGCTGAGTCCGGAGCTCGCGCACCTCGGCCGAGACAGGTGGCGTACGCCACCCGTCCGGCCGCCAAGACCCTCGCCCTGGCGGGGGTTTTTTATGTTTGGCCGGCAAGATCGGTTATCCTTCGACTCCTCCGCCCTGGCGCTCATCGACAACAGCCGCGGTGCGCCATGACCCATCCACGACAGCCGTCCGAGGATCCCATGTCAGATATCGTACGTGCGGGCAAACTGGTGACCCTGACCTACAGCATTCGTGAGCTCGGTGGAGAGGTGCTGGAGCAGAGCGATCTGCCGGTGAGCTATGTGCAGGGTGGACATAATGAACTCATCGGCGGCATGGACCGCGCGGTGGAGGGCAAGCGGGCCGGCGACCAGGTGGAGCTGACCCTGACACCGGAGCAGAGCGGCTTCGGCCCACATGACCCGGCGCTGACATTCACCGACGATCTGGACAAGGTGCCGCCGCAGTTCCGCCATCTGGGGGCGGAGGTGCAGATGCAGAACGAATCCGGCGACGTGCGTACCTTCCATGTCACCCGGATCGGCGACGGCAAGCTGACGGTGGACGGCAATCACCCGCTGGCCGGCAAGGACCTGCTGGTGACCATCCGCATCAATGAGGTGCGCGATCCGACGGCGGAAGAGCGGCTGCAGGATCAGCAGAGCAAGCAAGCCCCGACCCTGCATTGAGCCAACCCGCGAAACCCGAAGTCCCGTTTGCAATGGGCATAATCCCGCGTTAGGAACCGGTGTATCAATGAAACTGGGAGTTGTCATCCTCGCCGCAGGCAAGGGCACGCGCATGCGCTCGGCGGTGCCAAAGGTGCTGCATCCGCTGGCCGGCCGGCCGCTGCTGCGGCATGTGCTGGACGCGGCAGAGGCCCTGGGCGCGGCCCGCGTCTGCGTGGTCTACGGACACGGTGGGGCACAGGTGCCAAGCACCCTGGCGGACGCCGACTGCGTCTGGGTGGAACAGGCCGAGCGCCTCGGCACCGGCCATGCGGTGCAGCAGGCGATGCCTGAAATGAACGGCATGGATCGCGTCCTGGTGTTGTACGGCGACGTGCCATTGATCGAGCCGGAAACCCTGAACCGACTGGTAAGCGATAGCGCCGCCACGTCGCTGGGGGTGCTGACCATGCAGCTGCAGGACCCCACCGGCTATGGTCGCGTGGTGCGGGACAAGCGCGGCCAGGTGTTGCGCATCGTCGAGCAGAAGGACGCCAGCGAGGCCGAATTGGCGATCACCGAGGTCAACACCGGCATCATCGTCGCCGATGGCCGGCGTCTGGCCGACTGGCTGGGCCAGATCCGCAACGACAACGTGCAGCGGGAATATTATCTGACGGATGTCATCGGCTTTGCGACCGCCGCCGGCGTCGAGGTGGTGACCACCCAGCCGGACAGCATCCAGGAGGTGGCCGGCGTCAACGATCGCATCCAGCTGGCGGAGCTGGAGCGCTACCATCAGCGCCGCGTCGCCGACGGCCTGATGCATGCCGGCGTCACCCTGATGGACCCTGCCCGGATCGATGTCCGCGGCACGCTGGAATGTGACCGGGACGTGCTGATCGATGTCAATCTGGTCTGCGAGGGCGACGTGCGCATTGGCCACGACGTGCGCATCGGCCCCAATTGCCTGCTGAAGGACTGCGAGATCGGTCCGGGCGCTCAGATCCTGGCCAACTCCATGATCGAAGGGGCCAAGGTGGGCGCCGGCGCCAGCGTCGGCCCGTTCGCGCGGTTGCGCCCGGGGGCGGACATCGGCCACGGCTGCCGCATCGGCAACTTTGTCGAGATCAAGCAGGCAAGCATCGGCACCGGCAGCAAGGTCAATCATCTGAGCTATGTCGGCGATGCCGAGGTGGGCGCCGACGTGAATGTCGGCGCCGGCACCATCACCTGCAACTACGATGGCGCCAGCAAGCACCGCACGACCATCGGCGACGGCGCCTTCATTGGCTCCAACACTGCCCTGGTGGCGCCGGTGACCATCGGTGCCGGGGCCACCCTGGGCGCCGGCTCGGTGATTGCGCAGAACGCACCGCCGGAGCGACTGACCCTGACCCGAGCGCCCCAGCGCACCATCGAACACTGGCAACGGCCCAGAAAGAAATTGTCTGACAAGGGTCCGAAGGACCAGGATCACTGAGCCCGGCACGCGGACCGGGACGAGGAACACTCATCATGTGCGGTATTGTCGGCGCCATCTCGCAACGCCCCGTGGCGGCCATCCTGCTGGAAGGCCTGCGACGGCTGGAATATCGCGGCTATGATTCCGCGGGCCTGGCAGTGCTGGATGCAAACGGCAGCCTGCAGCGCCTGCGGGTGCTGGGCAAGGTGTCGGGGCTGGCCGAGGCCCTGGACGCCACGCCAGTGAACGGCCTGCTCGGCATCGCCCACACCCGCTGGGCCACCCATGGCGAGCCGTCCACCGAGAACGCCCACCCCCATATCTCCCATGACCGCTGCGCCGTGGTGCACAACGGCATCATCGAGAACCACGAGCGATTGCGGGCCGAGCAACTGGCCGCGGGCCATCGGTTCCTGTCGCAGACGGATACCGAGGTGGTGGTGCACGCCATCCACGATGCCCTGGCCGCGGGGCAGACGCTGACCGAGGCCGTCCGCCAGACACGGCTGCATCTGCAGGGGGCCTATGCCCTGGGCGTCATCGACGGCCAGCATCCGGACTGCCTGGTGGCCGCACGGCAGGGCAGTCCGCTGGTGATCGGCGTGGGCTTTCAGGAGTACTTCATCGCGTCCGATGTCTTCGCCCTGCTGCCGGTCACCAACCGCTTCATCTTTCTGGAGGATGGTGACCTGGCAGAGCTCCGCGTCGACGGGCTCGCCATCTGGGACGCAAACGGCGATCCGGTGGAACGCCCGGTGCGGACCTCCACGGTGGCGGCGGACTCCGCCGAGCGGGGCCCCTATCGGCACTTCATGCAGAAGGAGATCTTCGAGCAGCCGCGAGCCATCGCCGACACCCTGGAGGGCCGGCTGGCCAGCCGCACCGTGCTGCCGGAGGCCTTCGGTGTCGAAGCCGAAGCGATACTGTCGGGCACCCGTGGCGTCACCATCGTTGCCTGCGGCACCAGCTACCACGCCGGTCTGGTGGCCAAATACTGGATCGAGGCCGTTGCCGGGCTGCCCTGCCAGGTGGAGGTGGCCAGCGAATACCGCTACCGCAAGCATGTGATCCCCGACGGCCACCTGTTCGTCACCATCTCCCAGTCCGGCGAGACCGCCGATACCCTGGCGGCCCTGCGCCTGGCCAGGCAAGGCGGGTACACCAGCACGCTGGCCATCTGCAATGTGCCGGAGAGCTCCCTGGTGCGGGAATCCGACCTGGTCTTGCTGACCCATGCGGGGCCGGAGATCGGCGTCGCCTCCACCAAGGCCTTCACCACCCAGTTGACGGCGCTGCTGCTGCTGACCGTCAACCTGGCCCGTCATCACGGGCTGGATGCGGAGCAGGAAGCCGCAGCCGTGCAGCTGTTGCGGTCATTGCCGTCGCAGATGGAGCAGGTGCTGTCACTGGACGCCCGCATCGCCGAGTTGGCGGAGCAGTTCGTCGACTGCCAGCATACGCTGTTCCTGGGCCGTGGAGAGCAGTACCCCATCGCCATGGAGGGCGCGTTGAAGCTCAAGGAGATCTCCTACATCCACGCAGAGGCCTATCCCGCTGGCGAGCTGAAGCACGGTCCCCTGGCGCTGATCGACGAGGACATGCCGGTGGTGGCCGTGGCGCCGAACAACGCCCTGCTGGAAAAGCTCAAGTCCAACCTCGAAGAGGTGCGCGCCCGCGGCGGCAAGCTGTTCGTGTTTGCCGACGACCAGGTGCCGATGCAGGAAGAGGCCGGCATCACCGTGGTGCGGTTGCCGCAGACCGACGACCTCATCGATCCCATCGTCTTCTCCATCCCGATGCAGCTGCTGGCCTACCATGTGGCTGTGCTGAAGGGCACCGACGTCGACCAGCCCCGCAACCTGGCCAAGTCCGTCACGGTGGAGTGACGCGCCTCAATCCAGCCGCCCCTGCCCGGGACCACGACTCCAGCAGCGCCTTCAACAAGGCGCCCCGGGCATCCTGGTAGAACTGCAGGTCCACCCAGGGCAGCGCTGATTTATTCGGCGCTTCCCGTGCGGGGCAGGAAGCCCCGCCAGATTCAGTGGCAGAAGCCACTGAGATTGAGCGGCTAAGGTGAGGTGGCCAAGGTGAGTGGCCGGGGGCGGGGGAAGGACGCGCGGCGCCAGGCGGCGCCGGCTTGCGGACGCTGTCAGTATCCGCCCTTGCGGTGGACCTCCGGCAGTCCGGCGATCTTGGTGCCCTGTTTGGTCGGTGCAAGCGGGAAGAGCTTGTAGACGTCCTTGCTGGTGGGCTTGGCGCCCCAGACCTTGCCGATGTCCTTGAGCAACTGCCGTTCCATGGGCTGGTTCTGGTTGTTGTTCAGGTATTCGTCGCGCAGGTACCGGATCACGTCCCAGTGCTTGTCGGTCAGTTCGATGCCTTCGCCGTCGGCGATCACCTTGGCGATATCCTCGTCCCACTGGTTTGCATCCACCAGATAGCCGGATTCGGTGGTCTCGATCGTCTTGCCGTTTACCTCGATGGCCATTGTGTCGGTTCCTCTTGTCGTTGTTTGGCCGGTGCTCCAGGCACCGACTCGCTTGTCAAAACTGCCGCCTGACGTATAACCGCTCGCTAATATACTGAAATGACGGGTCGGCGTCACCTACACAGATTTGTGAACGGAGTCGATGCCCTTGTGCGGGATGAACAGGCCGCAGCCCATCTCACGGTGGGGGCCAAGGCCAAGCTGCTGCAGCAGGATGGATTCCTCTGCCGTGAGGCCGGCCAGCATCAGGCTGCGGGTCTGCAACGGCCCTGACGGCGTGCTCAGCGGCGTGGCCTTGCCGCACAGGGCCTTGCGCACCTTGATGCCCAGTTCAGTCAGTTCCGCGTCGACCCATTGCAGAAAGGCGTGTTCTTCCTCTGCGGCGGCCGGCCCGGCGACGTAGCGCGCCAGCAGCGTCGTCTCCTTGCTCAGCAGCCGCTCCTTGCAGGCGCCCATGCGCAGTGCCGAGCCGCCGACGTCGAGGGTCTGGCCCTGCAGTTGCTCGCGCAGTTCCGCCACGTCCTCCCGGGGCAGGCGGATGCACAGGCGGGTGCGCCGTGACAGGTGGAGCTGTTGGTCGCCGTTGTGATCCGGGCGCTCCCAGCCGTTCTGCGAGCCGGCCACATGGATGGTGTGGATGCCGGCGCCGGGCTTGCGCAGACAGGGCGCCGCCGCCAGCAGGGCAGCGGACAGGGCGTGGGCATGGTCCACCGGTATGCTGCGGCAGTCGACGGCGAACAGCACGTCGACGATGTCGTCCGGTACCGGGGTCTCGGTCTTGGCTTCGTCTTCTTGCCAGAACATCGGCGTGGCCTTCGGGTAATGGAGCCGTTGCGACTGCGACCGGGGTGGTCGCGGGTCGGATGAGGGTTCGGCGCGACTACTGCGTCGGCCCGATGGCGTCGGGCAGTCGCGCGCGCAGGGCCTCGGGGTCGAACCACCAGTTGTCCTGCACCAGCACGTCGACGATGTTGCGCAGCCGGACCAGGAACTTCTCCGGCTCCCGCAGTTCCAGCCGGTCGCGCCACAGGTCGAAGGCGGCCTGGCTGTCGACGCCGCTGTGCCGGCGCGCCACGTCGCCCAGCAGTTGCGAAGCGAAGAAGGTCAGGTTCTCCCGCTGTACGCCCTCGCTGCGCACGTCGGCCAGAAACAGCGCTGTGGTGGCGGCCACCGCCGCGCCGTCGGAGTCGTCCGGGGTCTCGTCGATAATGTGCGACAGCAGCTCGATGGAGAGCTCCGGGTCGATGGGGTAGGTCACCGCGAGCCAGATCCCCTGGCCAAGGGCGCTGAGGGAGTCGGGCTGCTCGGTGCGGAACAGCACCTCGCAGCAGTCCGCCGCGGACTCGAACGCCTCCACCGCCATGAAGGCATCCAGGGCCTCCCGGGCCAGCGGCCAGGCCTCGTCGCCGCGGTCCAGACCCACCAGGGTGCGTGCCATCTGCAGCTTGAGCTCGGCGATGTCGGCCGAACGGCCGCCGAGCCGGGTCAGCCCCTCGAACTCCTCCTGCAGCGCCAGCAAGTGCGACTCCAGCGCGGCCTCCTCGGCGCCCTGGTGACGGATGGAGTCGGCGGCGGTGTCTGCCAGGCGGTCGGTCATCTGAAACTGTTTCATGGGCCGGGTTACCTAATCGGACGTGGCTGTAGAGCTTGGCTGCAGGGCAGGGCTAGCGGACCAGGCCGCTGAAGGCGGCCTCCAGCCGGTCCTCCCAGTTCTCCGGGGTGTCCGGATAGGGCGGCTTCACGTCCATGCGGAAGAAGCGCTCGCCGGTGCGGGCGACGTCCTGGACCGCAACGAGCAGGTCATCAAAGCTGTCGATGTCCTGTCTCGACACAAGTATTTCACTGAGTTTCAACATGACGCGCTGTTCTCTGCTGTCTGTATCGCCGCGGCCGCTTGCGGGAACGGCATTTGTTCTGTCTGGCGGAAAAGGTGAAGCCGGATATGAGGGAAAACAACGGTCGATCGGCAGGGTGTCGATCAGGGGGCGCTAATATTAGGATACGTTGACATGGCCGCTGTCCGGGGGTTAGACTCGCCAACCTTGAGGAAAACCACGATACGCGCGGCTAGCGCGTTGATCAGCAAAACAAAAAAACTCCACATCACATATCCCATTCGGGATAGAACCCAGGGGACTACCCCCCGATGGAGGAGTGTTTACACCGGCACGCGCGACGTATAGTTCGCGCATACCGGGCACCGTCGACGGCATGGCCGACGGTGAGCGGACAGTTACCGACGCGAAGCAGACCCTGCCGGGCAACGCCCGCCCCGCCTGACGATAAGGGCGTGGCGCATGGCCGGCTGCAGCCGAACGGGGTCGTTACGCGAGACGATAATCCACGTCCTTTCTCGATGGGAGAGACAGCGAAATGGCGATTGAGAAGCACCATACCCCGATGATCGACCAGTTGGAGGACGGTCCCTGGCCGAGCTTCATCTCCGGCATCAAGCGACTGCGCGACGAGCACCCCGAGCCGCGCATCAACGAGGTCACCAACGACCTGCTCGGCCAGCTCGAGCACTCCTACGAGACCCGCAAGGGTTACTGGAAGGGCGGCACCGTGTCGGTCTACGGCTATGGTGGCGGTATCATTCCGCGGTTCTCCGAGGTCGGCAACGCCTTCCCGAAGTCGAAGGAATTCCACACCCTGCGCGTGCAGCCGCCGGCGGGCAACCACTACAGTACCGCCATGCTGCGCCAGCTGGCCGACAGCTGGGAGAAGCACGGCTCGGGTCTGGTGACCTTCCACGGCCAGACCGGTAACATCATGTTCATCGGCGCCGACACCCAGTCGACGCAGCACTTCTTCGACGAGATCAACGAATACGGCTGGGATCTTGGCGGTGCCGGTCCCTGCGTGCGTACCGCCATGTCCTGTGTCGGTGCATCCCGCTGCGAGATGTCCTGCACCAACGAGCTCAAGGCGCACCGTCTGCTGGTGAACAACTTCGTCGACGATGTGCACCGCCCGGCCCTGCCGTACAAGTTCAAGTTCAAGGTGTCCGGCTGCGCCAACGACTGCCAGAACGCCATCGAGCGCGCCGACTTCGCTGTCCTCGGCACCTGGCGTGACGACATGAAGGTGGACCAGGACGAGGTCAAGGCCTACGTCAAGGCCAAGGGCCGCCAGTACATCATCGACAACGTCATCACCCGCTGTCCGACCCAGGCCTTGTCGCTGAACGACGACGACAGCCTGGCCGTCAACAACCGCGACTGCGTGCGTTGCATGCACTGCCTGAACGTCATGCCCAAGGCGCTGCATCCCGGCGACGACAAGGGCGTCACCATCCTCATCGGCGGCAAGCGCACGCTGAAGATCGGCGATCTGATGGGCACCGTGGTCGTGCCGTTCAAGAAGCTCGAGACCGAAGAAGACTACGAAGAGCTGGTCGAGCTGGCCGAGAGCATCATCGACTTCTGGGCCGAGAACGGCCTCGAGCATGAGCGTTGCGGCGAGATGATCGAGCGCATCGGCCTGGCCAACTTCCTTGATGGCATCGGCATCGAGCCTGATCCGAACATGCTGAGCCACCCGCGCCAGAGTTCCTACATCCGCATGGATGGCTGGGACGAGGCTGCGGAGGCGTGGTTCGAGCGGCAGGCCGAGAAGGCCGCCGGCTGACAACCATTCTCGACAGGGACCGCCTGCTCCGGAGCGCGCGGTCCGGTCTCCCCCTTCGGACGAACAGTTAACGACTTGGAGGATACTCGATGGCCAAAGAAATGCGCGAGCCCATCGAAAGCGGTTGCCCCGATCCGTGGCAGTACATGCACCCGGTGATGCGGAAGAACTTCGGGCAGTGGAAGTATCACGAACATCCCCGTCCGGGGGTGCTGCGCCACGTGGCCTTCAGCGGCGACGAGGTCTGGACCGTGAAGGCCGGTACCCAGCGCATCCTGGACGTCTTCACGCTGCGCAAGCTGTGCGACATCGGCGAGGAATTCGCCGACGGTTACGTGCACTTCACGCTGCGTTCCAACATCGAGTACATGGTGACTGACGAGGCCAGGGTCACGCCGCTGATCAATGCACTGGAAGACGCCGGCTTCATCGTCGGCGGCACCCAGAACTCGGTTACCATGATCTCGCACACCCAGGGCTGGCTGCACTGCGACATCCCCGGCACCGACGCCTCCGGCGTGGTCAAGGCGATGATGGACGAACTCATCGACGAGTTCCGCAACGCCAACATGCCCAACCGCGTGCACATCACCACCAGCTGCTGCCAGATCAACTGCGGCGGCCAGGGTGACATCGCCATCAACGTGCAGCACACCAAGCCGCCGAAGATCAACCATGACCTGGTCGCCAACGTCTGCGAGCGCCCGTCGGTCGTCGCCCGCTGCCCGGTGGCCGCCATCCGCCCGGCCATGGTCAACGGCAAGCCCTCGCTGGAGGTCGACGAGCGCAAGTGCATCTGCTGCGGCGCCTGCTATCCGCCCTGCCCACCCATGCAGATCAACGACGCCGAGCACACCAAGCTGGCGATCTGGGTCGGCGGCAACCACTCCAACGCCCGCGGCAAGCCCACCTTTCAGAAGCTGGTGGCCGCCGGCATCCCCAACAACCCGCCGCGCTGGCCGGAAGCGACCGCCATCGTCAAACGCATCCTCAAGGCCTACAAGGAAGGCGCGCGGGACTGGGAGCGGGTCAACGAGTGGATCGAGCGCATCGGCTGGCCGCGTTTCTTCGAGGAAGTGGAGCTGCCGTTCACCAAGTATCACATCGATACCTGGCGCGGTGCCCGGGCCAGCTTCAACAGCTCGTCCTACATCCGCTTCTGAGCCGCGCCGATCGCCGGCCCGGGGACAGCTGAGTCCCTGGGACCGGCGAAGGCGGCGGAACCATTCCAACCGAGGTCGTTATGAAGTTTGCAATCCAGATCAACGAAGGACCTTACCAGCACCAGGCGTCCGACTCGGCGTACTTCTTCACGAAGGCCGCGCTGGAGAAGGGACACGAGATCTTTCGCGTCTTCTTCTATCACGACGGCGTCAACAACTCGACGCGGCTGACCACGCCGCCCCAGGACGACCGCAACATCGTCGAGCGCTGGGCTGAACTGGCGGAGCAACACGACCTCGACATGGTCGTCTGCGTGGCAGCGGCACAGCGCCGCGGCGTCGTGGATGAGGGCGAGGCGAAGCGCAACGGCAAGGACGCGACCAACATCCATCCGCGCTTTCGCATCTCCGGGCTGGGGCAGCTGGTCGAGGCGGCCATCCAGTCGGACCGCCTGGTCGTCTTCGGCGACTGACGTCTCCCATCTCGCCCACGGAGCAAGACCATGTCCGAAACAGTCAAGAATTTCCTCTATCTCAATCGTAAGGCGCCCTATGGCACCATCTACGCCTGGGAATCCCTCGAGGTGGTGCTGATCGGTGCCGCCTTCGACCAGGACGTCAGCCTGGCCTTCGTCGATGACGGTGTCTACCAGCTGACCAAGGGCCAGGACACCAGCGAAATCGGCATGAAGAACTTCTCCCCCACCTATGCCGCCTTGGGCGACTACGAGGTGAAGAAGATCTACGTCGAGAAGGAATCCCTCGACGAGCGCGGCCTGTCACTGGACGACCTCCAGCACCTGGTGTGGGAGGACGAGGACGAGGACTATGCCGAGAAGGATTCGATCCATCTCGTTTCCCGTTCGGAGATGGCGGCCCTGATGGACGGCGCTGACGTCGTCTTCAGCTTCTGAGCCGTCCCGATCCATTTCCTGCAACGAGCGACGAGAGCGAGCACACCCGATGAGCACTCTGCATACCGTCAACAAGTCCCCCTTCGAGAAGAACTCGCTTGACGCCTGTCTGAACTACGTCACCGGCGGCGCCAGCGTGCTGCTGCTGGAGGACGGCGTCTATGCCGCGCTGAAGGGCACCGCCATCGAACAGCGCGTGACAGAAGCGCTGGATTCGGCCAAGGTCTACGTGCTGGGCCCGGACCTGAAGGCGCGCGGCTTCACCGACGAGCGCGTGATCGAAGGCATCAGCGTCGTGGACTATGCCGGCTTCGTGGATCTTGCCGCGGAGAGCGACAAGGTCCAGGCCTGGCTGTAATCCATCCATTCAACCATTCCGAAAACACGGGAGAATCACCATGGCGATCGAAGTCAACGGTAAGACCTACGAGACCGACGAAGAAGGCTACCTGGCCAACATCAACGACTGGGAGCCGGGCGTTGCCGAGGTCATGTCCAAGGAAGACGATCTGGAACTGACCGACGAGCACTGGGACATCATCAACTTTCTACGCGAGTACTACGAGGAATACCAGATCGCTCCGGCGGTGCGCGTGCTGACCAAGGCCGTCGGCAAGAAGATGGGCAAGGACAAGGGCAACAGCAAGTACCTGTACGGCCTGTTCCCCTACGGTCCGGCCAAGCAGGCCTGCCGCTACGCCGGTCTGCCGAAGCCCACGGGCTGCGTCTGATCCGACGACCAGCCGCCTCGGCGGCTGAACCGGTGGCGCGCCGGCAGGTCTCGCGCCACCCGGTCCGGTCCCGGTCGATGTCTACGGACTCGACCGGGGCAACGGCTCCGGTGCACGCTGCATCGATCAAGGGGCAAGCAGACAGTCGCACACCGGCGGCGTCCGACAGCGGCCCTCCCACGAAATCACTGAGGTAGCGGAAACATGTCGTTTCTGTCGAGTGTTTACGCCTATTTGTACTATTTCGCGGCCTTCGTGTTGATTGCCGGCCTGATCGCCAAGATCGTGCAGTACGCCCGCACCCCCGCGCCGCTCAAGATTCCGACGACCCCCGCGCCGACCACGCGCTCGGGGGTCGCCTTTCGCATCACCCGCGAGGTGGTCTTCTTCGAAAGCCTGTTCCGCGGCAACAAGTGGATCTGGATCTTCGGCTGGATGTTCCACTTTGGCCTGTTCCTGGTCACCCTGCGGCACCTGCGTTACTTCGTCGATCCGGTGCCAGCGCCGCTGCAGTTCATCCAGCCCTTCGGCGTCTACGGCGGCATCGCCATGGTCATCGGCCTGGCCGGTCTCTGGGCCCGCCGCTTGCTGGTGGACCGGGTGCGCTACATCACGTCGTTGTCGGACCACCTGATCCTGGGCCTGCTGGTGGCCATCGGCCTCAGTGGACTGATGATGCGCTTCGTGCTGCACACCGATGTGGTCCGGGTGAAGGAATTCTTCCAGGGCCTGTACGTCGGACAGATCAATCAGCTGCCGGCGGATCCATTCCTGCTGCTGCACCTGTTCCTGGTAGCCGCGCTGATGATCATCTTCCCCTACAGCAAACTGCTGCACATGCCGGGGCTCTTCTTCAGCCCGACACGCAATCAGGTGGACAACCCGCGTGAGAAGCGTCACATCGCCCCCTGGGCTCAGCGCATGGAGCAGGAGCAGGAGGCGCAGTAGCGTCCACTGCTGAACTCAGGCGCACCCCGAGACAGAGTCCATTCCGGAGTTTGATTCATGGCCAAGGCAGATTTCCAGGTTCCCGAGCTCAAGCAGTACGCCGAGATCCCCACCATCGAGCCCGGTGTGATGGCGCACTCGGCCCCGTTCAAGTCCAAGGAAGAGTTCCAGGGGGCATTGGGATTCCCGGGCACGCTGGTGGACGACTGGCAGCCGAAGGCTATCGCCAAGATGGGTGACCTGCTCAGCCGCTATCGCTCGCTGCGGGTCTACATGGATTCCTGCGTCAAGTGCGGTTCCTGCACCGACAAGTGCCATTACTATCTGGGCACCAAGGATCCAAAGAACATGCCCGTCGGGCGTCAGGACCTGATGCGCAAGGTCTACCGGCGCTATTTCACCCTGGCTGGCCGGTTCTTCCCCAAGCTGGTGGGTGCCGAGGACTTTACCGAGGAGGTGCTGGACGATTGGTACAGCTACTTCCATCAGTGCTCCCAGTGTCGCCGCTGTTCGGTGTTCTGTCCGTACGGCATCGACACCGCCGAGATCTCCATGGCCGCGCGCGAGATCATGGATTCCATCGGTGTCGGTCAGAAGTACTGCAACGAGATCATCGGCAAGGTCTACAAGATCGGCAACAACCTGGGCCTGCCCGGGCCGGCGCTGGCGGATACGCTGGAGGGCCTGGAAGAGGACGTCTTCGATGACACCGGGGTCGAGGTCAAGTACCCGCTGGACCAGGAGGGCGCCGAGATCCTGCTGGTTACGCCCTCAGCTGACTTCTTCGCCGAGCCCCATGTCGACGGCCTGATCGGCTACGGCAAGGTCTTCCACGAGGCCGGCGTGTCCTGGACCCTGAGCACCCACGCCTCCGAGGCGGCCAACTTCGGCATGTTCATCGGCTCCTACGAGAACATGCGCCGGGTGGCGATGCGCATCCGCGAGGCGGCCATCAAGCTCAAGGTCAAGCGCATCGTCTTTGGTGAGTGCGGCCATGCCTGGCGTGTGGCCTACAGCTTTCTGAACACCTTGGCCGGACCTTGGGACTTCCTGGATCCGCGCTACCCGGTGCCGCAGCACATCTGCGAGTTCACCTACGGCCTGATCCAGGAAGGCAAGCTGCGCTTCGACAAGACCCAGAACGATGACATGGTGCTGACCTACCACGACTCGTGCAACGTCGCCCGCGCCTCGCGCATGGGCGACCGGCCCGGTGGTCAATTCGACATCCCGCGCGCCATCATTCGCGCCACCTGCAACCACTTCTACGACATGGACGAGGAGACCATCCGCGATCGCACCTTCTGTTGCGGTGGCGGCGGTGGCCTGCTCACGGACGACCTGATGGAGATCCGGGTCAAGGGCGCCCAGCCCCGGGTGGAGGCGCTGAACAACGTCATGCAGGAAAAGGGCGTGACGCACATGGCCGCCATCTGCGCCATCTGCAAGAGCCAGTTCACCAAGGTGCTGCCGTACTACGGCATGGAGATGGACCAGATCGTCAGCGTGCACCAGCTGGTGTCGAACGCCCTGGTCCTGACCGGACAGGCGGACGACGACGAAGAGGACACCGTCGAGGACGAAGCGGCCTGACGCCGCCCGGCATCTCGCACGGAGCGATTAACGGCCCTGTCCGGCCCCGGCCGGCGCAGGACCATCGATAAGACCGAGCCACGGCTCGAGCGTAAGGAGCGTAATCCATGGCAACCTCCAGCGATGAAATGACCAAGCTTTCCTGGCGCCGTTACGAAGACGGCGACAATGTCTGGGACAATCTCACCGAAAAGATCTTCGTCCAGGATACCTCCCACAAGTGCCCGACCTACGTGCACAAGACGCCCCCGTGCCAGGGCAGCTGCCCGTCGGGCGAGGACATCCGCGGCTGGCTGCAGATCGTCCGCGGCATGGAGCAGCCACCCGAGGGCGTCGAGTGGGAGGAATACGCCTTCCGTCGCTCCACCGATGCAAACCCCTTCCCGTCGATGATGGGTCGTGTCTGTCCGGCGCCTTGCCAGGACGGCTGCAACCGCAACGAGGTGGAAGACTTTGTCGGCATCAACGCCGTCGAGCAATTCATCGGCGACACCGCCATCGCCAAGGGCTACAAGTTTGCGCCCGCACCGGCGGACACCGGCAAGCGCATCGCCATCATCGGCGGCGGCCCGGCGGGTCTGGCGGCGGCCTATCAGCTGCGCCGTCTGGGCCATGCGGCCACCATCTTCGAGGCCAACGATGGTCTCGGCGGCATGTTCCGCTACGGTATCCCCGGCTACCGTGTGCCGCGCGACGCCCTGGACGCCGAGATCAACCGCATCCTCGACATGGGTCAGGTCGAGGTCAAGCTGAACACCCGCATCGGTGTCGACGTGCAGGTCGAGCAGCTCGAGCAGGACTATGACGCCATCCTTTGGGCCATCGGCTGTCAGTCCGGGCGCGGCCTGCCCGTGCCCGGCTGGGAAGGTACCCCGAACTGCGTCTCTGGTGTCGCCTTCCTGAAGGCGTTCAACGAGGGCCGCATGAAGGTCACCGCGGACAAGGTGGTCTGCGTCGGTGGTGGTGACACCTCCATCGACGTGGTCTCCGTCGCCCGCCGCCTGGGTCACATCACCAAGTCCGGCAAGAGCGACCTGCCGGAGACCGTGATCCGTGACGGCTACGTCGCCCACGATGCGGCCATCACTGCCGCTGCCGAAGGCGCCGAGGTGACCCTGACCTCGCTGTTCACCCGCGACAAGATGACTGCCGCCGAGCACGAGGTGCATGATGCGCTGCACGAGGGTGTCACCATCCTGGATGGCGTGATGCCGGTGGAGGTCATCAAGAACGACGCCGGGCGCGCCATCGGCCTGAAGGTCGCCGACTGCAAGATGGAAGACGGCCGCCCGACGCCGGTGGAAGGCACCGAGCGCGTCATCGAGGCAGACCTGGTGGTGTCGGCCATCGGCCAGGGCGGTGATCTGACCGGCCTGGAGGCGTTCGACAACGGCCGTGGCCTGATGAATGCCGACAAGTTCTACCAGGTGCCGGACAAGCCGGGTCACTTCGTTGCCGGCGACATCATCCGCCCGCACCTGCTGACGACGGCCATCGGCCAGGCATGGATCGCGGTGGAGTCCATCGATGCCTATGTCAAGCAGGAGGAGAACCGCCGCCGGCCGAAGGTGGACGTGCATCACTTCGACCTGCTGGCCAAGATGACCGAGCAGCATCTGGCACCGGAGGCCTTCAAGGCGGCCGACCGCGGCGACATGCGCGGCACATCGTCCGGCAACTTTGCCATCCACAACTACGAGGACCGCTCCGGCGCGGAGATCATCCCGCACGACGAGCTGTTCCTGGCTCACTTCAAGTACGAGCCGCGCAACCTGCGCAAGGAAGAGGTGCCGAGCGCCGAGGAGGTGCTGGGACATTTCAAGGAGCGGGTGATCGGCTACAGCACGGAAGAGGCCGTCGCCGAGGCCAAGCGTTGCATGAGCTGTGGCCTGTGCTTCGAGTGCGACAACTGCGTCATCTTCTGTCCCCAGGATGCCGTGTTCCGCGTGAAGAAGGACCAGTACACCACCGGGCGGTACGTGGACACCGACTACTCCCGCTGCATCGGGTGCCATATCTGCGCCGATGTCTGCCCCACCGGCTACATCAAGATGGGGCTGGGCGAATAGTCACGTCCCGCAAGCACATGGCATCAACCAACCTGGAGGCGTCGATGGCTAGAGCCATGCATCACGGCGGCCTCGTCGTCTTCGGTCTGGCCGGGGCCCTGTGGGCCCTGGCGGCGCAGGCCGAGGTCGTCGGCGGCTTCGTCGTAGAGGGTTCCAAGGCAGCGGGCCTGGAGAACTGCGTCGAGCCCACCGAGTACATGCGGCGCAATCACATGGAGCTGATCCGGCACCAGCGGGACGCCACCGTGCATGACGGCATCCGCTCCACCAAGCACAGCCTGGCGGGCTGCGTCAGTTGCCACGCCGGCGTCGACGACCGGCAGCAGCCGATCCCGATCAACGCCGACGGTCAGTTCTGCGAGGCCTGCCACGACTACACGGCCGTGACGCTGAACTGTTTCGACTGCCACGCCACCATTCCGGAAGGCAGCGACTGGAATCAGGCCACCGCGGCGGCCCATGCGCACATGGGGCTGACCGGGCTGATCACCGAGGGCACCGGATCCGAAGGCCAGAGCAAATGACCGACACGCACAACGACAAAGAAACCGCCGTCGACAACGGACGCCGGACATTTCTCGGCGGGGCCGTCGGCGTCAGCGCCGCCGCAGTTGCGCCCGGCCTGGTGTTGCACGAGCTGGCCCAGGCCGCACCCCGCACCGAGCCGGTGACCGACCTGCATCGCTGGGGCCTGCTGATCGATACCGCCAAGTGCGCCGATGGTTGCCGCGCCTGTGTCGAGGCCTGCGAACAGGAGAATGGCCTGAACCTGCAGACCAGGCCCGAGGGCGCCGATCCGTTGAAGTGGGAGGATCAGCGCGCGGTCTGGATCCGCAAGGTCAAGGTGCAGGACAACATCAGCGGTCATGTGACCAATCTGCCGCTGATGTGCCAGCACTGCGCCAATCCGCCCTGCGTCGACGTCTGCCCCACCGGCGCCTCGTTCAAGCGCGCCGACGGCATCGTCATGGTGGACCGTCACACCTGCATCGGCTGTCGCTACTGCATGATGGCCTGTCCCTACAAGGCGCGTTCGTTCATCCATGAGAAGGTCGCCGAGAAGCTGACCCGGGCACCCCGCGGCAAGGGCTGCGTGGAGAGCTGCAATCTGTGCGTGCATCGGCTGGACGAGGGCGACCTGTCCGTCGCCTGCGCTGACGCCTGCACCGAGCAGGGCCACGGCGCGATCCTGTTCGGCGACCTGAAGGATCCGAACGGTCCCCTGCGGCAGGCGCTGCGGGCCCAGCCCAGTCGCCAGGTCCGGGAGAATCTCGGCTTGAACACGGGCGTACGTTACGCCGGCCTGTGATGCGGCGCCCGCCGCCACGCCGTCCGCGCGCCTCTGCACCATCTGGAGTCTCATAGAGAAGCCGCTATGAAAAGAATCGTCTACCGAGAATGGCGCATCGCCCCGGAGCGCTACTGGGGCATCCTTGCCATCCTGGCCGGCGTCATCGCCATCGGTGGCGCGGCCGCGCTCTACATGGAGCACGAGGGCCACTGGGTCACCGGCATGACCAACTCCGTGGTCTGGGGCATGCCGCACGTGTTTGCCGTGTTCCTGATCGTCGCCGCG
Organism: Thiohalocapsa marina; assembly: GCF_008632335.1. GTDB lineage: Bacteria > Pseudomonadota > Gammaproteobacteria > Chromatiales > Chromatiaceae > Thiohalocapsa > Thiohalocapsa marina. The sequence goes on from NZ_VWXX01000006.1 coordinate 24,749, forward strand.
TCCGGCGCCCTCAATGTGGCGTCCATCGGCACGGTGTTCGGCAAAAGGCTGTACAAGCCACTGGGTCGCTTGTCCGGTCTGCTCGCATCGGCGCTGCTGGTGGGCGGTCTGCTGGTGCTGGTGCTCGACCTGGGCCGTCCGGACCGGCTGGTGGTGGCCATGACCACCTACAACTTCAGTTCCATCTTTGCCTGGAACATCTTCCTCTACACCGGCTTCCTGATCATCACCGTGGGCTACCTGTGGACCATGGCGGAGCGCAAGGGCAACCCCTTCATGCGGCCGGTGGGCACCTTCGCCTTCCTCTGGCGACTGGCGCTCACGACCGGTACCGGCTCCATCTTCGGCTTCCTGGTGGGTCGGCAGGCGTATGACACCGCCATCCTCGCGCCGATGTTCGTGGTCATGTCCTTCGCCTACGGCCTGGCGGTCTACATCCTGGTGTTGATGTTCAGCTTCCACCTGGACGAGCGCCCCATCGGCGAGCGCATGCTCAAACGGCTGAAGAACCTGCTGGCGCTTTTCGTCGGCGCCGTGCTGTACTTTACGCTGGTTTACCACCTGACCAAGCTATACGGTGCCAAGTACAGCGACGTGGAAAGCTTCATCCTGGTCAATGGCGGCATCTACACCTTCCTGTTCTGGTTCGGCTGGGTGCTCGTCGGCGGCCTCGTGCCCCTGGGCATCCTGTACCACCCGGAGCGGAGCAAGTCCGCCAGTTGGGTGGCGGCGGCCTGCGGCTTCGTGATCGTGGGTGGTCTGGCGGCGCTGTACGTGATCATCATCGGCAGCCAGGCCTATCCGCTGGAGATGTTCCCGGGCCAGACGGTGATCGAGTTCGGCCTGCCCGGCGACATCGGCGGCACGGTGGCGGGCTATGCACCGAGCTTCCCGGAGATCCTGCTTGGCATCGGCGGCGTCGGCGTGGCCATGCTGATCACCGCCGTGGGCATCCGGGTGCTGCAGTTCCTGCCGGAATCCCTGGCGGATCAGGATGTAGACCCCCACGCCATGGCCCGCAGCGCCGGCTGACGCATATCGTCTGGACGAAGGGGCGGAACGGCCGATGCCGGCTGATCCGCCCCTTTTGCGGAAGGCATCTGCACACCCCTTGCCTTCACCCCACCTCCGGTTTTGGGTAGACTGACCGGCCTTTGCAGAGGGACAGGAGTCCATGGCGGCCGATCAGTCCATCCAGCACGCGGCCTTCCGCTGGCCCGTACGTGTCTACTACGAAGACACCGACGCCGGCGGCGTGGTCTATCACGCCAATTATCTGAACTTCCTTGAGCGGGCGCGCACCGAGTGGCTGAGCGACCTGGGTTTCGAACAGGATCGGCTGCGCGCTGAGCAGGGCGTGCTGTTCGCCGTGCGCCGGCTCGCGATCGACTACCTTCGGCCGGCGTTGTTCAACGATCGGCTCATGGTGCTGTCCGTACCGGTGCGGCTCGGGCGGGCCAGTCTGGACTTCGAGCAAAAGATCCTCCGGGACGCCGGTGGCACCTTGTGTTGCCGCGCCCGGGTTGAACTGGCCTGCGTCAGCGCCGATCGGTTGCGACCGACGCGGATCCCCGACGCGGTCGCACGGGCCATGCAGGGCGCCGTCCAGGCGGCGAGCCAGGGCCATGCCCTGTCATCGGACAAGTCACCGGAGAGCATCCATGGGATCTGAGATGTCACTGTTCGACCTGGTCTCCCAGGCCAGCTTCGTCGTGCAGCTGGTGCTGCTGGTGCTGGTGCTGGCGTCGGTGGTGTCCTGGGCCGCCATCTTCGACCGCTCGCGGGTGCTTCGGCGGGCGCGTCGCGCCGCGGACGCGTTCGAGGCCGAGTTCTGGTCCGGCGGCGATCTGAGTGCGCTGTACCGCGAACTGGGCCAGCAGGAAAAGGCGCTCGGCGGCCTGGCCGCGATCTTCCGCAACGGCTTCAAGGAATACGTGCGGCTGCGCAAGATCGAGCCGGACGACACCATGGCCGTGATCCAGGGCGCAGAGCGTTCCATGCGGGTGGCCCTGAGCCGCGAGATGGACCGACTGGAATCCAACCTGCCGTTCCTGGCCACCGTGGGTTCCACCAGCCCGTACGTGGGGCTGTTCGGCACAGTCTGGGGCATCATGCACGCCTTTCATGCCCTGGGTAACGTGCAGCAGGCCACCCTGGCGCTGGTGGCGCCGGGCATCTCCGAGGCGCTGGTGGCCACCGCCGTGGGCCTGTTCGCGGCGATCCCGGCGGTGGTGGCCTACAACCGCTACTCCAGTCAGGTGGAGCGGCTGAACAACCGCTATGAGGAGTTCATGGAGGAATTCTCCACCCTGCTGCAGCGCCAGGGTCGTCGTGCCGGTGCGGCGGTGGCCTGACTCGTGCCCAGAGCCAGTGTCCAGAGCCCGTGTCATGAGCCTGTGCCATGAGTAGGAAGGACCGGCGCAACCGCCGGCGACCGATGGCGGACATCAACGTGGTGCCCTACATCGACGTCATGCTGGTGCTGCTGGTGATCTTCATGGTCACCGCCCCGTTGATCACCCAGGGCGTCAAGGTGGACCTGCCCCAGGCCGAGGCCAAGCCCCAGCCCGACGACGGGGCGCCGCCGCTGGTGATCCACATCGACCAGTTCGGTGACACCTACCTGGACCTCGGCGACGCTGACCTGCTGCCGGTTGATCAGCAGACGCTGTACGATCAGGTGCGTGCGGTGCTGGAGCGGGCGCCGCAGACCGCGGTGATGGTCCGCGCCGATGCTGCGGTGGCCTACGGTCGGGTGATCGACGCCATGGTCGCCGCCCAGGCCGCAGGCGTCCCCAGCGTCGGGCTCGTCACGCGGCCGCCGGTGGACCGGGCGGACTGACGGGACCGCCATGTGGCAGATCCTGCGGCGCTTTCCCAAGGCCTACCTCTGGTCCGTCATCCTGCACCTGGTCCTCGCGGTGCTGCTGTTCAGCGGGATCGACTGGTCCATGCGCAACCAGCAGCTGGGCGGCGCGGACAGTGTGGTGCAGGCGCGCATGACACTGTCGCCGGATATCCAGCGTCGCGTCGAGGCGCTGCAGGCCCAGCCGGTGGCGCCGCAGCCCCAGCCGCAACTGGCGCCACGACCAGAGCCAGTAGCGGAACCGGAACCAGTACCTGAACCAGTACCGGAGCCGCCACCCACAGTCGCCGAGCCGGACGGGGAGGCCGAGCGGCAACGCCAGGCGGCATTCGACGCCATGCAGCGTCGGGCCGAGGCGGAACGGGAAGCGCAACGTCAGGCTGAACAGGAACGCCGGCGACAGGCCGAGCTCGAGGCCCGGCGTCGGGCAGAAGCGGAACGGGAAGCGCAACGCCAGGCTGAACAGGAACGCCGGCGCCAGGCCGAGCTCGAGGCCCGGCGTCGGGCAGAAGCGGAACGGGAAGCGCAACGCCAGGCCGAACTTGAGGCCCAGCGTCAGGCCGAGCGTCAGGCCGAGGCGGAACGCCAGCGGGCGGAAGAGGCGTTGCGGCGCCGAGTGGCGGAGCAGGCCGCGGAACGTGCCCGCGAAGAGGCACGCGCCCGCGCCGAGATGGAGGAACGTCGGCGTCTGGCGGCTGAGGCAGAACGCCGCGAGCGCGAGGCACGAGAGCGACGCGAGGCCGAGGAACAGGCCCGCCGTGACGAAGAAGCCGCGGCCCGGCAGGCGGAGCGTGAACGCGAATGGGCGGCCGCCGAGGCCCGGGAGCGCGAACTCGAGGCGGCGCTGGCGGCGGAGATGGCCGCCGACATGGCTGCGCAGCAGCAGGCGATGCAGGCCGTCGAGCAACAGCGGGCAGCGGCCGCCCGGGCGCGCATCGCCAGCATCTGGGTGCCGGCCATCCAGGGCCGCGTGCGCCAGTTCTGGGTCCGTCCGGCCAATGTCCAGGTGGGCGGCGAGACCGTCGTCAACCTGCGGCTGGAACCCGGCGGCCAAGTGGTCAGCGGCAGCGTGCGTGTGGTCCAGAGCAGCGGCAACGCCGCCTTCGACCAGTCCGTGGTGGTGGCCATCTATCGGGCATCGCCATTGCCGGTGCCGGAGGGCGACGAGTTCGACCTGTTCCGCGACTTCAATTTTGTCTTCAAACCCTAGCGAGGCCTCATCGCCATGACAGCCGATCGCCGCAACCGGGCCCTGCGCCCCCAAGTGTCAGGGCCGCTGCCTGCATTGCTGTCCGGGCGGCTGCTGCTCGGCCTGCTCGCGCTGGTGCTGTTCAGCACGGGTGTGCAGGCCAAGCTGACCATCGAGATCACCGGCGGCATCGAGGGCGCCCAGCCCATCGCCGTGGTGCCCTTCGGCAGTCTCGACGGCGCCCGGCCGCGGGTGGACGTGGCCGAGGTGGTGGCGGCCGATCTCGCCCGCAGCGGCCGCTTCGATCCCATGTCCCGCCGCGAGATGTTGATGACGCCGCATCGCCAGGAAGACATCGACTTCCGCGAGTGGCAACTGCTGGCCATGAACACACTGCTGGTGGGCGAGATCGCGGCCGCTGCCGGCGGCGGGTATCAGGTGCGTTATGCGCTGTTCGACGTCTTCACCGGCCGCCAGCTGCTGTCCAACTCGATGCCGTCCAGCGAGAACGGCCTGCGCCATGCGGCCCACCGCATTGCCGATGCGGTGTATGAGCAGCTCACTGGCGAGCCGGGCGTGTTCTCCACCCGCATCGCGTATGTCACCAGCAGCGGCAGCGGCAGCGAGGCGCGCGTGGCGCTGCGGGTGGCCGACGCCGATGGCTACAATCCACAGACCATCGTCGACTCGCCGGAGCCGATCATGTCACCGGCCTGGTCGCCGGACGGGCGGCGGCTGGCCTATGTGTCGTTCGAGAACCACCAGCCGGCGATCTACGTTCAGGACCTGGCCAGCGGGCGCCGCGAGCGGGTGGCGGCCTTCGAGGGCATGAACAGTGCGCCGGCCTTTTCGCCGGACGGTCGGCAACTGGCCATGAGCCTGTCCAGGGACGGCAACCCCGACATCTACGTCATGGATCTGGCCTCGGGGCAGCTGACGCGGCTGACCGAGCATTACGCCATCGACACCGAGCCCGCCTGGGCCCCCGATGGCAGACATCTGGTGTTCACGTCCGACCGAGGCGGCAAGCCCCAGATCTACCGGGTGGGCGCCGCCGGCGGCACGGCCCAGCGGGTGACCTTCGACGGGGAGTACAACGCCGCGGCGTCCTATTCCCCCGATGGCCGGTCACTGGTCATGGTACGGCGTGACGCCGGACGCTTCTTCATCGTGCTGACGGACGCCTGGGGCGGCTCCTCGCGGGCCCTGAGCAGTGGCACCCTGGACGAGTCCCCCGGTTTCGCGCCCAACGGCAGCATGATAATTTACGCCACACAGAACAACGGCCGCGGCGTGCTGGCCGTGGTTTCCATCAGTGGCGGCGCCACGCAGCGACTGTCGCAGGACTTCGGCGATGTGCGCGAGCCGGCCTGGTCGCCACTGGTGCGATGATCCGGCGCCGAGCCGTGCCTTCCGGCGACCAACCGACGTATCCGTTCCCGACCGGAGGAGTGATTCCGTGACCCTGAATCCGTCCTGTTTCCAGCGCCTGCGGGCCCGGGGCCAGCCGTCCCAGCCGTCGTTGACCGTCCGGCGCCTGCTTCCGGGCCTGCTGGTCGCCGCGGTGCTCGCTCTGACCGGCTGTGCCGGGCAACCCGTGGGCGGCGATGGCGATGCCGCGGCACCGGGTTCCGGCGGCGCCACCACGCGGCCGCTGGGAACCGGCGACGGTTCACCGCTGGATGATCCCTCCAGCCCCGTCTACCGCAAGATCGTCTATTTTGACTACGACACCGCCGCGGTGCCGGCCGAGTACGCCCCGCTGCTGCGTGCCCATGCCCGGTACCTGGCGCAGACGCCGGGCGCTTCGGTCACGCTGGAGGGCCACGCCGACGAACGCGGCACCCGCGACTATAACCTGGCCCTGGCCGAGCGCCGCAGCGAGGCGGTCAAGAGCTTCCTGATGGCCGAAGGCGTGCCCGCCGCGAAACTCAGGACACTGAGCTATGGCGAAGAGCGGCCGGCTGACCCGGGCCACCACTATCAGGCCTGGAGTCAGAACCGGCGTGTTGAACTGGTCTACTGACGGAGATCGCGATGTCCAGGCCCAGCAACCAACTCCTGCGCCGCCGGCTGTGCGCCATGCCCCCCGACGCCTCGCTTGTCGTGGCGACCGCCGCCAATGCGCCCGTCGCACGGTTGTCCGCTGCGTTGGCATCGGCACTGGCTCTGTCCCTGAGCATCGGGCTGGCGAGTCCGGCCGCCTCGGCCCAGGGCTGGTCCGGTGGGCAAATGTCCACGCCGGCGTCGGCACCGGTCTCGGCCTATGGCGGCCTCGGACAGGAGCAGACCCTGTCCGATGTAGTGCTGCAACTGCAGCGGCTGCAACAGGAGGTGCAGGAGCTGCGCGGACTGGTGGAAATGCAGCAGTTCCAGCTGCGCCGGCTCGGAGGCGACAGCCTGCAGCCGGATCCCGGGGCCGATGCGCTGCCCTGGCCACCGGCGGCGCGTGACCGCGACCCCTGGCCACGCGGGGGCGACAGCGGGGCCGAGCGTGCGCCAATGTTCGATCGCGCGGCGGTGGACTCCCTGTTTGGGCCGGCGCCCGGGCGCCTCGGCAGCAGCGGCGCTGGTTCCGGGTCTGGTTCAGGGATTGGCAGCGGCACGGGTCCCGATATCGGCCTCGATACCGGCTTCGACGATCAGGGGGCTGACGGCCGGCTGCTGGCGCTGCCGTCGCCGGAGAACATGGGCGGCGGCGAACGCGAGGCCTATCGCGCCGCGTTCGAGCGGTTGAAGGAACGCGACTACACCGGCGCCAAGGACGCGTTCGCCGACATGCTGGCGCGCTACCCGCGGGGACAGTATGCAGACAATGCCGCCTACTGGCTGGGCGAGATCGGCTACGTGACCAAGGACTACCCGGCCGCAATGACCCGTTTCAACCGGCTTGTCACCGATTACCCGGATAGCCCCAAGGTGCCCGGCGCCCTGCTCAAGCTCGGCTACGTCTACCAGGAACAGGGCGATCTGGAGCAGGCGCGGCGGGTGTTCGCCGATGTTGCCAGACGCTACCCCGGCACCAACGAGGGCCGGCTCGCCCGGGGGCGTCTGGAGCAGACCAGCAGCGGGCGCTGACCCGCAGAGTGGTACCAGGTCGACATCCTGACAGCACCCCGGGCCAGCACCCTGACGACACAGGGGCAGCGAAACCCATGGACCCACTGACCCTCAATGGAGGCAAGCAATTTTGGAACTGACAGGCAGGATCATGCAGGTGTTGCCGGAGAAATCCGGAACCTCGGCGCGGGGCCCCTGGCGCAAGCAGGAGTATGTGATCGAGATCCCGGGGGACTATCCGAAGAGCGTCTGCTTCATGGTCTGGGGCGATCGCATCGACCAGTTCGGCATCCAGCAGGGCCAGGAACTGACGGTCAGCATCGACCTGGAGAGCCGCGAGTACAACGGCCGCTGGTACACCGATGTAAAGGCCTGGCGCGTGGCGCCGGCAGGCGGCCAGGACGGTGGTGGCCAGCCCGGTCCCGAGGAGCCGCCCCCCTACGACGACGAGGGCCCGCTGCCGTTCTGACGCGATCCCCTTGACCGCACATTCCGATTCAAACCGCCAAGTCGCTGAGGGCGCAGAGAACAGGGACGGAAGTCAACGAACGCGCTTCGACTGCGCTCTGCGTCTTGGCGGCTAGATATGTCCGGTTGAGGACACTGCCCCGTCTTCGAAGCATCACTCGCCGGCAAGCTTTGCCTTCAGGATGGCGTTGACCTGCTGCGGGTTGGCCTTGCCCTGACTCTGCTTCATCACCTGCCCGACGAAGAAGCCGAACAGCTTCTCCTTGCCGGCGCGATACTGCGCCAGCTGGCCCGGGTTTGCGGCGATGATGCCGTCGATCATCGCCTCGATGGCGCCGCTGTCGGTGATCTGCTTCAGCCCCCTGGCCTCGATGACCGTGTCGGCATCGGCGCCCTCGGCCCACATGGCGTCGAACACCTGCTTGGCGATCTTGCCGGAGATGGTATCGTCCTGGATCCGCGCGATCAGGCCCGCCAGTTGCGCCGCCGACACCTGGCTGCCGGCGATGTCGCGATCGTCCTTGTTCAAGGCCGCGGCCAGCGCGCCGTTGATCCAGTTGGCGGCCAGCTTCGCGTCGCCGCACCGGTCCACCACGGCCTCGAAGTAATGCGCCATGGCCAGGCTCGCCGTCAGCAGCGACGCATCGTAGTCGCTGAGCCCGTACTGCGCCGCAAAGCGGTGGCGCATGGCGTCCGGCAGTTCCGGCAGGTCGTGGGTGGCATCGTCGATGAAGGCGTCGTCGAGTTCCAGCGGCAGCAGGTCAGGATCGGGGAAATAGCGGTAATCGTTCGCCTCCTCCTTGCTGCGCATGGAGCGGGTCTCGTCCTTGCTGGCATCGTACAGGCGCGTCTCCTGCACCACCGTGCCGCCGTCCTCCAGGATGTCCGTCTGACGCTCGATCTCGAACTCCAGCGCCTTCTGCAGGAAGCGGAAGGAGTTGATGTTCTTGATCTCGGCGCGGGTGCCGAATGCCTGCTGGCCCTTGGGCCGCAGCGAGATGTTGGCATCGACGCGGAACGAGCCCTCCTGCATGTTGCCGTCGCTGATGCCGATCCAGCGCACCAGCTGATGGATCTTGCGGGCATAGGCCACCGCCTCCTCCGGCGAGCGCATGTCCGGCTCCGAGACGATCTCCAGCAGCGGTGTACCGGCGCGGTTCAGGTCGATACCGGTCATGCCGCCACCCGAGCCGGGAAAGTCCTCGTGCAGTGACTTGCCCGCATCCTCCTCCAGATGCGCCCGAGTCACGCCGATGACCTTCACGCGGCCGTCGTCCAGCACGATCTCCACCTGGCCCCTGCCCACCACCGGCAGCTCGAACTGGCTGATCTGGTAGCCCTTGGGCAGATCGGGATAGAAGTAGTTCTTGCGTGCAAACACCGACCGAGGCGCGATCTCGGCGCCGATGGCGCGGCCGAAGCGCACCGCCCGCTGCACTGCCCCCTGGTTCAGCACCGGTAGCACCCCGGGCAGGCCCAGGTCGACGGCGCAGGCCTGGGTGTTGGGCTCGGCGCCAAAGGCCGTGGCGGCGCCGGAGAAGATCTTGGATTCAGTCGCGAGCTGGGTGTGGATCTCCAGCCCGATCACGGTTTCCCATTGCATGCGGTGGTGTCGTCCGTCGGTGGAAGTCAGTTGGGCGCCGGCAGCCGGGACGGCTGTTCGCCGCGGGCCTGCAGGGCGTCGAACGGATCCGGCGCGCTGCGCGACCGGCCGGCGTCCCGCAGGCGATCCAGGTAATCCAGCCAGAGCGGCTGCCAGGCGCGACCGAGCTTGTACAGGTAGCCCCAGTCGTACAGGCCCGAGCGGTGGCCGTCATCGAAGATGATCTTCACCGCATAGCTGCCGATCTGCTGCAGGTCGCGAATGTTCACATGCTCCTTGCCGACCTGCAACCGGGCTTCGTCCGGCGTGTGCCCGCGGACCTCGGCGGAGGGCGAGTAGACCCGCAGATATTCGCTCGGCAGCTTGAAGCGGGCGCCATCGTCGAAGGCGATCTCGAGGATGTGCGACTGCTGGTGCAGCCGGATCTCCGTGGGCAGCGGGTGTGGCTCCATGGTGACGGGCTCCGTACTAGGCCTGCGCGGCGATGGGTCCGGCTGTGGTCTCGGCGGTTGTCTGGGTGGTTGTCTGGGCGGCAGTCTCCGGCCAGCCCAGGCTGTGCTGCTCCACCAGGCCGACCATCATGTCCAGATGGGCCGGGTCGTCGTTCAGGCAGGGGATGTAGTGATACTCCTGACCGCCGGACTCCAGGAAGTAGCCGCGGTTCTCCACGTCGATCTCTTCCAGCGTCTCCAGGCAGTCGGCGGAGAAGCCGGGGGCGATGACATGCACGCTCTTCACGCCGTCGCTGCCCCACAGCTTCAGTGTCTCGTCAGTGTAGGGCTGCAGCCATTCGTCGCGGCCGACGCGGGACTGGAAGGACACCAGCCAGCGATCCTCTTCCAGACCCAGCTCGGAGACCACCATGCGGGCGGTCTTGTGACAGTGGCAGTGGTACGGGTCACCAGCCATGAAGTAGCGCTTGGGGATGCCGTGGAACGAGAACAGCAGCCGCTCGGGCTCGCCGTGTTCCGCCCAGGCGGCGCGGATGCTGGCGACAATGGCACTGATGTAGGCGGGATTGTCGTGGTATTGATTGATGAAACGCAGCTCCGGTAGCCAGCGCCAGGTGCTGAGCTCGTCGGTCACGGCGTCGAACACCGAGGCCGTGGTGGTGCCCGAGTACTGCGGATACAGCGGGAACACCAGCAGCCGGCGCACGTTGGACTCCTTCAGCCGCCCCAGCGCCTCGGCCACAGACGGATTACCGTAGCGCATGCCCAGTTCCACGCGCACGTGATCGCCGAAGCGCTGTGTCAGGCGCTCCTGCACCCCGGAGGCCTGTTTGCGCGCGACATCCAGCAGCGGCGAGCCGCGATCGGTCCAGACCGCCTGATAGGCCCGCGCCGAGCGGCTCGGCCGCACCCGCAGGATGACGCCGTGCAGCACCAGCCACCAGACCGGGCGCGGCAGCTCGATGACGCGCGGATCCTGCAGGAACTCGGCCAGGTAACGGCGGACGGCGGTTGGCGTGGGGGCATCGGGCGTCCCGAGATTCAACAACAGAACCCCGAGGGATTCGGGTGTTCCGTGCTCAAAATCGGGCACATTCTTGTATTTCATGGGGGGAAGGGGCTTTTATCCCTGAAATTTGTGGAGGAATCCCGACTGTGGCGGAAAGCGTCCGGGGTTTCAAGCAGATTGCGCAGTCGGTCGCTTGCTCCGACGTCGTGCGTTTTCAGCGAGGTGTGTGTTCAGCGTCGGGTTTTCAATTGCGCGGTTACCGTGGCGCGGGCATGGAATAGGGCGGGGCCTGAGGCCCGTCGCTGCCGAGGATCTGGTCAGCAGCCTTGCCAGAACTGCGTCAGCGCCGCCATGGTCGGCTCCGGTCGCTCCCACTGCGGCATGCCAAGATGGGGCGCCAGGGTCTCATGCTGCCAGTTCGCATGGGTCACCACGAACCCCGGCAACCGCTCGAAGGTGACGTAGGGATCTTGGTCGGCGATGACCAGCACCGGCAGGTCACCGAGCCGGGCGTACAGGGTTTCCGGCGCCTGCCGGGTGAACAGCAGTGTCGACAGGAAACGCAGCGGTGCGTGGCGCGCCCCCGGCTGGTGCGATGTGGCGTAGGCATAGTCCACCAGTTCCGCCGGGACGCCGCCATGGAACGACTTGCCGAGGAAGTGCCGAATGCTGGAGCGCGACGCCACCAGGTCGTACAGACGCTGGCGCCACAGCGGCATGCCGAGCAGCCCTCCGACCAGGCGCCCCACCGCCGGCGGCGGCAGACCGCGGGCGCTGAAGCCCGTGGGCGAGACCAGCACCAGCGACCGGATCCGCCCGGGCGCCCGCAGCGCCGCGCGGGCGGCGAACTCGGCACTGAGGGACAGGGCCAGCACGTCGGCGGGGGCTCCCGCCACCTGTTGCAGCACATCAGCGATGGCGCCGGCGAACAGGTCCGGCGTGTAGCGTCGATCATCCCGTGCGGACAGGCCGAAGCCCGGCAGGTCCAGGCTGAACACCGGTCGCTTGCCGCGCAGCCGGTCGAACACCGGCTTGACCTCGAAGCTGCTGGGAGCGGCATTGATGCTGTGCACCAGCAGCACCGGCGGTCCGCTGCCGGAGCGGTCGGCGTAGACGGCGATGCGGCCGGCATCGGCGCTGTGGATGTACTCGACCGGGGCCGCCAGCGCCGGGGGCAGGTCTGTGACGGGCCGGTCCGCTGTGGGCTGGTTGCCGTGCAGCTGCCGGCTGCGCGTGCGCGTCTTCATGGGCGGGACTCCCTGGAGCTATACTGGACGGGTCACGGTCTGCATTATACCCGGCCCGTTCCCTCGACCCGCGACCAGGAGCCTGTTGTGAATCCCGAGAAGGTGGTGTTCGGTTTCTTCATCCTGCTGGCACTGACGCTGAACGTCGGTTTCGTCTTCGGCGACATCGACAATCCCGCGCATCACCATGTGTGGGAGTTCGCCGCGGTGTTCCTGGTGAACGGCATCGCCACCATCCTCAAGCTCGGCGACCGCACGCAGATGGGTGCCGTGCTGCTTGCCACCAGCCTGGTGGCCATGCTGCAGCTGGTCGCCGCGGCGCTGGTGTGGACCATCGCCGTGCACGGCATGCAGAGCGACCTGAGCCCCGGCGCCCTGGCCGTGATCGTGTCGCTGGCCGCCGGCGCCGTGGTCGCCAACGTGGTGTCGGTGGTGCTGCTCATCATCGAGACGGTCATGCTGCGGCGTTGATCCGCCCGGGCCGCCGCCGCAACCCGCGTCGGCCAGCCGTTATGGACAGCATCTTCTTCATCGTCTTTCGTCGCATGCGGGCGCCGCTGCTGGCGCTGGTGGCGGCCTATGCCATCGCCATCCTGGGCCTGGTGCTGATCCCGGGGCACGCCGCCGACGGTGCGGTCTGGCACATGGATTTCTTCCATGCCTTCTATTTCGTCAGCTACATGGCCACCACCATCGGCTTCGGCGAGATCCCCCGCGAGTTCAGCGACGCCCAGCGCATCTGGGTCACCTTCTGCGTCTATGCGACGGTCATCGTCTGGCTGTATTCCATCGGCTCGCTGATCGCGCTGCTGCAGGACCGGACCCTGCGTCGCGCCATCGAGGAGAGCCGCTTCGAGCGTCGGGTGCGGGCCATCCGCGAGCCCTTCTACCTCATCTGCGGCTATGGCCAGACCGGCAGCGAACTGGTGCGTAGCCTCACCGACCACTCCCAGCGGGTGGTGGTGCTGGACGGCGACCCCGATCGCATCGACCTGCTCAAACTGGAGAACCTGCGGGAGTTCGTGCCGGCGCTGCATGCCGACGTGCGTCGGCCCGATGCCCTGCTGATGGGCGGTCTGCGCAACCCCCGCTGCGCCGGGGTGCTGGCGCTGACCTCGGTGAACGAGGCGAACCTCAAGGTGGCGCTGGCGGCAAAGCTGCTGCAGCCGGACGCCACTGTGATCTGCCGCGCGGACTCCCACGACGTCGAGGCCAACATGGCCTCGTTCGGCACTGACCACATCTATGACCCTTTCGATATCTTCGCGCTCTACCTGGCCACTGCGCTGCAGGCGCCCTGCCTGACCCTGCTCAGCGACTGGCTGGGCGGTGCGCCGCTCGGCCCCCTGACCGAGCCCCTCTATCCGCCGCCCCAGGGATTGTGGATCATCTGTGGCTATGGCCGCTTCGGCAAGGCCCTGTACGAGCACCTGCAGGATCAGCCGGGGATCGAGCTGGTGGTCATCGAGGCGCGGCCGGAGCTCACCGGCGCGCCGGCCGGGACCCTGATCACCGGCCGCGGCACCGAGGCCGACACGCTGGAGCAGGCCCGCATCCATCGTGCGGTGGGGCTGGTGGCCGGCACCGACGACGACAGCAACAACCTGTCCATCGTGATGACCGCACTGCAGCTCAATCCCAGGCTGTTCACGGTGGTGCGCGAGAACAAGCTGGACAACAAGGAGCTGTTCGACGCCGTCGGCGCCGACATCGTGATGCACCCGAGCTCCATCGTCGCCGGACGCATTCGCACCCTGCTCGGCGCGCCCCTGCTGAGCGAGTTCGTCAGCTATGCCCGCTACGAGGAGGACGCCTGGGCCTGCCAGCTGGTGAGCCGCATCGTCGCGCTGGTGCACGACCGGGTGCCGGATGTATGGGAGGTGCGCATCGATGCCGAGGGCGCCTATGCCCTGCTGGAGCTGCGCCGGCAGGGTGTCGTGGTGGAGCTGGGCGATCTGCTCCGTGATCCGCGCGACCGCGGCCGCACGCTGCCCATCATTGCGCTGCTGCGCCGGCGCGACGGCCAGCGCAGCCTGCTGCCGGACCCGGACGAGCGCCTGCGCGAGGGAGATCGGCTGCTGTTCTGCGGTCCGGCCCATGCGCACTCCGACATGCTCTGGACGCTGCAGAACGCCCATGCCCTCAATTACGTGCTGTTCGGCAGCAGTCCGCCCCAGGGTCTGGTCTGGCGCTGGTTGATGCGGCTGCTGTCACCGGCCCGCAGGCGCTGAGTCCTGATCCGCACGCGGCCACGTTTGAATCGCGCCGATCGCTGTCATATCGTGAGAACAGATTTTGACTAGACACCGGGCTTCGCGACCCCAAGAGGTAGCAATGAGCGCTTTACTCGATCGACTTATTGAAGACCACCGCCGGCTGGAGTATGTCATGGACCTGCTGACAGCCCTGCTGGACCGCTTCCGTGCTGGCGAGGAGCCGGATTACGGACTGATGTGCGAGGTGCTGGAGTACATGATCGACTACTCCGACCAGGTGCATCATCCCAGCGAAGAACTGATCTTCGAGCGCCTGTTCGCGGTCTCCGGCGAGAACCCGGACCTGTTGCGGCGGGTGATGCGCCAGCACGAACAGCTGTCGCAGCTCAACCGGCGCTTTCGCGAGTCGCTGGAAGGGATCATGCATGAGGAAGTGCTGCCCCGGGATGAGGTGGAACTGCAGGGCCGCGAGATGCTGAGCCTGCTGCGTGAGCACATCGAGCTGGAGAACACCCGGGCCTTCCCCTTCGCCGCGGCGCAGCTGACGGCCGAAGACTGGGCCGACATCGAGACGCGGGTGCCGCAGGCCCAGGATCCGGTCTTCGGTCAGGCGGATCCGCAGCGCTTCCGCGCCCTGTACGCCCGACTGAAGGACCAGCTCGGCGAATGAGCCGGGCGGACCCGCGTGCCCCGTTGCCACCGTCCGCCACCACGGAGACCCGCCATTACAGCCTGCGCCGGGTGAATCCCTTCCTTGGCACCGTTGCCGTGGTGCGCACCCCGGGCGGCAGGGCCCTGAGCCTGGACGGCTGCACCTGGCAGCTGCAGGTGGCCGCGCGGCCGCCCCGGGGGCTCTGGAGCGGTGGCGGTCATGCCGAAGAGCTGCGCTTCTTCCGCTTCGGCTTCTGGTCCGTGGCAGACGGGGTCACCCGCGTGCCGCTGAACCCGGTGCTGGACGTGGGGTTGATGCTGCAGGAGTGCGACCAGCTGGTGGCCGAGCTTGCCGCTGTGGCGCAGCGGTTGCCGTTCCCCCTGGCCCCGGAGCTGGAGCTCTGGCTGCTGGACCGGGACGACGCGCCGCTGGCCCTGCTGGCGACGGCCATGGAGCAGCCTGACCCGTTGCCGGAGGTGATCGGTGCGGATTGGAGCGCCGGCGCCCGCGGCGATCGGCCATTCCGCTCCGAACACCTGGCGGCCCGGGGCATTGCCGAGGCCATCGGCGCCGCCCCGGCGCAGCATGCCCGGTACCTGGAACGCCAGATCGGCGATGCGGCGGGCAACGGGCGTCGCATGCAGTGGTTCCGGCGCGATGCCGCCGGGGGACTGGGGCTTGGCCAGGTGCTCGGCCAGGGGGCGCCGGCGGGACTGGCGGATCGGCGGCTGCCCGCCGGCGCTTTCCCCGCCCTGACCTTGCGCACCCAGTGGGCCGATGCGGATGCGACCGCGCTGGTGCGGGACTATGTGCGCTGGCTGTCGCCCTACCTGCTGATGCTGCCCACCCTCGACGAGCGGCAGCGCGCCGAGCTGGAGCAGGACGCCGCCCGACACGCACGGCTGGTGGCCGGGCTGTGGCGGCTGTATCCGCGAATCATCGATCAGGCTCTGCTGCGCCGGGCACGGGTCGAGGCGGAACTGCGCCGGGCGCACGAAGGGGCGACCGAAGGTTAATCAGGTCTGCGTGGTCCTTTCTGTTTCAGTCGCTTGCGGCCGAGGTAGAGACCGGCGCCGATGAGCATGACCAGTTCCGCCGCCACCAGCCAGCTCAGGAACAGATAGCCGACGGACAACCAGCGGATCTCGCCGCTGGCCGGATCGCTGAACACGTCGCGGGCGCCGGGCAGGAAGCTGATCAGCGTCATCAGCAGGGCGATGGCGAAGGCCCAGGCGAAGGACAGGGTGAGCAGGGAGGGAGCGGTTTTCTTGGGCGCGGATGTCATGGAACGGCTGTCCTTGGTTGAGTGTCCGCCGGGGATTCCCCCTGCAGCGATCGGTGCACCACCAGGTTGAACATGCGCATGGTCGCGCCGATGGCCGCGAAGACCTGGTTTGCGTGCACGCCCCGCGTCTTGAACGCGCCCTCAAGGCCGGGCTCGGCGGAGGTCCAGGTGATGGTGCATTCGGTCAGGGCGTCGGTGCGCCCCCCCTTGGGGATGCGTACCTCGTAGTCTGCCAGCCGCGGCAGCGTCAGGCCCTGCCGCCGGGTGATCTTGGCCAGGGCGTTGTTGAATGCGTCGAAGCCGCCGTTGCCGCTGCCCACGGCGGTCAGCGGCTCGCCGTGCAGGCAGATCTTGATGCTGGCGGTGGACTCCAGGCCGATGCTGCTGGACACCGAGCACGCCAGCAGTTGCGCATGGTCGTACTCGCTGCTCTCCAGCACCTCAGCGATGATGAAGGGCAGGTCCTCGACGGTGATGCTCTTTTTCGAGTCGCCGAGTTCGACGATGCGCGCCAGCACCTTGCGCTGATTCTCGTCCGACAGACTGATGTCGAGCCGCTCCAGGTTCTTGGCCAGCGAGGCCTTGCCGCTGAGCTTGCCCAGGGCGTAGGTGCGGCGCCGGCTGAAGCGCTCCGGGCACAGCCGGGTCACGTAGAGTCCGCCCTTGTGGTCGCCGTCGGCATGGATGCCGGCGGTCTGGGTGAAGACGTCTTCGCCGACGATGGGGGCGTTGTCGGCAATGCGCTTGCCGGAGAAGTACTGCACCAGCTCGCTGAGGCGGGCCAGATGGCCCTCGTCGATGCGCAGCTCCAGGCCGAGCTGGTCGCGCAGGTTGACCGCGACCTCCGCCAGCGAGGCGTTGCCGGCGCGCTCGCCCAGGCAGTTCACCGTGCAATGCACCGCTGCGGCCCCCGCCCGGGCGGCGGCCAGCACGTTGGCGGTGGCCAGGCCGTAGTCGTTGTGCGGATGAAAGTCGAAGCGGCAGTCCGGAAAACGGCGGATCATGTCGCCCATGGCGTCGAACACCCGTTCCGGGGTCATCACTCCCAGGGTGTCCGGCAGCATGAAGTGGTCGATGCCGGCCCCCTGCAGGGCCTCCATCAGGCCGTAGACATAGTCGGGCGCGTCGGCATAGCCGTTGGACCAGTCTTCCAGGTACAGGTTGACCCGAAGACCGCGCGCCCGGGCCAGCGCTACGTTGCGCCGTACGTCCTCGGCATGCACCGCCAGGGTCTTGCGCAACTGGGTATGGCAGTGCTTCTCGCTGCCCTTCGCCAGCAGGTTGATCACGCGGCCGCCGGCCCGGTCGATCCAGTCGATGCTGCGACCGTCGTCGACGAAGCCGAGCACCTCCACCCGGTCGTCCAGCTCCTTGTCCCGTGCCCAGTCGACGATGCGCGTCAGTGCCGCCTGTTCGCCGCGGGAGACCCGCGCGGAGGCCACCTCGATGC
This sequence comes from Thiohalocapsa marina, assembly GCF_008632335.1. Lineage (GTDB taxonomy): Bacteria > Pseudomonadota > Gammaproteobacteria > Chromatiales > Chromatiaceae > Thiohalocapsa > Thiohalocapsa marina. The sequence goes on from NZ_VWXX01000006.1 coordinate 42,246, forward strand.
GATCCACCCGAACCTGTTCCAGCAACACCTTGGCGATGTTGACCTTTTCGTCTGGCGCAAAGGACACGCCCTGGGTCTGCTCGCCATCGCGCAGCGTGGTGTCGAGGATGCTGATGCGGCGCTGTCGCTGGGTCATGGTGCGAGGGTCATGGTTCGGCGGTCAGGGTGCAACAGTCAGGGTCGCACGCATGTGCTCGGCCACGGCGCCCGCGTCGGCGTCCAGCTCGGCGCAGCGCGTGGCCTTGTCCATCAGCCCCTGCAGCGACGGCGGCGGCGGTGCCTCCCGGCCGATGGCCTCGCTGACCGCCTCGTTGAACTTGGCCGGATGCGCGGTGGCGAGCACCACGGCGTCGGCGTGGTCCGCGGCGGCGCGGGCGCCGACGGCGGTGTGCGGGCAGAGGATGTAGCCGCTGGCGGCATGGGTCTCGCGGATCTGCGCCAGGGTGTCGGCGTCGGAGACGGCCCGGGCGGCGAAGTCCGCCTGCACCTGCTGCAGCCGATCTGCACCCACCCGCAACCGGCCGTGCTGCTCCAGGTCCGCCAGCAGCGCGCGCACCGCGGCGGTGTCCTGGTCCATCAGGTAGTAAAGATAGCGCTCGAAATTGGACGCGATCTGGATGTCCATGGCCGGGCTCAGGGTATGGAACACCTCACCCTTGGCGTAGCTGCCGGTGTCGACGAACCGGGTCAGGATGTCGTTGCGGTTGGTGGCGATGATCAGCCGCTCCACCGGCAGTCCCATGCGCCGGGCCAGGAAGCCGGCGAATACGTCGCCGAAGTTGCCGGTGGGCACCGAGAAGCTGACCCGCCGCTCCGGGTCGCCGTGGCTGATCCGGCCCCAAGCGTAAAAATAGTAGACCGTCTGGGCCAGGATGCGCACCCAGTTGATGGAATTGACCGCGCCCAGGTGATAGCGGCGCTTGAAGTCCAGGTCGTTGAACAGTGTCTTGACGACGCGCTGGGCATCGTCGAAGGTGCCGCGCACGGCGATGTTGTGCACGTTCGCGTCCAGCACAGAGGTCATCTGCCGCTCCTGTATCGGTGACACGCGGCCCTTGGGATGCAGGATGAAGATGTTGATGCGCTGCTTGCCGCGAACGCCGTAGATGGCGGCGGAGCCGGTGTCGCCAGAGGTCGCGCCGAGGATGTTCAGCTCGCCGCCGTCGCGCTGCAGCAGATACTCGAAGAGGTTGCCGAGGAACTGCAGTGCCACGTCCTTGAACGCCGCCGTGGGGCCGTGGAACAGCTCCAGGTAGCGCCGTCCGCCGGCCTCGTGCAGGGGCGTCACCTCGGGGTGCGAAAAGCCGGCATAGGACCGCTCCACCAGGTCGACCAGGTCCGCGCGAGGGATCTCGTCGCCGACAAAGGGCGCGAACAGCTCCACCGCCAGATCCTGGAAGCGCAGGGTCGCCAGTTCCCGCAGCCGGTCTGGGCCGAACCGGGGCAGGGACTCGGGCACAAGCAGGCCGCCGTCGGTGCCGAGGCCCATCATGACCGCTTCTGCAAAGCCAATGGATGTCACGCCGCCGCGTGTGCTGAGGTACTTCATGGTGGTGTTGCCGGCCGTTGACGCGGCTCAGGGCCGCTGATTCAGGCCGCCAAGGTAGTCAAAACGCCGACGGCTCGCAAGGGAAACACTGATTTATTCGGTGTTTCCCGCGCATTCCGGGCGCCCCGCAAGCGAAACGGCCGGCGAGGCCGGACCTGGCCCGACATTCGGGGCGATCGTATTCGAAACGGGCACGATTTTTCTGCGCTGATCGCCGGCCGCCAGCACCGGCGCACCGGCGTGGTGCAGCAGCAACGCGGGGTTGCACCGGGTTTGCCGCCGCTGCAGTCACAACCACACACTGTCGCTTTAACGCATTGTGATGCACATCGGTGCCTGCGTTGACCCTGCGCATCGCATCCGGTCTGTGCGTTCGGCCGCGTTCCAGCGTTGACAGGGGCTTGTGGTGCGCAAGACAATGCGCCACCGTCCCAGGTCCGGCCGCCCGGTCGACCCGGGGCGCGAATCACAAAAACCGAGGGATTCGCTGCACAACAGCACGCATGCATTCCCGCTCTCCGCCTCCACCCTATCGCCTGTCTCAGAGGGAGGGACATCAACGGTGACACCTGACAATCGCGCTGCCTACTGGAAGTCGAACCTCCGACTTCTTGCCATCTTGTTAATTTTCTGGTTTGTCGTTCCCTTCGTGTTCGGCATCATCCTGGTCGAGCCGCTCAACACCATCCAGCTCGGCGGCTACCCGCTGGGATTCTGGTTCGCACAGCAAGGTTCGATCTACGTCTTCCTCGTTATCATCTTCGTCTACGCCCGCAGCATGAGCCGGCTGGACAAGAAATTCGATGTCGACGAGAGCTAAGGAGCAGCCATCATGACCAATCTCGATATCTGGACCTATTCGGTCGTCGGCTTTACCTTTGCCATGTACATCGGTATCGCCATCTGGGCGCGCGCCGGCAGCACCGGCGAGTTCTACGTGGCGGGTGGCGGCGTTCACCCCGTGGCCAACGGCATGGCCACCGGCGCGGACTGGATGTCCGCGGCATCCTTCATCTCCATGGCCGGCCTGATCGCCTTCAACGGCTACGGCGCGTCGGTCTTCCTGATGGGCTGGACCGGCGGCTACGTGCTGCTGGCCCTGCTGCTTGCACCTTACCTGCGCAAGTTCGGCAAGTTCACGGTGCCGGAGTTCATCGGTGACCGCTACTATTCGCAGACGGCCCGCATCGTGGCGGTCATCTGCCTGATCCTGGCCTCCATCACCTATGTCATCGGCCAGATGAAGGGCATCGGTGTCGCCTTCTCCCGCTTCCTGGAGACCTCCTACGAGATGGGTCTCTACATCGGCATGGGCATCGTCGCCATCTACGCCGTGCTCGGCGGCATGAAGGGCATCACCTACACCCAGATCGCCCAGTACGTGGTGCTGATCCTGGCCTACACCATCCCGGCCATCTTCATCTCCCTCAGCCTCACCGGCAACCCGGTCCCGCAGATCGGTCTCGGCGGTTCCTATGCCCCGGGCGGCGGCGAAATGAGCCTGCTCGCCAAGCTGGACCAGGTGGTCACCGACCTGGGCTTCAAGGAGTACACCACCCAGGTCATGGGCAGCTCGTTGAACATGTTTGCCTACACCCTGTCGCTGATGATCGGCACCGCGGGCCTGCCGCACGTCATCATCCGCTTCTTCACCGTGCCCAAGGTGCGTGACGCCCGCTACTCCGCCGGCTGGGCGCTGGTCTTCATCGCCCTGCTGTACACCACCGCCCCGGCGGTTGGCGCCATGGCGCGTCTGAACCTGATGGATACCATCCAGGTCGGCCCCATCGGTTCCGAAGAAGGCAACCTGCTGTACGCGGATCGTCCGGAGTGGTTCAAGAAGTGGGAGGCCACCGGTCTGCTGCAGTTTGAGGACAAGAACGACGACGGCCGCATCCAGTACTACAACGACCAGAACGAGGCGTTTGCCGAGAAGGCCGAATCCTTCGGCTGGAAGGGCAACGAGATGGTCAAGGTCGACCGCGACATCATGGTGCTGGCCAACCCCGAGATCGCCGGGCTGCCGAACTGGGTCATCGCGCTGGTCGTGGCTGGTGGCCTCGCCGCCGCGCTGTCCACCGCCGCCGGTCTGCTGCTGGCCATCTCCTCGGCCATCTCCCACGACCTGCTGAAGGGTGTGTTCATGCCGCGGATCTCGGAAAAGGCTGAGCTGAACGCCGGACGTCTGTCCATGGTCGGCGCCATCCTGGTGGCGGGCTACCTGGGCTTGAATCCGCCCGGGTTCGCGGCGGGTACCGTGGCCATCGCCTTCGGCCTGGCGGCCGCGAGTATCTTCCCGGCCCTGATGATGGGCATCTTCATGAAGAGGATGAACAACGCCGGCGCCATCGCGGGCATGATCGCCGGCATCGGCGTGACCCTGCTGTACGTGTTCCAGCACAAGGGCATCTTCTTCATCCCGGGCACCAGCTTCCTGGCACCTGAGATGGGCATGGGTGCGGACTGGTTCTTCGGCATCTCGCCGAACGCCTTCGGGGTGGTCGGCGCCGCGGTCAACTTCGGCGTCGCCTTCATCGTGGCAGCCGTCACCGCCCCACCGCCGGAGCACATCCAGCACCTGGTCGAGGACGTGCGCGTCCCGCGTGGTGCCGGTGAGGCCGTGGGCCACTGATCGAAGCCCTTCAAGGCGCATGGTGTTCGGCCCGTCGCGGTCCGAACACCACCGCGCCCCAGGGTCGGCCCCGACCCCAGCCTTCAGCCCCGCACCCGCGGGGCTTTTTATTGGGCCGATTGCGGCCACGACCGGCCACTCACCACAAGCTGGCCATTGTTTGCCACTTCCGGCTGCCTTGCCCCCGCGTTTGCGGTATCGTTGACTCCCAGAGCCGAGGGCCACCATTCACACGAGGTTGAGATGGACGTCGAGTTGATCGAGATACGTGACTTCCTGGCAAGTCATGCCCCTTTCGAGTTCCTGCCCGAGGAGACCCTCGACGTCCTGCCGAAAAAGCTCGCGGTGCGCTACTTGCGCCGTGGCACCGCATTCCCGCCGCGGGACGACGAACAGCCCAGTCTCTACCTGCTGCGCCGCGGCGCCGTCGACCTGCGCGACGCGGAGGGTAACCTGGTGGGCAAACTGGCAGAGGGCGACATCTGCCCGTCGGTGTGTCATCCGGACGATCCGCGGATGCAGATGGCCGGCCAGACCTCCGAGGATACCCTCGCGTACCTGCTGCCCTGCGCCGAACTGCAACGGCTGCGGGAGCGGCACCCGGAGTTTGCCGAGCATTTCGACGACTCCGTGTCCAAGCGCCTGCGCAAGGCGCTGGAAAGCATCAAGCAGGACAGCGAGGGCACCACCGCGCTGATGACCGTGCAGGTGCGCGACCTGCTGGCCCGCGATCTCGTCAGCGCAGCGCCGGACACCAGCATCCAGGAGGCCGCCGGTATCATGAGCCGGGCGGGCTGCTCGTCGCTGGTGATCCTGGACGGCGAGCGGCTGGCGGGCATCGTCACCGACCGCGATCTGCGCAACCGCTGCCTGGCAGCGGGCGTGTCGCCGACGGAACCGGTCAGCCGCATCATGACCGAAAAGCTGGAGACCATCGGCGCCGGCACCCTGGGTTTCCAGGCCCTGATCACCATGACCCGGCTCAACGTGCATCACCTGCCGGTGCTCGACGGCGGCAATGTGATGGGCATGCTGTCCACCTCTGACCTGGTGCGGGTGCAGAGCGCCAACTCCATCTACCTGGTAGGCGACGTGCGCCGGGCGGAGAACACCGAGACCCTGGCCGCCATCAGCGGCAAGGTATCGGAACTGCAGGTGCAACTGGTGGCCTCCGGTGCCACCGCGGACCAGATCGGCCAGGCAGTCAGCGCGGTGACCGACGCCATCACCCTGCGCCTGTTGCAACTGGCCGAGGCGGAACTGGGGCCGCCGCCGGTGCCCTATTGCTGGATGGCTGGCGGATCCCAGGCGCGGCGCGAGCAGTCGTCGCACTCCGACCAGGACAACGCCCTGCTCATCGCCGATCACATGAAGCCGGAGGACGATGCCTACTTTGCCGCGCTGGCGCGCAAGGTCAACGACGGCCTGCATGCCTGCGGCTACATCTACTGCCCCGGCGACGTCATGGCCAGCAACCCCAAATGGCGCCAGCCGTTGCGCATCTGGACCAAGTACTTCAACACCTGGACCAAGAAGCCGGAGCCGATGGCGCTGATGCTGTCCAGCGTGTTCTTCGATCTGCGTGCCATCCACGACCCGGAAGGCCTGTTCGACGAGCTGCAGGAGCGCGTGCTCAAACTGTCCAAGGCCGACCGGATCTTCATCGCCTACATGGCCGCCAACGCCCTCAAGCACCGCCCGCCATTGGGCTTCTTCCGCAAGTTCGTGCTGATCCATGGCGGCGACCACGACCAGACCTTCGACATCAAGCACCGCGGCGTCGTGCCCATCGTCGATCTGGCGCGGGTCTATGCCCTGTCCGCCGGCCTGAGCCAGACCAATACCCTGGAGCGCCTGAAGGCCGCGGCCGCGGAGGGGGCCCTGAGCAAGGACGGCGGCGCCAATCTGGTGGATGCGGCGGAGTTCATCGGCACCCTGCGCATGCGCCACCAGGCGCAGCAGCTCAAGCGCGGCCAGAAGGCGGACAATTTCCTGTCGCCGGATGACCTGTCGCCGCTGGAGCGCGGGCACCTGAAAGACGCCTTCTCGCTGATCAACACCATGCAGGAGTCCCTTGGTCAGCGCTATCAGGCGGGACGCTTCACCTGACATGGCCGACCTGGCGTCGGGACTGCTGCTGGACTGGCGTCGGCGCTGGCGCCTGCGCAAGCAGCCGCCGGGGCCGCTGTGCGACTACCTGTCCAGGCCCTTTCCGTCGCCGCGCACGGACTACCGCGAGGTGGAGTATGTCGCGGTGGATCTGGAGACAACGGGCCTCAACGCGCGCCGCGACCAGATCCTCAGCATCGGCTGGGTGGTGCTGAGCGGCACCCGCATCGACCTCTCCACCGCCAGCCATCGCCTGGTGCGGGTGCAGGGCGACATCCCGGCTGAGAGCGCCGTCATCCACCAGATCACCGACGATGTCGCCGCCACCGGTACGGACCTGGCAGCGGCGCTGCCGGAGTTCCTCTGCGCACTCAGCGGCCGGGTCATGATCGCCCACCATGCCCACGTGGAGCGCTGCTTTCTCGGCGCGGCCTGCAAACAGCTGTTCGGCGGCGGTCTGCTGGTGCCCACAGTGGATACCCAGGCCATTGCCCGGCGCATCCTCGAGCGTCGGCAGGTCGCCTTCAAGGCCTCGGATCTGCGGCTACATGCCCTGGGCGAGCGCTACAACCTGCCGCGCTACGGCGCCCACAATGCCCTCAGCGATGCTCTGGCTGCCGCCGAGCTGTTTCTGGCGGAGGCCGCCTATCGCGACAATGGCCGCGGCATGCCGCTGGGGGATTTCCTGTAGCGACGCCGCGTCGCCGGCTCGGGCCCGGGCGCGAACTCAGTCTCCGGCCGGGTGCCGGCGGCCGGGGGCCAGGGATTGGGTTCCGGCCCCGCGTCGTGCATAGGCGATGCCGAGCAACAGCGCCCCTGCCAGCAGCATCGGCAGCGTCAGCACCTGGCCCATGGTCAGCCAGTCGAAGGCGAGATAGCCGATGTGGGCGTCCGGCACGCGGACGAACTCCACCGCGAAGCGGAACACCCCGTAGAGCAGCAGGAACAGGCCGGTCACGGCCATCATCGGCCGCGGACGCGACGAGAACCACCACAGCACCACGAACAGCACCAGGCCCTCCAGGCCCGCTTCGTACAGTTGCGACGCATGTACCGGCGGGCTCAGCACAGCGTCCGCGGGCAGCGCGACGCAGGCCTCCGGAAAGCGCGCGCAGGGCAGGCGCATGCCCCAGGCAAGGTCGGTGACATGCCCCCAGAGTTCACCGTTGATAAAGTTGCCGATGCGTCCGGCGAACAGCCCCAGGGGCACCAGCGGCGCGACGAAGTCGCCCACCTGGAACAGGCCCAGGTGGTGTTTGCGCGCGAACAGTGCCATGGCGATGGTCACGCCGATGAGCCCGCCGTGGAAGGACATGCCCCCCTGCCAGACCTTGAGCAGGTTGAGCGGGTTGTCCAGGATCTGATCGAAGCCATAGAACAGCATGTAGCCGAGCCGGCCGCCGGCGATGACACCGATGACGCAGTAGAAGATCACGTCGTCCACCATGGCCGGGGTCCAGCCGGAGCCCGGACGCGACGCCCGCCAGCGACCCAGCAGCCAGGCGGCGGCAAAGCCGGCCAGGTACATCAGGCCGTACCAGTGGATTTGCAGCGGCCCCAGCGAGAGGGCGACGGGGTCGATGTCCGGGTAGGTCAGCATGGTGAGAATCCGCTTGCAAGATCAAGAATCGTCTGTTTCCGTGGCTTGGCTGTCGGGCCGCCGGGAGACGCCCCGGGCCAGGGTCTGCGTCAGCGCTCCGTTCAGGGCCCGGTTCAGCGCGGACGCTGTCGCAGCGCGGCCCGCCGTCCCCAGACGGAGTCGGGGGCCAGTTCCAGTACCTGCACATAGAGCGCCTGCGCCTGCTCGCGGCGACCTTCCTGCTGCAGCAAGTCCGCCAGCCGGCAGCACACCTCGGCGGCCAGCGCCGGATGGGGTGGCTGCGACGCGAAGCAGGCGTGCAGCCGCAGCAGATCCTCCCGCGCCTTGGGCGCGCGACCCATGAACGCCGGCAGCGACAGGCTGTTGGTCATGCGCACCATGCGTACCACCACGTTGTCCGGTGCCAGGCGCACCGCCTTGTCCATCAGCGCCAGCCCGCTGTTGAGCTGCAGGGCCTTGGTGGCCGGGTTCCAGGCATCCCGCGCCACCAGGGTCTGGGCAGAACCGAGAAAGGCTGTGACCTCGTGATCGGCGGGGTCGGCCTTGCGGGCCCGATGCAAGTAGCCTTCCGCCCGGGCCGAGGCCTTGGTGGCAGGATCCGTGGCCAGATTGTGCCAGGCGATGCCGAGCCGCTTGAGTATCGGGGGCTCACCGGACTGTCGTGGCGGCAGCGACTGGTGTCGGGCGATTTCGCGGCGCAACGCCACCGCATCCTGGGTGCTGGCCAGTTCCAGCAATGTCAGAGCATCGGTCATGCTTGGGCCTCAGCCAATGGCCTCACGGAGGATCCAGACGGTGATCCAGAGCGCCCACAGGGTCACACCACCGAATACCAGCGCCAGCAGCCCGTGCCAACCCCGGGCCAGACGGGCCTTGAGTCGGCGCCAGCCGCGCGCGGCCGGGTCCGGCGGCGCCGGCACCCGCTCGAAGCTGCGAATGAACAGATAGCCGAACAGGCACCAGAGCATGCCGGCGATGGCCGGCAGCAACATGACATCCGAGGCCTGCTCCTGGCGCCACAGCAGCAGACCGACGCTGGCGGCCAGCAGCAGCAGGCCGATGGTGGCAAGGGCCGGCGCAACGGGCCGCAGCCGGCGGGCGAGTCGGTGCAGGGTGTCGAGTATCATGCCCCATAGGGTACCGCATCGGCCAGGATCGGGCTTGTTGGACGCCAGACCCAGAAGCCAGCAATTCCAAATTCGAACCGCAGAGGCCCAGAGAGCGCAGAGACCATCCAGCGTGTTCGTCAGCGTCTCTGCGTGCGCTTTGCGTTCTCTGTGTCTGCGGTTGATCGCGCTGCGGCAAAGCGGCAAATTTGAAATCGCTGATTCAAAAGCGCCTCACCGCGCTGCATAGAGGCATTTGTGATAGCCTGTCCGGGCCTCTCTCCCTGCCCTGTAGACGGCCCAAGTCACACTGCGCCGGTGTAACGGGCGTCCGGCCGACTCGACCCGGACCTGAGTCTTCCGGTCGGCCGCTGTCTTGCGCTGATCACGTTCGCCAAGCCACCCGTGAGCATCAAAGTCAAACTGATCCTGGGGCTCTGCCTCCTGCTGTTGCTGCTTGCCCTTGGCGTCAGTGTCGTGTTCTACAGGTTGATTCTGCCCGGTGCGGAAGCGGTCGAACGGCGCGAGCGGGTCACCGACCTGGTGCGCGTCGAGCAGGCCATCGGGCAGGAACTCAAGCGCATCCACCAGGTCAGCCGCGAATGGGGCAACTGGGACGACACCTACCGTTTCGCGGCGACGCACGATCCGGCCTATGTCGCCAGCAATGTCACCGCCCACTGGTTACAGCAGCTGGAGATGGACCTGCTGGTGATCCTGGACACCGACGGCCGGGTGCTGGCCAGCGTGTTCTCGGCGCTGGCGCAGCCCCTGGCCGACGGGCTCATTGCCGACACCCTGGCTCCAGCTCTGGCTCCGGCCGCCCCGTCCACCACCCCGGTCGGGACCGGGCCGCTGTTGCCGGAGCGGGGCAGCGGACTGCTGAACTCGGCGGCCGGTGTGCTGCTGCTGGGCGCTGCCCGGATCCTGCCCACCGACGGTCAAGGACCTGCGAGCGGCACCCTGTACTTCGGCCGCCTGGTCAGCGATGCCTTTGCCGCTGGGCTGTCCGAGCAGTTGCAGTTGCCGGTGCAACTGGCCCTCGGACCGGCGCCGTCGTCGGCGCCGCAGGTCGAGGCGCTGTCTGCCAACCAAAGTCTGGCGCAGACGGGGCTCGCGTTACTGAACGACCCGCAACGCAGCCTGCAGATCCGTCTGCAGCAGGGCCGGCCGCACTACAAGCAGATGCTGGTCTCCGTGCGGTACCAACTGGCGGCGATCTTCCTCGCCGGGCTGGTCGCCAGCCTGGTGGCCTACTTTCTGCTGGAGTGCATCCTGGTCGAGCCGATCCTGCGGCTGGCCCGCGAGGCCGAGCGGTTCAGCCGCACCCACCGCCCCGAGGCCTTCGCTTTCACGGCTGGCCGCGATGAGATTGGCCAGCTCGCCCGTGCCTTCGCCGACATGGCCGAGCGCGTCAGCGACGGCCGCCACCTGCTGGAACGGGAGCGCGACAAGCTGGAGCGCGAAAGCCTCACGGATCCGCTGACGGGCCTCGGCAATCGCCGCTATCTGGAACAGGCCCTGGCCGCGGACCGGGCCGCAGACGGGGCCGGGAACACCGGGGTCGGCAGCAGCCGGGCTGCGCGCCTGGTAGTCTCCATCGACCTTGATTTCTTCAAGCGGGTGAATGACCACCACGGCCACGACGTCGGCGACCGGGTGTTGCAGCAGATGGCCGAGATCCTGCGCCGTTGCAGTCGCGAGCAGGACATCCTGGCCCGCTGCGGTGGCGAGGAGTTCGTCCTGGTGTGCCGTGGCGTGGATGAGAACGACGCCATGGGCATCGTCGAGCGCATCCGCCGCGAGACCGCCGGCCACCCCTTCGGCGATGCGGACAGGCAATTGCAGCTGACCTGCTCCTCCGGCTTCGTGCTTTTTCCGCCGTGGGCGCCGGATGTCAGCCCCGATGCAGGCCCCGAAGCAAGCAAGGCCGAGAGCGATGCCAGGTTGCTGAAACTCGCCGATCTGGCGTTGTATCAGGCCAAGGCGGAAGGCCGCAACGGCTGGGTCGGTTATGGGGTCGAGCCCGGCACCGCCCATGCCCGGCTGCCGGTCACCGCAGAGGCACTGCACGCCGCCGTCACCACCGGCCTGGTGCACCGTATCTCGCCCCCCGGTCCTTCCAGCCAGCAGGCGGCTTGATTTCGAACTGATCGATCGGCCTCTTGGCCAAAGATCAGCAGGGCTTCCTGCCAATGCCGAGGCTTTGCATCCCCACTCTGCGGCCGATACGCTCGGCCTGAACGACCGCTGGCGCAGGCTGTGCCTCCGGCTGCAAGGCGTCCTCATAACGCCGACAACCAACCCTCGAAAACCGAAATCGCGTTTGCATATGTATAAACCAGCGTCGCCGGAACCACAGAGCGGCGATAATGGGAACCCGCGCCAGCCCCGCGTGTCAGGATAGAACCATGAACGCCCCACATCTCCGCCTGTTGTCCGTCATGCCAGCGACCGTCACGCGCGCCATCGCCATGCGACCGCCCGCCATGTCCCTGCCCCTTGTCCGACTGCTGCCGGTCTGGCTGCTCATGCTGCCGGCCCTTGCTTTTGCGCAATCGGGTGCACAATCCGGTGCCAAATCCGGCGCGACCCCGGTCATCGTTGCCGAGGCGCGGCTGGCGCCGATGGCGGAGCGGGTCGAGGCCCTTGGGACGCTGCGCGCCAACGAGTCCGTGTCCATCACCTCCAATGTCACCGAGACCGTGTCGGCGGTGCACTTCGACGACGGCCAGCGGGTGCGCGAAGGGGATCTGCTGGTGGAGATGACCAGCGCCGAGGAGCATGCGCTGCTGGAAGAGGCCCAGGCCCGGGTCGCCGAGGCGGAGCGCCAGCATCGGCGGGTGCGCTCGCTGGTGGATCAGGGTTCGGCCTCGGAGAGCCTGCTGGACGAGCGCAAGCGTGATCTGGACACGGCGCAGGCCAACCTGGTGGCGCTGGAGTCGCGGTTGGCGGACCGTGTGGTCAGGGCCCCCTTCGACGGCATCGTCGGGCTGCGCAGCATCAGCCGCGGGGCGTTGGTGGCGCCCGGTGACCTGATCACCACGCTGGATGACGACGGCGTCATGAAGCTGGACTTCACGGTGCCGAGCCTGTACCTGGCGGAGCTGCGCCCCGGGTTGCGCATCGAGGCCCGCGCGCGGGCCTACGGCGAGCGCCTGTTCGAAGGCACGGTGCGCGGCATCGACAGCCGCATCGATCCGGTGACCCGCTCGGTGCTGGTGCGCGCCCTGCTGCCCAATCCGCAGCGGACCCTGCGACCGGGCCTGCTGATGCAGGTGGAACTGCTGCTGAACCCGCGCCAGACCCTGGTGTTGCCGGAGGCCGCGCTGCTGCATCAGGGCGCGGAGCGGTTCGTGCTGCGTCTCGTCGACACCGACCAGGGGCTGAGCGTGGAGCGGCGGGCGGTGCAGATCGGCGCGCGCCAGCCCGGGTTGGTCGAGATCCTAGACGGTCTAGCAGCAGGCGAGCAGGTGGTCACCGAGGGGCAGGACAAGGCGCGCCCGGGAAAACCGGTGCAGGTACTGGCCGTGGACGACGGCCAGTTGAGCCTGCGCGATGCCATCCGGGAAGGCGACTGAGGGGGCGCGATCGACATGAAGCTCTCGGACCTCTCCGTTACCCGGCCGGTCCTGGCCACGGTGCTGTCGCTGCTGCTGCTGGCCTTCGGCCTGGTCTCCTTCGACCGGCTGCCGCTGCGCGAGTACCCGGACATCGACCCGCCGGTGGTGTCCATCGACACCGTCTATCCGGGGGCCGCCGCCAATGTGGTGGAGACGCGCATCACGCAGCTGATCGAGGACCGCATCGCCGGTGTCGAGGGCATCCGCACCATCGAGTCCACCAGCAAGGACGGGCGCTCCGACATCAGCATCACCTTCGATATCGGCCGCGACATCGACGGCGCCGCCAACGACATCCGCGACCGCGTCTCCGGCATCCTCGACCAGTTGCCGGTAGAGGCCGAGCCGCCGGACATCCAGAAGGTGGACAGCAACGAAGACGTGATCATGTGGCTGAACCTGGCCAGCAGCGGCTCGGGTCAGGTGCCGGGCGGGGGCATGAGCGTGCCGGCGCTCACCGACTACGCCCGGCGCTATCTGGTGGATCGCTTCTCGGTGCTGGACGGCGTGGCGCGGGTGCGCGTCGGCGGCAGCCAGACCTATGCCATGCGGGTGTGGCTGGACCGCGCGGCACTGGCGGCGCGGGGCCTGACCGTGGCCGACGTGGAGGCGGCGCTGCGGGCGGAGAACCTGGAACTGCCCGCCGGCCGGGTGGAGTCCATCGACCGTGAATTCACCGTGCGCCTGGACCGCAGCTTCCGCACCGCCGAAGACTTTGCCCGGCTGGTGCTGGCCCGCGGTGCTGATGGCCATCTGGTGCGGCTGGGCGACGTGGCGCGGGTGGAACGGGGCACCGAAGAAGACCGCACCAGCTTCCGCGGCAACGGCGTGCCCATGGTGGGCCTGGGCATCATCAAGCAGTCCACCGCTAATACCATCGCCGTGGCCGAGGCCGCCAAGGCGGAGATGGCGCGGGTCAACGCCAGCCTGCCGGAGGGGCTGGCGCTGAAGCAGAGCTACGACACCTCGATCTTCGTCAAGGGGGCCATCCGCGAGGTCTACAAGACCCTGGGCATCGCCATCGGCCTGGTGGTGCTGGTGATCTTCCTGTTCCTGGGTTCGGTGCGGGCCATGCTGGTGCCGGCGGTGACGGTGCCGGTGTCGCTGGTGGCCACCTTCACGGTGCTCTACGCGCTGGGCTTTTCCATCAACATCCTGACCCTGCTGGCGCTGGTGCTGGCCATCGGGCTGGTGGTGGACGACGCCATCGTGGTGCTGGAGAACATCCACCGGCGCATGGAGCTGTACGGCGAGACGCGCCTGGTGGCGGCGGTTCGCGGCACGCGGCAGGTGGGCTTTGCGGTGATCGCCACCACCGTGGTGCTGGTGGCGGTGTTCGTGCCCATCGCCTTTCTGCAGGGCGATGTGGGCCGGCTGTTCTCGGAGTTCGCGCTGACCATGGCGGCGGCGGTGGGCTTTTCCACCTTCGTTGCGCTGTCGCTGTCGCCGATGCTGGCCTCGAAGATCCTGCCGCAATCCCATGCCGGCGGCGCCGGGCGGCTGAACCTGAGCGCAGGCGTGGACTGGGCCTTTGCCAGTGTGCGCCGCGGCTATCACTGGTCGTTGGCGCTGCTGTTGCGGCAGAAATGGCTGGTGCTGCTTGCCTTTGCGGCGACCATCGCCGCCGCCCTCTGGCTGTGGCAGCAGGTGCCCCAGGAATACGCGCCGAAAGAAGACCGCGGCGCCTTCTTCGTGCTGGTGAACGGGCCTGAAGGCGCCTCCTACAGCTACATGCAGGAGTACATGGACGAGATCGAGCGTCGCCTGCTGCCCTATGCGGAGTCCGGCGAGGCCATCCGCGTGCTGGTGCGCAATCCGCGGGGCTTTGGCGGTAGCGCCGCGTTCAATACCGCCATCGTCATCGTGGTGCTGAGCGACTTCGATCAGCGCCGCTCCGCCTGGGCCATCATGAACGAGGTGCGCGCCAAGCTCGGTGACCTGCCCGGCGTGCGCGCCTTTCCGGTGATGCGCCAGGGCTTCGGCGCGCGCATCCAGAAGCCGGTGCAGTTCGTCATCGGCGGCGGCAGCTACGAGGAACTGGCCCAGTGGCGCGACACCCTGGTGCAGGCCATCGAGGCGGACAACCCGGGCCTGCTCGGGCTGGACTGGGACTACAAGGAGACCAAGCCGCAGTTGCGGGTGCAGATCGACTACGACCGCGCCGCGGACCTGGGCGTGAAGGTCGGCACCGTCGGCCGCGCGCTGGAGACCATGCTCGGCTCGCGCAAGGTCACCACCTACATCGAGGACGGCGAGGAATACGACGTCATCCTGGAGGGCGAACGCGACACCCAGCGCACCCCCACCAGCCTGGCCAATCTGTATGTCCGCTCGGAACGCAGCGGCGAGCTGATCCCGCTGTCCAACCTGGTGGAGATCACCGAGCAGGCGGACTCCCAGAGCCTGAACCGCTACAACCGCATCCGCGCCATCACGCTGGAGGCCAACCTGGCCGATGATCTGGCCCTCGGCGACGCGCTGGGCTACCTGGAGGCCAAGGTGCGCGAGCTGCTGCCGGAGCAGGCGCAGATCGACTTCAAGGGCCAGAGCCGCGACTTCCGCGACAGCGGCGAGGGTATCCTGTTCGTCTTCGTGCTGGGGCTGGTGGTGGTGTTCCTGGTGCTGGCGGCCCAGTTCGAGAGCTGGGTGCATCCGCTGGTGATCATGCTGACGGTGCCCCTGGCCATGGCTGGTGCGCTGTTGGGGCTGTGGTGGACCGGGCAGTCGCTGAACATCTACAGCCAGATCGGCCTGATCATGCTGGTGGGGTTGTCGGCCAAGAACGGCATCCTGATCGTGGAGTTCGCCAACCAGTTGCGCGACCAGGGCAAGGCCTTCCACGAGGCCCTGCTGGAGGCCGCCGACACCCGGCTACGTCCCATCGTCATGACCGGAATCACCACCGCCGCCGGCTCGGTGCCGCTGTTGCTCAGCAGTGGTGCCGGCGCCGAGACGCGCATCGTCATCGGCACCGTGATCCTGTCCGGCGTGCTGGCCGCGACCCTGTTCACGCTGTTCGTCGTGCCGGTGGCCTATGACCTGCTGGCCCGCCGCACCGGTTCGCCCGGGGACGTTGCACGACGACTGGCGCAGGAGGAGGCACTGACGCCGCTTGCGTCGACGCCGGCATCGTTATCTGAATCGCCGTCGCCAGCGCAGTCCGTATCGTCGCCACCGACGTCCGCATCGCCGGCATCGTCATCGACATCCGCGGTCACGGATTAGGCTATTCTTTGCCCGAATAACGACCGACAGTCCCGGAGGATCCCCGAGTGTTTCTCAATCTGCCCGCCGATGTCTGGAGCATGCTGATCATCCTTGGCGTCTTCATGCTGCTGCCCGTGCTGGTCATCTACGGTGCCTATCGCGTCATCCGGTGAGCCGGCTGGCGCCACGCGCCCCAGGAAATGCGCGTGGGTACGCGGGGCGGACCGACTCCCACGGGATGTGGGTGTTCGGTGGGGGCATGCGCGTGGGTACGCGGGGCGTACCCACCCTACGGGATGCGGGTGTCCGAGTAGGGTGGGCACGGTTTCTGTGCCCACACGGTCGATGTTCGCGCCCACGCGACGGTGCCCGTGCCCACGCGGTCGATGTCCGAGCCCACGCAAACAGTGTTCGTACTCACGCGTCATGGCCGACCCGATCGGAGTGACGGGGGCTGAATGTCGCGGTATCGGCGAGTAACGGCGGCGGGCGCCTGCTATTTCTTTACGGTGGTCACCGAGCGCCGTCGTCCTTTACTGACCGATGAGGCGCCGCGGCGATGGCTGCGGGAGGCGATCGCGGCGACGCGGTCGGACTATCCGTTCGCAATCGACGCCTGGGTGTTGTTGCCGGACCATCTGCACTGCATTTGGACGCTACCGGACGGCGATGCCGACTTCTCGACGCACTGGAGGCTGATCAAGCGCCGATTCTCGCAACGGGCCAATGTGCTTCTGCATCGAGACGACTGGATGAGCCCATCGAAGCGCAAGCACCGGGAGTCGACCATCTGGCAACGCCGGTTTTGGGAGCATTGCATCCGCAATGAGGGTGATTACGGGGCGCACATGGATTACATCCACTTCAACCCGGTCAAGCACGGTCTGGTTACACGCGTGGCGGATTGGCCCTACTCAACCTTCCATCGCTTGGTGGCCGCCGGCGTCTATCCGCCGGACTGGGCTTTTGCACCTGAGGCCGCGACTGAACTCACTGTCGGTGAGTAGGGCACGGCTCGCCGTGCCCACGCGGTTGATGCGGGAGCCGGTGCGATCGGTGTCTGTGTGCTGATGTAAAGCGCGTGGGTACGCGGGGCGTACCCACCCTACGGGATGCGGGTGTCCGAGTAGGATGGGCACGGTTTCCGTACCCACGCGGTCGATGTGGGAGCCGGTGCGACCGGTGTTCGTGCCCACGCGGTTGATGCGGGTGTCACAGCCGCTCCAGCAGATAGTCCGCCGTGGCGTCCAGGCTGACGAGCCTGGGGTAGTCCAGCTCGGGGATGTCCACACCGAGTCGTTTGTGCAGGGCGCTGACCCAGTTCAGGATGTCCATCGAGTCCAGATCGAATTCGTCGCGCAGTTGCGCGTCGCCGGGGATGGTCTCGCCGGCCAGGTCGGCGGCGACGCCGATGAGTTCCTGCAAGGCGATGGTCTTGATCTCGTCGCGGGTCATAGGGTGTCCGGCTCCTGCAAGCGTTGGCCCACGCGGGCCAGGAAGAGTGCGCCGCGATGACCGTCGCTGTGGCGGTGGTCGGCGGACAGCGTGGCGGTGACGATGTTGCGCGGGACCACCTGTCCGTCCTGCACCCAGGGCCTGAGGGCCGGGGTGCCGAATCCGACGATGGCCACCTGCGGCGGATAGATGATGCCGTAGAGCCGGTCGACGCCGCGCTCGCCGAGGCTGGAGACGGTGATGGTGGGGTCCGACAGCTCCGAGGCCCGCAGCCCGCCCGAACGCACCCGACCCACCAGGTCACGCAGCCGCGTCATCAGGGTGGGCAGCTGGAGTTGGTCGGCGTCATGGAGGGCTGGCGCTACCAGACCGCCGCCGCGGATGGCGGTGGCACAGCCGATGTGAACCCCTTGCGCCGGCTCGAAATGGCCGTCGCGGTCGAAGCCGTTCAGCTCCGGGAATTTGTCCAGCGACAGGGCCACCGCCTTGATCAGCAGCGCCCCCAGCAACAGGCGCTGGTCCGGCGGCAGTTGGGCGTTGCGGGCGGTCAGCCAGTCGGTGGCAGCGGTGAGATCGATGTCGTGGCTCAGATAGTAGTGCGGGATTTCGCGCTTGGAGCGGCTCATGGCCGCGGCGATGGCCTGGCGCATGGCGGCCAGATCCAGGTGACCCCGGGGTGGTGAGGCGGCCTCGGTGGTTGGCGTCGTGCCAGTGGCCGCGTGCACATCGGCCAGGACGACGGCGCCCCGGGGGCCGCTGCCTTCGATGGCATCCAGCGCGATGCCCCTGGCGTCCGCCAGCCGACGCGCGGCGGGCGATGCACGCCGGCGTTGCGCTGCGGTTCCGGTGCCGGCCCGGTGGCCGATCCGGTGACCGGCCTGGTCGGCGATCCGCTCGCTGGTCCGGGTGCCGGCCTCGGCAACCGCTGGTCCGGGTTCAGGGGCGTGCGTCGCGGGTATCCCGGTGGCAGGCCTGAGGGCTGGTGCCGCAGAGGCGTCTTCCAGTTCGGCCATGGGGCTGCCTACCGGCACCTTGTCGCCCACCTGGATCAGCGGCCGGCCCATGACGGCGTCGTGGAACACCTCCACCTCGATGGCGCCCTTCTGGGTCTCAATCACGGCGATGACATCACCCTTGGCGAGGCGGTCGCCCGGCTGCCTGACCCATTCGATCAAGGTGCCGGCCTCCATGTCGGAGCCAAGCGACGGCATGCGGTAGAGGCGGCTCATCGGTTCAGCACCGCCCGGGCCGCGGCGACGATGTCGTCGGTCTGCGGCACCGCCGCGTCTTCCAGGTGCTTGGGATAGGGGATGGGCACCTCGGCGCTGCACACGCGGCCCACCGGGGCATCCAGCTCCCAGAAGGCCTGTTCCATGAGGCGGGCGCTGATCTCGGCGGCCAGACTGCCGGAGCGCCAGCCCTCGTCGATGATCACGGCCCGATGCGTCCTGGCCACCGAGGCCATCAGCGTGGCGTCGTCCAGCGGGCGCAGGCAGCGCAGGTCGATCACTTCCGCAGCGATGCCGTCGGCGGCCAGGGTGTCGGCGGCCTCCAGGGTCTTGAACAGGCTGCCGCCGTAGGTGATCAGGGTCACATCGCCGCCCTCACGGCGCACGGCGGCCCCTTCGATGGGCACGGCGCCGGCGTCCGCGGCCAGCTGCCCGCTGCGGTTGTACAGCATCACATGCTCGAAGATGACCACCGGGTCCGGGTCTTCGAGGGCGCTCCAGAGCATGCCGCGGGCATCTTCAAGCGTGGCCGGCGCCAGCACCTTGATGCCGGGAACATGCGCGTACCAGCCCTCCAGGCTGTGGGAATGCTGGGCGGCCAGCTGCTTGCCGGCACCGCAGGCCATGCGGATCACCAGCGGCACGCTGAACTGGCCGCCGGACATGTGCCTGAGGGTGGCGGCGTTGTTGACGATCTGGTCCAGCGCCAGCAGGCTGAAGTTGACCGTCATGACCTCCACGATGGGCCGCAGGCCACCCAGGGCGGCGCCGATGCCGGCACCGGTGAAACCGGCCTCCGACAAGGGCGCGTCGCGGATGCGCTCCGGGCCGAATTCGTCGTACAGCCCCTTGCTGACGGCGTAGCAGCCGCCATAGCGACCGACGTCCTCGCCCATCAGAAAGACCCGCGGGTCGCGGTTCAGGGCCTCGCGGATGGCCTCGCGCACTGCCTCGCGGTAGCTGATCTCGATCATCTGCGCGCTCATGCCGGCTGCTCCGTGTAGACGTCCCGGGCCAGATCCTCCACCGGCTCCCACTGCCCCGCCTCGGCAAAGGCCACTGCCGCGGCCACCTCCTCGGCCACCTCCGCCTCCAGGTGCTCGACCTCGGCGGCGCTCAGCATGCCGGCCTCCTGCAGCCACTGGCGGAAGCGCAGCAGCGGGCCTTTCTGCTTCCAGGCCTCCACCTCGGCCTTGTCGCGGTAGAGCTGGGCGTCGAACATGGAATGGGCGCGGAAGCGGTAGGTGCGGCACTCCAGAAAGCGGGGTCCGCCGCCGGCGCGGATCTCGGCCAGGGCGCGGCGGGCGGCGGCCTCGATGGCGATCACGTCCATGCCGTCCACTGCCGCCGCCGGGATGCGGTAGCTCTCGGCCTTGCGGGCGATGGCGGTCTCGGACTCCGAGCGTTCCAGTGCCGTGCCCATGGCGTACAGGTTGTTTTCGCAGACGAACAGCACTGGTAGTTGCCACAGGGCGGCCAGGTTCAGGCTCTCGTGGAAGGCGCCCTCGGCGGCAGCGCCCTCGCCGAAGAAGCAGGCGGTGACCTGCGCACGGCCGAGCAGCCTGTCCGCCAGCGCCAGGCCCACCGCCAGCGGCAGGCCGCCGCCGACGATGGCATTGCCGCCGTAGAAGCGGCTGTCGGCGTCGAAGACATGCATGGAGCCGCCGCGACCGCGGCTGACCCCTTCGCGCTTGCCGTACATCTCCGCCATCAGCCTGGTCATGGGCAGGCCGCGGGCGATGGCGTGTCCGTGCTCGCGGTAGGTGGCGACCACGGCGTCGCTGCCGGTCAGCCCCTGCATGACGCCGACGGCGATGGCCTCCTCGCCGGTGTAGAGATGCAGGAAGCCGCGGATCTTCTCCTCGGTATACAGCTCGGCGCAGCGCTCCTCGAACTGGCGGATGCGCAGCATCTCCCGCAGCAGGTGCAGCGCATGGGCGCGGTCGAGATGCAGCTTGTCGCCAAGGTGGCTGTGGTCGCCGTCAGTCTCGCGTATGCTCATCGCTCGTCACTCTCCAGGGTGGAGGTATCGCCTTCGGGCAGGCCCAGTTCCCGGGCGCGCAGCAGACGACGCATGATCTTGCCGCTGCGGGTCTTGGGCAGGTTGTCGCGCACGTCGATGACGCGCGGGGCCACCGCGGGGCCCAGGCGTTTGCGGGCATGGGCCAGCAGGGCCCTCTGCAGGGCCTCGTCCCAGGCGAAACCGGGCTTGAGCGCCACCAGGGCCTTGACGATCTCGCCGGCGGTGGGCTCGGGGATGCCGATGGCGGCGGCCTCGGCCACTGCCGGGTGCTCCATCAGCGCGCTCTCCACCTCGAACGGCCCGATGAGATGCCCGGAGGACTTGATCATGTCGTCGGCCCGACCCAGGAACCAGAAATACCCGTCGGCATCGCACTGGGCCAGGTCGCCGGTCAGATACCAGCCGTCGACGAAACATTTACGGTACCGCTCCGGCTCGTTGAGATAGCCACGGAACATCGATGGCCAGCCGGGACGCAGCGCCAGCTCACCGGCGTTGTTCGGCGCGGTGATGACCTCGACGGCGCCGGCGGTGTGACGGACGATGGCGGCCTCGACGCCGGGCAGCGGCCGGCCCATGGAGCCGGGCTTGATGGGCGCGCTGCGGTAATTGGCGATCATGATGCCGCCGGTCTCGGTCTGCCACCAGTTGTCGTGGAACGGCAGGCCGAGCACATCCCGGCCCCAGACCACGCCCTCGGGGTTCAGCGGCTCGCCCACGCTGGCCAGGAAACGCAGTCGCGACAGGTCGTAGTCGGCGAAGATGCCGCGCTCATCCCGGGTGGCCAGCTTCATCAGCATGCGGATGGCGGTGGGGGCGGTGTACCAGACGGTGACCTGCTGGTCCTGCAGGATACCCAGCCAGCGGGTGGGGTCGAGCTCGGCCTCGTCGACGATCAGGCTGGCGCCGATCACCAGCGGCGCGATGATGCCGTAACTGGTGCCGGTGACCCAGCCAGGGTCGGCGGTGCACCAGAAGACGTCGCCGGGATGCAGGTCCAGCGCATAGCGGGCCGTGAGCCGGTGCACCACCACCGCCTCGTGCACATGCACGGCGCCCTTGGGGCGGCCGGTGGTGCCGCTGGTGAAGTGCAGCAGGGCCATGTCGTCCGGCCGGGTGGCGGTCAGCCCGCCGGTGTCCGGGCAGTCCGCCAGCAGCTCCGCCAGCGACAGGGTGCCGTCCGGGGCGGTGTCGCCGTCGCGGTCGATCAGCAGCACATGGGCAAGGCCGGGCAGCTCGGCACGCCAGGGCGCCACCTTGCGCCGGTAGTAGGACTCGGTGGTGACCAGCACGCGGGCGTCGCCGATCTCCATGCGCGCCCGCACCGGCTCCGGGCCGAAGGCCGAGAACAACGGCGAGAAGACCCGGCCGGCCTTCAGTGTGCCCAGTGCGGTGACATACAGCTCCGGCACTCGGCCCAGCAGGCTGAATACCCGTTCGCCGGGGGCTACGCCGAGACGTTGCAGCAGATGGGCGAAACGGCTGGCCAGCGCCGCCAGTTGCCGGTAGCTGAAGTCGCGCACCTGGCCGTCGCGGCCGAGCCAGCGCAGGGCGAGCTGGTCCGCGCGATCGGTGTCGAGGTGGGCGTCCAGCGCCTCGAAGGCGATGTTGAGACCGCCGTCGGGCAGACCGTGCAGCGCGGCACGGGCCTGGTCCCAGTGGAAGGTGGCACGGGTCGCCGCGTAATCGGCGAGGGCGGGCGGCGGCTGAGCGGCCACCGGCTGGTGGGCCTCCGTGGGCCGTTGGAAGGGGTTGTGGACGGGCTTCTGGATGGTCTGCCAGGCCATGCTCGCCTCCGGGTCTGCGGAGTGTGCGTGTCTGCACGCGCTATGGTAAGGCTAGTTCAGGCAGGCCGATGCGTCCATGTCGGGCAAGAAAAAGCCCGACCACGGCGGGCGCGGTCGAGCCTGGACCCGGTTCGATCGGAGTCGGTCGAGCCGGGTTTGGTCGGATGGTCTGGGCCAGACGGTCCGGCTCAGACGATCCGGCTCAGACGGTTTGGGCGATCAGCCGAAGTTGCTGGCGACGAAGTCCCAGTTGACCTTTTCCCAGATGGCTTCCAGGTACTTGGGCCGCGCGTTGCGGTAGTCGACGTAGTAGGCGTGCTCCCACACATCGACGGTCAGCAGCGGGGTCTTGCCCTCGGTGAGCGGGCAGCCGGCGTTGGAGGTGTTCATGATCTCGACGCTGCCGTCGTCATTCTTCACCAGCCAGGTCCAGCCGGAGCCGAAGTTGGTGGCGGCGGACTGGGAGAATTGCTTCTTGAACTCCTCGAAAGAGCCAAACTTGGCGTTGATGGCGTCTGCCAGCGCACCGCTGGGCGCGCCGCCGCCGTTGGGGCTGAGACAGTTCCAGTAGAAGCTGTGGTTCCAGACCTGGGCGGCGTTGTTGAAGATGCCACCGGTGGCCTTGCGGACGATGTCTTCCAGCGACAGGCTTTCGAACTCGGTGCCCGGGATCAGGTTGTTGAGGTTGGTGACATAGGTCTGGTGATGCTTGCCGTAGTGGTAGTCGATGGTCTCGGCCGAGATCACCGGCTCCAGGGCGTTTTTCTCGTACGGCAGTGCGGGCAGTTCGTGGGCCATGGGCATGTCTCCAGGTCTGGGATTGATCGAAGTCGTTGTCACGTCGGCAAACTTAGGCCGCGGCACCGCGACTTCAAGGTATCGGCCGCAATCGGGCCTTGCCGATGAACTGTGGCCATGTACACTCGTGGTGATGGAACCTGGAGGAGCCCGCCGGCCATGCCCGCCGCAACCGACCTGAATGCCGTGGAGCTCAGCCTGTTCGTCAGCCGGCTTGAGGCCGTCTGCGACGAGATGGGCGTGGTGCTGCGCAATGCGGCCCTGTCGCCGAACATCCGTGACCGACTGGACTTCTCCTGTGCGGTGTTCGATGCCGACGGTGCCCTGTGCGCGCAGGCGGCCCACATCCCGGTGCATCTGGGCAGCATGGCCCACGCGATGGCGGACCTGGTGGCGCGGCTCGACTGGGCGGAGGGCGACATGGCCATCGTCAACGACCCCTATCTGGGCGGCACGCACCTGCCGGATGTGACGCTGATCGCGCCGGTGTTTGCCGACGGCGAGCGGGTAGCCTTTGTCGTCAACCGTGCGCACCATGCGGATATCGGCGCCCAATCGCCGGGATCGATGCCGATCTCGCGGACGCTGGACGAGGAGGGGGTGGTGATCGCCCCGCGCCATCTGCTGCGGCGGGGCGCGCTGGATGAGGCCGCGCTGGCCCGGATCACGGCCGCGACACGCAACCCGCGGTATGCCCGTGGCGATTTCCTGGCCCAGATCAGCGCCAATCGGGCCGGTGTCGCGCGGGTGGCCGGCTGGCTGCACCGCCTGGGTGCGGAGGCCTTTCGCGCCGGGCTTGCGGCCCTCAACGACTACGGCGAACGCCTCGCCCTGTCGGCCCTGGCGCAGATCCCCGACGGGCGCTACGCATTCACCGACCTGATGGACGACGACGGCCAGGGCAACCGGGATATCGCCATCCAGGTTGCGCTGGATGTCCGCGGCGGCCGGGTGGACTGCGACTTCAGCGGCACCGCGCCGCAGGTGGACGGCAACATCAACTGTCCGCTGGCGGTGGCCGCCGCCGCGGTGTTCTACTGCTTTCGCTGTCTGATGCCGGCGCAGACGCCGGCCTGCGCCGGCAGTCTGCGACCGATCAGGCTGTACGCGCCGGCGGGCTGCCTGGTGAATGCCCGTCGTCCGGCCGCGGTAGCCGCCGGCAATGTCGAGACCAGCACGCGCATCGTCGATGCGGTGCTCGGCGCCCTGGCGCAGACCCTGCCGGGGCGTATCCCCGCCGCCAGCCACGGCAGCATGAACAACCTGGCCATCGGTGGCCAGCTGGATGACGGCGACGGACCGGCAGCCTGGGACTACTACGAGACCGTCGGCGGCGGCATGGGCGCCGGGGCCGAGGGCGGCGGCTTGTCCGGCGTGCAGACCCACATGACCAATACCCTGAACACGCCCATCGAGGTGATCGAGTCGCGGTTTCCCCTGCGGGTGCTGCGCTACGCCCTGCGGCGCGGCTCCGGCGGGGCCGGTCGCCGTCCCGGCGGCGACGGGCTGGTGCGCGAGCTGCTGTGTCTGGCCCCCGCCCACGCCACCCTGATCGGCGAACGCCGTCGGCATGCCCCCTGGGGCCTGGCCGGTGGCGCTGCGGGCCGCCCCGGTGGACAATGGCTCGACGGCCGACCGCTGCCGGGCAAGGTGGCGCTGGACCTGGCCCCCGGCCAGCGCCTGACCATCAAGACCCCCGGCGGCGGCGGATGGGGTGCCGACGGACCCGACCCGAACGCCTGACACTATCGAGGACCCTGCAGCATGTGCGGAATCTGTGGCGAATTGCGTTTCGATGGCGTCCCCGCGGACCTGGATGCCATCGCGCGGATGATGGACCGGCTGGTGCGGCGCGGACCGGACCACGGCGGCAGCTACAGCGACGGCCCCCTCGGCCTCGGCCACCGGCGACTGTCCATCATCGACCTGTCGGTGCGCTCGAACCAGCCCATGGTGGACCAGCAGCTGGGGCTGGCGCTGGCCTTCAACGGCGCCATCTACAACTACCCCGAACTGCGGCGCGAACTGCAGGGGCTGGGCTACCACTTCTTCTCCGACGGCGACACCGAGGTCATCCTCAAGGCCTGGCATGCCTGGGGCGAGGCCTGCGTGCAGCGCCTGCATGGCATGTTCGCCTTCGGCCTGTGGGACGCCAACCGCCGCAGCCTGTTCCTGGCGCGCGACCGCTTCGGCATCAAGCCCCTGTACTGGACCGAGGACGCCGGCCGGCTGCGGTTTGCCTCCAGCACCCAGGCCCTGCTGGCCGCGGGCGGCGTGGATACGGCCATCGACCCGGTGGCGCTGCACCATCTGTTCACGCTGCATGCGGTGGTGCCGGCCCCGCGTACCGTCCTGAACGGCGTACGCAAGCTGCCGCCGGCGCACTGGCTGCGCATCGACGCCGACGGCAAGCGCACCGAGCAGGCCTACTGGCAGCTGAATGCCACCCGGCCGGCGGAACCCTTGAGCGACCAGGACTGGATCGACGCCATCCACGACGCCCTGCAGGCGGCCGTGCGCAAGCGTCGTGAGATCGCCGACGTGCCTGTCGGGGTGTTGCTGTCCGGCGGCCTGGACTCCAGCCTGCTGGTGGCCCTGCTGGCGGAGAACGGCGTCACCGATCTGCACACCTTTTCGGTGGGTTTCGAGGATACCCCGGAAGAGGCCGGCAGCGAGTTCGAATACTCCACCCCGGTGGCCGAGCGCTACCAGACCCGGCACCACCGGCTGCGGGTGCCCAATGCCGATGTACTGGCGCGGCTGCCGGAGGCGGTGGACGCCATGTCCGAGCCGATGTTCGGCCAGGACGCCATCGCCTTCTATCTGCTGGCCGAGCGGGTCTCGCGCGAGATCAAGGTGGTGCAGTCCGGGCAGGGCGCGGACGAGGTCTTCGGCGGCTACTTCTGGTATCCGCGCATCGCCGCCGAGACCGAGGGCGCGCCGGTGGAGCGGGTGCGCAAGCACTATTTCGACCGTGATCACGACGAGTATCTGCGCATGATCGGCGCCGACCACGCCGGCGCGGACCATACCGCCGCCTATGTGGCGACCCGGCTGGCGGAGCCCCTGGCGGACGAGCTCATCGACGCCGTGCTGCGGCTGGACGTGACCACGCTGATCGTCGACGACCCGGTCAAGCGCGTTGACAATATGACCATGGCCTGGGGCCTTGAGGCGCGGGTGCCGTTCCTGGATCACCAGCTGGTGGAGATCGCCGCCCGCTGTCCGCCGGCGCTGCGCCTGCGCGAGGGCGGCAAGTATCCGCTCAAGGCCATCGCCCGCGGCCGCCTGCCGGATGCGGTCATCGACCGGCCCAAGGGCTACTTTCCGATGCCGGCGCTGAAATACGTCCGCGGGCCGTTTCTGGCGTTCATGCGCGACATCCTGGACTCCGACGCCTGCCGCCAGCGGGGGCTCTACCGGCGCGACTATGTCGAGCGTCTGCTGGCTGCGCCGGACATGCACCACACCCGCATCCAGGGCAGCAAGCTCTGGCACCTGGCGCTGCTGGAGTTCTGGCTGCAGCGCCACGTGGATGGCTAAACTTGATTATCCTGGTCGGAAACCCGACGTCTGCCGGCACCAATGACATTCATCAATCAGGTTGAGGTTCCGGATGGACGTACTCGAGCGGATCGACCAGCAGGTCAAGAACAACCCCGTGGTGATCTACATGAAGGGCACGCCGCAGATGCCCCAATGCGGGTTCTCGATGCGCGCGGCCCAGGCACTCGGCGAGTCCGGCATCCCGTTCGCCTACGTCAACGTGCTGCAGGACCCCGAGATCTTCGAAAACCTGCCCCGCTATGCCGACTGGCCCACCTTTCCGCAGATCTATATCGACGGTGAACTGGTCGGCGGCTGTGACATCACGCTGGAGCTGCAGGCCAGCGGCGAGCTGAAGACCATGATGGAGACCGCTGCAGCCAAGTCTGCTGACTCCTGAGCAGTCCCGCCGGGGCGTCCGAACGGGCGCCCCCGAACGGGCCCCTGGCGCGCCGCTGCAACCACTCAGGCAATCGAGGCCGGGCAGACATCGCCCATCTCCAGCGCCCGCCAGCGATTCACGATGGTGCAGAACAACGCGGCTGTCTGTTCCGCATCGTAGATGGCGGAGTGGGCCTCGGCGTCATCCCACGCCAGGCCTGCCGCCTTGCTCGCCTTGGCCAGCACCGTCTGGCCATACATCAGCCCCGCCAGCGATACCGTATCGAACACGCTGAAGGCATGAAACGGATTGCGCTTGTAGCCGGTGCGTTCCACCGCCGCCTTGATGAAGCCAAGATCGAAATGCGCATTGTGCCCCACCAGGATGGCGCGATTGCAGCGCTGGGCGGTCATGGTCTTGCGGATCGGCGTCAGGATGCGGTTGAGGGCGTCGCGCTCGGAGACCGCGTCGCGAAACGGGTGATGCGGATCGATCTTGTTGAAGGCCAGGGCGCGGGCGTCCATCTCGGCGCCGACGAAGGGCAGCACGTGACAGGCGTGGGTGGGTCCGGGGGTGAGCCAGCCGTCGGCATCCATGCGGATGACCACGGCGGCAATCTCCAGCAATGCGTGGCGTTGCGGATCGAATCCGGCGGTCTCCACGTCGATGACGACGGGGAGAAAGCCGCGAAAGCGCGCGGCGATGGCCGGTGGTGAGGTGTCGTCTGTCTGCATGTCGCCAGCATAAGAGCGCCGGCGCGAAATGCCAAATGCGCCGGCAGTGGTTGCGGCGTGAAGCGTCCGGGGCGGAGATGGTATCGTAGGCGCGTGAACACGCCCGGGATAGCAGCCACTTTCTTGCCGCGCAGGGCGACAGCCCATCCGATGCAGCGTCGCGGATGCTGCCCTTGGCTGTCGCCGTGGGCCCTGTGCCGACGGTTGCCGGTCAGGTTGCCGAGCGGATTGTCGGCCGCGTACATGGTCGGGCTATTCCTGTTCGCAGTCCTGCTGCTGGCCCCGCTCGCCGTTCTGGGCGCCCGAGCGGCTGATGCCGATGGCTTCGATCAGGGTCTGCTGTATCGGCTGCAGCCGCCCGGTGGCGCGCCGAGCTGGCTGTTCGGCACCATTCACAGCGACGATCCGCGGGTGCTGGACGTGCCGGAAGCCGTGCTCGATGCCTTGGCCGGCGCACGCACCTTGGTGCTTGAGGTGGTGCCGGATGCCGAGGCTGCGGCCCGCTCCATGGCGGCCATGCGCTATGAAGGCGTGCAGACGCTGGAGGATGCCCTGCCGCCGGACCTGTACGCGGACACCCTGGCGGCGCTGGCCGCCCGCGGCCTGCCGGCATCGGTAGGGCGGCAGTTCTGGCCCTGGGGCGTGGTGCTGCTGCTGAGCCTGCCGGAGTCCGACAGCGGCGAAATCCTCGACTTGCATCTGTATCGACGCGCCCAGGCCGCAGAGCAGCCGGTGTCCGCGCTGGAGCGCGTGGACGAGCAGATGCAGGTGTTTGCGCAACTGGCGCCCGAACAACAGGTGACGCTGCTGCGCGAGACCCTGGCCTCGCTGGAGCAGATGCCGGCCATCTTCGATGCCCTGGTGGCGGCCTACCTGGCGCGGGACCTGGCCGCGCTGGCGGACATCGGCAAGCGCCAGATGCAGCATGGCGATCCGGCGGTGGCGGCCTACCTGCAGACGCAGTTGCTGGATGTGCGCAACCGCCGCATGGCCGAGCGGATCATGCCGCTGCTGCAGCGCGGAGGCGCCTTCATCGCAGTCGGCGCGCTGCATATGACGGGGTCTGGCGGGCTGCTGCAGCGTCTGCAGGCGGCGGGGGTGGCCGTGGAGCGGATCTATTGAGCCCGATGGATGCGATCGCGCAGACCGGTGTCTCCGGGCGCGGGGTCCTGTGTTAATATCAGCTTGCCTCTGTCCGCGGGCAGCCTGGAGTCGAGACCAAGCGCATGTCTATGAAGCTCAGCCGTCTAGTCGGTATCCTGTCGTTGGCGCTGATCGTTACCGGCTGCAGTACCGTGCCCAAGGAATACCGCGACCCGCGAGACCCCTGGCAGGCGTACAACCGGGCGATGTTCAAGTTCAACACCGACTTCGACAACGCCTTCATCAAGCCCGCCGCCAAGGGCTACCGCGCCATCACTCCCGAGCCCGTCGACCGCAGCATCACCAACTTCTTCAGCAACCTGTCGGACCTGACCTCTGCCGTCAACAACGTCCTGCAGTTCAAGCTGTCACGCGCCGGCAGCGACCTCGGCCGGTTTGCCGTTAACACAACAGCGGGCGTGCTCGGCCTGTTCGACGTGGCCTCCAACCTCGGTCTGTCCAGCTACAAGGAAGACTTCGGCCAGACCCTGGGCTACTGGGGCTTCGGTTCCGGTCCCTTCTTTGTCATCCCGGTTCTCGGCCCCAGCAGTGTGCGCGACACCTTCGGCCTGGCCGGCGACGTGGCGCTGGATCCACTGTTCAGCATCAGCGAGGACAAGGTCTACTGGGGACTGGTGTCATTGCGGCTGGTGGACCATCGCGCCGACCTGCTCGACGCCGAAGAGATCCTGGATGAGGCGGCCCTGGATCGCTATGCCTTCGTGCGCGACGCCTTCCTGCAGCGCCGCGAATACCTGGTGCACGACGGCAACCCGCCATCCGCCGCGGACGACGAGGCCTTCTTCTGGGACGACGAGCCGGCGGAAGACTGATTCCCGATCCCAATCCCGTTTGGGTCACCGCTCGGCAGTCGCCTCCCGCCGGGCCACGGCCACGGTGTAGTGGCTGCCCTGCTTGAGCTTGTCGTAGTTGCCGAACACCTCGGTCAGGTTGCGTTTCATGAACTGGCGCAGACCATTGATGGTCACCACATAAAGGTGTCCACCGGGTTTCAGCCGCGCATGGGCGTCGTGCAGCAGCAGTGACAGCAGTTCCTTGCCGACCTTGGCCGGAATGTTGCTGGCGATCAGATCGAAGCGCCGGTCCGGGTCCACCTGCTCGAAGCCGTTGCTGAGTTGGGCGTGGGCGTTGCCAAGCTGGTTCAGCGCGGCATTGCGGTTGGCGAAGTCCACGGCAACAAAGTCCTTGTCCACCAGCAGCGTCTGTCCTGCGGGCGCCAGCGCCGCCAGGGTCAGGCCGATGGGCCCGTAACCGCAGCCCAGGTCCAGACAATCCGCGTCCGCGGCAACCTCAACATGCTGCAACAGCAGCCGCGTACCCTCGTCGATCTCGCGCGGCGAGAACAGCCCCCAAGTGGATTCGAATCGCAATGGACGGCCCGCCAGGTGTGCCTCGAAGCGCAACGGGTGTCTCAGTTCGGCGAGTTGTTGGTGCGATAACATGCGTGCGTCCCGTGATGAATCGGTGGCTTATGGAGACGCTGATTGATTGGCCATCCTGGCCAGAAATCAGCACGCGATTCGCAAACGCGGTTTCCGAATCGCTACATTTTCAGCGGCGTGCGCCGCTAAAAATGGCAGGGCCTCCTGCCCCGCACGGGAAATGCTGAATAAACCAGCGTTTCCTTATCAGCGATTGTTGCCGTCGAGGAGAGTGCCAACCCGCTCAAGCTGTGGCCGAGAATTGATGATCATTGGCGATAAGCACCCCCAGGCATTGGTCGCGATCGCGCCGCTGGAGGCAAACGCCCGGTGGACCAGGGGGGAATTCTACGTGGGGGAGGACGCCGCGTCACCGCAGGTGGGAGACGTCCGCATCTTCTACGAGGTGGTGTATCCCCAGGCGCCGTATGGCCGGGCGCTGCCATGGACCGTCGACTTTTCGGCCCATGACGACGCTGTTGATCTGGCGGGACTGCGTTCGTGGCGGCTCAGGTTCCACCTCCGTTGCCCGGAGGTCGAGCCGACCTGTGCTGAGACCTGTCCGGACGCGTGCCGTCAGGCGAAGATGGTCGCACGTGCAGACAGGGGCGTACCCACCTCGCCCCCCTGGGCTGCGGCGATGGATGGACTCGGGGACTGGTTGCTGATGTCGAGCGCGCTTGGCGCGCCGCGCTGCCCGAAGCGGGTGTGTGCCTCATCGCGGTGGCGGCTGCTGTCCTCTGTCATGGCCTGAGCCTGAGCCTGGGCCGTGGCGGGGTGTGACCACGGCTGCAGCAACAGACCAGTGAGCAAGGCGCCGACGATCAGTGCGGAACGGGTCATGGTCGTTCTCCTGCGTTGTCTGGGTGGCACGAAGGCCGTCTGTCTCGCATGCGCATGGTTGGGCTCATCGCCTGGCGTGGCCAGTCGGTCATGGCCTTGCGCTCCGCGCGACGGCTGCAGCTGCGTCTGACATCGACCAGATTATTTGAACGCAGATAAGAATAAGTCGCATTTATTATTTTTGCAACCGTTCTTGTGCATCGGTGTGCGAGCCTCGCCATGCCGGAACGCGAGGCTGACGACGACTGATCGGCGTCTCCCGAAGGTGCAGCCATGCCGTGACGCATGTGGCGAAGTGCCTGGGCGTCAAGCGTTTTGTTGGGCATTGGCGCAGCCCGTCCTGTTCCTGCGGCGGGACCCATGACGGCACATTCCAGCATCGCTTGAAGGATCAGGGACTCGGTGTCTGCGCCGCGTTGCTTGCCCTGAATGGACTGGAGTTGATCAGCGTTCGTTTTCCAGCGTCTTCTTCAGTGCGAACATCAACCTAGATCGCTTTTGTGTCCGTCCACGCATGGCCGGATCGCATTCCCGGCCCGGTTCTGTCGATCTGCGGCCCTCGGTGGGGCGTTGATCGGGCGACAGTTGCGCCGGCAGCGTACTGAGCATTGGTCGAACTCAGTCGCGCGATGTCCAGCGCTTGAGCATCGCGCTGGCGCTGCCGGCCAGCGTTTTCTTCACCAATCCACGGGTCTTGTCGACCACGGCCGGTACGCTGGTGACCGTATCGGCAGCGCGCTTGAACCAGCCATCCTTGGCCATGCCGCGCTCGAGTTGCTTCTGTTGCGCTTCGGGCAGCAGTTCGCGAATCGCCTGGTAGAGCCCGTCGCGATTCCAGATCGGCTCGCCTGGACGGATCGCGATCAGCGTTGCCTGGTGCGCGGGGCATGCCAGCTGCTGGCAGGCGGCGTCGCGCGCCTGGCGCATCTGCCGCTCTTTCAGGCGCTGTCCGGTCGCCAGGTCATAGGGCGGCTGCCATTCCCGCGGCGGGTCCAGTTGATCGGCATGGGTCAGCACCAGGACCCGCGGAATCCGCCGTTGCGTCCGGTCCTGCTGCGTCAGCGCATCGAGCGCGGCCAGCGCTGCTTGGTCTGCGGCTCGATCGGCCTGATTGGCGGCCGTCACCCAGAGCACCAAGTCACTCTTCGCGGCCTGGGCGAGCCAAGGCTGGCGCCGCCCGGCCTCCGCGCTTGGATCAACCCCCGGGCAATCGACCAGTACCAAGTCGCCGGTCTGCTCTGCCTGGAAGGCGTAGGCACGACAGCCATCGGTGGCCGCGGTCAGCAGCCCAACCGGTTCGCGCGCGTCCCCCAGCAGGGCATTCAGCAACGCCGATTTGCCGGCGTTGCGGCGACCGGCAATGAGCACCGTCAGCGGCGCTGATGGCCCGTCGGCCTCGGGGATCGGGGCGGTTGCCGGCAGCTCCTCGATCCGGCGCCGATAGCCACCGGCGTAGAGCCTGATGGCGGACTCACCGACCTGTTCGACCAGGACCACCGCAATCTGCGCCTTGGCGTGAACGCTCAGTCCATCGAGCGCCTGGTCGATCACCCGCCCACGCAACTCCGTGGTCATGGCGGCGGTCGGATTCACCCATTTCAGTAGCCGAACCACGCCCATCCACTTGCCCAGCGTCCCGCTCAAGCCCAGTCCCAGCATGACCCAGGACAGCTCGAGATGGCGCAGCAGCGGAACCTCCGCGACCAGGGTCTGGCGCAACCGCCGGCTGACATCTTCCAGCATCAACAGCAGCTCGGGCAGGGTGAAACGCCACAGCGCCACCGCATCGCCTGGCGAATAGGCCTCGGCGACATCCTGCAGCGCCCCCAGCAGCAGCGTCGAGGCCGCGTTGGGCTGCCGCCAGACCTCGGCGGGCCGCGCCTCGATGTCCTCGACGCGAGCGCGCAGTCGTTGCCTCGCCTCCTGCTCGGCCTCCGAGGCGCCCGGCGAGGCGAGCGCTTCATGCCGCATCGGTGACGCGGTGCTCCGCGACAGGTGGCGCAGCAACAGCAACGCCAGCGCCAGCAACAACAGGCTTCCGCTCCACCAATACCAGGCCCAGCCCTGTTGCACGATCAGCCAGACCCCCGCCCCCATGCCGATGATCCAGGGGATCAGGATCAGCAGCGCGATCAGCCCGAGCAGCGCCAGCTGGCGGCGGTGGTGATGGCGCAGCGCGCTCCACAGGGATGGGGTTGGCTTAGTGGTCATCAGCCTGGCGTGCCTGTTGTTTGAGGGTCTTGTGGCGACCTCGCGCCTCGCGCAGCGCCTGCCGATAGCGCTCGCGCAAGGCGGCCTGGTCTGGCTCCTCGCCGGCCAGCTTGGCACTGAAGTAATAAAGGCCCACCTCACCGATCGCCCAGGTGATCGCAAAGGTCCAGGAGGCGACGATCGCGCTGCCCCAACCGAGGCCGAGCTTGAGCACCTGCTGCGCGCTCCAGCTGCCGCCAAAGGCGAGTAAGAAGCCCGAGCCAAGCGCGCCCACCAACTCTGCCCAGAGCCGTTTCCAATCCCCCGCGCAACCCAAGCGATGGGCGATGTTGGCGACCATCGCCGCCTGCATGCTGGCCGAGACCATGCCTCCGGCCACCGGCACCGGCACCGCGTTCGCGGCCGCCGCCGCCAGCGACCAGGGCAGGATGATCCTCGCCCGAATCGCACCCGTGGCCGCGGGATCGGCGCGCAAGCGCGCCGAGACGCCGGGCAAGATCTGCTCGAGCAGATCCCAGAGCCGATCGGCGCCATAGTCGGTCGGCGCCACCCCCTGCTCCGGCCGGGTGAAGTCCAGGGGTACGAAAACCGGCGGCTCGCCCTTGATGCGCGCGAACAGTTGGCGCTGGGCAACCAAGGCCTGACTGAGTTCATGCGGCACGCCCGCGCGACGGGCGTCCGCATCAGTGCCGTCAAAGGGATAGGGCTCGGCATGGCGATCATGCTTGCCGTAGCGCCGGTGCAGACCGGTTTGAGCAACGAGCAGCGGCAGTGTCTTGCGTTGTCGGCGCGCTTGCGCCGCAACCTCGATGATCTCAGCGAGATCGAGATCATCGGCGCGTACCACGATCAGCAGCAGATGTGCCTGTTCCTGGGCCTGGGCAAGTTCATTCGTCGCATCATAGCCGGCGCAATCGGCAAGTCCGCGGGTATCGAGAAAACGCAGCACGGGCTGCTGCGCAGGGAAGGCATAGAGCCGGCTCTCCTTGGTCATCGGCAGATAACCGCGACCAACCTCATCATGCCCCTGGCCGGTCAGTTCAGCGACGATGCTGGTCTTACCCGCCTGCGTCTTGCCGAGCAGCCACAGGATCGGCGCCTCGGCATCCACCCATGCCCGC
Organism: Thiohalocapsa marina; assembly: GCF_008632335.1. Classification (GTDB taxonomy): domain Bacteria; phylum Pseudomonadota; class Gammaproteobacteria; order Chromatiales; family Chromatiaceae; genus Thiohalocapsa; species Thiohalocapsa marina. Next base: position 76,786 of record NZ_VWXX01000006.1, read on the forward strand.
GCTCGCGCGAGCCCCGTTGGTTCGTGCATCTCGATCAGCATCCCCAGTCCTACCTTATCCAGTCCCTGCTGCGGCATCTCGGTGACGCGGATCTTTTCCCATCGACCCAAGGGGCGATTTGAACACGAAAGGAATGAAAACCGAATACATTATTGATTGCCCGGGAACGCTAGCACATGTCAGCCGATCACACAACGGCGCTGTCCCTCTAGGGAGACGCTGATCTCTTGGCCTCCCTGATCCGGGCCGGGCCAAAGATCAGCATTATCCTACGAGCGTGCTTCCGGGGGGATTCGCTGTGAGCGCGCGGAGGTCATCGGGTGTTCAAGACGGGCGTGGAAAACACAGGCAGAGTAGGGGCTTGGCAGTTCGTGCAGAGCGACGATGCGATGTAGGATGCGTTGGTGACAGCAGGGGGTCCGGTTGCCGCCGAGGTGGGCTGAGGAGCAGCGCGCAGGTGAGCAGCATGACTGATTTTGGCGGCAAACTCGACATCGCCTTGACGCGCCATCGGGACAGGGTTTGGGTGGCGATCCGCTCCAGCCGCCCGGTGACCGCGGCGGGCGTCTTTGCCGACAAGACTGTGCTTGCGGCAACGGCGCAACTGCCGACCTTGTACAGCGTTTGCGCCACGGCTCAGGCCCAGGCCGGGGCCTTGGCCTGCGAGGCGGCGATGGGGCTTGCGGCGTCGGCGGGCGCGCAGCGGCGACGGCAGTGGTTGCTGGCGGCGGAGACGGCGAAGGAGCATTTCTGGCGGCTGCTGCTGGATTGGCCCGCCGCGCTGGACCTGGGGGCCGATGCGGCGTCGATGGCGCTGGTCATGCGCGCCTACCGGAGCCTGCGCGGGGCGCTGACCGCAGAGGGCGATCCCTTCAGGCCTGGCACCGATGACCGACCGGGTTCCCTGGAGGCCGGGCAGGCTTCGGCGCAGGCCGAAAACGCCTCAGCTGCGCTGGCAGCGTTGGCCTCGGGGCGCATCTTCGGCATGGACGCCCGGCGATGGCTGGAGCGAACGGACTCCGCTGCAGGGCTCATGGCCTGGTCGGGTGTGACGAACACCGGCGCGGCGGTCCTGGTACGCACGTTGCTCAAGCGCGGTCTTGCGGGGCTGGGGCGCAATGGGATCGGCGTGCTGCCGGCCTTGTCCGCCGAAGCGCTGTCGGTGCCGTTGTCCGCTGCCGATGCTGCGGCATTCGTCGCGGCACCTTGCTGGCCGCCGACGGCGGACGGGCCGGCGCTGGAGACGACGCCCTTCGCGCGCTGCCGAAAACAGCCGTTGGTGGCCGAGCTGACCACCCGTTATGGTAACGGCTTGCTGCCAAGGCTGGCTGCGTTGCTGGTGGAACTGGCGGAGGTTGCAACGACATTGGCAAACTCGGGACCGATACCGGGCTGGCTGGAGACCTCTGCCGGCGCTGCGTCGGCCGCTGAGACCGATAGCGGGCGCACTGCCGTGGGCGCTGATGCGGGTGTTGGCCCCATTTCTGACGCGAGTTCTGACATGAGTTCTGGCTTGAGCGCTGGCGTCGGAGTGGTGCAGGCCGCCCGGGGTCTGCTGGTGCATCGGGTTGCAATCGAAGAGGCCCAAGTGCGAAGCTGGCGCATCCTGGCGCCGACGGAATGGAATTTCCATCCGCGGGGCGTGGTCGCTGCCGGCCTTGCCGCCCTGGACCCGGAAGATCCGGCACTGCGGCTACAGGCGACGCTGTATTGCATCGCCGTCGATCCCTGTGTGGATTTCACGTTGTCGGTGAGCTGAACGCTCAGCCAGATACCATTGGTGTTCGACCTTAACCCGCAACAACCGAACACGCGTCTGCAATCAGGAATCGATCTCGATCGCTGCCCCGGAGCCTGCTGCCATGTGTCTTGCCATCCCTGCCCAGATCCTGGACCTCGATCCGGCCACGGACAGCGCCACCGTCTCCCTCGGCGGCGTGCGCAAATCGGTGTCCGTGGCACTGGTGGAAGACGTCGCCGTCGGCGATTATGTGCTGGTGCATGTGGGCTACGCCCTGAACCGGATCAGCCCGCAGGAGGCCGAACGCACGCTGGCGCTGATCCGCGAGGCGGGCGCGCTGGATGCCGAGGCCGCGCCCGGGGCCTGACGGTACCCGGCGCCACGCCCGACGCCGCAGGATGCCGAGGCCGCGCCTGAGGCCTGACGGTACCCGGCGCCACGCCCGACGCCGCAGGATGCCGACAACGGTGCCGATGAGGAGACGCTGGCCATGAGATACATCGACGAATTCCGCGACGGTGCGCTGGCGCGGCGGCTTGCCGCCACCATCGCCGCGGAGGTGGATCCGTCGCGGGACTACCGGCTGATGGAATTCTGCGGCGGCCACACCCATGCCATCTTCCGCTATGGCGTGCAGGACCTGATGCCGCCCAACCTGCGCTTTGCCCACGGCCCCGGCTGCCCGGTGTGCGTGCTGCCGATGGCCCGCATCGATCAGGCCATCGCCATGGCGGAACAGCACGGCGTGACCCTCTGTACCTACGGCGACCTGATGCGGGTGCCTGCGAGCGGGCGCCGGACCCTGCTGAAGGCCAAGGCGGACGGCGCCGACATCCGCATGATCTACTCCACTCAGGATGCCCTGGCCATCGCCCGCACCGAGGCGGGGCGGCAGGTGGTGCTGTTCGCCATCGGCTTCGAGACCACCACGCCGCCCACGGCGGTGGCGCTGAAGCAGGCCCGCGCCGAGGGGCTGCGCAACTTCTCGGTGTTCTGCAACCATGTGCTGACGCCGCCGGCGCTGGAGACCATCCTGGCCGCCTCCGGCAATGACGGCGGCGACGGCGACATCGGAACAGTGGCGCTGGACGGCATCCTCGGCCCCAGCCATGTCAGCACCATCATCGGCAGCCGGCCCTACGAGTTCGTGCCGGCGCGTTTCGGCACGCCGGTGGTCATCGCCGGCTTCGAGCCGCTGGACGTGATGCAGAGCGCGCTGATGCTGGTTCGCCAGATCAACGCCGGCGTCGCCCGGGTCGAAAACCAGTACACCCGCGCCGTGACCCGCGATGGCAATGCCAGGGCCCAGGCGCTGATGGCCGAGACCTTCGGTCCCAGGGACCGGTTCGAATGGCGCGGTCTGGGGCACTTGCCCCACAGCGCCCTGCGCGTGGCCGATGCCTATGCCGAGTTCGATGCGGAGCAACGCTTTCCGGTAGCCACCGGCAATGGCCGGGAGATCCGGGGCTGCGAATGCCCGAGCGTGCTGCGCGGACTGCTGGAGCCCACGGACTGCAAGCTGTTCGGCAGCGTGTGCACGCCGGAGAATCCCATGGGCGCCTGCATGGTGTCGTCCGAGGGGGCCTGCGCCGCCTACTGGAGTTATGGACGACTGCGTCACGGGCGTGCCGGCGATGCCATCAGGGGCGATGTCGACGCTGCCGCCGGCAGCAACGCGGAGGCCAGCCCGTGAGCGCAACGGACGTGACCCGCCGCCGCTTCACCGGCCAGCTCGACCTGGAGCATGGCAGCGTCGACCTGACCCACGGTAGCGGCGGTCGCGCCATGGCCCAGCTCATCGACGAGCTGTTCCGTCGCCACCTGGACAACGCGTTGCTGGCCCAGGGCAACGACCAGGCGCTGTTCCAGCCGCCGCCGGGGCGGCTGGCCATCAGCACCGATGGCCATGTGATCGCGCCGCTGTTCTTCCCCGGCGGCGACATCGGCTGCCTGGCCGTGCATGGAACCGTCAACGATGTCGCCATGTCCGGTGCGCGGCCGCTCTACCTGGCGGCGGGGTTCATCCTGGAAGAGGGGCTGCCCCTGGCGGACCTGGCGCGCATCGTCCGCAGCATGGCCCAGGCCGCCAACGAGGCCGGCGTGGCGGTGGTCACCGGCGACACCAAGGTGGTGGAGCGGGGCAAGGGCGACGGCTGTTTCATCACCACCACCGGCGTTGGCGTGGTGCCGGACGGTATCGACATCTCAGGCGACCGGGCCGTCCCCGGCGACGCCATCCTGGTCAGCGGCTGCCTGGGCGATCACGGCGTGGCCATCATGTCCCGGCGCGAGAACCTGGGCTTCGAGACCGAGATCGCGTCGGATACCGCCGCGCTGCACGACCTGGTGGCGGCCATGATCGCCGCCGTACCGGAGATCCACTGCCTGCGCGACCCCACCCGCGGCGGCCTGGCGACCACGCTGAACGAGCTGGCGTTGCAGTCAGGCGTGGGCATGCGCATCCACGAGCCGGCCATCCCCGTGCGCCCGGAGGTGGCCGCCGCCTGCGAGCTGCTGGGCCTGGACCCGCTCTACGTCGCCAACGAGGGCAAGCTGGTGGCCATCTGCCCCGCCGAGCGGGCCGACACCTTGCTGATGGCCATGCGGTCGCACCCCAAGGGCCGGGATGCCGCCATCATCGGCCAGGTGATCGAGGATCCGCACCGCTTCGTGCAGATGGAGACCGCCTTCGGCGGCAGCCGCATCGTCGACTGGCTGGCCGGGGAGCAGTTGCCGCGCATCTGCTGAGACGCTTCTCGCCCGACGAGCTCGATCAACTGCCAAAGCCGCTGTATCAGTTCCTCTCGGTCAGCGTTCACAGCAAGACCCCCGTGCGCAGTGCCTCGTCGTCGATCGGGCGCGATGGCCGATCGCGCCGTCTGGTCAGGATGTCGATGCGCTGCTCACCCAGTTCCATCTGTAGTTCGGCGTTCATTCGCAGCGTTCGGCCCAGCAAGTCATCCAGATCCTCTGTGGGCTCGATGTAGAGGTCGATGTCACCGCCGCGCCGGGATGGATCGATCCGCGAGCCGAAGAGTCGCACCCGTGCGTCAGGGCCGAAATGTCTGGCAGTCGCGCGACGAATGGCCACAATGAACTCGGGGGCAAGACGGACGCGTTGCCGCTGCTGACTGGTGCGATCACGGGCATATTTATCCTGCTCGATCATGCGATTACCCATCCGGCCACCGGCGACCCGTCGGCTCAGAAGGCCTCCGCCTCCACCTCCAGATAGACCAGGGAGATGTGCTTGCCGAGTTCGATGTCGAAGCCCGGCGTGTCCTGGAAGGCCGCCAGCTGCTCGGTGACGGCGGGCTTCATCTCGAAATCACTCAGCCCCTGGTCGTAGAGCTCGGCAACGGCCGTCTGGAGCCCGGTCAGATAGGCCAGATAAGCGTCGATGATCTCCCAGCCGCCGACCGGGCCATGGCCTGGGATCAGCACCTCTGCGGCTGGCACGCGGGTACGGATGTCTTCCAGCGCCTCGACACTGCCGCGGAAGGAGCCGTCGTCCATGCGCACGATGCGGCCGTTGTTGGCGTTGTCCGCGAGGAACAGCAGGCCCAGCTCCGGGATCTCGAACATCAGGTCCGTGGTGGAGTGGACCTTGGGGTAATGGTGGGCCTTGATGGTCAGGCCGCCGAGGGTCAATGCGTCGCCGTCGTCGAGGGACTGCGTCGGCGGCACCTGCTCGGTGCCGGCAACGGCGCCGTTGGTGGCGTTCATCATGATGTCCAGCCACTGGTCGCCGACGCCCTGGGCGATCAGTTCCAGCATCCGCGGGTGGCCGTAGATCGGCACCTCCGGGGTATCTGCCACCATCGCCTGGTTGCCCAGCCAGTGATCACCATGCACATGGGTGTTGAGCACCGCCAGCAGCGGCTTGTCGGTGCGCGCGCGGATCTGTCGCAGCAGCATCTCGCCGACCTGCACACTGGAGCCGGTGTCGATGACCACCACGCCCGCATCGGTGAGGATGAAGGTGGAATTGGCCATGAAGCCCTGGTTCTCCGGCGTCGGCGGATTGATGTCGCCGTAGAGGGTGAAGACGCCGGGCGCGATCTCGTGGGCTTCGGCGTCCGGCACGGCCGGACCGCGCTCGGCCGCCGTGGCGGTGGCGGCCGCCAGCGAGCACAGCAGGAGCACGACCAGCAGGCGGGTTGGGGAATGGAACAGGGGACGAGGATCAGGTCTGGACATGGGGTATCAGCCGTTGAAGCAGTTGTCGGTCCTGGCGGCCAGGATGAAATCGTTGCGGTGCAGGCCGCGGATCTTGTGGCTCCACCAGGTCACCACCACCGAACCCCATTCGGTCACCAGCCGGGGGTGATGGCCCGCGTCCTCGGCCAGCTGACCCACCCGTTGGGTGAAGTCCAGCGCCTGCGCGAAATCCGGGAAGACGAAGCGGCGCTCCAGTTGCATCACGCCGTCGCGGACCTCGACTGCCCAGTCCGGGATCTCCCGGATCAGCGCGGCCAGTTCCTCGTCGCTGACCTGCGGCGCGTCGGCGCGACAGGCCTCGCAGTGCTCCTGAGACAGGGCATTCATTGTGCTGAGCTCCTCCGGTGGTGCGATCCGGTCGTGGCCGGCGGCCGTCGCGAACGCGCTGCAGTGCTGATCCGGCCGGCATGCGGACCTTTCTAGTCCTGCGTAAACTGATGCCGGCATGTCGGGATTTCCAGCGACGTTGCCGTCCATGGACTGGATTCCGGCTTCCCGGCCGGAATGACGGGGGGACTCGTCAAGAACGGGAATGGGGTCCGATGGGGTCAGCGCAACAGCAGTGTCGGCACCGGTGACGAACGCAACAGATCCGTCGTCTTGCTGCCAAACAGCAGGCTGCGCAGCGGCGAGTGGCCGTAGGCCCCCATCAGCAGCATGTCGATGGACTCCTTGCGCACATACTCGGCAATGACCCGCTCGGTGTCGCCGGGGATGGAGGCCGTGATGACCTCGAAGTCGGCGTCCTCGAGCCTGGTGCGCGCCCAGGCCATCTGCTTCTCGCTGTCGCGGCGCGGCTTGCCGGCCATGAGCACATGCACCGGCAGGCCGCGAAATAGCGGGCTGCGCGCGATCATCTCGACGCCGCGCCGCGTCATGCCGCCGCCATCGAAGGCGATCATGACCCGTTCGGGTTCAGAGAAGTCATCGGTGACGGCCAGGATCGGCTTGCTCAGCGCCCGCACCATGCGCTCGACATTGCGCCCCAGATCGCGCTGGGTGCTCTCGGCGGATTCACCCCGCCGGCCCAGCACGAACAGCCGCACGCAGTCCTGCTGTTCGACCAGGGTCTCTTCCAGTTCGCCGTAGCGCTGACGCACATCCGGCGACAGCGCGCCGCGTTCCAGCGAGCGCTCACGCAGCCGGTTCAGGAACAGCCGCCCCTGCTCGCGGGCCGCGCGACTGCGGGCCGCATCCTGGTCCGAGAGTTCGGTCAGCAGGTTCTGCTCGGCATTGAAGCCGATGGCGCCGCTGTGATCCTGACCGGCGCCCAACTCGACCTGGCGGTTGAGCACATGCAGCAGTTCCAGCGGCGCGCCGAGCCGACGCGAGGCCCAGGCGGCGGTGTCGGTGACGAAATCGGCGAAATGCGACTGGTCCACACAGGCCAGTACGCGGCGTTGTTTCTGATTCGGCAGGCTTTGATCCGGCATGGGTCGCTCCTTCAATGATCCATGACATCGGTGACGGCATCGGGCTTGTCATGTACCCCGAAGCGACTGACCATGGTTTCGCTGGCGCGATTCAGACCGACGACCTCGACCTCGGTGCCCTCGCGGCGAAACTTGAGCACCACCTTGTCCAGCGCGGTCACGGCGGTGATGTCCCAGAAATGCGCGCGGCTCACATCGATGACCACCTTCTCGATCACCTCCTTGTAGTCGAAGGCGGCGGTGAACTGATCGGCGGAGGTGAAGAAGACCTGGCCGATGACGTGATAGACCCGCTCACGCCCCTCGCGGGTGCTGGTGGAGTCCACATGGAGGATGCGCGCGACCTTCTGCGCGAAGAAGAAGCCCGACAGCAAAACCCCGACCAGCACCCCCTGGGCCAGATCGTGGGTGAAGACAGTCACCGCCACGGTCGCCAGCATCACGATATTGGCGTCCATCGGGTGCTCGCGCAGGTTGCGCAGCGAGGCCCAGTTGAAGGTGCCGATGGAGACCATGATCATCACCGCCACCAGCACCGCCATCGGGATCTGCGCCACCCAGTCGTTGGCAAAGACCACCAGCAACAGCAACACGATGCCGGCGGTCAGGGTCGACAGTCGGCCGCGTCCACCGGATTTCACGTTGATCACCGTCTGGCCGATCATGGCGCAGCCGGCCATGCCGCCCATGAAGCCGGTGGCGACATTGGCCACGCCCTGCCCCACGCACTCGCGGTTCTTGTTGCTCTTGGAGTCGGTCAGATCATCGACGATGGTCGCGGTCATCATCGATTCCAGCAGCCCCACCACCGCCATGGTCGCCGAGACCGGGAAGATGATGGCCAGGGTTTCCCAGTTCAGCGGGATGTCCGGCAGCAGGAAGACCGGCAGGCTGTCCGGCATCTGGCCCATGTCGCCGACGGTGCGGATATCCAGCCCCAGCAGCATCACCACGATGGTCAGCACCACGATGGCGACCAAAGGCGAGGGCACCGCCTTGGTGATGTAGGGAAAGAGATAGATGATGCCTAGCCCGGCCGCCAGCACGGCGTAGACCTCCCAGGTCATGCGATCACCGGTGATCTCCGGCAGCTGCGCCATGAAGATCAGGATGGCCAGGGCATTGACGAAGCCGGTGATCACCGAACGCGACACGAAGCGCATCAGGCTGCCAAGACGCAGCCAGCCGGCGATGACCTGTAGCACGCCGGTCAGTACGGTCGCGGCCAGCAGGTACTGCAGCCCATGATCGGCGACCAGGTCCACCATCAACACCGCCATGGCCGCGGTCGCCGCCGAGATCATGCCCGGTCGCCCGCCGACAAAGGCGGTCACCACCGCGATACTAAAGGAGGCATAGAGCCCGACCTTGGGATCGACGCCGGCGATCAGCGAAAAGGCGATCGCCTCGGGAATCAGCGCCAGCGCGACCACCAGGCCGGCGAGCAGATCATTGCGGACGTTGGAAAACCAGTCTTGGCGGAGGCTGTTCATGGGGGAGCGAACCCTGGGTCAGGCGAACCGACAAGGCAAGGCCCGGCGGTCAGGGGAAAGGGACGGGAGCAGGCCGGGTATCGGGCCCATTGTCTGGCCAGCTGTCTGACCAGATACCGGCCCGAAGCCGGCAAGGCGCCAGCGGTCTGAGCCGGGACAGGTTACGGCGTCATAAACCCTGCCGAGGGTACAGAATCGGTGCGAAGGCGGCAACCCGCTGGCCGACAGCGGCCATGTGAATCGCGCTTCACGCTATGCTATACGGCAACGGCAATCCTCGCCGCGCATGTGATCCGGAGGCACTCATGGACATCGCCGAACTGCTGGCGTTCAGCGTCAAGAACAAATCGTCGGACCTGCATCTGTCCGCCGGTCTGCCCCCCATGATCCGGGTCGACGGGGACATTCGTCGGGTCAACGTACCGCCCATGGAACACCGCGAGGTGCTGGCGCTGGTCTACGACATCATGAACGACAAGCAGCGCAAGGACTACGAGGAGTTCCTGGAGACGGACTTCTCCTTCGAGATCCCCGGCCTTGCCCGCTTTCGCGTCAATGCGTTCAACCAGAAGCGCGGCGCCGCGGCGGTGTTCCGCACCATCCCGTCCAAGGTCTTGTCGCTGGCGGACCTGAACGCGCCGGACATCTTCACCCGGATCATCGACGTGCCCCGCGGCATGGTGCTGGTGACCGGCCCCACGGGTTCCGGCAAGTCCACCACGCTGGCGGCGATGATCGACCATCTGAACGACACCAGCTATTCGCACATCCTCACCATCGAGGACCCCATCGAATTCGTGCACACCAGCAAGCGCTCGCTGATCAACCAGCGCGAGGTGCACAAGGACACCCTGGGCTTCAGCGAGGCGCTGCGCTCGGCGCTGCGCCAGGATCCGGACATCATCCTGGTGGGCGAGATGCGCGACCTGGAGACCATTCGCCTTGCGCTCACCGCCGCCGAGACCGGCCATCTGGTGTTCGGCACCCTGCATACCAGCTCGGCGGCCAAGACCATCGACCGTATCGTCGACGTCTTCCCGGCCGCGGAGAAGACCATGGTGCGCTCCATGCTGTCGGAGTCGCTGCGCTCGGTGGTCTCGCAGTCGCTGCTGAAGAAGGTGGGCGGCGGGCGGGTGGCCGCCCACGAGATCATGGTCGGCACCCCGGCCATCCGCAACCTGATCCGCGAGGACAAGGTGGCGCAGATGTACTCCTCTATCCAGACCGGGCAGTCGTTCGGCATGCAGACACTGGATCAGTGTCTGGACGATCTGGTCAAGCGCGGTCTGGTCACCAAGGCCGACGCCCGCGCCAAGGCACAGAACAAGGACGCCTTCACGTGACGGGGGAGATAGCGGGCGTCGCCGGCCGCGGCTTTGGTCCGCAGCCGGCGCTGATCGACGCCGGCAGGCAATGGAGCTACACCGACCTGACGCAGGCTGCCGTCGCCCGTGCGCGGCGCCTGTCTCAGCAGGGCGTCAAGCCGGGGCAGGTGCTGGTCTGTCGGGCCGAGCCCGGCTACGGACTGCTGGTGCTGCAGCAGGCCCTGGCGCAGATCGGCGCGGCGCTGCTGCCGGTGCGTCCTGGGCTGTTCGAGCCGGCGCAGGCGGCCGACCTGCAGGCGCTGATCCACACCACCGGGGCCGAATGGGTCTGGTCCGAAGGCGACGACGGCGAGGGCGGCGGCGCCCCCACGGGCCGCAACACCGCCTTGCCCTGGCAGGGCGACCCGCTGGCGGTGCTGATCCAGACCAGCGGTTCCAGCGGCACGCCCAAGGTGGCGATGCTGACCCGGCGGGCGGTGCTCGCCTCCTGCCGGCGGGTGAACCGGCGCCTGGGGCTGGGGGTGGGGGACCAGTGGCTGTGCTGCCTGCAGCCGCACCATGTGGGTGGCCTGGCCATCGGCTATCGCTGCGCACTGGCGGGTGCCACGCTGCGGTTGCAGCCGAGGCTGGCACAGGGCTTCGATGCCGACGCCGTCGCCGCCGAGCTGCAACGCGAACCCATCACGCACCTGTCGCTGGTGCCGCCCATGCTGGCGCGGCTGCTGGCGATCGGTGTGCGACCGCCGGCATCGCTGCGGGTGGTGCAGCTGGGCGGGCAGGCTCTGAGCGCCGACCTCGGCCGGCGGGCCCTGGATGCCGGCTGGCCCGTGGTGGTCACCTACGGCATGTCCGAGACCTTCTCGCAGGTCGTCACGGCCCGTTATTCACCAGAACAGGATCCGGATGCGGAAACGCCCGCCCGGGGCTTCGGCGCCGACGCGCGCCTGCCCGACGTGGAACTGGACGCAGGCCGCTGCGGCGAGGCGCCACGGCCGCTGCGCATCCGCGGCCCGATGCTGATGTCCGGCTATGCCAATCCCGAGCGTCGGCCCGGCATCGGCCTGGACGGGGACTGGCTGACGACGACGGACCTGGGCTGTGTCGATGCGGCCGGCCGGCTCCGGCTGCTGGGCAGGGCCGATGATGTGCTGGTCATCGGCGGCGTAAAGGTCCTGCCGGCGGAGGTCGAGGCGCGTCTGGGGACCCTGCCGGGCATCCAGGCCCTGGCCCTGGTCGGCATCCCGCACACCGTCTGGGGGCAGACCCTGGCCTTGTGTTACGCCGGTCGCGCAGACCCGGCGGCAGTGGAGGACTGGTGCCGCGCACGCTTGCCGAGCGTGCAACGTCCGCGCCTGTTCGTGCGCTGCGAGGCGCTGCCGCTGCTGGCGTCCGGCAAGCTCGACCGCGCCGCACTGCGCGCGCTGGCGATGCAGCAGATGGAGAGGGGGCCGACCGCGCTCTAATTCACTTGGCAGGCGCGCAGCATGGCGTGCAGCGGCTCCGGCAGCGGACGCGCGCCCTTTTCGCCGGGGTGGATGCAGGCATGGACGGTGCGCGCCGTCGCCGCGGTGCCCTGCTCGGTCTGGAAGCGGTAGTCGATGCTGAAGCGCGACGTCTCCAGCGCAGCGATCGATATCTCCACCTGGACGCCGTCGCCGTGGCGCAGGGGCCGGCGATAGTCAGCCTCTGCATGTACCAGCGGCAGCGCGATGCGGCCCTCGCGGATCATCTCCGGCAACGGAAACCCCAGCGACGCCATCCAGGCCTCGTAGGCGTCATGGGCGCGGCGGAACAGGTGGGCGAAGAACAGCACGCCGGCCGCATCGGTATCGTGCAGGGCGACGCGGAAGGGGTGTTCGTAGGCAGGCTTCGACATGGTGTCAGGGTCCTCGGTGCGGTCGTGGCAGTTGATCGATTTTGGCGATTTTATAGGTCTTTATCATTGGTATTGCCAATGACATGATCAGCGTTGTCAACTGTCGTGGCGCCTCCAGCAGCGGATTGTGGCCGATGCCGGGCAGCACATGCAGCCGGGTGTCCGGGCGCCGTGTCTGCACCTCGCGGGCCAGGGTGGCGAACTTGCGGTCCGCGCCGCCGACGATCCAGTCCAGTCGTCCCGGCCAGTGCGCCAGGGCCTGCCGGGTGTCGGGCATCTCGGCCAGCCCGAAACAGGCCAGGCTGCGCGCCAGGGCGTCGGCATCCTGCGCCAGCCGGCGCTGTCGCTGGGCCCGGCGCACCGACGCGGGCAGCCGCTGCTGGGTGGCGAACAGCGCCTGCGCCTGCCAGGCATCCACGAAGGCCTCGATGCCCGCGGTCTGCAACAGCGCGATCCAGCGCCGGTCCGCCGCTCGCCGTGCGTCCCGTGCGGCGGCGTCCATCAGCCCCGGGTGTGCCGAGAGGATGATGGCAGCGCGGAAGCGCCGGGGCGCCGCGGCGATCAGCGACAGGGCCACCCGGCCCCCCAGTGAATATCCCGCCAGGTGGTCGACGCTGGCCGGCAAGGCCGACAGCAGTCGCGCGATCTCGTCGCCGAAGTCGGCCGCCGGCGCCGGACTGCCCCCATGCCCGGGCAGATCCAGCGCAAGCGCCGGCGGCGCGTCCCGGGGCCACAGCCGCCAGTCGGCGCCTTCGCCGGTCAGTCCATGCAGCAGCAGCCAGCGCGGTGCGCCGTCGCCACCGACCCGTTCGCCGCTGTAGCCCGTGGGTGGTCGCATCGCGGGGGCCTCAATCGGTCGTCAGGGTGCGCAAACGGCGATAGAGGGTGCGCTCGCTGATGCCGAGCCTGGACGCCAGTTCGCGGCGGTTGCCCTTGTGCTGCTCCAGGGCACGCCGCAGGAAGTCGCGTTGCAGCCGCGCCATGTCGAAGGCGCTTGCGTCGGTGCTGATTTCGGTGTCGGGGCGGGCGGCATCGCCGAGCTCGATGGCGAAGTGCCGCGGCTCGATCTGCGTGCCGTCGCACATCAGGCTGGCGCGCTCCAGCAGGTTGCGCAGCTCGCGCACGTTGCCGGGAAAGGCATAGTGGCCTAACAGGTCCAGCGCGTCGGCGGTGAGCCGTAGGCCGCGGTCGGGGGCGACGCGCGCGAGCAGGTCGGCGCTGAGCAGCGGCAGGTCTTCCAGGCGGTCGCGCAGTGGCGGCATGGGGATGGGAAAGGTGTTGATGCGGTAGTAGAGGTCCTGGCGAAACTGGCCCGCCTGCACCATGGCCTCCAGGGGGCGATGGGTGGCGGAGATGAGCCGGATGTCCGCATGGCGCGGCTCGCTGGCGCCGACCCGCCGATAGGCGCCGGTCTCCAGCAGCCGCAGCAGCTTGACCTGGATGCCCAGCGGGATGTCGCCCACCTCGTCCAGGAACAGCGTGCCGCCGGCGGCGGACTCCACCAAGCCGGTCTTGCGCGCGATGGCGCCGGTGAAGGCGCCGCGCTCATGGCCGAACAGTTCGCTCTCGAACAGGGTCTCGGTGAGACCCGAGCAGTCGACGGCGACGAAGGGTCCGTCCGCCCGGTGGCTGGCCTCGTGCACCGCCTGTGCGACCAGTTCCTTGCCGGTGCCGGACTCCCCCAGCAGCAGCACGCTGGCCTCGGCAGGGGCCACCCGGGCCACCAGCTCAAGCATGCGCCGGAACGCCGGCGCACGACCGATCAGCGCACGGCGGCCGGTCTCGTCCCAGGCGCCGCGCAGGCGCTCCATCTTTTCCAGGAAGGCGACGATCTCGCCGCGGTCGTCCATCACCGGCGTCAGTTCGATGTTGACGTATTTCTCGCCGTGGGGGGTGTGGTGCAGGTGCAGCACCCGCTCGCGCTGCCGCGACTTCAGGCTCGCCGCAAGGGGGCAGGATTCGCCGGCGAGGTCGCAGGGCACGTGGTAGCGATGGGAGACGTCGTAGCAGTGCCTGCCAATCAGCGAGGTGCCGCTCCCGCAGCGCCGCCGGTAGCCGGCATTGGCGGCCAGCACGCGGTAATCCCGCCCCAGCACGATGTGCGGCTCCGGCAGTTGATCGATCTGCGCGGCGAGCTCGGACAGCAGGCGGTCGTCGATGGGCATGACAGGCTCCTCGGCTGCAACCCAGGCAGTATCCGTCAATGCCGTCGACACTGCCAATGACTGCCATCAATGGCAGAGAGGTGGCGGCAAGTCTGTCACCGATGACAGTTCCGCCAAGGGCCTGGCTTCGGTTGAAACGCCAGTTGTCTGATTGCAAACAGCGAGCCGGTTGGGCAGGAATTGGCATTCCTATTGCTGTAAACCCTGACCGAGATGCCGTCCTTTCGGGAACGGTGCCAAATCGACGCAGTCAACAATAGGCTAAACGATGGAATTCATAGGTCTCTATCCCACCTGGTTCGAGCCGGGCGTGGGCAGTGGCTGGATCATCGGCATCATTGCCACGGTCCATGTCCTGTTCTCCCACACCGCCGTTGGCGCGGCCATCTTCTTCGCCTTCCTGGCCAGCTACGCCCACCGCAACGACCGACCGGACCTGCTGGAATTCATCCGCCGGTACGGCCTCTTCCTGCTGGTCTTCAGCTATGTGCTCGGTTCCATCACCGGCCCCGGCATCTGGTACTCCACCACGGTGGGTAGCCCGCGCGGCATCTCGGCGCTGATCCACAACTTTGTATGGATGTGGGCCACCGAGTGGGTCTTCTTCGTCATCGAGGTCATCGGCGTCTACATGCTGGTCTATCTGGCCAGCCGGGTGGATCGCCAGACGCATCTGCGGCTGTCCATCATCTTCGGCCTGACTTCCTACACCACCATGCTGGTCATTGTCGGCATCCTGTCGTTCATGATGTGGCCGGGCAAGGCCGACTGGTTCACCGACACCGGCGTGCTCAACGGCTTCTTCGGCGCCAACACCTTCGCCCAGCTGGCCATGCGCACGGCCTTCATGTTCACCATGACCGCCGTGGTCGGGGGCATTGTCGCCGCCGGATTCAAGGACGCCCAGTTCAAGCGCGATGTGGCCCGCAAGCTGGCCTGGCTGGGCATCGGCTCCGCCATCCTCGGCGTGCTGTTCTTCCGCTGGTATATGGCGACCTTGCCGGAGACGGCGACGTTGATCATGAGCAACCGGATGCCGGAGTGGTTCCCCATCGGCGTCATCGGCATGCTGGTGGCCGTGGCCGCCTACTTCATCATGACGCTGCTGCAGCCGCGCGCGCTGGTGGCAACGGGCGCGGTGGCCATGACCCTGGTGGTGCTGGTGTTCGGCCTGTGGCCCGGCGAGGTCACCCGCGAGTCCATCCGCAAGCCCTGGGTGGCCGGCCAGTATGTCTACTCCAATCAGGTCATCGGGCGCGACGTGCCGGGCCGCGGCATCGAGTCCGAGATCCCGCTGCTGGAGGAGCACGGCTTCCTGCGCACCATGGTGTTCCTGCCGGAGCACCTGCGTGAGGTGACCCCGGACAATGCGGTGGAGGCGGGCCATGCGTTGGCGCTGGCCGCGTGCTCCAACTGCCATTCCCTGACGCCCACCGGCATGCGGCCGCTGCAGGACTATTTCACCGCCGACAGCGACATCGACGCCATCGTCGACTATCTGCATGCCGGCCTGGCCTCCGGCAACACGCTGTACATGCCGCAGATCCCCTTCACCGATGACGAGGCCTTCGCGCTGGCGAGCTTCATCAGCACCCTGACCCTGCCGGTAACCGACACCGGCGCGACGGTGGATGCGACCGAGCCGATGGCGCCGACGGCTCTGGTGCGTAGCGGTGTCGAGGCCAATGCCGGTGCCGACTCCGCTGCCGGCAGCGATACGGCCGGTGAAGCCCCATCCGTCGAGACCTCGGGGCAGCCCCTGGCCGCTCTGGTCTCCAGTCCAGTCGCCCCGCGGGAGATGAACCCATGAGCCCGGAAATCCTCTATGCCTTGCGCGACCCTGCTGGGGTCCCCACCCAACCCTGGCTGTTCCTGATCCTCGGCGCCCTGACCCTGGCGCTGCATCTGGCGGCGGTCCAGGTCATGCTGGGCACCGGTGCCCTGACCCTGCGCGGTGCCTACAGCCAGAGCAGCCACTGGCGCCGGCTGGCAGCGCACATGCTGACCACCTCTAAGATCGCCGTCTCTGTGGCCATCGTCATCGGCGTGGCGCCACTGCTGTTCGTGCAGGTGGTCTATGACCCCTTCTGGTACACGTCGAACGTGCTCTCGGGCTGGTGGGTGATCGGCTTCATCCTGATCCTCATCGTCGGCTACATCGCGCTTTACGCCTTCTACTGGAAGAATCACCACCTGGCGTCCGAGGGCGGGCGTTCCGGGCACTGGATGGTGCTCTCGCTGGCCCTGCTGTTGCTGGTGGGCTACATCGTGCATGCGCTCACCAACCAGATGCTGTTTCCCGAGCAATGGATGGCCTGGTATGCGCCGGACGGCAACATCGAGCCCACCGGGCGGCAGCTGCATTACTCCCACCCGCTGCGGTTCGCCTTCTTCATCGCGCTGTCGCTGCCGGTGACCGGGGCCTGGCTGCTGGGCTATCGTCGTTATCAGCAGGCCCGGCCGGATGCCGACGCGGACTACATCGCCTGGCTCAAGCCGCTGGCCATGCGCCTGCTGACCCTGGGCGGCGTTGTTTCCGTGATCCTGGGCGTGCTCTGGATGCTGACCCTGCCGGAGAAGATGGCCTGGTTCGCGCTGTCGCCCTGGTCCGTGCTGGCGCTGGCCGCGCTGCTGGTCACGGTCGCCTTCCCGCTGCTGCTCGGCGCGCGCATCGACCGCGGCTACTGGGGCTACGCCACCTTCGGCGTCGGCGCGGTGGCCCTGATCGTGGTCTGCGCGGTGCGCGAGGTGCTGCGCTACGTCACCCTGGTGGGCAGCCATGGCTACGACGCCCTGGACTACACCGTGCACATGGACTGGTACAGCCTGCTGCTGTTCCTGCTGACCTTCGCCGTGCTCGGCGGCGTGACCCTGGTGTACATGCTCACGGTGGCCTGGCAGGCGGGTCAGACCACGGGCCGCTACAGCCCGAGCCCGGCACTGTCGTGGATGGGCAACCTGTCCATCGGCCTGCTGGGACTCTGGATCCTGGCCTACTTCGCCATCGGTTTCTACGTCTGGGCGAGCTGACGATGAGGAACATCATCAAGCAAGTATCGACAACCCTGGGGCTGTGCCTGGCCGCGCTGGCCGGCACGGCCCAGGCAGCTGACGAGGCCTTGCCCAGCGCACCGAGCGGCGCGGACATGGCCAACACCTGCGCGGCCTGTCACGGCACCAACGGCGCGCTGGGGGACGAGTACTTCGTGCCCCTGGCGGGCATGCCGCTGGAGCAGTTCGTGAGCAGCATGCTGGAGTTCCGCAACGGTGCACGTCCGGCCACCCTGATGGGCTTCGTGGCCAGCGGCTTCTCGGATGACGAGATCCGCGCCATGGGCGCGTTCTACGCCGCCATGCCCCTGTCGGTATCGGAACCGGCATCGGAATTGGCGTCGGCATCGGAGCCGGTCTCGGCTTCGGCATCGGAACCGGAACCTGCACCGACCGCGCAGCCGGCGCCGGTCGCGGCGCTGCCAACGGACCCCTCGGGCGCGGACATGGCCAACACCTGCGCGGCCTGTCACGGCACCAACGGCGTGCTGGGGGACGAGTACTTCGTGCCCCTGGCGGGCATGCCGCTGGAGCAGTTCGTGAGCAGCATGCTGGAGTTCCGCAACGGTGCGCGTCCGGCCACCCTGATGGGCTTCGTGGCCAGCGGCTTCTCGGACGCCGAGATCCGCGCCATGGGTGAATTCTTCGCGGCCATCCAGCCGTCGGTGCCGCCCCGGGTGGCGCTAGGAGTGAAACAATGAATCTGACCAATCCTGAACGTCGCCGCTTTCTCGCGGCCTCCCTCGGCCTGGCCTCGCTGGCCGCGCTGCCGGCCTGGGCGCGGCCCAGCGCCAGCGTCGGCAGCGCGCATATCGTCGTTGTCGGCGGCGGCGTCGGCGGCTGCACCGCGGCCAAGTACCTGAAACTTTTCGACCCCGGGCTGCGCGTCACCGTGGTGGAGCGCAATCCGGTCTATCTGCGGCCCTACGGCTCCAGCGAGGTGCTGAACGAGCACGTCACCATGCAGGACCTGGAGGTCAGCTACGACACGCTGAAGAACAACTACGGCGTCGAGTTCGTCATCGACAACGTGGTCGGCTTCGATCCGCAGGCGCGGGTCCTGCGCACCGCCGGCGGCCAGTCCATCGGCTACGACCGCCTGATCGTGTCGCCGGGCATCCAGCTGATGTATGACAGTTACGAGGGCCTGAACGCCGCCGTGGCCCACCAGAGCCTGCCGGCGGCCTGGATCCCCGGTCCGCAGACAGCGCTGCTGGCCCGCCAGCTGCGGGGTATGCGCGACGGCGGCACCTTCGTCATCGGCGCGCCGCCGAATCCCTACCGCTGCCCGCCCGGGCCCTACGAGCGGGCGGCGCTGATGGTGGAGTGGTTCGGCCGGCACAACCCCAGGGCCAAGGTCATCCTGCTGGATCCCAAGGACAAGTTCGTCACCGACGAGACCATGCTGCTGGGCTGGAACCGGCTGTACAAGTTCAACATCCCGGCGGATTACCGCGAGCGGCTGGAGTCGAAGGTGGAGGTGCTCGAGCACAGCCGGCCCAGCATGCTGAGCTGGGTGCGCGGCCAGGATGGCGGCCGCATCCTCGGTGTGGACGTTGCCGGCAATCGGGTGGAGACCGAGGCCGGCATGGTCGAGGCGGACGTGATCAACATCATCCCGCCGATGAAGGCCGGCATGATCGCCATGGACCTGGGGCTGGCGGATGAGAGCGGCTGGTGCCCGGTGGGTCGGCGTGACTTCGCCTCCACGCTGCAGCCGGACGTGCATGTCATCGGCGACGCCTGCATCGCCGACGCCATGCCCAAGTCCGGCTTTGCCGCCAACACCCAGGCCAAGACCGTGGCCCGCGCCATTGTCGAGGAGCTGGCCGGTCGTCCGAGTCCGGAGCCGATCTGGGAGAACACCTGCTATGCCTTGGCGGGGACTGACTACGGCTTGTTCGTCGCCGATGTCTTCCGGCTGATCGACGGCCGGATCACGCGGGTCAATCAGGCCGGCCGTTACCTGCCGCTGGATGCATCGCCGATGCAGATCCGCCTGGCGGCGCGCTACCAGCAGAGCTGGCTGCGCACCTTTACCGAGGACTGCTTCGCGTGACCGGAGACCCGATGATGATCAAGCCCACTGTGAAAACCAGCCTCTGCGCCGCCCTGCTCCTGGCGGGCCTGGGCAGCGGTACCTCGACCCTGGCCGCCGGCCATGGCGGGATCGGTGAGCCGGCGCCGGAAAACTGGACCGCGGCCACCCTGCGCGAGACCCTGGCGGCCATGCCGGCGGGCGATGCCGAGCGCGGCAAGGAACTCAACCAAAGTCTGTTCTGCGCCTCCTGCCATGGCAACGCGGGCGTGTCACCGTCGATGAACTGGCCGCACCTGGCCGGCCAGAAGGCGGACTACACCGTGAAGATGATGCTGGATTACCAGTCGGGGCTGCGCCTGGAGGGCCTGCGCGGGCGACTGATGCACCATGTGGCGGTGCTGGTCTCGGAGCAGGAGATCACCGATCTGGCGGCCTTCTACGCCACCCTGCCGGCCCCGGAGGACGCCGTCACGCCACGCCCGGAGGTGGCGCTGGCCGCCAGCGACCTGCCGGCGGAGGTGCTGGTGCGCAAGGGTGATCCCAGGCGCCTGATCACGCCCTGCGCCAGTTGCCACGGCGACTCCGGTCAGGGCGGCCGGCGCGAGGCCCCGGAACTGGCTGGTCAAAACCCGCTGTACTTCGTGCGTACCATGCACCACTACCACGACGGGGTCCGGGCCAATGACGGCAAAAAGACCATGCGCGCCTTCGCCTACCGGCTGACGCCCACCGAGATCGACGACCTCGCGGCCTACTACGCCGATCTGCCGCTGAGCAACTGAGCGGCTAACAGCGGTTACCCTGCCAGCGACTCGAGCGCATCCGCCAGCGCGGGTGGCTCGAGTTCGTCCAGGCGGTCCATCAGGGCATCGACGCTGGGTGTCAGCGCGGCGATGTCGCAACTACGCACCCGTTCCTTCACGGCCAGCAAGGCGCCAGGCTGCATGCTGAGTTCACGCAGCCCCAGCCCCAGCAGCAAGGGCGTGCAGTCGGGGTCACCGGCCATCTCGCCGCACATGCCGACCTGGGTGCGGGCGCGTGCGCCGGCCTCGGCGGTGTACCTGATCAGACGCAGCACCGCCGGGTGCAACGGCTCGTAGAGATGGCCGACGGCATCGTCACCCCGGTCGATCGCCAGGGTGTACTGGATCAGGTCGTTGGTGCCGATGGACAGGAAGTCCAGCCGGCGGGCCAGGGCGCCAGCGATGAGCGCCGCGGCCGGCACCTCGATCATGCCGCCCACCGGCATCAGCGGGTCGAAGGCCAGTCCGTCGCGACGCAGTGCCCGCCGCGTCTCGGCGATCAGCTGCAGCACCTTGTCCACCTCGGTCAGGCTGGTGATCATCGGCAGCATGAGCCGCACGGGCCCGTCTGCCGAGGCCCGCAGAATGGCCCGCAACTGGGGCACGAACAGGGACGGCTCCTGCAGGCAGAGCCGGATCGCGCGCAGTCCCAGGGCCGGATTGGCGTGCCTGGGCAGGGCGTCTCCCAGGCAAGGCAGCGGCTTGTCGGCGCCGAGGTCCAGGGTACGGATGGTCAGCGGGATGCCATCGAGGCCGCGCACCAGTTCCAGGTAGGCCGCCAGGTGCGCTTCCTCGTCCGGCGGCTGGTCGCGGTTCATGTACAGAAACTCGGTGCGGAACAGGCCGACGCCGACCGCGCCCTGCCGCCGGCTGGCGGTCACATCGCCGGGCAGTTCCAGGTTGGCCAGCAGGATCACCGGGACGCCGTCGCGGGTCACCGACGGCTTGTCGGCCAGTTGCTGCAACGCGTGCCGGCGGGCATCGGCGACGGCCAGCCGTCGGGCATAGTGCGCGCGGATGGCGTCGTCCGCGCCGGTCAGCACGCTGCCGAGTTCGGCGTTGAGCAGCAGCTCCTCGCCATGGCGCAGGTAGCGGGTGGCGTTGCGCAGCCCGAGCACCGCGGGGATGCCCAGGCTGCGCGCCAGGATGGCGGTGTGCGACATGACGCCGCCGTGCTCGGTGACGAAGGCGGCAACGCCGCGCCGACCCAGCAGGATCAGGTCCGCCGGGCCCAGGTCCTCGGCCACCAGGATGCGGCCCGACAGATCCGCGCTTGCCAGTCCCTCCGCCGGCGGCCGGCCAGCCAGGAACACCTGCAACTGGCGCACCACGTGGTCGATGTCGTCGCGCCGGGCGCGCAGGTAGACATCGTCCATGCGCTCGAACACCTCGACCAGCGCATCGCGCTGCAACTGCAGCGCCCAGGCGGCGTTGATCTTCTGCTCGCGGATCAGTGCACGCACCGACTCGATCAGCGCCGAATCCGTGAGCATCAGCAGATGCGCATCGATGACCTCGGCGATGTGCAACGGCGTAGCGTCCGGGATCTGCGCCCGCACCTGCTCCAGGTGCCGGCGGGTGCGGCCCAGGGCCTGGTCGAGACGGCCCAGCTCGGCGTCGATCTGGTCCCGGGCGATGGTCTCCGCGGCCAGCACCGGATCGCACGCCAGCACGTAGGCGGCGCCGATGGCGATGGGGTGGTCACCGCCGATGCCGATGCCGTGGAAGGCGGTGGTCACTCCCCCTCTCCGAAGCGGTCCGCCACCAGCGCCTCCAGCGCTTGCATGGCATCGGCTTCGTCATCGCCCTCGATCTCCACCAGGATGCGGGTGCCGCAGGCCGCCGCCAGCATCATCAGGCCCATGATGCTCTTGCCGTTCACCCGGCGGCCCGCACGCTCAACCTGGACCACGCTGCCGAAGCCGGTGGCACAGGTGACGAACTTGGCCGCGGCGCGCGCATGCAGGCCCAGGCGGTTGATGATCTCGAGTTCTTTGCGAATCATGGGGCAAGTATAGCCAAGGCCGGCAAATGTTCCGCGGCGGCGCAGGTCGGTGAGGTCAGGCCAGTTCGCGATGGCGCACGAGCACCCGATGGCCGCCTTCGGCCAGATGTTGCCTCAGGGACTCCACCATGTAGACGGAGCGATGCTGTCCCCCGGTGCAGCCGATGGCGATGGTCAGGTAGCTGCGGCCGTCGGTCTCGAAGCGGGGGATCCAGCGGTCGAGGAAGCCGCTCAGGTCGGCGCGCATCTGCGCGGTCTCGGCGGACTTGTCGAGAAAGGCGATGACCGGCTCGTCCCGCCCGGTCAGCGGGCGCAGCGCGGCCTGCCAATGGGGGTTGGGCAGACAACGCACGTCGAAGACGAAGTCCACGCCCTCGGGCACGCCGTGCTTGAAGCCGAACGACTGCAGCAGCACCGAGGCGCGTGCGCTGCGGGCGTTGCTGAGCCGCTCGCGTACCAGGTCGCGCAGCTCGTGCACGTTGGTGTGGGTGGTGTCGATGCGTGATTCCGCCACGTCGCGCAGGGGCGCGAGCAGGTCGCGCTCGTCGCGGATGGCCTCCTCCAGCGAGCGGTCGTCGCGCGTGAGCGGATGCTTGCGGCGGGTCTCGCTGAAACGCTGCATCAGGGTTTCGCCATCGGCGGTCAGGAACAGCACCCGGCAGCGGATGTCGTGCTGTTGCAGCTCTGCCATCAGCCCCGGCAGATCCGCCAGGTGTTCGGGCTGCGTGCGGGCGTCGATGCCCACCGCGGTGCCGATGGAGTCTCCGGGCGGGCCACCGCTGCTGCGCTTCAGGCCCAGGGCCAGTTCCCGCAGCAGGAACAGGGGCAGGTTGTCGATGCAGTAGTAGCCGATGTCTTCGAGGGTGTGCAGCGCCACGCTCTTGCCGGCGCCGGACAGTCCGCTGACGATGATAAGGTCCATGGCAGGTGATCCGGGGCTTGGGGGCTTCGGCTGGAACCGGTCGGCACAGGGGCGGTCGCGCATCACTCCATCAGGATGCGCAGCACCTGGGTGTCGCTGGTACAGGCGCGCAGCTGCTCGCGCACCGCGGGCTGGTCAAAGCGCGCCGCGAGCCCGGACAGCAGTTGCAGATGTCGCTCGTCGGCGGCCTCGGGTACCAGCAGCGCGAATGCCAGGTCCACCGGGCGGTCGTCGATGGCATCGAACTCCACCGGCTGCTGCAGCTGGATGAACGCGCCCACCGGCGTCACCACCTCCCGCACGCGCGCATGGGGCAGGGCAACGCCGTGGCCGAGGCCGGTGCTGCCGAGGCGCTCGCGTTCCAGCAGTCGCTCGAACACCGTCTCCGGGGTCAGTTCCGGAATCGCCGCGGACAGCAGTTCGCCCAGCGACTCCAGCAGGCGTTTCTTGCTGATGATCTCGCTGCCGCAGCGGATCCGGGCCTCGGTAATCAGGTTGGGGGGAAACATCGACCAGGGCTCCCGAGTGAGTTGCGTCTTGATAACGATAGACCGGCGTGGGTCCGCTTGGCATGCGCCGGATATGGACAGTGCGCGCGGCGGCGCGTTCCGCAAAATTGAAATGCCGGAGTCGGGCGGGGCCGACTCCGGCACGGACAGGGCGGCGGCCATTGCCGGGCCAGCTGCTTCCTATTCTACAAAAAGGCCTTTGCTAACCGAGACATCGGTCTGCGCCGGTTGTGGCCAACAACCGACGGTCGCTGAGTACACAGGCGCCTCGAGCTCAGGACGGCTGCCCCTCGGCCAGTGCCCCGGCCGCAAGGGCGGCCTCTGCGTCGGCGCCTTCCGCCAGCTGTGCCTCGGCGGCGGCCTTCTGTCCGGCGCCGCGATGATTCTGTCGCTTCTCCTTGTACTTGATGACCTGGCGATCGAGCTTGTCGATCAGTCCATCGATGGCGGCGTACATGTCCTCATGCACCGCATCGGCAAATACCTTGGCGCCGTTGATGTGGATGGTCGCCTCTGCCTTCTGACGCAGCTTTTCCACGCTGAGGATGACATGCACGTTGATCACATGGTCGAAATGCCGGGCCAGGCGATCGAACTTGGTGTCGACGTAGCCCTTCAACGCCTCTGTGATATCGACATGATGGCCGGTCAGATTGATTTGCATAGTGTCACTCCAGTGTTTGCAGGCGTCTGGTGCTGCGCCGACAGGCCGTCGGCTCAGGCCAGACGCTTGCGCTCGTTCGAGGGTGGGATGCCCATTGCCTCGCGGTACTTGGCGACGGTGCGCCGCGCCACATTGATGCCCCGATCCGTGAGAATGCCGGCGATCTTGTTGTCGCTCAAGGGTTTGCTCGGCGTCTCTGCGGCAACCAGCTTGCGGATCAAGGCACGGATGGCGGTGGACGAACACTCGCCGCCGGATGCGGTGTTGACATGGCTGGAGAAGAAGTACTTGAACTCCAGGGTGCCGCGCGGGGTGTGCATGTACTTCTGTGTCGTTACCCGGGACACGGTGGACTCGTGCAGCTCCAGGGATTCGGCGACATCGCGCAACACCAGGGGTCGCATGGCCTCTTCGCCATGTTCGAAGAACTCGCGCTGCAGTTCGACGATCTTGCGCGCCACCCGCAGCACGGTGTCGTTGCGGCTGGCCAGACTCTTGATGAACCAGCGGGCCTCCTGCAGATGGGTCTTCAGGCAGGTGTTGTCCGGGGCGTCGTCGGCGCGGCGGATCAGGCTGGCGTAGCTGTCGTTGACTCGCAGCCGCGGCGTGATGTCCGGGTTCAGCTCCACCCGCCATTCACCGTTGTGCTTGCGCACCATCACGTCCGGAACGATGTACTCCGGCTGCATGTCCGAGATCAGCGAGCCGGGGCGTGGCTGCAGCGAGCGGATCAGCAGCAGCGCCTGCTTGAGCGTCTCCGGCGTCATGCGGCAGTGACGCCTGAGCTCGTCCAGATCGTTGCGCGCCAGGGTGGTGAAGTGCCGGTCGCAGATGGTGATGGCCTGATCGCGGAAGGGCTGCTCCGGCGGCAGCTGGCGCAACTGCAGCAGCAGGCATTCCTGCAGCGAGCGAGCGCCGACGCCGGCGGGCTCGAAGGTCTGGATGCGGTGCAGCACAGCGGCGACCTCGTCCACGTCCACCGTCGGATCGCCCAGGGCCTCGGGCACCTCTTCGATGTCGATCCGCAGGTAGCCGTCGTCGTCGATGGCGTCGATCAGCGCCTCGGCGATGACATGGTCGCGTAGCCCAAGGCGGGCGAGATTTAGCTGCCATTGCAGGTGGTCGTGCAGGCTGCGCGGGCGCGCCCGCTGGGCGAAGGGGTCGATGTCCGGGCTGGCCTCGCCGTTGCCCCCGGTGGCACCGGGATAGCGCTCCATGGCGCTGGACTCGGCGGCGCGGCCGTCGCCGGCGTCGGCATCGAAGGTGTCGCTCCAGCTGCTGTCCACCGGCAGCTCGTCGGGCATGTCGGTGCGCTCCGGCCGCAGGGTGTCGTCCACCGCCGCATCGTGGCTCGGCCGCCAGTCCTCGGCCGGCTCGCTGGTCGACGCCGTCTCCTCGGCCTGCTCCAGCATCAGGTTGGATTCCAGCGCCTCCTGGATCTCGCGTTGCAGGTCGAGTGTCGACATCTGCAGCAGCTTGATGGCCTGCTGCAGTTGCGGCGTCATCGTCAGCTGCTGACCGAGACGAAGGTTGAGGCTCTGTTTCATCGAAGGCGTGATGGTGAATACGGCGTCAAGCGTGGGGCCCCGCTGAAATTCTAGCCCATAACGGGCTCGGAGAAACCATCGCCGGCAATGTCGCGGTTGGCGCCGCGCAGCTTCACAGCCGGAAGTGCTCGCCCAGGTACACTGAGCGCACCCGGGTGTTCTGCAGCAGGTGTGATGGCGAGCCGTCGGCAATTACCCGGCCTTCACTGAT
Organism: Thiohalocapsa marina; assembly: GCF_008632335.1. Taxonomy (GTDB): domain Bacteria; phylum Pseudomonadota; class Gammaproteobacteria; order Chromatiales; family Chromatiaceae; genus Thiohalocapsa; species Thiohalocapsa marina. The sequence goes on from NZ_VWXX01000006.1 coordinate 102,793, forward strand.
GATATATGCGCGGTCGCAGATATCCAGGGTCTCGCGCACGTTGTGATCGGTGATCAGCACGCCGATGCCGCGTGCGCGCAGATGGCCGATGATGGCCTTGATCTCGCCGATGGCGATGGGGTCGACGCCGGCGAAGGGCTCGTCCAGCAGCATCACCCGGGGCTCCACCGCCAGCGCCCTGGCGATCTCCAGCCGGCGGCGTTCGCCGCCGGACAGGCTCAGCGCCAGCGAATCGGCCACATGGGCAATGCCGAGTTCGTCCAGCAGTTCGTCGCAGCGTTGCCGCTGCTCGGCGCGGCCGATGTCCCGGCGCATCTCCAGCACCGCCATCAGGTTGTCCCGCGCCTTCAGCTTGCGGAACACCGACGGCTCCTGCGCCAGATAGCTCAGGCCGCGACGGGCGCGGGCATGCATCGGCCGCAGCGTGATGTCCTCGCCGTTCAGGGCGATGCGGCCGGCGTCGGCGGCGACCAGGCCAACGATCATGTAGAAGCTGGTGGTCTTGCCGGCGCCGTTCGGGCCCAGCAGACCCACCACGTCACCGGCATCCACCCCCAGGGTCACCCCGTCGACGACCCGGCGCCGACGATAGGACTTGACCAGGCCCTCGGCGATCAGCATCGCGGTCATTCCTGGTCGGGCTCGATGCGGATGCGCACGCGCTCGCTGCCCTGGGCGCTGGTTCCGGCCACCACGCGGCCGGTGGTGCGGTTGTAGACGATGCGGTCGCTGGCGAAACGGTCGGCGCCTTGGGTCAGTTCCGCCTCGTCGATCAGGGTGATCTCGTCGCGATCGGTCTCGTATTCCATGCGCAGCGCGCGGCCGTGCACCTCGTCCGGGTCGTCGTCGAACAGCTGCCGGTAGCGGGCCGGCTGGCCGATGGCGATGATCTTCTGCGGCTTGCGATTGGGCTTGTGCTGCACCAGGGCCTCGTCGGCGTAGATGTGCATGCTGCCCTGGCGGACCTCGACATTGCCGATGTAGAGGCTGATGGACTGCTTCTCGTCGAGCTCGGCGGCATCCGCCTCGATGTACAGCGGCTGCTCGTCGTCCCCTTCCAGCGCCGCCAGCGGTGCGGCGCCGGTCAGGGCCGCCAGCAGCAGAGCGCCGGTCAGGCGCCTGGCGGCGGGCCGCGGTGGACGACGGAGCGTTGCGAGGATGTGCATCATGGGGGCGTTCATCTGGTCTGAATGTCAGGGTGGTACGGCGGCGTCCGCCGGCGTGGTGGCGGATTCGGCCACATGCATCAGCGCGCGGGCGCGACCGAACAACTGCGTGCGCATGGGCTCGGCAAACCACAGCCGCATGCCCTCGCTGGCGTCGATCCAGTCGCGTCCGCTTTCCAGCCGCACGGGCTGGTCGCTTTCGGCATAGTGGACATCCGGCAGGATGAGCAGCTCGCTGGTAGTCAGGGTGACGGCCTCGTTGCTGCCGAAGGCCGCTCGTTCGGCCCGCACGGCGCCCTGCAGCACCACCTCGTCGCCGTTGTCCAGCACCCGGCCGCGCTCCGAGCGGACGATCCAGGGCGGTGCGCCCTCTTCCAGCAGCACCAGCTGCGGCGTGTCCAGTTCGCTGCTGTCGGCCTCGGCATAATGCCGCAGCCGCGGGGTGGTCAGGCGCCGTTGCGGCCGGCCGAATTCATCCATGGTCACCGCGGTCAGCCCCTCGACCACATAGTCCGGCGTCGTCCCGGCCGTTGCCGTTGCGGTATCGGGCGCTGGTCCTGGTTGCCGATACCACCAGGCCGCCAGTCCTGCCGCTGCCAGCAGCAGGCCGACGAGCCATGGCCGTCGGCCGGATAGGGCATGGGTGGAGCCGTCCATGTCCGCCGCGTCAGAGGAAGGCCGACAATGCGCCGTCGAGCTTGCCCTGGGCGCGCAGGAGCAGCTCGCAGACCTCTCGCGCGGCACCGCGGCCGCCGGGGCTAGGCGTCTGCCAGTGGGCGTGCTCCAGCACCAGCGGATGCGCGTCCGCCACGGCCACGGCGAAGCCAACCCGGCGCATCACCGACAGGTCTACCACGTCGTCGCCGACATAGGCCATCTGCCGGTGTTCCAGCCCCAGCGACGTGCGCAGTTGATCGTAGGCGGGCAGTTTTTCCCGGCAGCCCTGGTACACCGACGTGATGCCCAGGCTCTCCATGCGGATGCGCACAACCTCCGAGCGGCGGGCCGTGATGATGGCGATGTGCGTGCCGCTCTCGCGCAGCATCACCATGCCCAGGCCGTCGCGGGAGTGGAAGGCCTTGTACTCCTGGCCGTCGTCGCCCAGGTACAGTGAGCCGTCGGTGAGCACGCCATCGACGTCGAAGACGATGGCTCGCACCGCGCTGGCAAGTTCCATCGGGTCCTGCATCGCTCCCCCTGGTAGTCGTTTGCTTATAGGAGATGCTGAGTGATTGGCCACCCCAATCTCAAGGCCAACAATCAGCATGCGCTTCGAAAACGCGGTTTCCGAATCGCGCGGGAAATGCGCATATAGATTCAGCATCGCCCTCACGCCCGTCACGTACTGAGGCGACTTGCGGCTACTGTAGCATCCGACGCGGTAAGATACCGCATCCTGGCCAGCATCCCACGCACCCATGACAATCACGATCGACGTGGCCCCCGCCGACGGCTGTTCGCTGGGCGCGCCGGAGACCTTCTTTCCGCCCGACCTGCCGGAGGACTGGCGGCTGACCTTCTATGCCAACGCCTTCAGCGCGGCCTACCTGCCGGCGGCGCGCTGGATGTCCGCGCCGGTGCAGACGCTGGCCGACTGGCGGACGGACGTGCATGCGAGGTTTCGCTTCTACCTGCAACGGCCGGCGCCGCTTGACGATCAGGCCTGGCTGCAGGCTGCCGCGGGCGCCGTTGCGGCCCTGGCCCCGGGGCCGGCGGCATTCGTCACCGACCCGGAGGACGACCACGGGCCCGGAGTCCTGTTGGATCCGGCATCCGTCGCCGGGCATCGGTACATCGGCGGCGTGCTGCGCAGCCCGCGGGCTCTCAACGACGATCCGCGCGGCGCCCGTCACTGGGTACAGCGGCAACTGGAGGCGAGGCCCGGCACGGACCGGTGGCTGATCCTGCTCGAGCGCCCCACCGCCACGCAGCTTCAGCGCTGGCGGGATCTGCTGGACCTCCTGGGTCATGGCTTCTGCTAGGCTTGTCCATAGCCATCTCAACGGAGATCAGCGCACATGCCAGCGAGGCGGCGCGCAACATTCGTACTCCCGGGTCTACTGCTGGCCCTTCTCCTGCTGATCGTACCTGGCCAGGACGCACGGGGTGAGGCAGCGGACCCCCGTGCGCAGGGGCCGCTGCACCCGGTCTCGGTACAGCTGATCTGGAAGCACCAGTTCGAGTTCGCCGGCTTCTATGCCGCCATCGATCAGGGGTTCTATCGCGCGCGCGGCCTGGAGGTGGAACTGCGCGAGTACCAGCCCGGCCTGGACGTACGTGACGAGGTGCTGTCCGGGCGGGCTACCTATGGCGTCACCAACGGCAGCGTCATCGGCTGGCGCCTGGCCGGCGAGCCGGTGGTGTTGCTGGCCAACTACTTCAAGAAGGCGGCCCTGCTGCTGCTTGCTCACCTGGACATTCGCACGGTTGATGACCTGCGCGGCAAGCGGTTGATGATTGCCGACAAGGACCTGCAAGGCCCGCTGATGCAGGCCGCCCTGCGCGAGACCGGTCTGGTACCCGGCGAGAGCCTGCAGATACACCAGCACAGCTTCGACACCGGACCGTTCGAGCTCGGCGAGGTCGATGCGATGGCCGCGTTCGCCAGCAACGAGCCGTACATCCTGCAGGAGCGAGCGGTCCCCTTCCAGCAGATCGAGCTGGATGCCTACCTGCCCGGTCTGGGCGATGTCTACCTGTTCACCGCCGAGTCCGAGGCGGCCGCCCATCCCGAGCGGACCCGCGCCTTCGTCGAGGCGACCAACGCCGGCTGGCGCTATGCGCTGGAGCATCCGGATGCGGTCATCGACCTGATCCTGGAGCGCTACTCGCAGCGCAAAAGCCGTGCTGCGCTGCGCTATGAGGCCGAGAAGACACGCCAGTTGATGCTGCCGCGCATGCAGCCGGTGGGCGCCCTGTCCACCACGCGAATCGAGCTGGTGGCGCGGACCCTGCTGAACAACGGCCATGAAGGGGACCTGAGCCGACTCGATGGCTTTGTGTTTGGACAGGCCGGCAGTGTGTCCGGTCTCGACCTTACCCCGGCGCAGCAGGCCTGGCGCGAACGCCACCCCCGGATCCGGCTGCAGGCCGACAACAACCTCGCCCCTTACACCTTCGCCGATGCGAATGGCCGGGTCGAAGGGATTGTCGCGGACATGGTGCGCGCCATGGCTGCGAGCGCGGGGCTGGAGATCGAGTTGATCCCGGTGCCGTTCAAGGCCATGGTCGAGGCCGACCCACCGCCCGATGTCTTCGGCTACGTCAACTTCGACACGGCCCTGTCGCGCAGCCCGGATGCCTTCCTGCGCATCGAAAGCCCACTGCGACCGATGCAGGCGCTGTTCACGCCCAGGCCGGAGGCCTTCACCGCCGACAACGTGGCCGGCATTCGCGGCAAACGGCTCCTGTTCTACGAGGGTATCGATCCGGAGGAGTTCGGCTTTCCGGCCAGCGGCAACGAATATGCCTTCGTGCGCGAGCCCGAAGTGGCCTTCCAGCGCCTGCTGGATGGCGAGTTTGACGGCTATTTCGACAATTTTGCCTATGTGAAATGGCATCAGCGCAAGCACTTCAGCGAGTTCCTGACGCCGCTTTACATCGAGACCCGCTTCCCGGATCCCCTGCTCGCGGTGTTCAAGGATCAGCCCGAGTTGTACGGCATCCTGCAGCAGGCCTATGCGGAGGTAGCGCCGCAGCTGCCTGCGCTGATGGAGCGCTGGCAGATCGAGCCGCCCGAGGGCGAGCGCCTCGCGCTGAGCGCTGCCCAGCGTGCCTGGATGGCGCTGCATCCGGTCATCCGCTACAGCGTCGATCCGGACTGGATGCCGGTGGAGGCCATGGACAAGGATGCCCTGCCCATCGGCATCACACCGGACTATCTTGCGCGCATCGGCCAACTGCTCGGCGTCCGCTTCGAGCCGGTTCGGGCCGACAGTTGGGATCAGGCGCTGGGCTGGCTGGATCGCGGCGACATCGACCTGATGCCGGCGGTGGCGCGCACGCCCGAGCGCCTGCAGCGGTTCCGCTTCACCGAGCCCTATCTGGACTTTCCGCTGGCCATCTTCGCCCGCGTGGATGCGCCGTTTATCGGTGATCTCGACGCCCTGGCCGGTCAGTCCGTGGCGGTGGTGGAGGGCTATGTGCTGGAGGAATGGCTGCGCCGGGATCATCCGCGGATCGAGCTGGTGCCCCAGCCGAGCCCGGGTGCGGCGCTGACGGCGGTGGCCGAGGGGCGCGCCTCCGCCTTCGTCGGCAATCTGGTCACCACCAGCCATGCCATCGCTGGGCTCGGGCTGGTGCAGGTGCGCATGGCCGGCACCACCGAGTACCGGTTCTCGCTCGGCATGGCGGTGCGCAACGACTGGCCGGAACTGGCCGCGATCCTCGACACGGCCCTGGCGGCCATCCCCGAGCACGAGCGCCGCCGGATCGAGAGCCGCTGGGTGCAGGCGCCACCGCCGCCGCAGATGGACTACCGCCTGGCCTGGCAGATCGCCGCCGCCGCGCTGCTGGTGCTGGCCATCGTCGCCGTCGCTTGGAGCCGTCGATCCGCGCGACTGCGCCGGGCCCTGCGCGAGAGCGAGAAACAGTTGCGTCTGATCACGGATAACATCGCCGAGTGTTTCTGGCTGCGCGACACGGCGCTCACCCGCTTCGACTATGTCAGCCCCGCCTACGAACAGATCTGGCAGCGCCCCGCGCGGCAGCTGAAACAGAATCCGGGCGCCTTCCTGGAGTCGATCCATCCGGATGACCTGCCGGCGCTGCGCGCAAAAATCCGGCATCGTGCCGAGGACCAGCCCTACGAGTTGGAGTATCGCATCCAGCGCCCGGACGGCGGCCTGCGCTGGATCCTGGATCGCGGCTTCCCGATTCGCGACCCGGATGGCGAGATCCGCCAGGTCGCCGGTCTGGCCGAGGATATCACCGAGCGCAAGCGCTCGGAGCTGGCCCTGCAGGCCGCCAAGACCGAGGCCGAGGCGGCCAATCGGTCGAAGTCGGAATTCCTGGCCAACATGAGCCACGAGATCCGAACGCCGATGAACGCCATCATCGGCATGACCCATCTCGCGCTGCAGACCGACCTCGACCCAAGGCAGCGCAGCTACATCGACAAGGTACGTCGCTCGGCGGACGCCTTGCTGCGCATCCTCAACGACATCCTGGACTTCTCCAAGATCGAGGCCGGCAAGCTGCAGATCGAGAAGACGCCGTTCCGGCTGGAGGACATCTTCGACAACCTGGCCGCGGTGATCGGCCTGCAGGCCGAGCAAAAGGGCCTGGAACTGCTGTTCGACCTGCCGCAGGAGGTGCCCGGGGCACTCGTCGGCGATCCGCTGCGACTGGGCCAGATCCTGATCAATCTGGGCAACAATGCGGCCAAGTTCACCGAGAGCGGCGAGATCGTCATCGGCGCCAGGGTGGCCGAGCAGACCGAGCGCGAGGTCGTGCTGCACTTTTTCGTCCGCGACACCGGGGTTGGTCTGAGCGCCGAGGAGCAGGGCCGGCTGTTCCAGGCCTTTACCCAGGCCGATACCTCCACCACGCGCAAGTTCGGCGGCACGGGGCTTGGCCTGATCATCTGCAAGCGCCTCACCGAGATGATGGGCGGCCGGATCTGGCTGGAGAGCGAGCGGGGCGTCGGCAGCTGCTTCCAGTTCAGGGTACGGCTGGAGAAGCAGCCCGCCGGGGCCGACGGGCAGCGGCAGCTTCTCGATGCCGGCGCACTCCAGGGGCTGCGGGTGCTGATGGTGGACGACAATGACACGGCACGGCAGATCCTGGCCGCCATGCTGATGCGCCTGGGCCTGCGCGTGGATCAGGCCGACAGCGGCCCGGCGGCGCTGGCATTGTTGCAGGCGGCGCGGGACGCGGATCCCTATCAGCTGGTGCTGCTGGACTGGCGCATGCCCGGTCAGGACGGTGTGGCCACCGCCCGCGCCATCGAGCAGGCTGCCACCCGGCAGCAGGCTGTCATCGAGCCGGGCGCCGCTGAACAAGGCGCCGGTCTCGGCAAGCCGCCGACCCTGGTCATGGTCACCGCCTATGGGCGCGAGGAGGCGATGGCCGCCGCCGAGGGGGTGGGCATCCGCGGCTTCCTGACCAAGCCGGTGACCCCTTCGGACCTGCTGGACGCCATCCTGGGCGCCCTGGGGCGGGCGGTGCCCGGCGCACCTCTCGCGGGCCGCGAGCAAGGTGCCGCCCGGGCGGATCTCGCCCGGCTGCGGGGGGCAAAGGTACTGCTGGTGGAAGACAACGAGATCAACCAGGAACTGGCGCTGGAACTGTTGCGCAGCAACGGCCTCTCGGTCGAGGTGGCCGGCAATGGTGCCGAGGCCCTGGAACTGCTGGACAAGGAATCCTTCGACGGCGTGCTGATGGATTGTCAAATGCCGGTGATGGACGGCTACGAGGCCACGCGCGCCCTGCGTCGGCAGGCCCGCTTCAGGCACCTGCCGATCCTGGCCATGACCGCCAACGCCATGGTCGGTGATCGCGAAAAGGTGCTCGAGGCCGGCATGAACGACCATATCGCCAAGCCGGTCAACGTCAACGAGCTGTTCCGCACCATGGCGCGCTGGATCAGGCCCGCGACATCGATCACGCCGCTGTCGGCATCGGCAGCGACACCCGTTTCGGCACCGGCATCAGGCGTCGTGCCAGCGCCGCCTGCGGCCGAAGCCGGTTTGTCCGGGCTCGACGGCATCGACACCGCTGCGGGCCTACGCCGGGTACAGGGCAACCGGGCGCTCTACGTCAAGCTGTTGCGCAAGACGGCGCAGACCCAGGCCGACACCGTGGAACAGTACGACAATGCCGTGGCCGCTGGCGACTGGACCTTGGCGCAGCGGCTGATCCACAGTCTCAAGGGTGTGGCCGGCACCCTCGGCGCCCGGGAACTGCAGGCGGCCAGTGCCCGGCTGGAGACCTCGGTCAAGGCCAGGCAGCCGGATGCTGCGGCCAGGACTCAGGTGCAGCAGGCCCTCGGACGGGTGCTGGCCGCCATCGCAGGCTTGCCCGGGGCGTCGCCGCAAGCCGCTGCCACGGCGGTCTCCGACGATGCGGAGCGGGCCGGCCTGGCTTCAGCCGAGCCGTCGATCGAAGCGTCGGTCGAGCGGTCGACCGAACTGCTGACCGAGCTGCGGGCGCTGATCGCAGCGTCGAGCTTTGCGGCTGTGGAGCGGCTCGAGGTAGCACGTGACGTCCTCATCGCCGCCGGGCTGGCGACGTCGGTGGAGCAGCTGCAGGCGGCGCTATACGAGTACGATTTCGATGCGGCCCAGGCCATCATCGACCGGGTCATGCGCCAGCGTGGCCCCTGACAGCCGACGCCTTCACGCCCCTACCGAAGCTCGGCCTGATTGACCGCCGGCGTGGGACCCGTCGAAAACGCCGGCGCACAGTTGCTGGCGGCTGGCCGACTTGACGCACGGCCGGCGGCACTCGACAATGTTCCGTCGTTTTTCCATCGCGCGGGCCCATCACGCGGAAAGTATCGCTGGGCATTCGCCTGACCACCACCGACGGATGCCGCATGCCCCGGCGACAGCCCCAGACGCCATGACGAGCGCCAAGACAAGCGCGACCCCGACCTCCGCTGACACGCGGGCGGACGCCCCGCCGCTGGTGGAGATCCGCGGCCTCAGCTATTCCCGCAATGGGCGCCCCATCCTCGACGGCGTGGACCTGCGCATCCCTCGGGGCAAGGTCACCGCGATCATGGGCCCGTCCGGCACCGGCAAGACCACGCTGCTGAAGCTGATCAGCGGCCAGCTCGAGCCGGACGCCGGCACCGTTCTGGTGGACGGCCAGGACGTGAACCGGCTCGGGCGCAAGGAACTGTACCGGTTGCGCACGCGCATGGGCATGTTGTTCCAGAGCGGGGCACTGCTGACGGACCTGGACGTGTTCGAGAATGTCGCCTTTCCGCTGCGCGAGCACACGCGCCTGCCCGAGCCGCTGTTGCGCAAACTGGTGCTGATGAAGCTGGAGGCAGTCGGGCTGCGCGGTGCTGCCCGCCTGATGCCCAGTCAGCTCTCCGGCGGCATGGCGCGACGGGTGGCGCTGGCGCGCGCGGTGGCGCTCGATCCCATGATGATCATGTATGACGAGCCCTTCACCGGGCAGGATCCCATTTCCATGGGCGTACTGGTGGCGCTGATCCGCCAGTTGAACGATGCCAGCGGCCTGACCAGCATCGTCGTATCGCACGACGTGGACGAGACGGCCAGCATCGCCGACTACATCTATATCATTGCCAACGGCAAGGTGATGTGCCAAGGCGCGCCCGGGGCCATCGCGGCGGAGACTTCGGCCTGGGTGCGCCAGTTCATGGACGGACTGCCCGACGGACCCGTGCATTTCCATTACCCGGCCGCACCCCTGGAGCAGGATCTCTTTGGTGATGCGGCCGGTGTCGCAGCGATTACCGCTGCAGACGTCGCCGACGGAGAGGCGCGATGATCCGGTATCTGGGCGATCAACTGGCCAGACTGGGCCACACCGGCTTGCGGGCCATTGCCCACATCGGGCGCGCGCACCTGCTGCTGATCGGCATCCTGGGCGGCACGCCGTCGATGCTGGTCAGGCCGCGGCTGCTGATCCTGCAGCTGTACAACGCCGGCGTGCTGTCGCTGCTCATCATCCTGGTGTCGGGGCTGTTCGTCGGCATGGTGCTGGGCCTGCAGGGGCACTATGTGCTGTCGCAGTTCGGCGCGTCGGAGTCCCTCGGGGTCATGGTGTCCGCCTCCCTGGTGCGCGAGCTGGGGCCGGTGGTCACGGCCCTGCTGGTGGCCGGTCGCGCCGGTTCCGCGCTGACCGCGGAGATCGGCCTGATGAAGGCCACCGAGCAGCTGTCGGGCCTGGAGATGATGGCGGTGGACCCGGTGAAGCGGATCCTGACACCGCGCTTCTACGGCGGCCTGCTGTCGATGCCGCTGCTGGCGGCGCTGTTCAGTGCCGTGGGCGTGCTGGGGGGGTATTTCGTCGGCGTCGGCCTGCTTGGCGTCGATGCCGGCGCCTTCTGGAGCCAGATGCAGGCCAAGATCGATTTCGAAGAGGATCTGGTCAACGGCGTCATCAAGAGCCTGGTGTTCGGCGTGGTGGTGACCTGGATCGCGCTCTACCAGGGCTATGACGCCACGCCCACCTCCGCCGGTGTCAGCCGCGCCACCACGCGCACGGTGGTGCATTCGGCGCTGGCGGTGCTGGGGCTGGATTTCGTTCTCACGGCCTTGATGTTCGGAGACTGAGTATGGCAAAGATGCGCACGGTGGAGATCCTGGTCGGCGCGTTCATGGCGGCGGGCTTCGTCGCGCTGTTCTTCCTGGCCATGATGGTCAGCAATCTCAGCGCCGCCAGCTACAGCAACGGCTATGCCGTGACCGCCCGCTTCGACAACATCGGCAGCCTCAAGGTGCGCTCGCCGGTGAGCATGGCCGGTGTCCGGGTGGGGCGGGTGGAGTCCATCCACTATGATCAGGACACCTATCAGGCGCTGGTAACCTTGCGGATCGAGCCCGCCTACGATCGCATCCCGCTGGACACCTTCGCCAACATCTACACCTCGGGCCTGCTGGGCGAGCAATACATCGGGCTCGACCCTGGCGGCGATCCGGATTTTCTGCGCGACGGCGACCAGATCGAGCACACCCAGTCGGCCCTGGTGCTGGAGCAGATGATTGGCAGATTTCTATTCAGCAAGGCTGAGGAGGGTTCCGAATGACGGTCTCGACACGCAGGTTCGCACGCTTCACATCGCTTCTGGTCGCCGCGGCGTTGCTGCTGACGGCGGCCCCGTTCGTCGCCGCCCGGGCGGACGACTCCGCCACCCGCCTGGTGGAGACCACCGCGGAGGACATGTTGCGCACGCTTGAAGGGCGGCGCGCCGAGATCGACGCCAACCCCAGGCTGATCTACCAGCTGGTGGGCACCAAGCTGGCGCCGCACTTCGATTTCGAGATGATCACCCGCGCCGCCGTGGGTCGCGACTGGAACAAGGCCACCCCCGCCCAGCGCCAGGAGCTGACCAACGCCTTCCGCGAGGTGCTGGTGCGCACCTATGCCACCGCATTGCTGAAGTACTCCGGCGAAGAGATCGTCTACCAGACGGCGAAGCCCGGTAGCCGCGACCACACCGTGGTGGTGCCGACCCAGGTGCGCGCCCCCGGCTCTACGCCGATCCCCATCGACTACCGCATGCACAACCAGTCCGGCAGTTGGCAGGTATACGATGTCGTCATCGACAATGTGAGCCTGATCTCCAACTACCGTGGCCAGTTCCGCTCCACCATCGGCCGCGCCGGTATCGATGGCCTGATCCGGGAACTGGAATCCAAGAACGCCACCGGTGCCTGAGCCCGGCATGAGCGACGCCCGTACCGAATCTGGTGCCGAAGCCCGTATCGTCGAGACCGCGCCCGGCCGCTGGCGTCTCTCCGGAAACCTCGGCCTGGACGGCGTCACGGCGCTGGCCGACCAGGGTCGGCGGCTCGTCGCCGGTGTTGGCCAGGCGCGTGATCAGCTCCGCGATCAGGCCGTGTCGGACGCCGCCGAGATCCGGATCGATCTGGCCGGCGTCAGCCACGCCAGCAGCGCCGCCGTGGCCCTGCTGCTGCATTGGCGCCAGCAGGTGAGCGCCGCCGGCGGTCGGCTGCAGCTGCAGCAGGTGCCGGACGCCCTGGCCCGCATCGCCGCCTTCTCCAATGTCGACGGCCTGTTGGGCGTCGGCCCTGTCTCGCAGGACGACGCCGGCCCGATGGACGGCGCCTGATCCGGTGCCAGGCCGGTCGCCGGTTCCGCGTCGCTCATTTCCAGCATCCCCGTATTCTCGTTAGCATGTCATGGACAAACTCCTGATCACCGGCGGCACCCGCCTCGAAGGTGAGGTCCGGGCCTCCGGCGCCAAGAACGCTGCGCTGCCGATCCTGGCCGCGACGCTGCTGGCGGAGGGCGAGTCGGTGCTGTCCAACGTGCCGCATCTGCGCGACATCACCACTACCATGGAGCTTCTGGGCCGCATGGGCGTGGTGCTGACGGTGGACGAGCGCATGCGGGTGCATGCCGACGCCACCCAGGTCGACCGGCGAGAGGCCCCCTACGAACTGGTCCGGACCATGCGCGCCTCCATCCTGGTGCTGGGACCCCTGCTGGCGCGCTTTGGCGAGGCCACCGTGTCGCTGCCCGGCGGCTGCGCCATTGGCGCCCGGCCGGTGAACCTGCACATCGACGGCCTGCGCGCCATGGGCGCCAGCATCAGCGTGGAGGGTGGCTACATCCGTGCGCGGGCGGGGCGCCTGCGCGGCACCCGTTATGCGATGGATACCGTCACCGTCACCGGCACCGAGAACCTGATGATGGCCGCCGCGCTGGCGGAGGGGCGCACGGTGCTGGAGAATGCCGCCTGCGAGCCCGAGGTGACCGACCTGGCGGATTTCCTCAACCGCATGGGCGCGCGCATCCGCGGCGCCGGCACCGGTACCATCACCATCGATGGCGTCGACCGGCTGTCGGGCTGCGAATACCGGGTGATGCCCGATCGCATCGAGACGGCGACCTACCTGGTGGCCGCCGCCATGACCGGCGGGCGCGTGCGGGTGCGCGACACCCGTGCAGACCTGTTGCAGGCGGTGCTGGAGAAGCTGCGCGACTGCGGCGCCCGGGTGGACACCGGCCCCGACTGGATCGAGCTGGACATGCAGGGCCGCCGGCCGCGGGCGGTGGATGTGGAGACGGCCCCCTATCCGGCCTTCCCGACGGACATGCAGGCCCAGTTCTGCGCCCTGAACAGCATCGCCGAAGGCACCGCCACGGTGACCGAGACGGTCTTCGAGAACCGCTTCATGCATGTGCTGGAACTGCAGCGCATGGGGGCCGATCTGGAGATCGACGGTAATGTCGCCGTCTGCCGGGGGGTCGAACGCCTGACCGGCGCACCGGTCATGGCCACCGACCTGCGGGCCTCCGCCAGCCTGGTGCTGGCGGGCCTGGTGGCCGAGGGCGAGACCCTGGTGGACCGCATCTATCACATCGATCGCGGCTACGACAATATCGAGGAGAAATTCGCCGCGCTGGGCGCGGTGATCCGACGCTTGCATGGCTGAGCGGCGGATACGAACCGAAGAAATCGCCTGTGGCGGGGCACACGGAACGCACCGCGCGAATGGCATAATGAACACGAAACTGAGCCGAGACCATGGGCACAGATGAGACACTGACCATTGCGCTGTCGAAGGGGCGCATCTTCGAGCAGGCCATGCCGCTGCTGGCCGCGGCCGACATCCGCGCGCTTGACGACCCCGAGCGCAGCCGCAAGCTGATCCTGGACACCAGCGATCCGCGGGTCAAACTGGTGATCATCCGCGCCAGCGACGTCCCCACCTACGTGCAGTACGGCGCCGCCGATCTGGGCGTTGCCGGCAAGGACGTGCTGCTGGAGCACGGCGGAGAAGGCCTGTACGAACCGCTGGACCTGCGCATCGCCCGCTGTCGCATGATGGTTGCCGGCAAGCCCGATCCCGGCCTGGCCATGCATCCCGGGCGCCGGCGGCTGCGGCGCATCGCCACCAAGTACGTGCGCTGCGCCGAACGCCACTTCGCCGCCAAGGGCGAGCAGGTGGAGATCATCAAGCTGTACGGCTCCATGGAACTGGCGCCGCTGGTGGGGCTGTCCGACCTGATCGTCGACCTGGTGGAGAGCGGCAACACCCTCAAGGCCAACGGCCTGGTGCCGCTGGAGCACATCTGCGACATCAGCTCGCGGCTGATCGTGAACAAGGCCGCATGGAAGATGAAACACGCCCGCGTCAATGACCTGCTGCAGGCCCTGCGCGGTGCGGTGGCGAGCAGTGTGCCGGCCGCTGCCGATTGATCGGCCATTGTCACTGCCCGCGAAAACCAGAAGTATCGTCCGTAACGAGCCTACAAACCGGGGTAACCGCATGGTTCAGATCACCCGTCTCGCCACCACCGAACCGGACTTCGCCCAGCGGCTGGAAGGCCTGCTCGCCTGGGAATCGGTCTCCGACAAACAGGTGCAGCAGACCGTCGACAACATCATCGACGACGTGCGCGCCCGCGGCGACGCCGCGCTGCTGGACTACACCGCCCGCTTCGACGGCTGGCAACCCGCCGATGCCGCCGCGCTGGAGATCCCGCCTGCGCGACTGGCCCAGGCCCTGTCGGCCATCCCGGCGGCACAGCGCGAGGCGCTGCAACTGGCCAGCGAGCGCATCCGCGCCTATGCCGGGCACCAGGCGCTGCAGAGCTGGGAGTACCGCGAAGCCGACGGCACCCTGCTGGGGCAGAAGGTCACGCCGCTGGACCGGGTCGGGCTCTATGTGCCCGGGGGCAAGGCGGCCTATCCGTCGTCGGTGCTGATGAACGCCGTGCCGGCCAAGGTGGCCGGCGTGCCGGAACTGATCATGGTCGTGCCCACCCCCGGCGGCGAGCTGAACGAGCTGGTGCTGGCCGCGGCGCAGATCGCCGGAGTCGATCGCGCCTTCGCCATCGGTGGCGCCCAGGCCGTGGCCGCGCTCGCCTACGGTACCGACACCATCCCCGGTTGCGACAAGATCGTCGGCCCCGGCAACATCTACGTCGCCACGGCCAAGCGCGCCGTGTTCGGCCAGGTCGGTATCGACATGGTGGCCGGACCTTCCGAGATCCTGGTGCTGTGCGACGGTGACACCGATCCGGACTGGATCGCCATGGACCTGTTCTCCCAGGCCGAGCACGACGAGGACGCCCAGTCCATCCTGGTGACCTGGGATGCCGCCTACCTCGACCGCGTCGCGGCCAGTATCGACAAGTTGCTGCCCACCATGGAGCGCAGCGACCTGATCGCCAAGGCCCTGCAGGCGCGGGGCGCGCTGATCCTGGCCCGCGACGAGGACGATGCCGCCCGGGTCGCCAACGACATCGCACCGGAGCATCTGGAACTGTCGGTGGCCGACCCCGAGGCCCTGAGCCGCAAGATCCGCCACGCCGGCGCCATCTTCATGGGCCGCTATACTGCCGAGGCCCTGGGCGACTATTGCGCCGGGCCCAACCACGTGCTGCCCACGTCGCGCACCGCCCGCTTCTCCTCGCCGCTCGGCGTGTATGACTTCCAGAAGCGTTCCAGCCTGATCATGGCCTCTGCCGCCGGTGCCGCGGAGCTGGCCGGCACCGCGTCCGTGCTGGCCCGGGGCGAGGGCCTCACCGCCCACGCGCGGTCGGCGGAATACCGCGGCAGCGGCGACGCCTGACCCCGATGCACGCCCTGATCGACCGCCTGATCCGCCCGGAGATCCGGGCCCTGCGCGCCTATCACGTCCCGCCGGCCGCCGGGCTGATCAAGCTCGACGCCATGGAGAACCCCTACGCCTGGCCGGAGGCGCTGCGTGAAGACTGGCTCGAGGCCCTGCGCGACGCCGCCATGCACCGCTACCCGGACCCCCGCGGCGGCGCCCTGCAACCGGCCCTGCGCGAGGCCATGGGCATCCCGGCGGACATGGGCCTGCTGCTCGGCAACGGCTCCGACGAGCTGATCCAGATGCTGGCCCTGGCCGTTGCCGCCCCTCGGGCGGGTGAGCGGCCCAAGGTGCTGTCGGTGGAGCCGTCGTTCGTCATGTACCGCATGATTGCGCTGTTCGCCGGCCTGGACCATGTCGGCGTACCGCTGCAGCCGCAGGACTTCTCGCTGGATGCCGAGCGGCTGCTGACCACCATCGAGCAGGAGCAGCCCGCGCTGGTCTTCCTGGCCTATCCCAACAACCCCACCGGCAACCTGTTCGACCCCGACCTCATCGAACGTGTCATCGAGGCGAGCCCCGGCCTGGTCATCGTCGACGAGGCCTACGCCCCCTTCACCGATGCCAGCTTCATCCCCCGGCTCGGTCACTGGCCGAACCTGCTGGTGATGCGCACCGTCTCAAAGATGGGCCTGGCCGGGCTGCGGCTGGGCTACCTGGCCGGCCCGCCGGCCTGGCTCGAGCAGTTCGACAAGGTTCGCCTGCCCTACAACATCAACGTACTGACCCAGGCCAGTGCCGCCTTCGCGCTGCGCCGCCGCGACGTGCTCGACCAGCAGACCCAGGCCATCCGCAGCCAGCGGGCCGCGCTGCTCGCGTCCATGGGGTCCATCGCCGGCATCCACTGCTACCCCAGCGACGCCAATTTCATCCTGTTCCGCACCGCCCCCGGGCAGGCCGGCGCCGTCTTCGACGGCCTGCTGCACCGCGGCGTGCTGATCAAGAACCTGGACGGCGCCCACCCGATGCTGAGCGACTGCCTGCGCGTCACCGTCGGCACCCCGGACGAAAACGCCGCCTTCCTGGAAGCCCTGTCCGAGTCGCTGTCGTCCACCCAGCGCTAGTCCATCCTCGCACCAGCGCGCCCCTGTCCAGCACAATTGCTGACACACCAAGAGCGGGTTGGGTATCGGCGCTCAGGGGTCTCGATCGCAGGGATGCGATCGTGATGCCTACCAGGGGCTATTCCATCCCTGTCCAGCACTACTGCCGTTACACCAAGAGCGGGTTGGGTATCGGCGGTCGGGGGTCTCGATCGCAGGGATGCGATCGTGAAGCCTACAGGGATGTATTCACGGCGTCCCCAGACCGCCGATACCCAACCCGCGAAACGAAGCTATCGTCGCGATCGATCCGCCTACCAACCCAGGATATGTCCGGTTAGAGATACTGTCACTGTATTCTGGACATGCCGGAAAAAAATACTGTCACTGTATTAGGTGGGTAAAGGTACTGTCACTGTATTGCCGGGCACTAGTCCCGCGTCCGTCGGTCGCTGCTCTTCCGCACTGCCGGCTGACGCGGTCCCCGGCTAGTGGACCTGTTACTGGTCCGGTTATTGACCGCAGCTTCCTTGCTTCGGGATCCCCTCGACACCGACCCCTTCCGACCCGTGCCCGGCCTGCGCTCAGACTGCTTGCGCCCCGATTGCCTCCGCCCAGCCCTCGGCTCGCCATCCGAAATGGCCAGCGCCAGCCCCAGACCCACGAACACCGTGATCAGACTGCTGCCGCCATGGCTAATGAACGGCAGGGTAATGCCCGTGAGCGGAATCGACTTGGTCACGCCCCCGACATTCAGCAGGGTCTGCACCGCCAGCACCGTGGCGATGCCCGTGGCAACCAGTGCGCCGAACGGACTGCGCGCCCGCGCCGCGATGCCGTCCAGACGCCCAATCAGCAGCACAAAGAACACCAGCACCAGCGCGCTGCCCGCGAAGCCCAGCTCCTCCGCGATCACCGCATAAATGAAATCCGACTCCGCGATGGGCGTATACTGCGGACGGGCCTGGCCGAAACCCTCGCCCCAGAGACCGCCGGCATACATGCCCGACAAGCCCTGCAACACCTGCCAGCCCGCCCCGGTGGGGTCCTGGAACGGGTCCAGCCAGGTCTCCACCCGGCGCTGACCATGGCTGAACACCGACAACAGCGCCCAGCCCCCCAGCGTGGCCCCCAGCGCACCATAGATCGGATAGCCCAGGTGCCCGGTGCCCGCCGCAAGCAGCGCCAGCAGAGTCAGACTCAGGATCAGCGCCATCCCCAGATCGCGCTGCACCAGCAACAGCCCCAACAGCACGGCGGCAAAGGCCAACAGCGGCCACAACGGGCGCAGCGGCGGAAAGGGGATGGGCTTGCTCCATTGCGCCAGCGCCTTGGCGTGTTGCGCGATGAAGGCCGCCGCGAACAACACCACGGTCAGTTTCAGCGGCTCCGTCGGCGTGACGTAGCCGGCGGCATAGACGCCGCCGCGAAACCGCTGCCCGGTCACCAGCAGCAAAGCCACCAGGGCCACCGACAGCAGCGCCCAGAACCAAAGCGGCGGCGCCAGCAGGCGATAGCGGCCGTTCATCAGCAACAGCGTGGCACAGAGCATCAGCGCCACCCCGCCGGGCAGGATCAGCACGTCCAGCAGGCTGGCCTGATTGCCGCTGAAGGCGCCCATGCGAAACTGCCCCAGCAGACCGATGCCGCAGAGAAAGGCCGCCACCGGCAGCAGCACCTGATCGCCGCGAAAACCGAGCAACGTCAGCAACAGATGGGCGACCCCAAAGCTCAGCGCCAGGCCGGCCAGGGGCACCAGGTCCGCCCAACGCACGGCATAGCCCTCCTTGGGCCCGGCCCCCAGCAGCATCAGGAAACCCAGCGTCATCGCCACCAGCACCCAGAACAGCAGCTGCCGCTCCGGGCCCCGTCCGGCCCAGCGCTTGGCCAGCGACTCGGGTCGCGCAACCCGGCTCACGGCAGCAGCCCCCGCTGTTGCGCCCGCAGCAGCAGGTCGCGGGCGATGGGTGCGGCGGTGGTGGAGCCGTATCCGCCCTGTTCCACCAGCACCGCCACCGCCAGGCCAGCGGCCGCCTGCCCCGAACTGGCCGGTGCAAAGCCGATGAACCAGCTGTGCGACGCACCAAAGGGATTCTGCGCCGTACCCGTCTTGCCCGCGATGGCCAGCTCCGGCGTGTCGATGCCGCGGCCGGTGCCCTCGCTGACGACCCGGCGCATCATGCCGCTCAGGCGCCGGGCGGTGGCGTCGCTCATGAAGCGCCCCAAGGTCGCCGCGGGCTCGCCGGTGGTCAGGCGTGGGCGCATGGCAACGCCGTCATTGGCCACCGCCGCGGCAATCAGCGCCATCTGCGCAGGGGTCACCAGCACCTTGCCCTGGCCGATGGCTGCCTGGGCCAGGCCGTAGCGGTCAGAGGTGGCGATGGGCTCGATCCGGGCCGTGCGCATGAACTGGCTGCGGGACAGCCCCTCCGTCAGCGCGATGCGGTGATTGAACAGAAAGCGGTCGCCAGCCCGGTGGAAGGCCTCGTGGCCCAGCTGCACGCCGAGCTGGGCGAAGTAGACATTGGACGAGTCGATCAGCGCCCGATCCAGCCCGATGCGGCCATGTCCGCCCCAGGTGCGGCCGGCCCGGCGAGCGGCATAGTAGTCGTGGTCGCGGATCCTGGGGTAGCGACGCGACGTGGTGAAGCCCTCCGCCGGACAGTCCAGCACCGGATCGAGGCCGGCATCCAGCGCCGCCGCCGCCAGCACCACCTTGAACACCGAGCCCGGCGGATACAGGCCGTCCACCGCCCGATTCAGCAGCCGGGCATCCGGATCCGTGCCGCGGAACAGCCCGGCGTCCACCCGGTTGGGATCGAACGACGGGCTGCTGGCCAGCACGCGCACCGCGCCGTCCGCCGGCCGCAGCATCACCACCGCGCCGGCACGCCCGCGCAAGCGCTCGTAGGCCAGTTGCTGCAGGTCCGCATCCAGGTTCAGCACCAGGTCATGGCCCCGGGCGCGCTTGTCGCGAGTGACCAGTTGACGTGTCAGCTCGCCCCAGTCCAGCAGGGTCTCGGGGCTGCCGCCGTTCAGGCTGACGTTGGCCGCCGCCTCCATGCCCGAGGTGCCGAAGCGCGGGTGGGTGTAGCCGAGCACATGTGCACAGGCCGGACCATGGGGGTAGACGCGCCGCACCTCCAGCCGCTGCCCATCCGTGGTCGGCCCGGCGCGGCTCTCCGCCAGCACCTCGCCGCGGTGGTCCAGGATGCTGCCGCGCTCGATCCAGTGCGCCGGGTTGAACTGTCGCCGGTCGTGCAACTGCATGAAGGCAACGAACGCCGGACGTGCCGTGCCCGACAGCTGCCAGGACGCCTGATAGCCCAGCACCGCCAGAAACAGCAACGCCACACCAGCCACTGCAAACCGGAAGCCAGCCCGGGGCCGGGCCAGATGCCGCAGCCCCAACGCCGCACGCAGGTCGTAGACCTGCTTCAGCACGTAGAGCGCTACCAGCAGAAAGGCGATGTGCAGGCCCCCGCGCAAGGTGGCCCAGGGGGCAGAAACGAACAGGGCGTTGAGCAGTTCCATGGCCGCGCATGGTTACGAGTGAGCGTGGTCGACGTCAAGGGCGGGGCGGGACTGGCGTGCGTGAGCACTGATCATCCTCGCGAAAACCGTCTATCATTCCGCCCGCACTCGATTGCTGGCACTCGATTACTGGTGCTCAATCGCTGGCATGAAAGCGCCGGCACCCGGGCGCTGGCATCCAGCCCGCGACGACGGAAATCGCGCCTGCAACGGGTATATCATGCCAACGACGTTCAGCCGCTCTTCCGGTTAGGCAGCGGCATTTTCCAGTCAACCGCAGCGAGGATACCCGTGATGTCCAGACAGACGCCGGCGCGGCACGGCAAGACCGGCCAGCCCATTGATACCGACAAGCTCGACCGGGTGGTGGCGGCGGCCCGCCAGGCCAGCGACGAGCGTGCCCTTGGCTACCGGGAGCGGGCGCTGAAGCTGTATCCCTGGGTCTGCGGGCGCTGTGGGCGCGAGTTCACCCACAGCAACCTGCGGGAACTGACGGTGCACCACAAGGACATGGACCATGACAACAACCCGCCGGACGGCAGCAACTGGGAGTTGCTGTGCCTGTACTGCCACGACAACGAGCATCAGAAGTATGAGGAACACCTGGCGGCCCTGGCGGCGGGACATGCGCCGAAGGCGTCGGGCCGGCAGCAGCCGCAGACCGTGCATCGGCCCTTCGACGGCCTGGCCGATCTGCTGAAGAAGTAGAACCAGGGCGCCCGTTTGCGGGGGCAGCGTCAGCGCAGGAAGCCGGCCAGTATCTCCACGGCCTGGTCGACGCCGGTGGGCGGCGTCGGCTGGACCGGGCCGGCGTCCAGCAGGGCCTGCAGCGGTTCGGTGATCCGGCCGGCGGCGAAGGCGTCGGCATCCACGGCGCGGGTCGGCACCCGCTGCGCGAGCCATTGCACCAGATGGGGTTCCTCCGGCCAGTCGTCGCGGGGCACATAAAGCACCGGGATGCCGTTGCAGGCGGCCTCGGCAAAGGTGCTGTAGCCCGGCTTGGTGATGATGGCGTCGCAGCAGGCCAGCACGTCCAGCACATCCGGACCCGGCGGGCCGATCAGGCTGACACCGTCGCGGCCCGCGGCTGCGGCGTCGGGGGTCAGCAGATGGACGTCTTCGGGCAAGGGTTCGCCGTCGCCCAGCTGCAGGCGTCCGGCGCCGCCGAACTGCATCAGCACCAGGCGCTTGTGCGGGGCGATGCCGAGTCGGGCGCGCAGTGCCCGGGGATCGCGCCGTCGCCGCGTTGCGATGGGGCCGATGTCGCTGCCGTTGGGCAGCCAGGCCATGGGCATCGACGGCGCCGGGCGCAGGAACAGCTCTGCGCCGGCATAGGCGGATTGCATGCGCTGCACCAGCTCCGGGGGTAGCTGCGAGCCGACCGGGCTCTCAGCGAGGATGTCGTACCAGCTCAGCGAGCACAGGCCGACGGCGGGTATGCCGAGGAGTCCGGCGGCCTCCAGCGGCATCCAGGGGATGTCCGCCAGCAGCAGGTCCGGCGGGTCTTGCCGCAGGATGTCCATTTGCGCGCCAAGCTGCTGAGCGTGGGCGGCGTCGAACGCGGTGTACAGCGCCAGCCCCTGCGGCCAGCGGGCCTTTAGCGGGCCATCCATGGGGAGCGCCACGTCGGCGGCATGGGCCAGATGGCGGTAGCCCGCTGGCATCCGGGCCGCGCAGAAATCCGCCGACACCGTACCCTGCAGGGTTAGGCGCAGCCCGGGGATGCGCCCGGCCAGCGCCCGGGCAATGGGCGCGACCTGCCCCAGGTGGCCGTAGCCGTGGGCGGTGACGACGATATGCAGGTGGGGCATGGCCTGACGTCTGATCAGGAGGGCCGGTCGGGCAGTCTGGTCGAAACGTCTGGCCGGGAAGGTTGGCTGGAACGTCTGCCCGGAAAGCCCGGCAAGCAAGCCTGCTGGCCGGGACGACAGGCCGGCTGTCAGTCGGCCGGGTCGAGATGGATGGCGAGCCAGACGCAGGGCGGCTGGGCGGACGTGGCGATCACTCGGTGCCGTGTGTGGGCCGGCAAAAAGGTGTAATCACCCGCGCCCAGCTCCAGGCGCTCGTCGCCGACCTGCAAGGTGGCATGCCCGCACAGCAGCAGCACCCACTCGTCCTGCGTCTGGTCGTACCAGGTCGGCTCGGGCTGCGCGCTGCTGACAATCCGCTCGACGCGCAGGTTGCGGCAGTGCAGCAGCTGGTCGAAGCACTCGCCCGTCTCGGGTGACGGCAGCGCCTCGAACAGGTTGGCGACGCCGCGACGGGCGGTGGCTGGCGGCGGGCGGTCGATCGGAGCGCCTGCAGATGTCCCTTTGCGCCGGATGGCTTAGAGGGCCTTGATGTGGGCGTTCAGGCGGCTCTTGTGGCGGGCGGCCTTGTTGGCGTGCATCAGGCCCTTACCGGCGGCGCGGTCGATGATGGACACGGCAGACTTGTAGGCGTCGGACGCTGCGCTCTTGTCGCCGAGGCGGATCGCCTTGATCACCTTCTTGATGGCGGTGCGGTAGGTGCTGCGCTGTGCGGCATTGCGCTGACGGTGTGTCTCCGCCTGACGGGCGCGCTTGCGGGCTTGTGCAGAGTTGGCCAACAGTCGTCTCCTGAAAATGCTAATGGCTGGCGCCAAGCGCCTGGCGCGATTGACGCGTTGCGAGTGGCCTCTGGCAGGCCATTCTGGAATACGGGTGCGACCCAAAGGCGGATCGCGAAAGACTGCGCAGCATGGCATGCCGAAGACCTATTGTCAATGGCCTGCGGGGACGGTCCGGGGGGCCGGCGTTGGGTATACTCGACGCATCTTGCTGCAACAATGCGCGCTGTGCCGTTTCTCGGCGGCGGTTCGGTGACCGCCTGAGTCGCCGCTGCGCACCCTGTCCCCGGAGCCGCCGTGACCGCCCTCGCTGCCGCTGCCGCCAAGGTTGGCGGAAATACCCTGTTGTCGCGTCTGCTGGGGTTCGCCCGGGACCTGGTCATTGCGCGCCTGTTCGGGGCGGACGTGGCTACCGATACGTTCTTCGTCGCCTTTCGGTTACCGAATCTCATGCGTCGGCTTTTTGCCGAGGGGGCCTTTTCGGCGGCCCTGGTGCCGACGTTGACCGCGCATCGTGAGCAACACGGCGAGGCCGGGCTGCGGCTGCTGCTGCAGGGACTGGCGGGGACCCTTGGCGCCCTGCTGCTGCTGCTCAGCGCCCTTGGGGCGCTGGCGGCGCCGCTGCTGGTGCTGGTGTTCGCGCCCGGATTCGCCGACCAGGCGGAGGCGCGGTTGCTGGCCACGGACATGCTACGCCTGGTCATGCCGTATCTCATCTTCGTCGGCCTGACCGCCCTGGCCGGCAGTGTGCTGAACACCTACGAGCGCTTCGGTGTGCCGGCCTTCACGCCGGCATTGCTCAATCTGGTGCTGATCGCCTGTGCCCTGTGGCTGTCGCCGCAGCTGCAGCAGCCGGTGCTTGCGCTGGCCTGGGGGGTGCTGCTCGGCGGTGTCGCGCAGCTGGCGTTCCAGTTGCCCTTTCTGGCTCGGTTGGGGCTGCTGTGTCGTCCGCGTCCGGCACCGCGGGATCCGCAGGTGCGCAGCATCGGGCGTCGGCTACTGCCGGCGCTGTTCGGTATTTCGGTCACGCAGCTGGGGCTGCTCATCGACACCCTGCTGGCGTCGTTTCTGGTCAGCGGCAGCATTTCCTGGCTGTACTATTCCGAGCGTCTGGTGGAGTTTCCGCTGGGTATTCTCGGCGTTGCGTTGGGTACGGTGATCCTGCCGCGTCTGTCGCGGCGCCATGCGACGGGCCTGACTGCCGATCAGTCGGCCGGGCAGGCGATCGAGGACGCCGATCCGGCGGGTCGGACCCTGGACTGGGCCTTGCGCTGGGTGGTGCTGCTGGGGTTTCCGGCGGCCATGGGTCTGGCGGTGCTGGCTGAACCGATCCTGGCGATCCTGTTCCAGTCGGCGGCCTTCGGCGCTGCCGATGTGCAGATGGCGGGCCGCAGTCTGGCCGCCTATGCCTTGGGGCTGGTGGGGTTCATGGCGATCAAGGTGCTGGTGCCGGTCCTGTACGCGCGGCATGATCTGAAGACGCCGGTGCGGTTGGGCGTGGTGGCGTTGGTGCTGAATCTGGGGCTGAGTCTGGTGCTGATGGGACCGCTGGGTCATGTGGGTCTGGCCCTTGCCACGGCGATCGCCACTACGGTCAACGCGGCCTTGTTGCTGGGGGTGCTCGTTCGGCGGCGGCTCTATCGGCCGCAAGGGGGCTGGGTTCGGCTGTTGCTGCAGGGTGTGATGGCGACGCTGATCATGGGCCTGGCGATAGGGCTCGGGAGCGGTCCGGCGGCGGACTGGATGGCACCGGGTGAGGCCGCGGGCGTCGGGCGTCTGGTGTTGTTGATCGGCGGCGGGGTGCTGGTCTACGGTGCGAGCTTGTTGGTGCTTGGGTTGCGACCTCGGCAGTTGATGCAATCTTGAGGTGGGCTGGCGGCTGGTTTGCTTCCACTTCTGTGGGGGCGGGCTGGGGGGCTGGTTTGTTTTCACTTCTGTGGGGACGGGCTGGCGGGCTGGGTAGCGGCCGGCGGGGGACGCCGTGAATCCGTCCTTGGAGGCTTCACGATCGCATCCCTGCGATCGAGACCCCCGCCTGCCGCCACCCAGCCCACCAGCCCTGCACAACCATGGGTTGGTCGCTCGTCGTGGGCAGGGCCGATGGCCGCTTTCCGCTGGTGGCTGGCTCTGACTTCTGTGGGAGCGGGCTGGCGGGCTGGGTAGCGGCCGGCGGGGGCCGCCGTGAATCCGTCCTTGGAGGCTTCACGATCGCATCCCTGCGATCGAGACCCCCGCCCGCCGCCACCCAGTCCACCAGCCCTGCACAACCATCTGTTGGTCGCTCGTCGTGGGCAGGGCCGATGGCCGCTTTCCGCTGGTGGCTGAAGCTGGAGTCCGGCCCCGGTGTTCGGGATAATCACGCGCTACCCTCTGGACGGAGAACATGGCCATGAGGCTGATTCGGGGTCTGCATAACCTGCGCGAACAGGACCGCGGCTGCGTCGCGACCATCGGCAATTTCGACGGTGTGCATCTGGGGCATCGTGCCGTGTTTCAGCGTTTGCGCGAGCACGGTCAGGCCCTGGGGCTGCCGGCGACGGTGATCATCTTCGAGCCGCAACCGATGGAGTACTTTGCGCCGGACGCGGCGCCGGCACGGCTGACCCGGCTGCGGGAAAAGCTGGCGGCCATCCGCGCCGACGGCATCGACCGGATCGCGCTGCTGGAGTTCGGCCCCAGGCTGGCGGCCATGGAGGCGCGGGAGTTCGTGCGGCGCCTGCTGGTGGACGGACTGGCGATCCGCTTTCTGCTGGTGGGGGATGACTTTCGCTTCGGTCACAACCGCGAGGGCGACTTTGCGCTGTTGCAGGCGGCTGGCGCCGAGCATGGTTTCAGGGTGCAGGACCTGCACACCATCAAGCATGCCGAGGAGCGGATCAGCAGCACCCGTGTCCGCGAGGCGCTGGCCCTGGGCAATCTGGAACAGGCGCGGCATCTGCTGGGCCGGCCCTACAGCATCTGCGGTCGGGTGGGCCACGGCGACAAGCGGGGGCGGACCATCGGCTTTCCCACCGCCAATATCAGTCTGCACCGGCGTGTGAGCCCGTTGCGCGGGGTCTTCGCGGCCTGGGTGCATGGCATCGGCGACATGCCGCTGCCGGCGGTGACCAACATCGGCCAGCGGCCTACCGTCGGCGGTGCCGGACACCGGCTCGAGGTGCATCTGTTCGATGTCGAACTGGACCTGTACGGTCGGCACCTGGAGGTGGAATTCGCGCTCAAGCTGCGTGATGAGCAGCGCTTTGAGTCGTTTGACGCGTTGAAGACCCAGATCGGTCGGGATGCCGCGGCGGCGCGTCAGTATCTGATGGGGCAGGGCGCTGCTGAATCAAGCATGGATAGCGTCAGGCAACGCGTTCTTAGTCCGGCTCTTTCTTCCCGTCCGCCGGCTCCGTGAGCTCGAAACCAGCGGCCCGCAGGAAGCCCTTCTGGGCTTCCGCCCACAGCTCCATGTTCTGCTGCGTCATGCGCCCGAAGGTCTCCATGGGGTTTGCGCCCCAGGCGTCGGCCACCTGCTTCTGCTGCTCGGCGAAGGCGTCCAGCGAGTGTTCCAGATAGCGGGCGAAGACGCCCTGCAGGGTGCCGCCGTAGAAGCGGATGATCTGGGCCAGCATGTTGGCGCTGAACAGGGGTTCGCCGTCGGCCTCCTCCTCGAGCATGATCTGCAGCAGGATGGAGCGGGTGAGGTCGGCGTCGTTGGCGGTGTCGAGGACTTGCAGCGGGACCCCCTGCATTACCAGGTCGCGGACATCCGACACGGTGATGTAGCGGCTCAAGTGGGTGTCGTAGAGCCGGCGGTTGGGGTACTTCTTGATGATGCGGATACTGGACATGGCTGGCTACCGGGTCGGTCTCTCAGCGCGAGGGGAGCGCCGTCATCGCCGGCCATGGGGCGGCCGACAATGACGGCGGGCGGGATCAGTCGCGCTCGACAGCCAGTGCCACGCCCTGACCGCCACCGATGCACAGGGTCGCAAGGCCCTTCTTGGCATCGCGCTTCTGCATCTCGTGCAGCAGGGTCACCAGCACGCGGGCGCCGGACGCGCCGATGGGATGGCCGATGGAGATGGCGCCGCCGTTGACATTGACCTTGTCCAGATCCCAGCCCATGTCCTGGTTGACCGACATTGCCTGGGCCGCGAACGCCTCGTTCGACTCCACCAGATCCAGGTCCGCGGCGCTCCAGCCGGCCTTCTCCAGGCACTGGGTCGAGGCGGGGATGGGGCCGGTGCCCATGATGGCCGGGTCGACGCCGGCACTGGAGAAGGCGACGATGCGTGCCATCGGCTTCAGGCCCAGGGCCTTTGCCTTGGACTCGCTCATCACCACCACCGCCGCGGCGCCGTCATTGATGCCGGAGGCATTGCCGGCGGTGACGGTGCCTTCCTTGTCGAACGCAGGCCGCAGCTTGGCCAGGCCCTCTGCCGTGGTGCCCGGACGTGGGAACTCGTCCTTGTCGAAGACGACCGGATCGCCCTTGCGCTGGGGGATCTGCACCGGCACGATCTCGTCGGCAAAGCGGTTGGCGTTCTGTGCCGCCTCGGCCTTTTGCTGGGATTTTGCGGCGAAGGCATCCTGTGCCTCGCGGGAGAAGGCATACTTCTTGGCGATGTTCTCCGCCGTCACGCCCATGTGGTAGTGGTGGAAGGCATCCTGCAGGCCGTCGACGATCATGGTGTCCAGCATCTTCCAGTCACCCATGCGCTTGCCGTCGCGGGAGCCTGGCACCACGTGGGCGGACTGGCTCATGCTCTCCTGACCGCCGGCGATGACCACCTCCGCATCGCCGCAGAGCACTGCCTGCATGGCCAGGTGCACGGCCTTGAGGCCGCTGCCACAGACCTTGTTGATGGTCATGGCCGGCACTTTTTCCGGCAGACCGGCATTCAGCGTCGTCTGCCGGGCCGGGTTCTGGCCGGTGCCGGCGGTGAGCACCTGGCCGAGGATCACCTCGTCTACCTGTTCCGGCGACAGGCCGGTCTGCTCCAGCAGCGCCTTGACCACGGCGCTGCCCAGGGCGGTGGCCGGCAGCGAGGCCAGGCTGCCGGAAAAACTGCCTACGGGCGTGCGCAGGGCGGCGACTATGACGGCGGCTTCGGTCATGGAAAGTCCTCCTCGGGGATTCGGGATGGTTGGTCGGGGCAACGGAGCCTAGGCGGCGCGCAAGCGATACTGTGATCCGTTGCATCGTCGGGCAGTTTAAGCCCTTTTGTTGCACTGCACAAATCGACATGGTAGGTTGCCCTCCAACAATACCCGATGACGAAACAATCGAGGCGGTGGAGACAATGAGCAACGAGACACTGTTCAACGATGACTGGCTGAAACTGCAGCAACGCTACTGGGACGGCCTGGCCGAAATGGGTCGCAAGGCCCTGGGCACCGAGTCCGCCGGCGCGAGCAACCCGTGGCAGGCGGCCATGGACCAGTGGTGGAAGACACTGTCCCCGGGCGCCTCCCAGCCAGGTCAGGAGTTCATGGACCGCCTGATGGAGCAGGGCAAAAGCTACTTCGAGACGGTGGAAAAGCTCACCAAGGGCATCGCCGGCACCGACATGACCCAGGGCTGGGACACCATCACCCGCAACCTGGAGGACATGCAAAAGGCCTTCATGGGCGGCATGGCCGATGGCGACAACTCCATGCGGCGCATGGCCGGCTTCTGGGAGATGCCGCTGGACAACTGGCAGCGCATGGTGTCGTCGCTGTCGCCGATGATGCCGGGCGACCTGCTGCGCAACATGCCGCACAATCCCATGCAGGGCGACGTTGAGCGCATGCTCTCCGCCCCCGGCCTCGGCTACAGCCGCGAGGAGCAGGGCCAGTATCAGGACCTGATCCGGCGCAGCATGGACTACCAGCGCGCGCTGCAGGAGTACACCGGCTTCTTCAGCAAGCTGGGCATGAAGTCCGTGGAGCGCATGCGCGACTTCCTGCAGGCGCACGCCGACGGCAGCAAGCCCATCGACTCCGCGCGCACCCTGTACGACAGCTGGGTCAGCTGCTGCGAGGCGGTCTACGCCGAGGAGGTGGCGACGCCCGAATACGCCCGCATCCACGGCCAGCTGGTCAATGCCGAGATGGCGTTGAAGAAGCGCATGTCCGTCATGGTCGACGAGAGCCTGGGGGCAATGAACATGCCCACCCGCAGCGAACTGCGCACGCTGCAGGAACGGCTGCAGGAGAACCGTCGGGAGAACAAGCACCTGCGTCGCGAGCTGGAGATGATCAAGCGCAGCCTTGCCGGCGCCGAGAAGAAGCCGGCGGCGGCTGCGGCGAAAAAGGCCCCGGTACGCAAGAAGGCCGCCGCCACGCCCGCCGGCAACGCATCCCAGGGCTGAGGCCCCACCAGACAACCCACCGCATTCCCCAGAGGAACCTGAGTCATGTTCCCCATCGACATTCGCCCGGACAAGTTCAGCGCAGAGATGCTCGACTACAGCCGCAAGCTGGGTCAGGGCATGGAAAACCTGCTCAACGCAGACGCCATCGACACCGGCGTCACCCCCAAGGACGTCGTCTACAGCGAGGACAAGCTGGTGCTGTACCGCTACCAGCGCCCGTCCGACGTAGCCCAGCAGGCGGTACCGCTGCTGGTGGTCTACGCCCTGGTCAACCGACCCTACATGACCGACATCCAGGAGGACCGCTCCACCATCAAGGGCCTGCTGGCCACCGGTCAGGACGTCTACCTGATCGACTGGGGCTATCCGGACCAGGCCGACTGTGCCCTGACCCTGGATGACTACATCAACGGCTACATCGACCGCTGCGTGGACCACATCTGCGAGACCCATGGCATCGACAAGGTCAACATCCTGGGCATCTGCCAGGGTGGTGCCTTCAGCCTGATGTACACCGCGCTGCACCCGGAGAAGGTGCAGAACCTGGTCACCATGGTCACGCCGGTGGACTTCAAGACCCCGGACAACCTGCTTTCCGCCTGGGTGCAGAACATCGACATCGACCTGGCCGTCGACACCATGGGCAACATCCCCGGTGAACTGCTGAACTGGACCTTCCTGTCGCTGAAGCCCTTCAGCCTCACTGGCCAGAAGTACGTCAACATGGTCGACCTGCTGGATGACCCGAACAAGGTCAAGAATTTTCTGCGCATGGAGAAGTGGATCTTCGACAGCCCAGACCAGGCGGGTGAGACCTTCCGCGAGTTCATCAAGGACTTCTACCAGCAGAACGCCTTCATCAACGGCACCGCCAAGGTCGGCAATCACCCGGTGGACCTGAAGCAGATCACCTGCCCGGTGCTGAACATCTACGCCATGCAGGACCACCTGGTACCGCCAGATGCCTCTAAGGCGCTGAACGGCCTTACCGGCAGCCAGGACTACACCGAACTGGCCTTCCCCGGCGGGCACATCGGCATCTACGTCAGCGGCAAGGCGCAGAAAGAGGTCACGCCGGCCATCGGCAAGTGGCTGAACGAGCGCGCCTCCTGATCCAGCCGCGCCCGTCGGCTCAGCCGCCGGTCCGCGGCGGCTGACCATCCACGCCCGGGAAACGCCGAACTGGTCGGCGTTTTCCGCCTCCCTGCCGATCTCCGGCCCTAGAACCGCACCCGCACGCGATAGCTCAGCGTGGTCTCCCCCTCCGCGGGTACCTCTAGTTGCCAGCGGGCGATGTGGGCGTTCGGCCGGTCGTGGGGCGCACTCTCCTCCAGCATGGTCCAGTCGCCCGGAATCTGCTCCTGCAGGATCACGTCCTGGGGCTCCGGCTTGGCGTTGCGAACCGAGATCTCGAAGGCGCTCTCGAACTGGTACTGCCAGGGGCCGGTGCCGGAGAGCTTCTTGAACGCTGTCTGCCGTTTCTCGGCGGTGACATCGAAGGACTGGCCCAACTGCAGATGCAGGGTCTCGTTCCGCGGCGTGTGCTCGATCCGATCCTCGCCGATGAACTGGGCGTTGCCCTGGCTGTCACGCTGGTAGATGCGCACGACGCCTTCCGGCAGCGGCAGGCCCAGGTTGGAGGCCTCATCATTGGTCAGCACCAGCCGGGCCGTGACCGCGAGGTCTTCGGCAATGTCGCCACGGGATTGGCGGAAGCTGGAGGACTGACCCTGGATCAGCAATTCCTTGGCCACGGCGACCCCTGCCGCAGACAGCAGCGACACCTGCTTTGACTGATTGTCGGCGATGGTGGTGGGGAAGCCCAGGGTATAGAGGTGATATTCGAACAGGCTCTCCTCGGCCATGGGCGCAGGGGCGGCCGCCATTACCCGCATACCGTCAGCAATGTCCTCGAACGCCTGCTGCTCGGGCACCTGATTGACGTCGCCGGCAACCAGTTGCAGCGTGGCGTTGCGGTAGCTGGTACCGCTGCGATTCTGCAGGGTCACCCAGCCGGTCAGGTCCAGCCGATCCTCGCCCGGGCCGAGTTCCCCCACATAGTCCGCCTGCCAGCTCAGGCCGCCGGTGAGATAGCTCAGCTCCAGCGCCCGCGCCCCGGCGGCGGCATTGTCCAGGCGCAGCACCAGGGTCGGGCGGTCGCGCAGATTCGACGGGATGTCGCGGTAGACCAGGCGGCCCGGCAGGCGCTGGCCGCCGTCGTCGAACACCCCCGTCTCGATGCGATCGCCAATACGCAGTACCACGCCGTCGCCGCCGGCGGCGAGCACCGTCGCCTGCTCCTCGGTTTCCTCGCCGCTGGTGGGGTGGGTGCGGATGATGCCTACCTCGCGGCCGACGTACTTCTCCAGCAGCTTGGCCGGGGTCAGCAGGTCGAAGTCGAAGTTCTGCTCGATGACGTGGATGTCACCGGCCTCGTCCAGCGACCGCAGCAATGCAGTCTGAGGGCGGATGCGGGCACTGACATCGCGAAACGCCAGGTCGCTGCGGCCAGTGGGCAGGGTCACCGCGCGCTGGTCCTTCACCAGCGCGAGGTCATCGTTGTAGATGGTGACGGCGACGGACCGCTGGTCCGCCAGCGTGCTGCGCAGTTCCTGCGCGGAGGCGTCGTCGGGGGTCTGTGCCATGGCCGGCTCCTGAATCATCAGCGGGATGGAAGTCGCGACGGCAACGGCCAGCAGCAGCGGGCCAGGGCGGCGGCGGGGCGGGACTCGGGGGCTGGGGCTTACGGGGCTGGGGCTCATGGTGCTGGCCTGTTCTGAACGCGTCTGCAAACGCACATGCGCTGAGTATAGGCCAGCCACCGCGGACGGCGAGACGTGAGACGGCGGGTTCAGCCGGCGGCCTTCATCTTGGCGGCGATGAAGGCGCCGTGGGGCACATGCAGCAGGTCGGCAAGCTTGCGCGCCAGATGTTCCTCGTGCCGGTGCAGGCCCTCGTCGGCATAGGCGATGTGCCACAGCGCCTCAACGAGCCGCACCTTTTGCTCCGGGCTGTAGCTGGCATTGATCAACGACGTGAACTGGAAGTAGTCGGTGGCGTCCCGGCGTTCCGCCTCGGCCAGCGCCAGCAGCGCTGAAGTCTCCTCCGACGTCAGGTCGAAGCAGGTCAGTACCGCGGTTTCCACCGCCGCGCGCTCCTCGGCGGAGATGTCGCCGTCCATCTGCATCATCTCCAGCAGCAGCGCGGCTACCGCCAGGCGGGTCCGATGCTCGCCATCGGCCTGCGCCGCATCGGCATCCGGCAGCAGATGGGCGTCGAAGAAGGCCTTGATCTTTTTCAGCATGGGAGTCTCCTGTTCAGGCGCTAATGCACTGCGATCTATCCGTACCGGACGCGCTTGCGCTGTTTGCGCGCGCCTCAGCCGGGCTTGCCGTTGCTGTCCTTGACCTCCTGGTAGCCCGTCAGCATCGCCTTGAGATAGGCATTCCAGGGGGTACCGGTGGTGGCGGCCATATAGACGTGCCCGATGAGGAAGACCACCAGCGCATAGGCGGCGGCCAGGTGCGCGGCGGCAACCCAGTCCGGCTGCAGCCAGTCGCCCAGCAGGCTGGTCTTCCAGGCGCCGACGAACATCAGCAACAGCCCGGAGACCCAGAGCGCGGGCGCGATCAGCAGCTTGAAGCCCAGATAGGCCAGGCGCTGCAGCGGGTTGTGCCGGGCGGCGGGGGTCACGGTAAAGGGCTTGGGCTCGCCGGAGAAGATGCCGTAAGCATAGTACAGCACCATGGGCAGCAGTCCCCGGGTGGTGGGCAGGTACTGCCGCCACTGGCCCGTGGTCACGTGCCAGAAGATGGCGAAGGCCCAGAGCCCGATCAACAGCCAGGCCAGCGCCAGGTGGACCTCCAGCGCCGTGCCGAAGGGCATGAGGTGGTGGATACCGTAGATGGCGAAGCCGGTGAACAGCAGGCCGAAGATCAGCGCCGCCTGGGTCCAGTGCCAGAAGCGGATGAACCCGGTGTAGAGCTTGACGCGCGTGGTCATCGTGAGAGTCTCCGTTGGGTACGGCGGTCCGGTGCGGCTGACCTGGAGGGGCGGTTCAGGTGCGCGCGCGAGCGCGGCGCGCCATCAGAAAGCGCCCGAGCCCGTGCAGGAGCACGCCCAGCAGGGTCGCGGCGATCACAAGCCCGCCGATACGGTCGACCTGCGGATGGCTGTCGCGACCGGGCAGATAGACGCCGGTGAGCCCGTCCATGCGCCCCTCCGGGCTGTGACAATCGGCGCAGTCCAGAGACTGATTGGCCGGCGCCACCATGTGGTTCAGCGACCAGAACATCTCGGTGCGCACGAAATCGTGGCTGCCGCTGTAGGCAACCGGGCTCTCGCCGGCCTGCATGGCGCCCTCCATGCCGGCGCGGATCGCCGCATCGCGGTCGAACCCCTTCCAGAAGGCCGCATCGGTATCGCCGAACAGGTGTTTCACGACCAATGTCTTGTGCTCCACATCGTATGGCTGGACGCCTTGCATGACCTTGAACGGCCAGATGCGCGCCGCGGGGTCATCCGGGCCGCCGTCGAGGTGGTTCAGGGCCACCACCGTCTCCGGATCGATGGCGTCGCCCACCAGGGTATAGCGCACGGTGCCGTTGAACCAGCGGTATTCGGGGATCAGGTCCTCGCCCCAGCGCAGGGCCCCCTTGGCGCTGTTGTAGACCACCCGGCCGTTCTCCTCCAGCTTGAACGGCTTGCCGTCCGCGTCGAGGTGGCCTGCCTCGGACCAGTCCCACCACAGCATGGTGGGCACCCCGCCGCGGGAAAAGCTGGGGATGTGGCAGGTCTGGCAGGCGATGCGTTCCACATGCTGGTTCAGCGTGTCACCGATGCCGGACGCATGCGGCGCCCGACCATGGCAGGACTCGCAGGCCGGGCGCTCGCTGTCGCGCCCGGGGATGGCGATGCGCCCCTGGGCATCGGTCTTGACCAGGTAGCGACTGCCCTGCTGGCGATGGGCGATGAACTCATGACAGGTGGAGCAGCTGAAATCCAGGCTATCCGCGGCCATGTGCACGTCCAGGGTCTTCGGCGGCTGGATCAGGGACGAGTCCAAGTCGCCGTGTTTCACACCGTCGCCGCCGCCGCCGTAGAAATGGCAACTGCCGCAGCTGGCGCGGGTGCTCTTGCCGACGTGCTGCGCGATCCGGGCCAGGTCCGCCACGGTGGCTTCTGTGGGGTGGCCGGCGCCGGTGGGCGACTTGGTGTAGTCGCCGGTGGTGTCGTGACAGGCGAGACAGTCCACGCTGTTCTCGTCGCCGAAATCGAAATCCGCGTCGTCCCAGCCGAAGCCCACGTGACAGCTGCTGCAGCGTGCGTAGTTGGTGGCCACGCTGCCGCAGTAATTGTTGATTACATGTCGCTTGCCGAGCTGCTGCCCGGTCCGCGGGTGGGCGTACTCCCAGGTCCAGTGGATGCTGTCGTGGATCTGTTTCGCCCCCTCGGTGTGGCATCTCAGGCAGGCGGCGGTGACCTCGGGGCCGCTGCTGAAGGGGCCCTGCAGGCTCGGGAACTTGCTGTGATCCGCGGTTGAGGCGCCGGAACGCGGCGGCGATCGGTCCGCCCCGCCTTCAGCGGCGAGGGCCTGGGCCGCCGTCGTGGCGGCGAACAGGACGGCCACCAGAGTCGCGGCCGCGGCTGGAGTGTTTTGCTCCGGGCTGCGATAGGCCAGGACGATGAGGAGCGTAAGCCCCAGCAGGATACCGATCAATCCCATTGCTTCAATGCCTCCTCGAGCAGGTAGTCCAGATCGAAACTGGCGCGTTGTCCCAGGTCGGTGCCGTGTTGTTGCAGGAAGGTCTCTGCGCGCCCCTGCAGCGCCAGGTCCGCGGACAGGGGCTCGCAATGATCCACCGGCGGCGGTGAGGACTCTGAACTGGCCATGGGTGTTGCCCTGATTCTTTGCTTAGGCACGATTCAGAAATAACCTACACGGATGCACGGTAGGGCGGATAAGCGAAGCGCATCCGCCACAGGCCACAACGGCGGATGCGCTTCGCTTATCCGCCCTAGAGTGTTCACCTTGTTTTGGGCGCGTTCCTTACCGTCCCTCCTCCGCCGGCGGTGTGAACAGCCCCAGCCCGCGCGGCCGGGCGGCGTTGCCGCCGCTGGCAAACTGCCGGGCCGCGGCCAGCAATTGCTCGTCGGTGGGCTCGGCGGTGGGTGACATGGTCTGGCCGGGCAGATTCTCCACCGCAACCGTCTGGGTCGGGAAGGCGAAGCGCACGTCCAGCTGCGCCGCCAGGCGCACGATCTCCAGCAACACCCGCTGGCGCTCCACCAGCTCGGCGGACCAGTCGGGCACCTTGACGAAGAAATACAGCATGATCTTCAGGCTGTGTGGGCCAAAATCGTGCAGCACCACGTGGAAGTAGTCCTTGCGGGTGCAGGGGTTGGCCTTGATGACCTCCTTGATGCCCTCCAGGAAGGCCTCGATGGCGGCCGGTGGCGTGTCGTAGCGGATGTCGACGAAGGTGCGCACGCGCCGGTACTTGCGCCGGCCCATGTTGTCGATGGTGGCGTTGGTGGTGACCGAGTTGGGCACCGAGAGCAGGGAGTCGTAGAAGGTGCGGATGCGCGTGGTGCGAAAGCCGATGTCTTCCACCGTGCCTTCGTCATTGCCGATCTTGATCCAGTCGCCGATGCGAAATGGCCTGTCGAGCATGATGGAGATGGAGCCGAGCAGGTTGGCCAGGGTCTCGCGCGCGGCCAGCGCCACCGCGATGCCGCCGACGCCCAGACCGGTCAGCACCGAGTAGGCCGGCAGGCCGATGCGATCGGCGGCGTCGATGACGATGGCGGCGATGGCGATGAGCGCCAGCAGCCGGAAGCCGAGCCGCAGCAACTGGCTGTCGATGCCGCGCGGGCGCAGTCGGCGCGAGCTGATGATGGCCTCGGGGATGCTGGTCAGCAGCGAGGCCGCGATCCAGGCGGCGAGGCTGTAATTGAGGATGACGAAGGCGCGCAGCTTGAAGAACAGCACCTCACCGGTGAAGTTGACCACGCTGTTGATGAAATACCCCGTGGCGTTGGTCAGCAGCAGGGCCAGTGCCAGCGCGAACAGGGTGGGCCAGCGGGTCTTCACACCCTGTGATGCCAGGCGCTTCTCGCGCCGGCGGGCGAGCCGGTAGACACCATAGGCGACGAGCAGCGTCAGGAGGATGGACAGCAGCGCCAGCAGCCATTGCCAGAGCGCCTGTTCCAGCGCCACCTGGCTGAGCCAGCCGGGAAAGTGTGCATGCTCGGCCCAGTAGAAACTGATGCCGGCCCCCGGGGTCAGGGTGTAGGCCTCCAGCAGGCCGGGCGTGGCCCCGGGGAGGTAGGGCAGATCGGCCACCAGTTCGTGGAACTCGCGCGCGTTCTCCACCGTGGCCGGGCTGAACAGCCATTCCCCGGTGCGCGGCCCTGACGCGACCCGGTGTATCACCATCTCGGTGTGGGGGATGCGCCATTTCTCCAGTTCCTTGTCGACCACGGTGTCGGCATCGGGAATGCTATCCAGCGGCGGCAGGCCGACGCGATCCAGAACCTCCTTCAGCAGCAGCGCCGTTTCGGTGCCGGTCTCGTTGACCAGGCTGCGCGGCACCTCGCTGAGGTCCAGGGTGCGCTTCGCACGGCGCAGCGGCGCAAGCGTGGCCTCGGCGGGCTGGCTTTCGTCCTGGCCGATGCGGTAGGCCTGCTCCAGATTGCGGAACAGGCTTTCCAGCGTCGTGCGGGGGCTCGAGGTGTCGGGGGTGCGCAGCGGATTGGCCTGCGGGTCGATGGCCCTGGGTGGAGCGGCGGCCAGGGACTGCCATGCGACGACCAGCGCCAGCAGCAGCATGGAGAGGGCGGTCGCGATGCGACGGTGGGGCCGAACACGGTCTAGCTGAGTCATGCAAGATCCCTGCGGGTGATGATTCGGCCCATTGTAGTCGAGGTTCAGTCCAGCCGGCCCAGTATATTGCGCGCGACGGACCAGCGCGGCGGCCGTGATGGCGAAGACATCGTTGGGGCGAGCCGGCCGATGAAGTCGGTCATGGTCATCAGGGTGTCGCCGGCGGTGGCGAGCAGGTCGATGAAGCGCTGCTTGCACTTCACCCTGATCAGGGCCACGCCGAACAGGATGCAGCAGACCACGATAGCCTTCGCGGTCGGGTACTATCGAGACATCGGCGCCTCATGTAAGCGTCAAGTGAAATCAGCCCGCGATTCTGCCCGGGTCCGGGCGCGGTCGGGAGGGCGCAGGCGCAGATGGTTTGCATTGGCTAAGTATTGATTCAGCCGGGCTCATTTCCTGGTCCGGGCAAGCATCCAACGCAGAGGTCGTCCATGGAAGCACTCATCTCAACCTTCGTGTTCTTTTTTGCGGTCATCGACCCCATCGGCACAGTGCCGGTGTTTCTTGCGGTCACGCGTGGTTATGACGCCAGGGACAAGCGGCAGACCGCGCTGATCGCCGTGCTTGTCTCCGCGGGCGTGCTGCTCTTTTTTGTCGTCGCCGGAGAGTTCATTCTCAAGGCCATTGACATTCCATTGCCGGCGTTTCAAACCGCGGGCGGCCTTGTGCTGTTCCTGTTTGCCATGACCATGATCTTTGGCGAAGGCAAGCCCGAGGGCGAGGTCCGGATTGCGAAGAAGACCAGCGAGACCGCGATCTTTCCGCTGGCCGTGCCGTCGATCGCCAGCCCGGGCGCGATGCTGGCGGCGGTGCTGCTGACGGAGAACAGTCGCTACAGCATCCTGGAGCAGGTGCTGACCAGCCTGACCATGCTGGTTGTCTTGTTCATCACCCTGCTGCTGATGCTGGCGGCCAGCCCCGTGCACCGCCTGATCGGCGACAGCGGGGCAAGCATCATCAGCCGCGTCATGGGGCTGATCCTGGCCTCGGTGGCCACGGCCAGCGTGATGGCCGGGATCAAGGCCTACTTCGGGCTCTGATCGGCGGTCAGGCGCTGACCGGGTTTTTTGCCGAGGGTTCAGTTATTGTCGGGTGCGGCTCAGATCCGTTCTCAACGAGATTTTGCTCTTCGTGGTTTACGTGTCTGCTGTGGAGACCCCCCGACGGCCGGCACGCAGATGACGAAGCTGTGAACATTCGGCCCCGGTCGCGCCTTGGCAGGCGCCGCGACGGGTCATCTTGATTGGGGTCATAGACAGCTTTGCGGCCCACGACTACCCTGACATCCAAGTCGTATCCGTCCGCCTCCAATGCCCTTCGTAAACCGCCCGCGGGCGCGTCTGAACCATGGGGTCGGTCACCACACTGCATGAGCTTTCCGGCCTCACCATGGTCCCCCTGCTTGCGATCCTGCTGCTTTTCTGGGTGGCGCTCAACGCCTCCCTGTCCTGGCAAGTGCTGTCGGTCGGGATCACGGTGTCCCTATTGATCGGCTGGCTGTTCCGTCGCGGCTTGTCGCCGCTGACCGAACTGCGCGCCACACCGGCCTCCTATCGAGCCGGCCTCGGCTTTGTCTGGCACTTCCTGCGGGAACTGGTCCGCTCCAATCTCAACCTCGCCCGAGTGGTGCTGTCGCCGGACCTGCCGGTGAATCCCGGTATCGTCAAGGTACGTACCCGGCTGCAGAGCCCCATGGGGCGGCTGCTGCTGGCCAACGCCATCACCCTGACCCCGGGCACCCTGACCGTCGAACTGCAGGACGAATGGCTGTATGTGCACTGGGTGCAGGTGGAATCGGCTGACATCGACGCGGCCACGGCCCGCATCGTCGCCGGCTTCGAGCGCTATCTGGAGGTGATGTATGGTTGACGTCCCGGTCGTGACTTCGGTGGCGGCGCCGGTGATGTTGCTGGTGTCGCTTGCCGCCATCCTGGCGGGCGTGGCCTTTCTGCTTGCACTGTGGCGCTTCCTGCAGGGGCCGACCGCCGCGGATCGCGTGGTGGCCTTCGATGTGCTCACCATCGTCTCCATCACCGGGATCCTGCTGACCGCCCTGGCGGAGGGGCGGGGCATCTACCTGGACGTGGCCCTGATCTATGGTCTGCTGTCGTTCCTCGGGGTCATCGTGGTGGCCAGACACCTGGAGGGCGGGCTGTGATGATCGCTGCCCTGCTCGATCTGCTCGGCGCCCTGCTGCTGCTCGTCGGCAGCGTGTTCATGCTGCTCGGCGGGCTCGGGCTGGTGCGCATGCCCGATGTCTTCAACCGCATCCAGGCCGGCACCAAGACCACCACCCTCGGCACCCTGCTGACCCTGTCCGGCGTCGGTCTGCTGCAACCGGACTGGGCGCTCAAGCTGCTGCTGATCGGCCTGTTCATCCTGTTCACAAATCCGCTGTCGGCCCAGGTCCTGGCCCGGGCGGCGCACCGCATCGGGCTGCGCAAGACGCCGCTGACCCGGGTCGATCGGCTGGCGGAAGACACCGGAGAGGACGCATGAGCAGCCTCGGCATGGATCTGGCGTCCAACCTCACCTCGGGCCTGGCCCTGCTGCTCGGCCTGGCGATGGTGCTGGCGGCACTGGTGGCCATCCTGGTCCGCAGCACGCCCATCGCCATCCTGTCCGCCGGGCTGGTGAGCCTGTTCGCGTCGGTGCTGTTCCTGATCCTCGCCGCCCCGGACGTGGCCATGACCGAGGCGGCCATCGGCAGCGGGCTGACCACATTCCTGTTCTTCTTCGTTCTGGCGCGGGTGCGCGGCGGCGAATCGGAGGCAAGCGACGATGATTAGGCGGGCCCTGGTGTTGGTGCTGCTCGCGGTGCTCGGTGCGCTGTTCGCGGCCCTGTGGCTGGGCTTCACGCCCGCCGAGGAGCTGGGCCTGACGGGCCGTTACTATGCCGAGCACACCGCCCCGGACCTGGGCGCGGCCAACCTGGTCACGGCCATCATCGTCACCTATCGCGGCCTGGACACCCTGGGCGAGGTCACGGTGCTGTTCCTGTCCGCGGCCATCGTTGGTCTGGTGCTGGCGGGTGGGCGACCCGCGGCGCGGCGCAAGCCGCCGGTGCCCGCGGGCGAACTGCTCGCCACCGGCAGCCGGCTGCTGGTGCCGCTGATCCTGCTGCTTGGCGCCTATGTCATCGTCAATGGCCACCTGACGCCGGGTGGCGGTTTCCAGGGCGGCGCCATCCTGGCCTCGGGCACCCTGCTGCTGTTGCTGGCAGAGCCGCTGAAGCGCTTCAGCCATGGGCTGATCACGCGCATCGAGTCGCTCTCGGGCGCCACCTTCGTCGCGCTTGGCCTGCTTGGTCTGGTCTTTGCCGGCGGCTTCCTCGACAACCGCCTGCTGCCCGTCGGCACCCTCGGCGAGCTGTTCTCCGCCGGGCTCATGCCGGTCATCTCGGTGCTGATCGGGCTCAAGGTGGGCGCCGAGTTCTCGTCCATGCTGGCCAGTCTGTCGGAAACGGAGGATTCCTGATGCCGGAGGTCGCCCACATTGCCCTGGCTACCGGCTTCGCGCTGGTGCTCATCGGTTTCTACGGTGCGCTGACGCAGCGCAACCTGCTGCGCATCATCGTCGCCTTCACGCTGGCCACCACGGGCGTGAATGTGGTCATCGTCGCCATCGGCCACATGAGCGGCCGCACCGCGCCCATCCTCGACGCGGCCGTGCCCGCCGCCGAGGCCGTCAGCCGGGTCATCGATCCGCTGCCCCAGGCGCTGGTGCTGACGGCCATCGTCATCGGCGTCGGCATCACCGCGCTGATGCTGGCCTACGCCTACCGGCTGTTCGAGACGCGCGGCACCCTGGATATTGCCCGGCTCACGGAGCTCAAGTGGTAAGCGCGATGCCAAGCCCGATCCTCATCATCGCCTCGGCGCTGGGCGCCGCCTTCCTGCTCGGACTGCTGGACGAGCGGCGCACGCGCACCGCCTGGGCCATCACGCTGGCAACCCTGGGCTTCATGGGCCTGGTGTCCGCGCTCTGGCTGCTGGCGCTCGCCACGGGCCAGAGCAGCACAGTGGACGTGTTCACCGCCGGTACCCCGCCGCCGTTTGCCATCAACCTGCGCATGGGCCTGGCCGAGGCGGCGTTGAGCACCCTGGTGACCCTGACCGGGCTCTTCGCGGCCATCGCGCTGAAGGCGCCCCTGTGGGCACACGGTCGCCGGGCCATGGCCGTGCTGCTGATCCTGGTGATGGCGCTGGCCGGCATCATCCTGACCCGCGACCTGTTCAACCTGTTCGTCTTCTTCGAACTGGCGGTCATCGCCACCGCCGGCATGATCCTGCTCGCCGACGATGAGCGCGCCTTGTCAGCCGGCTTCAAGTACCTGATCGTGGCGCAGTTCTTCTCGGCGTTGCTGCTCATCGGCATCATCTTCGCCTACCAGGTCACGGGTACCCTGAACCTCGACGGCATGCTGCCGGACGCCGGCGGTGCCCACGCCGGCGTGACCGCAACCCAGGTCGGCGCCATCGCCTTCTTCCTGATGCTGATCGCGCTGATCGCCGAGCTCAAGCCCTTCCCGGCCAACGGCTGGGCGCTGGATATCTACGAATCGGCGCATCCGGCATTCTCGGCCATCTTTTCCGCCGCCAGCGGCGCCGCGGCCCTGTTCGCGGTGGACAAGCTGCTGGCCATCGGCGGCGACGCCTGGCTCGGCATCGCCACGGGGGTCGGCATCGTCACCTTCCTGGTTGCCAATGTGCTGGCCCTGCCCCAGCGCAACGACCGGCGGCTGCTCGGCTATTCCTCGGTGGCCCAGACCGGCCTGGTGCTGGTGGTCATCGGTCAGCGCGACATCCTTGGCGACGGCTATCTGTTCATCGCCTTCGGCATCCTGGTGGCCCATGCGGTGGCCAAGGCCGGGCTCTACTGGCTGTCCGGCCTCATCGCCGGACGCGGGCTGGAGGACTGGGCGGCGCTGCGCACACGGCCGCTGCTGATGCTGGCCTTCGCGAGCTTCCTGGCCCTTTTGACGGGCCTGCCACCCTTCCCGAGCTTCTATGCCAAGTGGGACCTGGTGCATCTGCTGGCGAGCCATGACCGTCTGGCACTGCTCGGGTTCGTGCTGTTCGGCACCCTGATCGAGGCCGGCTATCTGTTCCGCTGGTTCGGCCATGCCATCAAGCGCGCGGCGCCGGCGGATAGCGTCGCCTGTCCGGCCGAGCGGCTGATCCCGATCCTGACAGCGCTGGTGGCGGCCTGGGGTCTGGGCTATCTCTGGGGCGCCTTGTCCGGTCAGGCCAATCTGCTGCTGTCGCTGCCGCTGCTCTTCGCACTGGCCTTCGTGCTGCTGGACTGGCTGCCGGCGCGGATCAAGAACACCCTCGCCATCGCCGGCATGCTGGGCTACTTCGCGCTGACCTATCAGGACTACGATCCGCTGCGGCTGATCTTCGCTCTCATCTTCCTGGTCGGTGGCGCCATCGTGCTGCTGGCCAGCTATCACGCCCCCGGGCGGCGTGCAGGCTTCTATCCATCGGCGATGCTGATGTATGCCGGTCTGGCCATGCTGGTGCAGGCCCAGGACAGCTTTGCCTTCTTTGCCGCCTGGGAACTGCTGACGGTGGGCTCCTACTTCCTGATCCTGCGCGGCAAGGCCTCGGAGCCCCATGCCCTTTCCTACATGCTGTTCTCGCTGGGCGGCGCCTTCCTGATCCTGGCGGGCTTCGCGCTGGCGGCGCAGGGTCAGCTGCAGTTGCCCCTCGAGGCCCTGGGCGCAGTGGTCGAGCCGCTCTCGGGCTGGGTCTTCCTGCTGCTCGCGGTGGGCTTCATGAGCAAGACCGCGGTGCTGGGGCTGCACATCTGGCTGCCCGGCGCCCATGCCGAGGCCGAGACCGATGTGTCCCCCATGGTTTCGGGCATCCTGCTCAAGGCCGGTCTGCTCGGGCTGTTCATCCTGGTCATGAACATGGGCAAGCAGCAGCTCTACGGCGTGGAGCTGACCCATCTCATGCTCTGGCTTGGCGCCCTCACGGCCCTGGCGGGCAACCTGCTCGCGGCCTTCCAGGAGGACGCCAAGCGGCTGCTGGCCTATTCGTCCATCGGCCAGATGGGCTATGCCGTCTTCGGTCTGGCCCTGATGAACCACCTGGGCTGGCTCATGGCCCTGATGTTCGTCATCAACCACTACATCTACAAGTCCATGCTGTTCCTGTCCGTGGGCGGCGTGGCGAAGCGCACCGGCACCCGTGACATGTACCGCATGGGCGGCCTGATCACGCTGATGCCGCTGTCGTTCATCGCCGTGCTCATCGGCATCATCGCCATCTCTGGCGTGCCGCCGCTGTCCGGCTTCGGCGGGCGCTGGATCTTCTATAACGCCATCCTGGACAGCGATGCGCGGCTGCCTATGATCGTGCTCTTCTTCGCCGGGCCCATCGCCTTTCTGTACCTGTTCCGGCTGATCCATACCATCTTTCTCGGCCAGCTGAAGGACGAGCATCGCCGGGTCAGGGAGGCCCCGTTCTGGATCGTGCTGCCGCAGATGCTCTTCGTCACCATGCTCATCATCTTCGCCGTGGTGCCGGGGATGGCGCTGCGCCATGTGGACGCCTACATCAGCCAGTTCATCCCCAACGGCGCGCTGAGCTGGCAGGGGCTGACCATCACGAGCCAGTACGGCTACTGGAGCCCCGTCTCCATCATGATCATCATCGGCGTGATCTTCATGCTGGTGTTCGGCTATCTGCTGCTGATCAACCGCCGCGCGCAGAAGGTGAAGCAGTTCAACATCGCCTTCGCCGCGGAGCGCCCGTACCGCCCCGAGACCACGCACTTCGCCTGGAACTTCTTCGCCCCCTACCGCAAGGCGCTGGGCTTCCTGATGCTGCCGCTGGTGACCCGTTTCTGGTCCACGCTGACCGATCTGCTGAATACGGCGGGTGATCTGGGCCGGCGCCTCTACACCGGCAACGGGCAGACCTACGCCATCCATTTCCTCGTCTTCGTCGTCATCGTCTTCCTGCTCGGCATGGGTGGCCAGCCATGAGCTTCGACTGGATCAAGATCCCCCAGGCCCTGCTGACGGTCTTCGTCGTCTTCAACTTCGGCCTGCTGCTGAATGCGCTGATCGCCAAGATCGCCGCCCGCGTCGGTCGCCGCCAAGGCATCCCGATCTGGCAGAACTACGTCGATCTCATCAAGAACATCGGCCAGCGCAGCCTCATCACGCATGGCGTGCATTTCTACCTGGGACCAGTGTTCCGGCTCACGGGTGGTGTCGGCCTGCTGTTGTTCGTGCCGACCATCTACGGCAGCGAGATGTTCTCGAACCTCTCCTTCGCCGGCGACCTGATCCTGGCGCTCTACTTCGTCTTCTTCGGCACCCTTGGCATGGCCCTGGGTGCCGCCGAGAGCGGGCATCCCTACTCGGCCATCGGCGTGAGCCGCGGCCTGTCGCAGGTCACCGCCGCCGAACTGCCCTTCGCGCTCGCGGTCTTCGCCGTGGCCCTGCAGTATC
Organism: Thiohalocapsa marina; assembly: GCF_008632335.1. Lineage (GTDB taxonomy): Bacteria > Pseudomonadota > Gammaproteobacteria > Chromatiales > Chromatiaceae > Thiohalocapsa > Thiohalocapsa marina. The sequence goes on from NZ_VWXX01000006.1 coordinate 147,117, forward strand.
AGACCCTGTCGGTCACAGACATCGTCGCCGCCCAGCAGGGGGGCATCCTGCACTGGACCCTGTTCACCAATCCGCTGGCCGTGGCCGCCGCCATGCTGTCCTTCCTGGGCTCGATGATGCGCCCGCCCTTCGACGTGGTGCTGGCGCCCCAGGAGATCCCCATCGGCCCGCCGACCGAGTACCACTCGTCCTATCTGGCCCTGCTGCAGACGAACCGGGCGATTTTCCCCATCGCCAAGATCGTCATCTACATGAACCTGTTCTTCGGCGGCGCCGCCAGCTGGCCGGTGTTCGCCCTGAAGGTGTTCCTGATCTACATGGTCTCGGTCTTCGTCGGCGTGGTCTTCCCGCGCTTCCGTGTCGAGCAATCGATCCGCTGGTTCCTGATCTGGGCCGTGCCGCTCGGCGTGTTGGCGATCCTGTGGGTTTGAGCTGCGGAATTTGAACCGTGGAAGTTGAACCGCAGAGGCGCAGAGAACGCAAAGGTAAGAAGAGAAGGTGTAGTTGGGAAGGGCAATAAATGGAATTCTTTGTGTCTTCTCTGTGCCCTCTGCGCATCTGCGGTTAATCTTAAGAGCCGTCGAATTCGAACCGCTGAGGCGCAGAGAGTGCGAAGGCAAGAAGGGGAACATAATGAATAAGACAATCACTCTGTGTCTTCTCTGTGTCCTCTGCGCCTCTGCGGTTAAACCTTATACTGCGACCATTGAGCTACCGGACTTGGAATGAAAGAAGAGCTGCAGAAACGCGTCGTCAAGGGCCCGGACGGTGTCGAGTTCGAGGTCGAGCCGCTGCGCGACTATTACTGCGAGGCGCTGCCCCAGGTGGAGCGGCCGGCCTATGCGCAGATCATCGAGGACCTGTTCAACTGGGCCCGGTCGGAGTCCATCTGGATCCTCGGCTTCGGCACCGGCTGCGGCGCCATCGAGATGCGTCCGCTGATGACGCCGCGTTTCGATGCCTATCGCTACGGCATCCAGTGGCGGCCGACGCCGCGCCAGGCCAACCTCTTCGTCATCTCCGGCTATCTGTCGGTGAAGACCCTGAAGCGCGTCATCCGCTCCTATGAGCAGATGCAGAATCCCAAGTATGTCGTGGGCCTGGGCTCCTGCACCATCAATGGCGGCATGTACTTCGACTCCTACAACACCATCAAGCGCCTGGACCAGTATCTGCCGGTGGACCTCTACATCACCGGCTGCATGCCGCGGCCCGAGGCCCTGCTGGCGGGCTTCCTGGACCTGAAGAAGCTCATCCGCGCGGGCAAGGCGGACGGCGCCAACCACTACGCGGAGAATTTCGCCTGGTACAAGGCCAACCAGAAGCAGGTCATCCAGGACTGGGACATGCCGGACTACAACTGGTGAGCGTGATGCAGACGAACCTCCTCGACATCCATGCGCGCCTGCAGGCCCTGCTGCCCGTCGGTGAGCTGCAGACCCAGCGAGCGGATCTCGCTTTCCTCGACGTGCCGCCTTCGCTGCTGCGCGCGACGCTGCTGCAGCTGCGCGACCGCGAGGGCTTCACCCATCTGGTGCTGCTCACGGCGGTGGACTGGATCGAGCAGGAACAATTTCAGCTGACCTATCTCGTCTGCAACCGCAGCGCCCGGCTGGACCTGGGCCTGCGTGTGCGCATCCCCCGCGAGCCGGCCAGCATGGAGAGCATCCATGAGCTCTGGCCCACGGCCGCGACCTATCAGCGCGAGCTGCGCGAGATGTTCGGCATCGACTTCCCGGGCAGTCCGCGTCTGGACGAGGACTTCATCCTCGAGGGCTGGACCGCCACCCCGCCCTACCGGCGCGACTTCGATACCCTGAAATACGCCGAAGAGACCTACGCCGAACGGCCGGGACGGGTGACCTACGATCCCGCCGCCCACATGCAGCAGCAACTCTATCCCGGTGAGCGTTGACATGGGACTCTTCACCCCCGACCGCAGCCAGTATCCGGCCGAAAAGGTCGACGGCAGTCTCGATATCGACCTCAGCTCGGGCAAGTACCTGAAGCTCTGGCAGGGGCCGCAGCACCCCGGCATCACCGGCAACATGTCGGTGGAGCTCACCGTCTGCGGCGACGAGGTGGTGGAGGGCAAGACCCACGTGGGCTATCTGCACCGCGGCTTCGAGAAGCTCATGGAGCGGCGCAGTTTCATCCAGTGCTTCCCCATCGTCTGCCGCATCTGCGTGCCCGAGCCGGACTTCAACGAATACTGCTATGCCGCCGTGGTGGAGGAGCTGGCAGGGCTCGAGGTGCCGGAGCTGGCCCATTGGATCCGCAACCTGATCCTGGAGATGGGCCGCATCAACAGCTACATGATGTATCTGGGCGGCCAGGCCGGCGCGCTCGGCATGGGCGTCATCGGCCAGTGGACCACCTATGCCCGCGACCTCATGCTCGACCGCTTCGAGGAACTGACCGGCGCGCGCATCTACCACATGTTCATCCTGCCCGGCGGCGTGCGCGACCGGCTGCCGGAGGGCTTCGCCGGGCGGATGGAAGAGACCCTGCGCGAGCTCGAGGACATCATGGTCGACGTGGAACAGACCATGTTCCGCAACGCCGTGTTCAAGCGCCGCACCGTCGGCATGGGCGTCATCGATCCCGACTGGCTGGAGCCCTACGGCATCACCGGTCCCAACGCCCGCGCCGCCGGCGTGCCGCGCGACGTGCGCAAGGACTTCCCCTACCTGGTCTACCCGCAGCTCGACTTCGAGCCCGTCACGGGTCAGGACTCCGACATCTACACCCGCGCCGACGTGCGCCGGCGCGATGTCTTGCTCTCGGTGGACCTGATCCGCCAGATCCTGGCGCGCATGCCGCGTGGCGGCGAGGTCATGACCCGGCTGCCGAACGTGCTGCACTGGAAGATCGATCCGGGCGAGACCTATATCCGCGGCGAATGCTCCCGCGGCGAGTACGGCTACTACCTGGTCACCGACGGCAGCGGCTATCCGCGCCGGGTCAACGTGCGGGGCCCCTCCTACACCCATGCCATGGCCCTGCTGGAGCGCATGATCGTCAACGTCAACATCGCCGATGTCGCGGCGCTCATGGTGTCGCTGCACACCTACCCGCCGGAGATCGAGAGATAGCCATGAGCGTATCCGACGTCCTCTCCCCCTTTACCGCCTGGAAGAACCTGCTGCGCGATCCGGTCACCATCCGCGACCCGCTCACCGAGCGGCCCGGGGCGCCGCGCTACCGCGGCTTCCACCAGAACGACATCGACAAGTGCATCGGCTGCGGCACTTGCGAGGCCATCTGCCAGAACGCCGCTATCGACATGGTGCCGGTGCCGGGCATCGACACCCGCCAGGGCGACTCGGGCCTGCGCCCGCGCATCGACTACGGCCGCTGCTGCTGGTGCGCCCTGTGTGTCGATGTCTGCATGACCAGCTCACTGGGCATGTCCAACGAGTACGTCTGGGTGGAGGCCGATCCGGATGCCTTCCGCTTCATTCCGGGCGTGGATGCCAAGCCCTGGGACCAGCAGCCGCTGGGCTATCACCGACCCGATGGCCACCGGCTCACCGCCGAGGACCGCATCGAGATGCGGGAGATGGCGCCGGAGCTGCGCATCGACTCCTTCGCCGAGATCGTCGATGGCTACTCCATCGAGCAGGCGCGGCTGGAGGCCAACCGCTGCGTGTCCTGCGGGCTCTGCATCGCCACCTGCCCGACCCACATGGCGATCCCGGACTACATCGCCGCGGTGCGCGACGGGGACTACGAGCGCGGCGTGCGCCTGCTCTACGAGACCAACCCCTTCTCCGCCGTCTGCGGCAGGGTCTGCACCCATAAATGCGAGACCAGCTGTGCCGCCCGACATGAGGGCGATCCCATCGCCATCCGCTGGCTCAAGCGCCACATCATGGATCAGGTGACCCCCGAGCAATGCCGCGCCATCGTCGGCGGGCCGGGCGCGGCAACGGGCAAATCGGTCGCCATCGTCGGCGCCGGCCCTGCCGGTCTGACCGCGGCCTTCGACCTGGCGCGTCAGGGGCATGCGGTCACCGTGTTCGAGGCCCTGGACCAGCCCGGCGGCATGACCCGCTGGGGCATCCCGGAATACCGGCTGCCCTACGACGCCATCGACCGCGACGTGGACATCATCCGCTCCGTGGGGGTCGACATCCGCTGCAACATGCGCATCGGCCGCGACATCAGCCTGGATGCGCTGCATCAGCAGCATGACGCCGTGCTCCTGGCCCTCGGCCTGCAGCTCGGTCGCGCCACGCGCATCCCGGGCAGCGACCATCAGGACGTGCGCCGGGCCGTGGATCTGCTGCGCCGCATCACCGCCGGCGAGGACATCGGCACGCCGCGCCAGGCCGTGGTCATCGGCGGCGGCAACGTGGCCATGGACATCGCCCGCAGCCTCGCGCGGCTGCAGCGCCAGGCCTACGGCGAGGTCCGCGTCACGCTGACGGCCCTGGAAGACCTGGATCACTTCCTCGCCGACGCCGAGGAGATCAAGGAGGCCGGCGAGGAAGGCGTCGAGATCCTCGACAGCCGAGGCCCGCAGCAGGTCCTGATCGAAAACGGCCGCGTGACCGGCTTGAAGACCTGGCGCGTGAAGGCCATCTTCGACGAGCAGGGGCGCTTTGCACCGACCTATGACGAGACCGACGAGCGCCTCCACGCGGGCGACATGGTGGTCGAGGCCATCGGCCAGATGGCCGACACCGACCTGCTCGGCGAGGCCCTGACAGAGCAGCTCGAATGGCAGCGCGGCCGGCTCCAGGTGGACGCCGCCGGACGCACCAGCGAGGCCTGGCTCTGGGCCGCCGGCGACATGGTGCGCGGCCCGGACGTGGTCACCGCCGTCGCCGACGGCCACCGCGTCGCCGCCAGCATCCATGCCGCGCTGGGCGCAACTGCCGCTACCAAGGCAGAGGCACCCTAACCCACGAAGGTCCGTCGAGCCGCCAACGCGTAGGAGCGCCGCACCCGGCGCGACACACAGGTCCCGGCTCGGCCCGAGGGCGGGCCTCCTACGGACCATGAATGTCCTGCTCACATCGCTCAAGACGTCTTGCTAAGGAGTCCACCCATGACCGAAGGCACCCACGGCATCGAGCTGTTGCGCGAGAAGACCACGCTCGAAGAGGTTCTGGAGGTCGCCACCAGCTTCGAGGAAAAGGCGCGCGACTTCTACACCGCCCTGATCCCCAAGGTCAGCAAGCGCATCCGTTACCTGGTCGAGGAACTGGCCGAAGAGGAACAGGCCCACTACGACCTCTTCAGCGCCCTGGCCCAGCGCGGCGACATCGCCGAGCAGGTCAGGCAGGAGATCACGCGCACCGCCAGCGACAGCAAGTTCTCCGACTGCCTGCACCTGCCCGACCTCGGCGAGCACCCGGACGACCAGGCCGTGCTGCAGTACGCCATGGGCCGCGAGCACGCCGCCATGTCGCACTACACCGAGCTCGCCGAGACCACCCCCGAAGGCCCCATCAAAGACCTCTTCCAGTATCTCGCTAGCGAAGAGACCAAGCACAAGCTCGAGCTCGAGAAGCTCTACTATGAAACCGTCCACCGCGGCGGCGGGGTTTAGCGCCAGCGAAGCCGCCAGTCGGCATAGAGACGACATGCGGGATCGAGCGGGGGAGATGACAGATGGAAGCCCTCAAGCTCAAGACCATCGGTGATCTACTGATGTGCGGCGACGAGCGCGTCGAGCTGATCGGCGGCGAAATCGTGCGCCGCCCCATGGCGCGGTTCCAGCATGGCATCGCCCGGGCTGCCAGCGACAGCAAATGCTTCCACTGCCCACGCCGACCCGACTCAAGCATCTGAGTTGGCCTGTTCTTCCATCGACTCGCAGGCCAATCCGCGCACATGGAGCCAAATAACCATCGCGAAAAACAGTAGGGCCGGCGCGAGCTGCAACATGATGCGATTGTCGGCGGTGTGGCGGACCGCCCCGCCCGCGTAGCCCGTGAACAGAAACAGCGCGAAGAACAACGCCATCGCCATGGCCAAGGCGGCGCCCACGGCTGCCAGCGTCCCTTTGAACGCGCTGTTTGATGGCTCGGTTCAGTTCCATACGCGCGACGTCAGCTTCATGCTCGGACTGCGCTATCCCTTGGTGACCGACCTGCCGGTCATCACCGAGGTCGTCTATATGCTGGACTTCGTGCCCCAGGCGCAGCGGGACTTCCTCTTCTGGGCCGCAGGGGCTGTGACGATCGACACAAAGACGCGCGGCGACCTCCCAAGAATCCGCGCCTTGCTGGAGAAATACAGCGATCTCCCGGCGGATTTCGCCGACGTCTCTCTGGTCGCGCTGTGCGAACATCCGTGGAGCACCACGGTCGCCAGCGAGAGTTCCGATTTCACCATCTATCGGATGCAGGACCGGAAAGATTTCCGCAATCTGTTTTTCGAGGATTGATAGCAAATCAGAGCAGTTTCCCGTGAGCTCAATACGCTCTGCGACGAGCACCTGCACCGGGGTAGTGGGCTCTGAACAGTTTCTCCCCGCATCAGCGCGCGGGGAATTATAGCATTGGCGAGCGGGTACTTACTCGGACAGGTCCGGAGCCTGGTCTAACTTCTGCTGCTTGCGCGTATGCTTGAGCTGCTTGATTTGCTCCGGCGTGAGCACGGCCTTGAGCGTACGGGTATTTCCACCCTCCGCCAGGATATTCTTGATCCGCTCGACTTGGGCGGGTTCGAGATCCAGCGTCGCCTGCCAGCTCGCAACGACCTCCGCAGGTGACTTTCGCTGCTCTCTCCTCGATGCCACGTACGCTTTCCACTGCGCACGCTGCTCGTCGCTGAGCACCGTCAGCAGCGCCGGGTTCTTGGCACCGACCTCCATCATCGACAGAATCTGTGCAGACTGCTCATCGCTCAGGTCGAGCACGCTCTGCATGCGTGCAAGGAGCTTTTGGCCTTTGGTCTTACGCGGAGTTTTGGCCTCATCAGCTTCAGACTCGGCCACATGCACAGGAACCGATCGCGTATCGACCACGGCAGGGGCCACGGCCTCGCGATCGGATGCCGCAACGGAGCTGGGACTTTCCGGCGGGGAAGACTGTTCACAACCAACTAGGATGGCCAGAAAAAAAAGTAGAAAGCCTCTGTGATTCATCAGGTTACACCTCTCAACCTCTTGGGATCTGTTGGTCCGGAGTTGGCAGCTGCTCCAGTGACAGTGCTATTTCATTTGGAGTCGCATCCAAAAAGTCGATATGACTTGCCACAGCATGCTATCAATTTCGGCGCTACGTAAATTCCCGGTGGTGACCGTAGCCTGGCTGCCCCCGGATAAACGAGTGCTGCTGCGACATCACAACCGGATGTTCCGGCGCTATCGGAGCCGGCCGTTGGCTGACGATGTGGACCCGATCACCCGCTGCGGCGCCCTCAACCCGGCCGATCCGCGCCTAGCCGTGTTGCTGGAGCTGCAGCGCAGATACCGGGGCACCTACCGCTGGACAATCTGCGTCCACGCCCGCGCGACATCCGAGTCGGCACGCTCGCGTCGGAACCGATCGTCCGGCTTCCGTTTCGGTCTCGCATTGTAAACGACGCCGCCATGGTATGGGCGACAGGTGCCTGCCCCGAGCGACCGGCCGGATCATACAAATCCCTCCTGCACCGTCGAGCGCCATACCGCTGCGATGACCCGCGCGCTCTGCTCCGGCGTCGGGTTAGGTTACATCAGATGCGGTATCATTAATTGTTGGTGTGCCTCTCAGAAGCTTCGGCGCGTGGCATTGCGCTTCGACATGACGCGAGACCAATCTGTATGCGGGTATGTATCGACGGACATAATCTAGCTCTGCCTACCGGGACGGGTATCTCGACCTATGCAAACAGTTTGGCCAAGACAGCCCGTCGGCTGGGACATGAGACATCCCTGCTATTTGGGCATCACGATGTGGGCAGCAAGGACCCGTTGCTGCGGGAGATTCAGTTCATGGAGACATCGGGTTACCAGCCATTTCGCAAAGACAGCCGAGGACGACGCTTGGCGCGATTGGCTCGCACGCTTTCCAGCGCGCTCACCGCCCGGCTCGAAGCAAGGCCTATCGAGCTAACCGGGCGGATCATCCCCACATCCAGTGTGCGCCGCCTCCCGCCGATGGATGCACTCTTCAATGCCCGCGATTTGCATTTTTGCGCCCGTCTGACCTTTCAAACCAGCGGCCGGTGGCTTGAGGTCGAGATTCCAGAGCCTCCGGATATCATGCACTGGACGATGCCAATCCCGGCGCGTGTGCGCGGTGCCTTCAACCTCTACACCCTGCACGACCTACTACCACTGAAGCTGCCGCACACCACAAAGGACATCAAACGCGAGTATTTGTCTGTGTGCCGCAAGATCGCGCGAGAGGCTGACGCGATTCTGACCGTCTCCGAAACTTCCAAGGCCGATATCGTTGAGCTGTTGGATGTTGCACCAGAACGTGTCATCAACACCTATCAGACCGCAGGAGAAGATCTGCTCGATGCCTCCAAGGACGCTGAAGCGGGCGCGAGGCGGTTGGCGCGTCGATACGGTCTGAGCAAAGGAGGCTTTCTGCTGTTCGCTGGTGTATTGGAGCCCCGCAAGAATATCGACCGCCTGATTCGAGCCTATCTGGACTCCGGCGTGACGATGCCGTTGGTCTTGGTCGGTCCGGTGACCGATGCATCCGATCAGATGATCAAGCACATCCCATCGGTCTCGCCTCTCGACATTCGCAACGGAGCCGGCCCCGTGGGGTCGGGGATGAGCCTGCTGCGGCTGGGGCACGTGCCCAGACCAATCCTGATCGACTTAATGCGGGCGGCCAGGGCGGTGCTGATGCCATCCCTCTACGAGGGCTTTGGTCTGCCGCCTCTTGAGGCCATGTCGCTTGGCACACCAGTGCTCACCTCGAACAACAGCAGCCTCGGTGAGCTGTTCTCATCAGCCAGTCTTTCGGTTAATCCATATGATAGCGAGCAGATTAGAGCTGGCATCCGGCGCCTTAGCGAGGACGATGCCCTGTGCTCTGAGCTGGTCGAAAAAGGCTATGGACTCGCCAAAGAATTCTCCCAGGCGCATTTCGCCGAGCGCCTGGCCTCTGTCTATCGCCGCTATGGGCGTAACGTAAGCTAGTACGAATCCGTAATTGCTAGGATCACCCTCGTTGCGCTTTCTGAGCCGCGTTTTTCCTGGGTCGCATCTACCGCGGCCCTGTCGGCGGCTAATTTTTAATGACATGCCGTTTCACAGCGCCATGCGCATGATAGCCGCCGTGGGGCATCACGAAACGCATGATCTTCTCGCGGCTTGCGAACATCGGGTGCAGGATCTCGACCATTTGATCAGCGAACGCGCCAGGGTCCGCCTGGATCGCTTCGAGCTGAAACACGTGATGCGGCAAATGCAGCGACGCCTGGAACCGACGCACCTTGGCACTGTGGTTGAAGGCAACCTCGATCAGATGTTCGCCTTGCGCCGTCCAGTTGCGCCCGTCGTGACGGGCGGAAGATCGGGCGATCTCGTAGAGGTCGCGATAAACGAACAAGAAGCAAGGATTGATCAGCAAGGGAAGGACCCGCTCGATGTAGTAGATGTTGTTCGGGAATTTCCATCCCCAATAACGGTGCGTCAGGTTACGGGCCCGAATGACAGGCGCCAACTGCTCGGGCGCCTCAGACGCCAAGTGTGGTTGTATCTTGAACTCGGGATCTTCGTATTGCAGCGTTCGGTACTTCCCCATATACACTCCTGCCGCGTCCAGCGCGCCGGCCAGCAGACTGGTTCCGCCGCGGGGGCAACCGAGCACGACGAAGGTTCGGCGAGTGCGGGTCGGCCAAAGCCCCAACAGGCGCGCGACGATCGTTCTCGAAGTTCGGATCATCTCGACATCACCTCGAGGCGGGCGGAAAAGTCATTCAGCCAGTGCTCGTATCGGTCGTTCACATAATCGAAGATTTGATAATCCAGTCGGTTGGATCGGATGAACAGCTCTCGGCCGTCATCGCATGTGGCATAAGGGGCACCGACGTTTCGGGTCACCCCGGTCGGCTCCTGCGCGTCCAGGGCGTTGGCCAGGCTGGCAATAAGGCGCATCACCTGTTGGTGCGGGACGACCGCGATATAGCGCTCCTCCAGGTGCGTCCGCACCCGCGCGAACCGCTGCCATCCGGTCGCGCCGCCGAAGTACCGTGCCAGGTAGTCTACCGCGCAGGGGTGGTGCTCCTGTAGCGCGGTTTCTACCGCCTCGAACAGCGAGCGCTGACCGATCAGTCTGTAGGCAGGGTGTTCCGGACGAGCGCTGACGAAGGCATGAAAGCTGCGGAAGCGCTCGAAGGGCTCCCGAACTGCCGCCAGGTAGATACAGCGCCGATTGAAGCACCGCTCCCAGTGTCCGAAATGAAAATGTCCGGATATGAGTTGAATCAACTCGCGCTCGGTCGGCGCTAGATCGGTCGGGCGTTCGACGTCCTGCTTGCGCAGATCGAGTACTTTTTGTGGAATCAAGATGCGCCTCAGAGAGTGGACGAGCGTCGAGCCTGCCGTCTTCTCCAAATGCGTATGGACCAGCAGATTGCGTTCGAAAAAATTGGTCATGCGCGTTGACATGGCAGCGGTGCGCCTTCCTTTGGCGGCCGATATCGACCGCGGCTGCACCACTGACCCTTGCTCGGCATCCAGATCCACCGGCGGCAGCTGACGCGATGCGTTGAGTAAGGCCTGGTCGGCCGCATCGAGATCTTCAGCCATCTGTTGCTCGATCTGGCGACCGAAGCGTTGCAGCAGGAACAGCGTCTGGTTGACCGTGAGCTCGTCACGATGGCGACGGATGATGCCTTTGTTGAGCTGCGTAAAGGCAGTCGCCTTGACCCGGTCCGCGAGCTGGGTCAAGTCCAGGTCGTCCGGCAAGGCTAGCTCCAATTGCGCCGCAACCCGGCTTAAAAAGGTCTCGCTGCGAAAGGCAACCTCCTCGTAGTGGGTTGCAATGAAACCGGGCAGGCGAACCCACTCCTCGAATCGGGCAAGCTGAGCTCCGTACCGCTCGAGTGCCGCTTGCCAGGTCTGCATGCGCTGGAAGGCACCCCGGCCGCGCTGGCGTGCACGCTGCCCCGCGTCGAGTAAGGAGAGGAGGTTGTCACGGGGGTCGCGGAAATTTGCCTGTCCTTTGATTCGACCTTCAGCAACGAGCTCGCGGATCGCGTCATGGGGAGCGCCATGGGTCTTGAAGACGACAATGCGTGGGCATGGCGCGATCTCCTCGATAACCTGCAATCCGTTGCGATCAAGCTCGCGGATCTTGCGATTCGACAAGAAGTTGACCTTTTTTCCATCTTCGATCAGAGAAATCTGCATGCGTTCCTGCGGATGGCCCAAGGATTCCAGTAAGGCCCGAGTCAGCTCAAAGGCGAGCGTGCTGCCGGACTTGGTAATGCCGTAACAGAGATAGATCATTGAGTCCCGGCCCCGTCCTTAGTCTCGGGAAAACCATAGCCGAATAGCTCGATATCGAGCGCATAGCGTGCTGTGACGCTGGCTCGGCCGGGATCCGTATACATGTTATAAACAGTGGCTAACGCGGGGCGTATATGCGATTTTTTTCTGCCTAGCCGTTGGGGCTCGAAGGGAATCCCAAGCCGTGAGCAGATTCGTTCCAGATCGGGTAGGAGAGATTCGAAGCGAATCACATCGGAGAGACAGTATTGCTTCCCAATCATGAATTTGTCGCGATCGATGGGCGGCTTGTCGTCAGCGAGCCAGACCTCGAAGGCCGCGCGCTCGGTGGCCAGATCGGCAATGGGCACTCGTCGACGATGCTTCTGATGGAAATAGGCCGAGATGGCCTTTTCGTAGGGATTCCGAATCGTAGCGAACCGAAAATAGCTGGACCAAATGTCCTCGCCGATACCTTCGCGAATCTTTCTCGCTGGCATGTGCGCCAACCATCCGCTTTGCTCCAGACCTTTGCTGCCGCGTGCGCCGATAATGCCGTGCTCCGAGATATAGGCTCGCTTGCCATTCCGTTCAGACGGGGCTTTGGGATCATCGGGCGCCATACAATATGGTTCGAAATAGCACTCCACCGAAGTCCCTGCGGTCTTTTTGGTCTTCATGAAGATGAATTGATAGCGGTGGCTGATCAACAACGTTTGGTTCCTCCGAGTGTCAAGTGCGATGTCCCGGTCCCCGGAGTCCACCTCCGGGAAACCGGCAAGGAACGATGGCTTCAGAGCACATCGCCCTCGTCTTCCGCAGCGGATCCTGCCTTCCTTGCAAAGGGGCATCGGGGCGACGATACGCCCTGTTGCAGGTCTGCGTAGCATTGCAGCAGCGGGTGGATGCGGCCAACGAACATGAACTGCCCCGCGAGTCGCTGCAGCAAGCCGATTGCCTTGCGGAGCAGCAGCAGATAGGTGACGGCGGGCGCCAGGAGCGTGCTCAGACTGTTGTCCGGGTCCCCTGTAGTCAGCATCAGGAGCGGAAAGACAACGAGCGCGACTGGGAAGAGATACTCGACTAGCATCGGCCCGCGCTTCATTTCGCGTCGGATGTGCAGCTTGCTTGCCATGAGGTCAGCGACCGGCCCTGTCCGGAGCATGGCCCGCACGCGACCGTCCCAGTGCTCGTTTCGATCGGGATCAGCGCGCTCGGCCTCGAGATCCTCGGCTAGTGCATTGATCTCCTCGCGTGCGCGAGCGGCCAGTGATTGGGTGTCGCTGATCGCCCCGGTCACTGATCCAAGTGAGCGGGCGTAGAGCAACGCGGCGAGCGCCGCACCGATCAGGAAGATCGCCGTGAATCCAGGACTCAACCACAACAGTACGCTCAAGAAGACCATCAGCTCCAACAGGTCGGAGAGACCGGTCGCCAGCTGGCGCATCAAAATACCGCAGGCAAAGGCCACAGAGCCCAGGACATCGTGGACCGCCAGCCGTCGCTGCTTGCGGCGTTGCAGGCCCCCAGTCATTTCGAGTCCCCGTAGCGCGGCTGCGTTCGCGGTTCCACGCACCAGCCTCAATGCGAGTTGGTATCTAAGATAGTCGACCTGCAAGGCAGCGACCATGAGTAACACGATGAGACCAATCAGCAGCCAAAGTAAGGTAACATTGGCAGGCAACGACCAAGGCCCAAGCGCTAGATCCACGCCATCCTGCGTTGCGAAGCCGATCAGCGGCATGAGCGCCAGGTAACCCGCGGCGTTTAGAGCCGAGGCGAGGATACCGAGAAGGCCGATCTTCGTCAGCGTCTTGGTTTGCCTGGGAGCGAAGGTGCCCAGGACCAAGGTGACGGGCAGGAGAAACTCGCGCAACCTGCTGATGCTTGGGTGGATGATGAGTTTCACGGTGGTCCGCAATGCATCGCATAATGGTCTGGCCAGCCCGGCTCTATTGTACCCCACTCAGCGATCTGTCCTGGCCTGCTGCCGCGTGCTGGAAGGCTTACCCGTTGAGTTGCGCGCTTGGATTGGGTGCCTGAGAACCGGTCTTCGGCAGTTCACGGCACGTTGCAATCGATCGAAGATGATGTGAATTATGGGGTTAAATGGCCATCGCGCTACCGAACCTGGCCTCTGGAAGCGGCCCCCGACCTTTCCCGCTCAGGATCCTTGCTGGACAGCAGCGTTGAGACGAGTCCGACGACTCGTAGATTCGTGTCGGTTCGAGCGCGTTTACGCACCGATCGAGTTCGTCGCTCTCTTGGGTGAGTCGGCTTCCTGTGCTGTCGAGACTTATCTCGAGCTGCCGCGTGACGGCGACCTGCTGCTGATACATAAGGGCCAGACTGAGCACTGGTCGCTGCAGTCCCTGCAGCAGCTTGGCCAGTTCAGCTGTCTCTGGGCGAATTCGGTATTCGCGCTCTATGCGCATCGGAGCCGGCGACGCTGGTCGGACTGGCCGATCGCGCGTCACGTCCCGCGCCGGGGGTCTCTGGAGCGGCTTCCGGTAAAGCGTCCGGGGACGCCAGAGGTCTTGCTGATCAGCGCCGGGAATATGGGGAACCTTGGTGATGATGCCGTCACCACCTGCGCGGCGCGCATCATTGGCGCCGCTGCTGGCGCTGCCCACATCGTGCGGCGTGGACCGCCGATCATGCGCGCCGACGTCGCACGGGCGTCATGCGTGGTGCTCGGCGGTGGCGGTCTGCTTTATGATGCCTGTCCCCACAACCTCCAGAACTACGCGCTGCCCCTGCTAATGGCCGCCGAGCTGCATCGACCCGCGGTCTGTCTGGGAATCGGCACCCAAGGCGTTCGCACCGATCTCGGTCGGCGTTTGCTCGCCCATGCGCTGAGCAACTGCCGCTGGGTCTCCGTGCGAGATCCCGGGGATGCAGATCGATTGCGAGATATCGCCCCAGACGCCAAGCTGTCCGTCGACCAGGACCTCGCGTTTCACCTTGGGACCGTCGCTGTCCGGACGGGCAGCATCAACCCCGAGTATCCACGTATTGGCGTGTCCTGGGTATCTCCGGAGCCAATGCTTGCAAAGGACAACATGCGAAAATATCAACGCGCGATCGACGAGACGGCCGACCTCGCTCCCCCTGGGGCGTCCATTGAGCTAGTCGTTCAAAGCCGTGACGATTTGTCGATGTATCAAAGATGGCAAAATCATAAGGGCCTACGGATCAGGACCTTCAAGGGCCAGGCCATAGAAGCGGTTCTGGAATACTATGCTTGCTTGGACTTGGTTCTTACCTCACGTTATCACGGATTTATTTTTGCGCTTTTGACGGGGCGCCCCGTGATCTGCACTGGCAGTTCGCAGGGAAAGATCGCTAGACTCATTAAATATGCGGTACCGAGCGCCGAGCCCTGCTTTATTGCCTTAGCAGAATTCGACAGCTCGGTCTTACATGAAAGATTGATAAGATACATGAATGACCCACATGCCTTGATGCCAAAGGCCAGTGAGGTCATAGCTTGTGTCGAGCGAGCCAGGGCTCTCGATCAGCGCCTTGCATATGAATGTGGAAAAATCAGCGGGCAATAGGTCGAACAATTCACGGCTGTCGTGACCTGCCACCTCTGTTACGGTGCTAGATTAGATGCAACAAGGCCGTATACTCTGCTTGACGTCGAACTTCCCGCGTTGGTCTGGAGATTCTACAACTCCGTTCGTCCTCCATCTCGCCCAAGACCTGCAGGCATTCGGCTGGCAAGTGGACGTGCTTGCGCCGCACGCATCTGGTGCAAAACGGTCCGAAGTCATTGACGGCGTACGCATCGATCGCTTTCGTTATCTCTGGCCGGAGCATCAACAAACCGTCTGTTATCAGGGCGGTGCATTGGTCCAGCTGCGCAACAATCCCCTCAACAAGCTTAAATTGCCAGCCCTGATTGCTGCGGAGATGCTCGCAACCGTCCGTCGACTCCGTCTGGGTCACTATGACCTAATGCACTCACATTGGATTCTGCCGCAAGGCTTTACCGGGATGGTAGCACGGCGCGCGCATTCTCTCCCGCACGTAGTGACCGTGCATGGCGGGGATATCTTTGGTCTAAAAGGCAGATTCATGGAGTGGTTCAAGCGGGCACCCCTGCATGATGCTGATGCGGTCACTGTCAACAGTTCCGTTACCGAGCAGGCGGTCAATCGCGTCGCCCCTGGCGTTAGGCTTTTAGAGCGTATCCCGATGGGTGTTTCCATTTCTCCACTGGACGAACGCCAGATAGCCCTCGCGGCCCAGTTGCGCGAGCGTTACAGGTCCAGCACTGGACCGCTTCTATTATTCACCGGGCGCATTGTAGGTGAAAAGGGCGTCGAAGACCTGTTGCTTGCGACCAACCTTCTGCGACGAAGTTTGCCAAACGTCCGTACGCTCATTGTCGGTGACGGGCCAGATCGCCCGGCGCTGGAACAACTCGCCCAGAGTCTAGGCGACGCTGATATCATAAATTTCAGCGGTTGGGTCGCACCCCACGACATTCCGGCTTATCTTCGAGCGGCGGACATCTTCATTGGCCCTTCACGCACCGCTGCCGATGGCTGGATCGAAGCTCAGGGACTTGCGATCCTGGAAGCGATGGCCGCGAGGACCCCTGTGATTGCCTCACGTTCGGGTGGCATTATCGATACCGTACAACATGAGGAAACTGGGATCTTAGTCGATGAGCGTGCCCCGGAACAGATAGCCGCCGCCATCGAACGCATCGTCCACAATGGCAATCTACGACGGAAGATCACCGAGAATGCGGCCCGCTGTGCGCAATCGCGCTTTTCTCGCGACAGCTCGGCCAAGGCCTTCTCCGCCCTGTTTGCGCAGCTTGTCCCACATTGTAAATCAGGTTCGCCGGAGCCCACGCATAGACGACTTAAGTGACGAAGTTCGGGGCAGCATGTGATTCATGGCACAAAACGTACAATCGGACGACTCCGTCGTCTGCAATCGTTCCTGGCTTACACCCGCTTTCAGCTTCCTAGAGAGCTACCAGAAGCGATCACTCGCCAACGTTTCAGCTGGCTGGACGAACAGCTAGACACGGATTTTGCCCATTTTCGTAACCAAAGCAACCGCCAGGTCCTCGACAACTGCTGGCCGGCTGCGCAGAAGACGTCCCGAGCGTATCTACGTTTCACAGTGAAGCGTGGCGCACTTTACGTCAATGCCACCAAGGCTGCACGAATGCGCGCTTCCTCGCGATCTCGCGTGCTGACGATGTTAATGCGCGCTATTCATCGCTCGAGCCTGTTGCCAGAAGGACTCGACATGATCATTCTCCTCGAGGATGGTTACGAACCAGACGAAGACCTTGGTCTACATGCCCCCATTTGTGCTTTTAACTACAACGCCAGCCTGGACCGCCGCGCTATTCTCATACCAGACCCTGTCACACTGCTCTATTGGCGACCCCTGCATCAAGCGATTCAATCGGCGAACGGGCGATCGCGGTGGGAGATGAAAGCCCCGCGGGCTTTCTGGCGCGGAAGTACCACCGGTGCTGTACTCACCGAGGCCAACTTCGCGTCACTACCCCGCGCCCAACTGGTTGCGCTTTCTCAGCTTGACGCACGCATCGATGCAGCGTTTACCAACCTCACTCAAGGAGATGAGGCGGCCTATCGCGCGTTGCGCCGCACCTATCGACTTAGCCCCTGGATCAGCCCGGAAGATCACGTCCGCTATCGATACCTCGTGTGCGCGGATGGAAACTCTTCGACATGGCCCGGACTTCTCTGGCGACTGGCGACTAACTCTTTGGTGATCAAGCAGCGCAGCGACAACATCCAATGGTTCTATCGTGCCTTGCAGCCAGGCGTTCATTATGTCGAGGTTGATCGTCAGTTTCGTAACCTGCCTCAAGTTCTCGATAAGTTGTACGACGAGGAGACACCCGTTAGGCAGATCATAAAGAATGCCAACAAGTTCGTGGAAGAAAACATGCAGATGTCGGATCTCTGTGCGCAGATGTATTGGACCATTCAACGTTACGCCCGCGAGATACAGAAGCTCGATTTACCCGATAAGCGGCGGGGTGAGCGTCCTTGAAAATCTGGCTACCCTATGTTCATGCGGGAACAGGTGCGGACGTGTATACGCTCTCCCTCGCAGAAGCACTGGAGCAGCTCGGTCTGAGTGTCGTGGCTTCGCCGTATCGGCATCAATGGCAATACTTTCCATGGCGCCTACGTCTTGCAAGGATCCCCGAGAAAACGGACCTCATCGTGGCGAACAGTTGGAACGCATTCGCGTTCACTGGGCGAGGTAAGCCAGTGATTGCTGTTGAGCACCATACCATAGTCGACTCGGAAAACGCCTCTTACACAAATATCCTGCAGGACATCTTCCATAAAATCTTCGTCAAGTTTTTCCTGTGTCGATCGAACGACACTGTCTCTCGCGTGGTGGCTGTAAGCCAGTACACCGCAAGCACCTGGCATCGCAGTATCGGAGGCGAAGAGCCGATCGTTATCTATAATGGCGTCGACACTGACTACTTCTCGCCAGAACCCGGGCATGCCCTCAACGCCAAAAATGATAAGTTCCGACTGCTGTTTGTAGGAAAGCCTTGCCGTCGGAAAGGGGTTGACTTATTACCTGAGATCATGTCGTGTCTAGGCCCGGACTTCGAGCTTCGTTGTGTCGGATCTCACGCACTGCCCCGGCGTCTTCGAGAGCACCCTCGTATCCGTCATCTCGGTCGGCTCAGCTTAGACGGTCTCAGGTCGGAATACCGGCGCGCCCAGCTATTACTCGCGCCGAGCCTACTGGAAGGCTTTGGCCTTGCAGCGGCCGAAGCCATGAGTTGTGGAACACCAGTTGTCGCGAGCAACGCGCATGCGTTCCGCGAACTGATTCGGCACGATCAAACAGGCGCGCTTTGCATGATGGACAGCGTAGAAGACTTCGTGCGTCAGATTAAGAGACTCGCCACAGACCCTGAGCGGCTCGATCGCCTCTCGCTCATGAGTCGCGCGCGGGCTGTTCAAAATTTCTCTCGTCGGCGAATGGCATACGAATACCTCAGACTTTTTCAGAACGCCTTGTCAAGACCCGCTGCATAAAATGGCGGGCCTAGGCCAATAATCTCATTCAATCAATTGCTGCTGAAGCTAAGTAGCTCCATAAGACGACCGAGAATAGCAACGCATGAATTTCAGAGGTAATCTTAGGATCGGTCTCGATGGGCGTCCACTGACGCAGCGGCGTAGCGGAATTGGTCGATACGTCTTTGAACTGAGCAAGGTATTGCATGAGGAGCTGCCGGATGCGGAGTTCTTTGCTTTTGGACGCTCAGAAATGACGACTCCGGTGCAAAGCTCGCGATGGCATTGTCTCGAGGAAAAATCGCGATTGTCCTCGAAACTCCCCGGGCAGTTCTGGATTCGTTGGCGAGTGCCACAGTTGATGAGGCAACTCGAGCTTGATGTTTTCTGGGGTTCCGCAGGTATCCTACCAGCCCGCACCTACTCCACGAGCACATTGCTCACGATCCACGATTTCAACGTTATCGTGGCGCCGAAAACGATGCCGATGATTAACTGGGCGGCATCCAGATTGTTTCAGCGCAAGGATATATTGTCAGCCGATGCCTTAGCCACAAATTCGTTTGGTACGGCTACACGGCTCGGTCAATACTACAGCAAGAACGCTGTTGCAGTGGTTCCGCCCGCGGTTTCAGAACCGTTCTTGGCTTGGGAACGGGAGCCTGCTTGCTCTTTGCTAGAGCAGTATGGACTCGCCGCCGGAAAATATTGGCTTATGGTCTCTAATCTTGAGCCACGCAAGAATATCGAAACAGCTGTTCAGGCGTTTCTAGCCATGAAGCGCGCCGGCGAGATTGACGGTGTCAAGCTTGCAATATGCAGTGCTTCGGGATGGAAAAATCGAGGGTTGATCCGACTGCTCAACGATTCTCGAGCACTCGGTGTGACTCAGCTGAGTTACGTTCCTGATGAGCATCTTTACACCCTGTTACGAGGCGCGAAGCTTTTTCTTTTTCCCTCTATCTACGAAGGATACGGTATGCCGGTGCTTGAAGCACTCGCATGCGAAACGCCGGTAGTCACCACAGATCTTCCCGAATTAAGAGAAGCTTCTTTCGGACTAGCGAACTACGTTTCCCCGACCATCCAGGGTGTAATCCTTGGGGTACGCGCGGCCATGGAGCGGCCCCGGCCGACGTTAAGAGGTGTGCCTGAAGTGCCCACGTGGAAAAACAGCGGAAGACTATTGGCAGGCGTAATCTCAGACATGGCTCGGAAGAGATCAGATGCGTAAATCGCTACAGTATTGGATCGAGAGACGGCAGTGGGAAGGCCTGGCCGAGATCGACGCGCTCGGTTCAATCTTGAATGACCCCTCGCTCCAAGACGGGGGTTGGGAGCTAGGCTCATTCCTTGCAACCGGCACACGCGAGATTGCGAGTTTGTTGGCACTGCTTGAGTCGATAAATGCATCACCACCGGACTGGGATTCCGCGCTTGACTTCGGATGTGGTGTCGGCCGCCTGACGCGGGCATTGGCGTTTCGGTTTGCCTACGTGACGGGGGTGGATGCGAGCGCGACCATGCTTTGCAAAGCCCGTTCTATTAACGGTGACTTGACGAATGTCGAGTTTATTACTAACACCTCGAGTGGGCTCGAGAACGTCACCAATAGCGCTTACTCAATTGTGGTTTCTTCCATCGTGCTACAGCATATTCCACCACCTCATGCGGAGCGCTTCATCTCGGAATTTTTTCGGGTTCTGAAGCCAGGCGGAATTGCTGCATTTCAAATCCCGGTTGAAGATTTACGTCAAGTCTCGCTTTTGAGGCGTATTCTATGGAAGATTCGTCCTAGGGCTTTGCTTGCCTTGCTAGGGGTAGGGAAGGAATTCAGTTTCTCAATGCATACGGTTCCGGAAGATCGAATACGTGAGATCATTGAGCGGGCGGGAGCTGATGTATGCGCGGTACTAAGTACGAATCATACGAACAGCGACTTTAACGGAGCCATCGAAATAGTCGAAAAAGGAGGCCATAATGGTGGCCTTGCGAGCCGGCTTTTTGTGGTGAGAAAGCCACTGACGTGGGCTTGATTTGGTTAGCAATTCAATCATGGCTAGATATTTTCGTCTCCTTTGGTCGGCGTTTCCAGCTTAAAGATCCGATCTTGCGAAGCTGATTGCTCGATCTCAGCAGGTTCATCGATTTGAGTTTCATCCCAAACATCTGTCGAGTCACGGGGTGAAGGGCATCAAAAAACCAACCCGCTGCGGCTTGCGATACAACC
Organism: Thiohalocapsa marina; assembly: GCF_008632335.1. Classification (GTDB taxonomy): domain Bacteria; phylum Pseudomonadota; class Gammaproteobacteria; order Chromatiales; family Chromatiaceae; genus Thiohalocapsa; species Thiohalocapsa marina. The sequence continues at coordinate 167,797 of NZ_VWXX01000006.1, forward strand.
GTGGCGATCGCCGCGCCAATGGCGCCATAGTGTGGGATCGTTAACCAGTTGAGAAGCACATTAACGACTGCGCCAAGTGCTGTCCGTTGGAAACTCAAAAACTGGAGATTCTCGGCTAGAAACCATCTGCTACTGGCAAATCCCAGAAACACGAAAACCGCCGCCCAAATGTGAATCGTAAGCACATGGCCCGACGCCGCAAAGGCTTCACCGAATAGCGCTGTCACGATCGGTGTGGATAAAAATGACATTGGGAGCGCGACTGCTATAGACAGCCAGACCATCAAATCGTAAAGGTCTTGCATGCGTTGGTGGTAATGCGCTTTACTGCGTCGTTTTGTTTCGAGGATCGCGGGAAACACCGAAGTCACGATCATCATCGGAACGAAGTACCAAGCCTCGCTAATGCGAACCGCGGTGCTGTAGATGGCTACCGCTTCGTCGCCTACCATCTGTCCTAGCATGATCTGATCGATCTTCATATAGATCATGATCGTAATGCTGGATAGTAGCAACGGCCAGCTATCCAACAACAGTTCCTTCGCACGAAAAATCGTGATCCTCAGTCGGCGCAGTGCGGATTCGCGAAGGCAAATTAAAGTGCTCATCAACAGTGCAATCAGGCCGGCTTCGGCCAGTGTTGCCCAGGCAAAAGCGACTAGCGGTGCATCGTTGAGGATCAGAATGCCCTTAATCGCAGCGAAGATGAAGAAGCTGCCGACCTGCGCCCAGACGCTATATTTCGACAGCACCTGCGACTCGAACCAATACGCAGCTACTTCGCTGGCTTTCAATAGGGTTGCCGAGCCCAGAATTGCTACCAGCGCCTTGGCGAGTAGGTCGTCAGGACGTAGCAAGAAAATGATTCCAAGGATGAGGCCGTAAGCAAGCAGGCCGCCGAAAAACAGCAGCAGGGTGGCGGTTCCAAGGGTCTCTTCTTTGCCCGCGGGGTTGCGCGCAATGTCCCGAACCACGATGTCTTTTAGGCCAAGACCGGCGAACGCGCCAGACAGGCCGACCAGGGCGGTGGAAAAGCTCAAAAGGCCGAACTGTTCTGGGCCAAGGTAGCGCGCCATCCAGATGGTAAGGATGAGTCCAACAGTGATATGCAGAATTCTGCCGAGAAAAAGCCAGCTGATGTTTTCGACGATCTTGAGGAGATTCGGCCGATTTGCGATCCGGCGACGGACAAAGTTGGGCGTGAGGTTCACGATGTCTGTGAGTTAGTGTTTATCACAGTTGAGGTGCCATTAGTTCCGCCATTTTCGGCATTGACAGGAACGCAGATTAAAGGAGGATGCCCGCGTAGTTCGTATTCTTCTATCTACGTCAAGCAATAGCTGTCAATTGTGCGTCCAAGTTCGCGTTTCTTTTCTGCGCGCGTTGGCATCGATTGCTCATGTTCAACCACAACAGCATTGAGAAGAACATGAGCGAGGGGGCGAGGTGCAGCATGATGCGATTATCGGCGGTGTGTCGCATGGCGCCGCCCGCATAGCGCGTGAACAAAAACAACACGAAGAACAGCGCCACCGCCGTGGCTAAGGCGGCACCTAGGGTGACCAATGGCCTTGGCCATGACCTTCGCGTCCAGAACGCAGCTACCAGACTAGCGACTAACAGCACAGAGAGCAGCCAGAACAACAGATGCCAGTTGGCATGAACGAATAGACTTTCTAACAATGGCCAGAATGCCTTACTACGAAATTCCAGACGCAGGCCCGCAAGCGTGTGACCCGCCACGTTCAGGTTCTCCGGTATAAGCAGCAGCGTGATGACCACCAGTGTTGCTCCAGCGGCCGTTGCAAGGAGCAACCAGCGCCAGGGCAGGAAGCGTACGGCCAACGCAGGCACGAAGGTCAGCAGCCAAAACAGGCCCTCGTTCTTGATCAATGGGCAAGCCAAGGCAAAGACCAATGCCAGCAGCCCATCGCGCCAGTCGTCTGTCCGGGTCCACTGGTAGAAGGCGGTGATCGCCGCCAGATAGATAAATCCGAGAAAGATATCCGCGTATCCCGCGAGCACCGTCTGTAGATTCACGATTGGCATGCTCACCAACAGGTAGCAGAACAGCGTTGCGGCCAGAGGCCCAGTGCCGGCGCGACGAGCCTGACCGAAGAACAGCAGCGCACCAGCGACCAGCAACAACACCCAGGGCAGATTCACCAGGGCATCGTCCCAGCGCCCCAGAAGAACGCTCATCCAGGTCTGCAACAAGGGTGTGGTGATCGGGTAATCCGGATGATTGTCGGTAAAGACGTGCGTACTCCCCGAGGCCAGCCAGTCGTCATAGGGCACGAAGGGTAGCAGCGCCTGGGCATCGGACCACACCTTGGCCTTGGTCGCCCAGTGCATATAGGCGTCCCATGGGAAGAGCGGTCGCCAGGATACTTCCAGCCAAAAGCCACCGATGCGCACTGCTGCGGCTGCGACGAGCGCTGCGATCAGGAGCTTTTGCCAGGCGGGCAACGCGCGATAGGCGTCCGTGACCCACACCCCGCCGAGCGTCCTGGGGCTGGTCCGATGCACCATGCCGAGCGTGGCGGCCACAAGCACCAGTGGGGGCAACAGTATCCCCGCGCTAAGGCGCAAACCCAGCAGATCGACGCCGCGCATGAAGATCGTCAGTGTCAGGACGCCGACCAGAAAGCCATAGCCCAGCAACAGTGAGCGCCGCCCTGCCTGAGCATCTGGCAACAGCCGGTGCACGATCAGTATCCCGATCAACCAAGGCAGGCCCAGCGCAACGAATACCCGCAGACTATCCATTACAACACCTGGTAGAGCTGGCCGAGCGCGTCGATATGGACTGGCTTGGCCTCGACACGCTGTCGGCGACCCCATAACAATTCGCCAGCGGTCGCATCGAAGCGCACCTGTTGCGACTGCAGCAGCAGGACGAAGTCGCCGGCGCGGACGGCGTCCGCGGCGGGCATCTCTTTTCGACTGCGGGCCCAATAGGGATTGTGGGGGTAGAGGTGATACGCCGCCCTTAGCCCGAGATACTCCGACGAGGTGGCAACGAAGACGCGTGCTGGCGGGTCTCCTATCTGTGGGCGAATCCTGTCGATGAGGCGATAGACGGGGCCATCGGGCGCGTTCAAGGACTTCTGGTGGTTGCTCTGGCCAGCGAAATCAGCCCTTGTTTCGGCCAGTTGCCGCCATAACGACCACTGCCAAGGTGCGTCCAGCGCCACCCAGCCAAGCAGAAAAATGCCACCCGCGACCCGCCAGTCGAACTGGATGCGGTGGCGTAGCACCGACCAAATCAAGAGGTAGCACCCAAGTGCCATGGCCAGGAACAGGACAACAACCGGCACTCGGAAAGCTAACAATGCGCCCGGAAGCCTGCCTGGATAGGCATTGATCGATGACTGCGTCCAGGGTGTCCGTTCTCCCCACCGCGCCAGAAGCGATTGAGCCGCTACCGCAGGTGTCGCCGGCATGAGCCGAAGCTCTTCAATGACGACCCTTTGGTTCGGTGCCCCTTGCAGCGCCAGCCCGAGCAGCGTGACGGTGTCGCGCCAGGCTGCGAATGCACCAAGGTTCAAGGTGACATCGGCCCAGCTGTCGAGGGGCAAGCTGGCCTGCCGCAGCGGGCTGCGGGGTTGCTTACCTTCTCGAAAAAGAGGGCTTTTTGGTGTCGCCGTTTGCCAGATCAGCGCTGCGCCTTTGAGCTTGCGGAAGTCTGAAACACGAAGCTGTAGGAACCCATAGTCGCTGGCCACGAAACCAGCCGAGGGCATCCGGACGATGGCCTTGCCCGACGCATCGAGCCTGATCTCGATCGCCGAGCCAGATGGCGCGCTGACGCCCCGTGGAACCCCCATCGTAGAGCCAGTCCAGGACAGGTGCGCCGGGGAGGCGTTGGTGGACGAGCTGCCAGCGGCCTCCACCTTGGGGTTGAGTTCCACCAACCAGACCGCCAGTAGACCACATCCCAGTGACAGGGTCAGCCACAGCCACCAGACATGGGCTAGTAGACCCGAACGGTTCTTATGCTGGGATTTCAGGGGAGTATGGCGCTGTGAGTCCAAGATCAGTCCCTTTGAGGGGCCGCGTTAGGGAGTTCACCGAGGCGATCGGCGTGAAGGCCCGGCATGTCGGCACCGGGGTCGCAACCGCTGTGCTCTGCGGTGATAATAGCAGTCCTGCACCGGCCACGGGATCGCCGGAATTACCTTGAACGCCTGGAGTAACGGAACAGCCCTGTGAAGCTCATCATTCAGATTCCCTGCTTCAACGAGGAACAGACCCTTGGAATCACCTTGGCAGGGCTGCCCAGGCAGGTGCCTGGCTGTGACGCTGTAGAATGGCTGGTGATTGACGATGGCAGTACGGATCGGACCGTCGAGGTCGCACGCCAAGGCGGCGTGGATCACATCATCCGCCACACGCACAACCAAGGGCTGGCCCGCGCCTTCATGAGTGGCCTTGATGCCTGTCTTCGGCTCGGCGCCGACATCATCGTCAACACGGATGGCGACAACCAGTACGACGGCGCCGATATTCCGCGCTTGCTCGAGCCCATTCTGGCGTATCGTGCCGAGATGGTGATCGGTGCGCGTCCGATCGATGCACTCGAGCACTTCTCCCCGACCAAGAAGCTCCTGCAAAAGCTCGGCAGTTGGGTCGTTCGCGTCGTCAGTCAGACGGACATCCCAGACGCCCCCAGCGGTTTTCGAGCCATGACGCGGCACGCTGCTTCACGCCTCATGGTCTTCAACGACTACACCTATACGCTCGAAACCCTGATCCAGGCCGGACAGAAGAACATGTCCGTTACCTCGGTGCCGGTGCACGTCAACCCGGATCTGCGCGCATCGCGGCTGGTGCGAAGCATCCCCTACTACATCGGGCGCAGCATCCCGACCATTCTGCGCATCTTCGTCATCTACCGCCCGTTCCGTTTCTTCGGCACCCTGGGCTTGGTGCTCTTCAGCCTGGGGACCATCATCGGCCTGCGCTTCGTCTGGCACTACCTACAAGGCGAGGGTAGCGGACACGTCCAGTCCCTGATTTTGGCCAGCATCCTGCTCACCCTTGGCTTCCAGACCCTGCTCATGGCGTTGGTCGCCGACCTGTTGGCGGCCAATCGAAAACTGCTTGAGGACCTGCGTGCGCGGTCTGTATCATCTGTGGAGTAGCTTGTCGACATAAAGAGGACGATAGGGGCCTGATGGACGGTTGATCTCCAGAATGACATGCCAAGCATTCTTTACACGACATCAACCCTGCCACAATGGCCCTCGGACCCGGAGCCGCGCTTCGTCCTCGATTTGGCCCGGGCACTGCCGTCAGATTGGCGTGCGACCATTCTTGCTCCCAGGGCACCCGGCGCCCGAGCACATGAGGAACTGGAAGGCATTGAGGTCATCCGCTATCGCTATGCGCCAATGGCCCGCTGGCAGACGCTTTGCTACCCGGGCTCGATCCTTGGGCGGTTGCGGCAAAACCCACTGCTGATGGCGCTAGTCCCGGGACTGCTGATGGGTCTGCGCCATGCCCTGGCGACGGAACTGCGACGGCATCAGTTCGATTGTGTTCACGCCCATTGGTTGTTTCCTCAGGGATTGATGCACACGCTCGGATTTCCCCACAAGTCGCATCCACCGTTGATTGTCACCACCCACGGCGGCGATCTCGGTCTTGCGCAACGCTGGCTGCTGTTGCGCGTGCTGCTGGGGAGTGTCGTACGGCGGGCCGACCGGGTAACGATGGTGGCACCAGCGATGCGCGAGCAACTGGCTGCCTTGGATCGTCAGGTCGACCCCACGCAAATGCCAGTGATTCCAATGGGGGTGGACCTCACGCGTTTTCGGCCTGAGCGGCGCGATATTGCTTGGCTCGCGACCCGAGGCCTGTCTCCACCGGTCATCCTGTTCGTCGGTCGCTTAGTCGCGAAGAAGGGGGTATCGACTTTGCTTGATGCCTTTTCCCGCTTAGAGCGGCCTGCAACCTTGGCAATCTGTGGTGATGGCCCCGAGGCTGCGGGGCTGCGCCGGCGCACGGCTGCCCTCGGTCTCTGCACACGAGTGCGGTTCTTAGGGGCCCTTGACCATCAAGAACTTGCGGTGGCCTATGCCTCTTCCGACATGTTCTGCGCACCGTCCATCCCTGCGCCTAATGGAGACCTGGACGGGATGCCGACTGTACTGGCCGAGGCTGCCGCATCTGGTCTGCCACTGGTAGGCAGTGATTTGGCCGGTATCCCACTGATGATCCTGCCGGGGCGTACCGGTCTACTGGCACCCCCGGGCGATGCATCTGCCTTTGCGCAAGCGCTGGATCTGTTGCTGGCCGACACCCCATTGCGGCATCGCCTGGGTACGGGGGCGCTGGCGGCGGCAGCGGAATTCAGTTGGCCAGCCGTGGCGGCGCGCTTCGTCGAGGTCTACCATGCCAGCATTGAAAGGCGACGTCGGGGGCTTCTGCCGATACCCGGAGTGATGACATGAGGGTCTGTCTCGTCGCGACCGAGTTCCTCGGCTGGGGCAATGCCGGCGGCTTTGGCTTCGCCACCCGTTCACTCGCGCGCGGGCTCTCCGCGCAGGGGATCGATGTGCGCGTCGTCCTACCTCAGCCCCGTGGGACCGTCGCGCGGCGCGTGCTGCTTGACGGCGTCGAGGTGTTGGCCTATCAGCGGCTCGACATCGCTGCAGGCACCGCGCTGCTCGCGGATGCGAACGCCGATGTCTACCACAGCCAAGAGCCATCGCTGGGGACCTGGCTTGCCCAGCGCGCGCGTCCGGACCGATTGCATCTGGTGACGAGCCGCGATCCCCGCATGGCCCGGGACTGGTGGCAGGAACTGCGTTACCCCACCTACAGCCCGCTGCAGGTCTTGCGCACGGCGGCCTATTACGAGAATCCGCCAACCCGTTGGGCGGTGCGCCGGGCCGCCGCTATCTATGTGCCAGCTCGGTTCCTGATCGAGCGGGTGGCGCGCAAGTACCGTCTAGAGACCCGGCCGCGCTTTCTGCCGACGCCGATCCAGATCCCAGCGCGGGTGGAGAAGGCCGCGGAGCCGACCGTCTGCTTCGTCGGGCGGCTCGACCGGCGCAAACGTCCCGAGCGTTTTTTCGCGCTGGCCGCCGCGTTTCCGCAGGTGCGCTTCATCGTCGCCGGCGCAGCCCAGGATCCGCGCTTTGCGGCGCAACTGGCACGGCTCGCGCCGCCCAACCTCGACCAGCGTGGCTTCGTCGACCAGTTTGCCGGCGAGGAGCTATCAGAGATCCTGGGTCATTCGTGGGTGCTGGTCAACACCTCGGCCCGTGAAGGGCTACCGAACAGCTTCATCGAGGCCTGCGCGCACCGCTGCGCGATCCTGAGTCCGGTGGACCCGGACGGCTTTGCGAACCGATTCGGCGCGGTGGTCGAGGACGGCGATTTCGTCGCGGGGCTGCACCGCCTGCTCGACGACGGCCGCTGGCGCGTGGCCGGCGAGGCAGGCTATTCATACGTGGTCGAGACCAACGACTTCGACCGTGCGGTCAACGCGCATATCCACGAATATCAGCGATTGCTTGCGGAGAAGCGTCTTTGAGCGCACGACACACCCTGTTGTTGCTCAGCTCTCAGCAGCACTGCCTCGACCAACTTCCCAATCTGGGTGACCGCGCCATGTTCGGCGGCCTCTTGACCCTGATCAAGCGTCATGGCGACTGTCGGGTTCTACATGCCCCCTGGAAGGCCTTTCCACTCCTGACTGGCGCTTCACTGGGGCGCTCTAGTGCTGAACCTGCGATGACCTTGGCCGCGTGGGCCAGGCGTCTTGGCAAATACTCGGCCGTTCGCACGCAGCTTGAAGACTGGATGGCTACTCGACTCGATCAGCCGCCATTACCATGGATCGCGCATGCCACGGGGCTGGCCGCCGCAGTCCGTCGGCGGACCGGGGTATCCTGGCTCGACGCCCTGCGCACGCGTCTGCCGGCCCACCAAGCGAGGTCCTTCCTCCGGCAGATCGGCGACGCCGATGCAGGACTCCTTTGCGGCGGCGGGATCTTTGCCGATCACCTCGGGCGTTCATTGCCTGCGCGCCTGTTCGAGCCCTATTTGACCCTCGCCGCAGGGCGGCCCACGGCCGTCGTGAGCTACAGCCTTTCGCTGGCGCGACCATCGCACCAAGCACTAGCCCGCGCGGTGCTGCCGCGCATCACAGTGCATCAGCTTCGCGAGCCCCGCTCGCGGCCGGTGTTGACCGAGCTCGGGGTGCTCGAAGAGCGCATCATCGACTCAGTGGACACCGCCTTTGCGATGCCGGCGCCAGCGCGGACTGTCTCGGCTGAGCACTCTCGGGACATTGCAATCATGATTCGCGGTGATCGTTCGGTAGATCTCGATGCCTGGGCGACGCTCGTGGAGAGGCTGCGTCAGCGCTACGGGGTGCGAGTACATTACCTGCACGGCTCGCTGCACCATGATCCGCCGGTGCGCCGCGCGCTTGGTCGGCGCTGCCGGCTCGACGACGACGGCCGTCCCGATGATCTGACTGGTCTGCTTGCGGGGCTCGGTCGAATGGCGATGCTGATAACGGATCGTTACCACGGTTTTGTGTTTGCGCTCCAGACAGGTACGCCTGTGTTACCCGTCGCATCGACCACACACAAGACCGCAGGCCTGTTGGACCTCCTCGGCCAATCTGAGCCTGTACTGCCGCCGCTGACGGGCGCGCTGCTTGATGCCTATTTGACTGCCGTTGACGCGGTATGGGAGCAGCGCGTCAGCCTGTCTGCAAGGGGGGTGCGGTTTGCGGACAACGCATGCAAGCAACTTGATCGGGACTATGCAGAGTTGTTTCGACGTTTGTGGGCCGCAGCAGCTCGTCAATAATGACAGACTCTGCTGGCATGGGCCACGGAAATGAATACCGCTCCATCGCACGTAACACTGTTCATCTGGTCGGTGCACAGACTCTGGCTCGGGGCCTGCGCATACTCTATCTCGTCGCTTTAGCGCGGCTGCTTGGCCCTGAGCTATTTGCGCTGCTAAGCAATGCCCAGTTTTGGCAGCTCCTGTTTTTGCCCTTGGTGGTCTTCGGTACGGGCCGATTGTTGAGCCGAGAAATCGGCCGGAATCCCGCCGCCTTTTCCGAGATCTTGGCAGCTACGCTGACACTGCGTCTGGCGCTGGGTTTCTTGGTCGCGTCAGCGGCTGCGCTGGCTGGTTGGTGGCTGACATCGGATCCTGCCGAGCGATCCGTGCTGGTGTTATTCTCGGTCGCTCTGTTGGCACGCGGGGTTGCGGGATGGACCCAGCAGGTTTTCATCGCTTCGGAGTCGAGCCACCTGCTCCTGCGTCAAGAGATCGGCTGGCGCGCCGCTGAAGCCGTTCTCGGCCTCGCGACGCTAGTCGCTGAGGCCGGGCTTCTCGGGGTTGCTGCCGTTCACGTCCTGACTTGGCTCCTGCAGGCAGGTTCGGGATTATTGGTGGTGCATCGTCAGCTGCATCGTGTCACCTTCGGTTGGCACCGAAGTCAGCTGCGCGTTTTGTTGCAGGACGGCCTCAGCGCCATGCTCGTCGCCCTTGCGCTCTCGGTGATGCTCAATGGCAGCCTGCCGGTCTACCTGAAGCTTTTCCCGGGTCACACCGATGGTGGCCAACTGGCGGTTGTGCTACAGGCGTTGTCGGTGCTGCTGTTATTACCGAAAGGGATTGCCAAGAGTACGTTGCCGATTCTTGGTCGACAGGTGGCAGCCAGCGCTGAGCACGCGGGGCGAACCATCGTCTGGCTGCTCGTTGTGTCGCTATCGGCAGCCGTTGTGCTTGTCCTCCTCGGTATGGCTCTGGCTAGCGACGTGGCCGTCTTGTTGCTAGGCAACGCCTATGCGCAGGCCGGTGCTTGGCTTGGCCCTAGCCTATGGCTGATGTTGCCGTTCGCTGGCGGACATTTGCTGACACAACTTCTGTTCGCTCATGGCGACGTATGGGCTAGCACAACCCGGGCGTGGGTTGGGGCGCTAGTGACCTTGATCGCTCTATGGCCGTTGGGCGCTCAAATGGGTGCACTTGGTGTCGTAAATGCGATCGGTATCGGACTGTCGGTTTGGGCTTTCGCGCTAGGCCAATTGGCTGTGTCGCGCGGATATATACGCATCGGGCCCCTTACATGAAAGGGGCTTGCCCGGTTCGGTGGTATCAAACAATGACACAGGCGGCACTTTATAATCACTATAGTAAGGTAGCAACATTGAAAAAGATTGGCCAAGGGGGAAGCGCCGAGGTCTTTGATCTTGGCAACGGTGAGATCTTAAAACTGTTTTTTCTCCACAGGGAGGATTATTGTCAGCAAGAGATGGAAAATTATCGCCTTATCGAGAAGACGAACTTGCCGATCATGCACCTTGATCGATCCGTCAAGATTGCTGGTCGGTCAGGACTAGTTTTTTCTGGTGCGCTGGTCGGAGCAACCATCGGTCAGATCATTAAAAAGACACCGTGGCGTACCATCGAACTGGCCCGCTTGCTGGCAGATCTGCACGTTCGAATTCACGAGCAAGAAGCACCTCACTTGCCGTCGTTCCACTCAAGACTGAAAACGCGAATTGAAAAAGAACGTAGGCTGACTCAGCTAATTCGGTCAAATTTGTTGGCGGCGGCAGATAAACTGCCACGGGGCGATCGTCTATGCCATGGCGATTTCCATATCGATAACGTCATCATTGGAGATGGCAGATGCTTGATTATAGACTGGAACAGCTGTTCTCGTGGTGCGGTGGCTTGTGATGTTTACAAGACGCTAGCTTGTTTGCTCTACGAGAATCGTGAGCTTCCATTTTTTTACAGGAAAGCCCAGCGCCCGCTTCGACGTCTATTAGCTCGGGAATATCTATCATATTACTCTAAAAAAGCTGGTATTCATCTGGCGCCAAAGGGCAAAGTATTCAATCTGATTGACATTGGCTTTAGGCTAAGGAAAGGACCAAAAACACACGAGCATGCATTGAGAGAACTCTCCATGCGGGGCGGGTTCAATAGCGGCGAGTCTCCGACAGGCAATATCGCGCACTGGCCCTGAGATCGGTAGCGAAGAAGAAGCAAGCACTGATTTTCATCTCAACCTCCCTGCAACCAAGCCTCAGGCGCGATCGACACGAACCGCTCGATCGTGACGCTGCCGGAACCGACCACGACATCGGGAAGGCCGCCAAAGTGCTCGGCAGGGGCGACGAGCCCCATGCTTGACCGGCGCGGATAGCCGCTCTTGACCTCGATGGGAACAGTTCGTGCGCCCAGTGGCACGATGGAATCTACCTCCCGGTTACGCTCGCGCCGGTAGGTCACTTCTATGCCGGGGGCGCTTCGCGCCGACCTACGACGAGACCGACGAGCGGATCCACGCGGGCGACATGGTGGTCGAGGCCATCGGCCAGATGGCCGACACCGACCTGCTCGGCGAGGCCCTGACAGAGCAGCTCGAATGGCAGCGCGGCCGGCTCCAGGTGGACGCCGCCGGATGCACCAGCGAGGCCTGGCTCTGGGCCGCCGGCGACATGGTGCGCGGCCCGGACGTGGTCACCGCCGTCGCCGACGGCCACCGCGTCGCCGCCAGCATCCATGCCGCGCT
>NZ_VWXX01000070.1 GCF_008632335.1 Thiohalocapsa marina
GAAGCGCATCCGCCGTTGTGGCCTGTGGCGGATGCGCTTCGCTTATCCGCCCTACCGTGCATCCGTGTAGGTTATTTCTGAATCGTGCCTATGCTGGTCTCAAGGCGAGCGTGACGGCACTGCAGACGGCGCGCCCGGCTGGCGGCCTGGCTGCGGGTCGCGCATCAATCCCGGCTTAGCCGGTCACCGGGCGAATACGCTGAGCGCTCATCCCGCCGGCGCGACGGTTGCGGCGGGCCGCGGTAGGACCAACCCGCGGCTCTTCGACCACGCTGTCACTTACTCGGCAGCGCCTGCCTGGTCCGTGGCACGCTCACCGTCGGCGGGTGACAGGGCATGTTCGACCGCAGCATGGACGTGGATGGTCGTGGAATCGAAGGTCGGGATGGCGACATCCGATGCCTTGATGAGCAGCGGGATCTCGGTGCAGCCGAGGATGACGCCCTCGATGCCGTCCTCGCGGGTCATCCGATCAATGATCGCCAGATAGCGTGCCTTGGACTGCGGAAGGAGTCTGTTATTGACCAGTTCATCGAAGATGACGGCATTGATGTCGTTGCGCTCCGATTCCTGTGGAACGACCACCTCGATGCCGTAGTTTTCGGCCAGAAGGGTACGGTAGAAAGGCGCCTCCATGGTGAACTTGGTACCGAGCAGGGCGACCTTCTTGAGACCCGCCTTCTGAATCGCTTGCCCCACGGCATCGGCAATGTGAAGCACCGGAATCCCCGCCTCACGCGCGACGATCTCAGCGGTGGAATTCATGGTGTTGGAGGCGATGATGATAAAGTCGGCCCCGCCGTTGCTGAGCCGCCGGCCGCCCTGCACCATGGTCTGCGTCAGAGCCTCCCAATCGCCCTCTGCGGCTTGGCGCTCCTCCTTGGCAAAGTCACCGAAGGAGATGGAATACAACAGCACCTCGGCTGAGTTGGGCGGGCCTAAGAGGTCGCGGACCCGCTCATTCATGATGCGGTAATACTCCAGCGTAGACGGCCAGGCGATGCCGCCGATGATGCCGATCACCTTGCTTTGGCGACGTACCGGGCTGTCCGCGGGCGCCGTGGCCGGAAGCGCGCTGGCGGCCGATGTGGCCGTTGTGTCGGAGGCGCCGACAGGGCCGACAACGAGCAGGGAAAGCAGGAGCCAGAACAGAACGAGATGGAAGCGGGGTAAGCGGTCGATCACTGACAGGGTCCTCTCTTATGCACCGCGGCACGTCGCTGTCGCGGTTTCAGCGCTGCATGCTAGGCCAGCCCCGGCATGGCGTCGACCCGGCTCGCTTCAACTGCCGTGCTCTCTCAGTGACACCCTGCCACCCGGTCCCGCAGTGCCTTGCCCGCCCGGAAGTGCACCGCGCGCCTGGCCGGCACTGCCACCGGCTCGCCGGTTCGCGGATTGCGCCCGATGCGCGCCTCCCGCTGGCGCAGCGAGAAGGCCCCGAAATCGCGGATCTCGATGCGCTCGCCGCGCACGAGCGCCTCAGTCAGCTGTTCGACGAGGGTCTTCACCGCGAGTGCCACATCCTCGGCACCGAGATCCGGCTGCCGTGCCGCCAGACGCTCGATGAGATCCGTGCGGGTCAACGATACAGTTGCAAGAGACGCGGCGGCATCCGCCCCCAGGGATACGTCACGCGGGGCCGCGGCCAGTTCCGACATACATCACACCTCTGCGCAGAGAACACCAGGATGGGTCAGAAGCACCCCCAAGCCGTGCTCGCCATTGTCGCACAGAGCTTCATCAAAATGACAACGGCGAGACACGATCGCAAGCTAGCGTACCATGACTGTCATCGACGACCGCCGCTCACGGAGCCCGCCATGGCACAGCCCAGCTACCGCATCCGACACCTCGGCCCCACCGTGCTTGCCGCAGACGCCGAGCCCATGGACCTGGCCGACGAACCGCTTGCCACGCTGCCCCTGCTCGGCAGCGTCAGCGCCGGCCAGCCCATCGAGGCCATCGAGGACCCCGAGACCATCGACATCCCCGAAGACCTCGCGCGCCGCGCGAGCTTCGCGCTCAGGGTGCGCGGAGACTCCATGACCGAGGACGGCATCGAGGACGGCGACCTGATTCTGGTCGCCCAGCGCCCGCGCGCCGAGAACGGCACCACCGTGGTCGCGCTGATCAATGGCGGCGAGGTGACCCTGAAGCGGCTCTATGTCGAGGCCGAGGGCATCCGCCTGCAGCCGGCCAACCCCGAGATGACCCCGCTCACCTACCCGCATGAGGCGGTCGAGGTGCTGGGGGTGGTGAGCGCGGTGCTCAGCCAGGCTTGAAGGGGCGGCCTGCGTGAAGGCCGATTGCAGAGCGGATGGAAGGGCAGGGAAGGCCTGGGCAGAAACAATACGGGCGGCGCAGGCCGCCCGTGTAAGGAAAGGTTCAAAGGGAGTTGATCGAAGGGAACGGAAACCGGAAAAGCCCTCAGCCGCCGCCGCTCAAGGCATAGGGGAGCAGCGGCACCAGGCTCATCCCCAGCAGCAGCCAGACGGCACGGGTGTTCTTGGAACGGAGTACCTCTTCACTCATGGCAGTCACCTCAAGTTTGGATGGTATCGAGTTCACGTCCGGACAGCTCGGAGCATCGGGCCGGCCAACCCCGGGGACAAGGATTACCCGATATTCTCGATGGGTTAAGGGGGCGGGTATCGAGCCGCTGCGGTTTTCAAGCAATGAGCTGAATCCCGGCCACAAGGACCAGCGAATAAGGACCAGTGAATAGGGACCAGTGAATCAACGGCCCGAAAGGTTCTGGTTGCTTGACATTGAACGTTGATCCTGACGCCTCGATGAACGGCAATGTAGTACACTCCCGCCTTTCATCACCACAACCGGGAGTTATCCATGGGTACCTTCGAACATCTCGACATCGATGAGCTGCATCAGCAAAGACAGGAGATCGAACAGCAGCAGGCCGAGATCGAACGGCTGCTGAAGCGCAAACTCAAGGAGGCCAAGGGCGATTTCGTGCGTGAACTGCGCGCGCAGATCGAGGCGCAGGGCTATGAGGTCGCGGACATCGCCAGCCAATTGCTCGGCCGCAAGCGCGGCGCTGCCACTGCGCCAACGGGCAGTTACTATGTCGACCCGGACGATCCGGACAACACCTACAAGCGCGGAGCGATCCCGCGCTGGCTCAAGGACAAGATGGCGGCCATGGGCTTCGACCCCGACTCAAGAGCACAGCGCGACGCCTTCAAGGCCGAGCATTTGACCTTTGTTGCCGGCTGACCCCTCAATCCCAATGCCGTGCATCCGCGGGCCGATACGCAGGATGAATCCCCGGCCGGCCCGGCGCTGACTGGGGTGGCGGTGGATCGACCGTGATCCGCGGCATGCCACCCTGCGCGCGGATGCGCGTATCGACCTCCGGCTGAGTCAATAGCCGGCTACCGGATTGTGCCTTGCGCGCCTGATCCAGGCGCCGACGATCGGCCTCCTTGAGGCGCCTTGACCGCTCGCGATGCAGCGCGGCCCGCTGTTCGTCAATGCGCGCCAGATCCTCGCGATTGAAACGCTGGCGGATCGAATGGCGGCTATTGCCAAAGGTCTCGCGCAAATGCCGCTCCTTGGTGTCCAGTGCGTCCAGCTGACGATCGATGTCGGCGACCGCTGAACGATCCGATGCCAGCCCGGGACGAGAGGCTGAACCACCCGGCAGTTTCCCATGCCGGCGCAGCCGATCCAGCTCCATGGCGCGGGCCTGGGCCTGCACCGAATAGCGGCTACTCGCTGCCGCGCGCGACGGACGCGGACCCGACAGCCGGGCGTGCGACAGATCGACTACCTCGGCCCGGCACCCCGCCGCACAAGGCCCGTCCGTGAATTGCACCTTGCCCGCGCCATCGACGCACTTGGTGATCGGCTCCGCCGCAATGGCGGGCGCCACCAGCAGGGCGGCAAGCAAGTAGATCGGGCGTACCATGCCAGGCCCTCCAGACGGCGCGATACCGTGACCTCAAAGCCCAGACGCGTTGGCCGCGAGCCCCGTGAGGCCTGACGGCCGCTGTTCATTGTGCAGCGCGCGACGCATGATCTCCAGATACAGCGCCGCCGCGCGCCGATACAACGCGGCGGCGTCGGTGTCATGCGCGCAATAGCGCCGCGCCTGCAAGGCGTCCGCCAGCAGGGCATCGAGCACCGCGTGATCCGATGGCTCCAACACACTGCTTCTGAAAACTTTCGCCTTGATCGCCAACACGCGCGGCAGACGCTGACGCTCGAAACGCGCAATCAGCGAGCGGATAGCACAGGGGTCTGGCTCAGGGGGCATGGGTCGCTCGCGACAGGATCGATAACGAGGGGACAGCCCTCTTTCTACACGTGTGAAACGGTCAACGCAAGCGTCATCGACGGCCCCAATGCGCGATCTGATACCGTGTGCGGCCTTTTCTTTATGCTCATGGAAAACTGTATTTATAGACAGTTTCGACGCCACGCGCGTAAGCTGATGGCAAGCAAACGCACGGCACCCGCGCATGAACGCCTCCCCGCACCCCAGACCCGGCCATCCCCCCGCGCGCCTCGCCCCTGGCGCGAAGCCGCACCCGGTGGCGCGCGCCATGCCGCACCTCTTGCCCCGCATGACATGGCCCGTGCAAGCCGGCTTCCCGTCCCCGGCCGAGGACGACCAGGAGCCGGCCATCGACCTCAACGCCATGCTCGTGCCGCATCCCGA
>NZ_VWXX01000071.1 GCF_008632335.1 Thiohalocapsa marina
CGCAGATTCGCACGGGTATCGAACCAGAAGCGGGTCGTATCCTGGGTCTTGTCTCCGGAGCTGTTGAGATAGTGCAGCCGGTCCGCGAGCCGACTCAGCGCATCGGTATAGACGGACGACGTCTGCCCGGGCTGCAGACAGCCGGTCGCGCGGAGTCGACGCAGCGCGCCTATCGCGCCGACTGGCAGCGGTTCTGCGACTGGTGCGAGTCGCGTGGGCACCCTGCCCTGCCCGCTTCGCCTGAGATCGTAGCGGCCTATCTGGCGGCGGAGGCCGATGCGGGGCGGAAGGTCGCGACCCTGCGCCGGCGCGTGGCGGCCATCCGCCTGGCCCACCGGCTCTGTGGCCATGAGCCGCCGACCAACAGCGAGCTGGTGCGCGCGACCTTGCGCGGCATCGCCCGGCTGCATGGCGCCGCCCCGCAGCAGAAGGCGCCGGCGCTGGCCGATGTGGTCCGGCGCATGGTGGATACGCTGGACCGCTCGACGCTACGCGGGCGGCGCGACCGGGCGCTGCTGACGCTGGGCTTTGCCAGCGCGTTGCGTCGCAGCGAGCTCGCGGCACTGGCGGTCGGCGATCTGGAGTTCGTGACCGAAGGGGTGCGGGTGCATGTGCGCCGCTCGAAGACCGATCAGGAGGGCCTCGGCCAGGTGGTGGCGGTGATCCGCGGCGGTGACTATTGCCCGGTGGCGGCGGTCAGTGACTGGATCGCGGCGGCGGGGATTGGCTCAGGCAGTCTGTTTCGGCGCATGCACCGCGGTGATGTCGTCTCCGCGCAGCCGCTGAGCGGGCATAGCATCGCGGCGGTGGTGAAGCGCTGCGCCGAGGCCTGCGGGCTCGACCCGGCGGCGTTCGGCGGGCACAGCCTGCGTGCGGGGTTTCTGACCTCAGCGGCGCAGTCGAAGGCCTCGCTCTATAAGCTGATGGAGGTCTCGCGCCACACCGACCCGAAGTCGGTGATGCGCTATGTGCGCCGGGCGGCGGAGTTCGAGGACCATGCGGGCGAGGGGTTGTTGTGACGGGGTGAGTTCGGCCAGAGGTGTTGCCATGCTTGAAGCGCGTCAGATCCAGTGTCCCTATTGCGGCGATACCATCGACGCCCAGGTCGATTGCTCGGCCGGCAGTCACCGCTATATCGAGGACTGCCCCGTGTGTTGCTGCCCCATCGAATACGAGGCGGAGATCGATGCCGATGGCCGTCTGTGCTCACTGATGGCGTTGCGGGATGATGATGGCTAGAACGGCGCCCAAGGTCATAGATCTCACGCACGGAATCTGAGGTCCGCTCACCGCATACCCTGGAGAAGTTGGCCCATGCTTAATCGCACCCTGCAAAGTCTCCTGCTCATCGTCTGGCTCATGCCCCTCGGCGCATTTGCGCAGTTGGGCCTGCAGCCGTTGCCGCTGGTCAAGCTCGGCACCTGCCCGAGCGGCTACAGCACGAGCGGGGAGTATTGCGTCCCCGGCAAGCAGGCGCGGTTTGCGCTGGAGAAGCGGGGTACCTGCCCGAGCGGCTACTTCACCAGCGGTGCGTACTGTGTGGCCGGGTCGCAGGGGCGGGTAGCGATCCCGAAGGTTGGGAGCTGCCCGCCGGGCTGGTCGACGAGTGGCAACTATTGTCTGCGCCGGTGAGGTCGTTCCCCGCGATTGTGAACAAGCGTCTCGCCCTGGCGCTTTCCTGTCTCTTGCTGTCCGCGGCTTCGGGCGGCGAGGCAACGCCCGACAGTGGTTCCGCTCCCACGCATCCCCCGCCTGGTCTCTCTGCTGCTGTGGATGTCGCCTTGGTGCTCCCGCCCCTGTCGGCTCCTGAGGCCGAGCGGCAGCAGGCACTCATGAGCGGTGACGGTCGCTTCCTCATCGGCTTCGGGCGTGACGTGGGCGAGCCCGGCCAAGGGCTGTGGCGCTCCATGCCAGACGGCCAGCGAGTCCTGGCACTGCATCTCACCTCCCCCGGTGCCGCTGGTCTGCGCCTGGGCTTGCGCGTTGCGAACCTGCCGCATGCGGCCCTGCTGCGCTTCTCAGGCACTTGGGCGGCCGACGTGGTCGAGATCCCCGGCGCAGAGGTCAACGCGAGCCTCACGGCAGACGGCGCGGGCGCTTCTGAGATGGACAAGTCAGCACTTTTCTGGACGCCCCTGCTCCAGGGCGGGACCAACTCGCTCGAGGTCGTGCTGCCGGCTGGTGCGTCTGCTAATGCGATCGAGGTGGTCCCGGAGCGCGTCTCGCACATCTTCAGGTTGCCCTTTGTGGCCACCGCTCCTGAACCAGCGCTTGAGCCATGCCATGCGGATGTCGCCTGCGATGACGGCTGGGATGCCGTGAGCCGCGCCACGACGCTGCTGCTGTTCACTGACGATACCGGGGACACTGGCGGTTGTACCGGCACGCTGCTGCGGGACGCGGACCCGGATACCGATATCCCGTATCTGCTGACAGCGCATCACTGCATCTCCGGGCAGCCGGAGGCCTCCAGCATCGAGACCGTCTGGTTCTACCGGGCGGGTGGTTGCGACGCGGGTCCGGAGAGTTCTGAGATCGTTCGGGGTGGCGCTGATCTGCTGTATGCGGCCAAGACCACTGACACGAGCTTCATGCGGCTACGCCGGCCGGCGCCGGCGGGTGCTGTCTTCGCCGCGTGGTCTACCAGGCTGCCGGTCGAGGGTGAGCCTGTGGTGGGCATCCACCATCCGCGCGGCGACAGGCAGAAGCTGGCACACGGTCTGCTAAAGTAGTATCTTCACTGTGGTGACGTGGCCTACTGCGGTGAGGGGGCGGACCCGAAAGGCATACACTATATGAGCGTGGCCTGGACCGAGGGGGTTACGGAGTCCGGCAGCAGTGGGTCGGGGCTGTTTCTGGAGTCAGGGGAGCTGGTCGGTGTGCTCTCGGGCGGGCTGAGCGGCTGTGACAATCCGGGTGGGGTCGACGACTATGGGCGGTTCGGTCTGGCGTATCGGGAGGCGTTGCGGCGGTGGTTGAGCGGGGATTAACTAGGTCTTTAGCTGATGCAAGGCTTTTAGGTGCAAAACATATGGAAACTATAATCTATTATTCAAGAAACGCCAAAAAGCCACCTTTCAAGGTGACGATCGAAATTGATGGTCAAACTGCATACATCAATTGTGATTGTCCGCTCGGCCAAGAAAAAAAGATTTGCCGTCATAAAATCAACGCAATTCGGGGCGAAAAGAGCACAAGACATCAATCCACTTCTGATGAAGCTATTAGGCGACTTAGATACCTTTTCGGGCCAACTTCCACTTTGCGGCAACACCTAGAAGAAAAGTGGCGTGCACTAAGAGAGTATGCCTTAGAGAATCCAGATAATGAAGAGGAAATAGGAAATAAAAGAAAAATACTAGGTGAAGCTTTCGCAAACGGGTTTTTGAATGATAACGGTAGCTGGTATCAAGACCCCTTTGATTTTGGAGAGTGGGAGGAGGCTAGGGAACCTTTCATAGATGGCCTTAATTGCCCAGTAACACTGAGGTATATAAGTCATGAAGGCATTGCTAGCACTAGGGATGTGATTGTACATGAAGTGTTTGTCAACAATTCTCGTTTTTATATGATGGGTTATTGTAAGCTCCGCGAGCAAAAACGGATATTCTGTGTTGATCGTATACAAGGTATCCATTTTGGCACGGAATGTATGGCGCAAGAAAAAAGCAAACTTCTTGATGTCGTCTTGCAGGGAAAACCAAAATAAAAACTTAAAAAATTTTTGTGCATATTACGGTACTGCCCCAGTGCTGCAATAAAATCATCCCCGCAAAAGCGCAACCCCGCCTGTCTGCCGCTAATCCCCTACACCAGCCCCCGCCGCCCTGCCATCTCAGCCCGCACCGCCTCGGCGAATTCCTGCTTCACCGCCATCCAATCGCGCTGGGTGATGGTGATCGACGCAGGCTCCGGGAAGTTCTTGTACCAGGGTCCATAGGACGGCCGCAGCACCTGCTCGCGCTCGGCGGCGAGCACGGCGAGGTCCGCCTGCTTGACCGCGGGCGGCTCCGGCCAGGCCAGGCCGAAGACCGCGGCGACGACCGCGTTGATGCGGCGCTCCACCTCCTTGTATTCAGGCATGACCTGCTTCAGCGGGCTGACCATGTCGCCGATGTAGGCCTCGGCGGCGTCGTGCAGCAGGCCGTCCAGGCG
>NZ_VWXX01000072.1 GCF_008632335.1 Thiohalocapsa marina
CTGCACTATCTCAACAGCTCCGGAGACAAGACCCAGGATACGACCCGCTTCTGGTTCGATACCCGTGCGAATCTGCGCCGGGAGATGGAGGACCGCAAGCGCCGCTTCGATGAGAAGACGGAGGTGCGCGGCAAGCTCGCGCTGGCACTGAAAAAGGCAGCGGGGAATGCCAGCTACTTCGACGGTGTGCATGTCTTCACGCCCCATGCGGATGTGCCGGACGACACCGCGCTGCGCTTGGTGGTGCTGTCGCCCGAGCACTGGTATGCGCGTGAGGAGACGCGCGTTGCCTTCGACGCTGTGCTCGAGGCGGTGCAGAAGAACGGACAGAAGCCGCGCTACCGCGGCAACCGGCTGCTGTTCCTGGCGCCGGATCATGGCACCTTGGCGCGGCTCAAGGATGCAGCGGCCACCGCGCTCGCCTGGGGCTCCATTGTCGATGACGTGAAGGAGGGGCGCCTGACCATCGACAACCTGCAGCAGAAGCAAGCCGAGAAGGAGTACAAGGGCGCCGAAGAGATCCTGCCGCGCATCGCGCGCGAGTGCTACCGGTGGCTGCTGTGCCCGGTACAGGAGACACCGACCGATCCAAAGCCCGTGGTGGAGGCCTTTGCGCTCAACACCTCCGGCGGGTCACTCGGCGCGGAGATCGAGCGGGTGTGTGGAGACAACGAGTTGGTCATCTCGACCTGGTCGCCCATCCATCTGCGCACCCTGCTCAAGGAGCTGTACTGGACGGACGCTCAGCGCACAGCGAGCGCCGCGCAGTTCTTCGAGGATTCGCTGCGCTATCTCTATCTGCCGCGATTCAAGACTCGGGAGGTCCTGATCCAGGCGATCCGTACCGGCACGACGAGCCGCGACTTCTTTGGCACGGCCTACGGTCAGGACGGCGAGACCCTGGAGGGGTTTCAGTTTGGCGGCGGCGAGGTGGTCTTTGACGATACCTTGCTGTTGATCGAGCCGGAAGCGGCGAGGGCCTACGAAGCAGCGCACCAAGCGAAGCCAGTGAGTCCCGACCCTGGCACGGCAGTTACGACGCCGACGCCGCCCGGCACACCCGACACCGTTATTCCTCCCGTGCAACCACCGCCTACGTCTCCACCCGGCGCCGGTAAGGACACGCCGAAGTCAAAGGCGTTCTATGGGAGCGCCGAAGTTCCAGTGGCGACGGCGAAGATGCGTCTAGTGCAAATCGCCGACGAGATCATCGCGGTGCTGTGCTCGGACCCGAACGCCACGGTGAAGCTGTCGGTGGAGATTGCGGCGACCTTCCCGGACGGGGTATCCGACAGCGTGAAGCGGGCGGTATCGGAGAATGCGCGGAGTCTTGACATCAAGATTGCGGATTGGGAGTAGGACTGATCCCGAAAAGAGACATACAACCATCCGAGGGACGAGAACGGCAACTGATTACGGAGAAGAAATGGGGCGTTGATCAGCGTCACGACCACGGGCGATGGTGACGCTGGTCACGGAACCTCCGCGCGGGCTGCCACGTTGGAGCCGGAGCCTGTAAGCGGCCATGGTGGCAAATAGACCGAGGACCGGAACTGAGGGTTGCGACGGGGCTGGCTCAGTCGCCAGGGTCCGAATGCTGGCGTACCGACCGAGCGGACGGGCTTGCGCATTGCTTACTTGCCACCGGCGCAGGGATGAATCGCTGCTTAAGCGACTGTCAACGGACATCGAATACCGCGCAGATGACCAAGATTTAATTGGAGTTCAGCATTACACTTGCGACAGCATCCTCGTCATCGCCGATATCCTCCCCCTCTTCGGGTACTTCCCCTTGATAGATGGGCTTCCCGGTCGCCTGCTCGATAAGTCCCAGGAGGCGTCTCTGCCGATCGCGCATAAAGCCGGAAAAATCGTCACTGCGAAGTAACTCCGGCGCGATGAGGTGAGAGCGCAGATAGCCATCCAATCGGTTGGGCTCGATGGGGGGATTCTTGTTGTCGCCCTTTTCCAATCTCGCGAGGTAAACGGATGGCGCGTACCCGCCGATGATGCGGTTGGTGCGATAGGACAAAGGCGTCTTGTTGATGATGGGATCGTAGTCGGCGGGCTTGATACCCTGCTTCTTGCACCAGTCCACCGGGAAGATGTGGTGGATATCGACGTTCTCGCCGAAGAAGACCGTGTGGTCGAAGCGTTGGCCGGAGCGGAAGTCCATCGCATCCTTCTGCATCAGGAGGGCGTTGACCCCTTTGTATGCGGCCGAGAGGCGCATGCGCATCGTCTTCAAGCGATCCGCCCGGAAGATGGTGTCGGTGACCGTCGTGGGCTCGGGACCTCCCTTGAGCCAGGTAGGGACCTCGACGAAGTCCTTGGCGATGCGTGACTCCACCGCCGAGCCATAGAGCTCGCCGAAGACACCGTTCCAGTACCAAGTGGCGAGCTTGTCACGGATGCTCTGATGCTCAGAGGCATCACCGATGTCAGCGAGAATCGCGGCCAAGGGAACAATCTGGGATTGGTACGGGAGGTCGAAGACACGGTAGATGTGAAGTCGGTGCAGAAACTTGGCAGCCTTGACGAAACCTTCTTCAACCTGTTTCTCGTACTGTTTGTAGGCGGCCAAGGGCAGGCTCAGCAAGGCGTTACGATTGGCCGTGACAGCAGGTAAGTCCTTTCCAACCTTACCTTCTGCCTCTGCCTGGCGGCGCCGGTCGCGGGTGTAGAAGAGTGAAATCGCCTGTAGGAAATCGGTGTTCTTGACGTCGGCAATGATGCCGGATTCGGAGTCCGCGGGGCGTAAGGTCTCCTTGAACCGCTGGTGTCGGCCCGCACTGGCCTCACCGCCGAACCAGTCCTTGCGAAGCTCGTGACCGGCCGCGGCATACATGGCCGTGACCAGCTCAAAGGCATCGAGCGCCTTGCCGCCCGTGTTGACCTTCTCGAAGACGACGCAGACGGCCTCTTTTGAAGTCGACCGGTCGAGGGAGATCACCGGCACCCGGTAGTATTTGAAGTTCTCGAGGATGCTGCGCTTGAACGCGCGAAACAATTCGCGGTTGTGCGCGTTTTCCTCGCCCCGCCAGTATTCGTCGAAGCCGTCCTGCCAGCGATCCCAGTCAAATACCTGCGTGACCGGGTACATGAGCTCGGCATATTCCTGTTCAGGCGTAGACAGGTCAAGAACCGGCTCGCGCCCGAAGCTCTTTCGGATGACGCGATCCTCGGGTACGCCGATCACCGCATCTTCGCGATCGGTGTGTGGGTCCAAGGTCTGACGGATATCCAGGTAGAACCAACGTTTGACCTTCTTCTTTTTCGGAGTGATGGTGGCAATGACCTTGTTCCGCAGCGTGACCTGATACAGCGAGGTCATGCGCTGCTGGCCATCAAGTAACAGCGAGTGCGGGGCGGCCTGTTTGGCCTCCGGGGGCGCCCCCTCAACCGGGCGCGGCTTGAAGTTGACCTCACCGCCGGTGTCGAGCGTCATCAGGGCACCGACGGGAAAGGCCCGGGAAACGGAGGCGATCAGGCTCTTGATGCGGTCCTCGTCCCAAAC
>NZ_VWXX01000073.1 GCF_008632335.1 Thiohalocapsa marina
ACCTGCTCACGCCCGAAGGCGCCCAGGCCAAGCTCAGGGTCCTCAACGCGCTCATCGCCCAAAAGTGCCAGGAACATGCCGAGCTGCAAGCCTTCATCGAACAACTGACCCGCGAGCAGCAAGCCCAGACGCAATCACCGGCAAAAGACCCCCTGCCGCAGCAGCGCTAGCCGCCGCGTCAGGAGACAACACCCATGGACGTCATCAACAAACGCCAAACCCGTGTCACCGGCCCCCGCCACCAGTTCATCCACACCCATGGCAGCGCCAACGGCCACGCCGACCGCTCAATGCAAGTGACGGAAACACAGGGATGAGCCACGACCAGAATTTCAAGAATCTGATCTGCGACTACCCGCGCGAAACGCTCGCCCTGTTCGCCGCCGCCGAGGCCCAGGCCATCGATGCTGGCGCTCGAATCCTGCCGATCCGCGAGGAGCAACTGAAGGAACGCCTCGGCGAGCGCTTCCGCGAGCTCGATGTGCCGCTGCTGGTGGAATGGCCCGACGGCCGCCGCGCCGCGCTGCTGTTCGTGCTGGAAGAGGAAACCGACCCCGGACGCTTCTCCATCCATCGCCTGGCCCACTACTGCCTGGACCTCGCCGAGCTCTATGGCACCGAACGAGTGGTGCCGGTGGTGATCTTCCTGCATCCGGGCACTTACCCCGAGCGACTGGATCTGGGCAGCGAGCAGCGCCACTACCTGCAATTCAGCTACCTGCACACCGCGCTGTTCCGGCTGCGGGCGCGCGAGTACCTGGACAGCGACAACATCGTCGCCCGCCTGGCGCTGCCGACCATGACCTTCGCACCCGAGGAGAAGTTCGAGGTCATCGCTGCTGCGACCCGCGGTCTGACCGAACTGGAACCGGACCCCGAGCGGCGACTCAAATACGCTGACTTCATCGACATCTATGCCATGCTGGACGAGAATGAATGGGAAGCCTACCGCCAGCGTTATCCGCAAGAGGCTACGACAATGATCAGCTTTTCTGAAAGATTTACCGAACAGGGTCGTCAGCAGGGGCTCCAGCAGGGACTCCAGCAGGGACTCCATCAAGGCGAAGCGACCTTGGTACTCCGACAACTGAACCGCCGTGTGGGGTCTGTACCAGAAGCCTACCGCCAGCGCATCGAATCGCTCCCAGTCGATCAGATCGAAATCCTGGGCGAAGACCTGCTGGATTTCACCGGCCCCGCCGACCTCGAGGCCTGGTTCGCCCGCCACTGACGCACTGTTCGCCAACACTGAAACGCTTGGCGGCAAGCTTAGTCGCCAACACCCGCGCCTTCGGGCCGGTGCACCGCTGTGCGGGGGACGCTGCGAGCACATCCTTTTGGCGCTCGAGCATCGCCATCCCTGGCGATGCACGCCCCCGACAGCGTCACCCCGCCCCGAATGCGCTACCGTGGCCACACACATGAATGCCCTGATCGCCATCTCCAGCAAATCCTTGCCACTCCCCACGGCAAGATGTTGAAATACGCGCCTTAGCGTTTTGGCAACGAACCATCACGCACCTGACAACCAGACCCACGCAGCCCATGCCGGCAAGTGACAAGGCAGGGCGGTAGCGTGCCTGGAACCCCGCCCCCCGCCGTGATGATCAAGGACGAACACCAATACCGCCTCCTGCGCCACCTGGAACAACACCCCGGCGCCAGCCAGCGCGAGCTGGCCAAGTTGGTCGGCTTGAGCCTCAGCAGCACCAACGACTGCCTGCGCGCAGTGATCGAAAACACCTGCTCACGCCCGAAGGCGCCCAGGCCAAGCTCAGGGTCCTCAACGCGCTCATCGCCCAAAAGCGCCAGGAACAC
>NZ_VWXX01000074.1 GCF_008632335.1 Thiohalocapsa marina
CCCGCAAATCTCACCAAGGGATTGAAGGAGGGCGGCTCTATCTGGCATAAGGGTTGTGCGATCAACGACTTGTGCCGAAACGGGAGAACCGCCCTCCAATGACAGAGTGTAACGGCGAACAGCTGGAGTTTCACGGCCTGGGACGACGCGCGGTGGTGGCGCGTTTCGACGGCGGCGCCATCAGCACCGATGGCGGTGCGTTGTTGTTGCGCGAGGTCGAGGCGAGGACCGGATTGCTGGCGGCGGTCGCCGAGCAGTTCACCGATCATCGCGACCCGGAGTTGATCGAGCATACGGTGGGCGAACTGGTCTCGCAGCGCATCCTGGGCCTGGCGCTCGGCTACGCGGACCTCAATGACCATGACCGCTTGCGTGTCGACCCCTTGCTTGCTGTGGCGGCAGGCAAGGATGACCCGACGGGCCGGGATCGCCGCCGCGAGCAGGATCGGGGCAAGGCGCTGGCCGGCTCCAGCACCCTCAACCGCCTGGAGCTGACACCGGCGGACGCCGACAGTGCGGCGCGCTACAAGAAGATCGTCGCCGACCAGGCGGGTCTGGACCGGGTGCTGGTGGAGCACTTCATCCAGTCTCACGACACGCCGCCCGAGACGCTTTGGCTCGACCTCGACGCCACCGACGACCCCCTCCATGGCCATCAGGAGGGGCGCTTCTTCCACGGCTATTACGGCAACTACTGCTATCTGCCGCTCTACATCACCTGTGGTGAGCATGTGCTCTGCGCGCGGCTACGCCGGTCCAACATCGACGCCGCCGCAGGCAGTGTCGAAGCACTCACGCGCATCGTCGTCCAACTGCGCGCCGCGTGGCCGCAGGTGCGCCTCATCATCCGCGCCGACAGCGGCTTTTGCCGCGATGACATCATGGCCTGGTGCGAGGCCGAGGGCGTCGACTTCGTCCTCGGCCTGGCCAAGAACGACCGGCTCAAGGAGTTGAGCCTGCACTGGCGCATCGAAGCCCAGCAAGCGTTTCTCGACACCGGCGAGGCAAACCGGGTGTTCGGTGAGTTTCAGTACCGCACGCGCGATAGCTGGAGCCGCGCACGGCGCGTCGTCGTCAAGGCCGAGCATTTGGCCAAGGGCGCCAACCCGCGCTATGTGGTCACCTCCCTGAGCGCTGAGGAGGCCGACGCGCGCCCCCTGTACGAGGACCTGTACTGCGCGCGCGGCGACATGGAGAACCGCATCAAGGAACAGCAGCTGGAGCTGTTCGCCGACCGCACCAGCACGCAGACCATGCGCGCCAACCAGCTGCGGCTCACCCTCTCCACCGTCGCCTATACCCTGCTCGTCGCATTGCGCCGGTTGGGCCTGCAGAACACCGAACTCGAGCGCGCCACGCCGGGCACCATCCGCATGCGGCTCCTGAAGGTCGGCGCGCAGGTGCGCGTGAGCGTCCGTCGGGTCGTCGTGGCGCTCTCCGACGCCTTCCCCGCGCAAGATGTCTTCATACAGGCGATGCGCAACCTCGCCGCCATGCCGGCACGCGCCGGCCCCGCCTAACCACCTCGCCGCCGCGCGGGAACGACGGCGACGGCGCACATCGCCACCAGATTCAGTGCCGCGACCCGGTGCTGACGGGCGACTGTGGCCTGCGGCTGACCATCGCTCGCCAAAACGTCGAAAAAGGCCGCTCCGAGCGCCCCGGCAGCGACCTGGTGAGGTCTCGGCAGCGGCCAATACACCTGTTAAGCGACGCGTTCGGCCGGAATGGCAATGGGGTCTTGTTTGCCCCCATTGATCTGCTCGGCTGGTGAGATATGCGGGCTA
>NZ_VWXX01000075.1 GCF_008632335.1 Thiohalocapsa marina
CCCCCGTAACCTCCTTCGGCCTTAAACGCCACCCGCACCCCCCACTCCCCACCCCCGCGCCCGGGCTTCCATAATCCGCCCTACAGTGTTCACCTTGTTTTGGGCGCGTCCCTAACGGCAGCCAAGCGGCGAACTTGCCCATGGACAACCCTCGCGGCAGCGTCTATCCTAGGCAATCCTCAAGCGCCCGTAGCTCAGTTGGATAGAGTACAGCCCTCCGAAGGCTGGGGTCACAGGTTCGAATCCTGTCGGGCGCGCCAATTTCCCTTTAAAGTCAAAGACTTGCGCGTAATCTGCGCGGGCCTTTGCGACCTGCCGACGCCTGCCTCCCGTGGCCAGTCATCCTGAGCCCGCCTGACCACGAGCTCGACCTGCCCGACCACAAGCCACTCCCGCCGGAATTCGCTGCTGGTGCCCCCATTTGCGCCTGTGCCCGGAGTGTGCCGGATCTGCGCCCCGGCCGGCGCGACGCCGCCCGCGGGGTCCCTCATAACGACGGCTGCCCTTGGTGCCTTGTTTTACGCGTTCTCAAGCTTTACGCGTTCTCAAGCGACGTCCGGTGCCGCGACCGGCGCCGTCTCACGCACCGCCGTCGATTGATACGGTCATGGCGCCATCATTCACCTCCGCGCCGATGCAGCGTGGATCCGCTTCCGCTGCAGGGCTGCCCAAGGCCCCTCGTCACCGCATATCCGCGCGCCGCTGCGCGGTACCCACGGAACGATATTACACGCTACAATCACGGCGTTCCCTTCGCAAGCAGCCACGGCCCACCAACGGATGCCTGAACAACGGTATCGCGAGCCACCAGGATCGATGAACAGCAGGCGAAACCCCTCCCTGAACTGTCGTCTCGATATCGTGCAACCGCACCTCCGCAGCTCGATCCACTGACTCTTTACGGAGCCGCCCTCAGGGCGCAGTTCGAAACCGTCCCGCACGATGTCGAATCGGCCTGGACGCTCTTTTCGTTCGCTTTAGTTATTTCAAAAGGTTGGGTGGCAAGGTTTATGGTGGACGGCGCTTCGCTTGTCCACCCTACAGCGATTTTTATTCTTTATATCAAAAGGTTGGGTGGGCGGGTTTATGGTGGACGGCGCTTCGCTTGTCCACCCTACAGCGATTTTTATTCTTTATATCAAAAGGTTGGGTGGGCGGGTTTATGGTGGACGGCGCTTCGCTTGTCCACCCTACAGCGATTTTTATTCTTTATATCAAAAGGTTGGGTGGGCGGGTTTATGGTGGACGGCGCTTCGCTTGTCCACCCTGCAGCGATTTTTATTCTTTATATCAAAAGGTTGGGAGGACGCCGTCCATCAAAAGTGTAATCCAAGGGTAGGGTGAACAAGCGCAGCGCCGTCCACCAAAAGTCCACCAGCAGCGCAGTCCAAGGCCAGGACAGACAATCCCAGCGCCGTCACCCAATCGTGTATTCCAAGGGTAGGGTGAACAAGCGCAGCGCCGTCCACCAAAAGTCCACCAGCAGCGCAGTCCAAGGCCAGGACAGACA
>NZ_VWXX01000076.1 GCF_008632335.1 Thiohalocapsa marina
CTTGAAGCATCGTCAACCGAGGTAGCGGAGCAGACCAATGACAGAGCGTAGCAAAGAACAGCCGATCACGTTCGTTGGCATCGACCTGGCCAAGCGCAGTTTTCACCTCTTTGGCGCCGACGCGGCGGGCCGCAAGGTGTTGAGCAAGACGCTCACGCGCGCACGCCTGCCTGGGTTCATCGCGCAGCTGCCGCCGTGCACCATCGCCATGGAGGCCTGCGGCAGTGCGCATGACTGGGCGCGGCGCTTCCGCGATGCGGGTCATGCGGTGCGTTTGATCGCCCCGCAGTTCGTCAAGCCCTTTGTGAAGTCGAACAAGAACGATGCGGCAGACGCTGAGGCGATCTGTGAAGCGCTGCAGCGCCCCGGCATGCGCTTTGTGGCGATCAAGAGTGTGGAGCAGCAAGACATCCAGTCGATCCACCGCATGCGCTCGCTGGCGGTGGATCGACGCACGGCCCAGGTCAATCAGATCCGCGGTCTGTTGCTGGAGTACGGCATCGAGATCGCGCAGGGGCGCGCGTGTGTGCAGCGGCGTCTGCCGCAGATCCTGGAGGATGCAAGCAATGGGCTCAGCGGCCGTTTCCGCGCCGAGCTCCAGGGTCTCTATGACGAACTGCAGCATCTCAACGAGCGCGTCGCGCACTATGATGCGCAGCTCGAGCAGATCGCCCAGGAGAGCGAGCAGGCGCGCACGCTGATGACAATCCCCGGCATCGCTGCGAAGGGGGCCACCGCGCTGCTCGCCGCTGTCGGTGAAGACCCCAGCCTGCTGAAGAACGGCCGCGGCCTGGCCGCCTGGCTCGGGCTGGTGCCACGCCAGCACTCCACCGGTGGCAAAGCGCGCCTGCTTGGTATCAGCAAACGCGGTGACTGTTACCTGCGCCAGTTGCTCATCCATGGTGCCCGTGCCGTGCTGCGCCACACCGATCGCAAAGACGACGCCCACAGCCGCTGGGCCACCGCACTGAAGGCCCGCCGGCACAGCAACGTCGCTGTCGTCGCCCTGGCCAACAAGCTCGCGCGCATCGCCTATGCGGTCATGCTCAGCGGTCGCCCGTACGATCCGAACACCGGCCTGATCACCGCCGCTTGATCAACGCATAGATCCATCATCGATCCAACAATCACCGAGACGCCAAGCCTAAACCGAGTCAAGGAGTTCTACCCACCACGAGTTGCCAAGAGTGAACATCACTGTGATGGCAGGAAAGGCAAGTCCTGCATTCCCGAAAACCTGTTGTGTCCACCAGCCGACGCCGTCGAGACTGATAGGGTGATGAGGACGGGAATGCCCGCGAATTCCATCAGGGCACGAGGCGCTGTCCGCGACCTCATCAAGATGCCGGATATATGGCCGCAACTTCTCCTTCTTCTGTTCAACAGCGATTTCGCTCTTGCATCGCGGGGCGGACCATATATGGACAAGCGCAGCGCCGTCCACCA
>NZ_VWXX01000077.1 GCF_008632335.1 Thiohalocapsa marina
TGCGAGCAGGTGTTCCGCCCGGACCTGCAAGGGCGCGCCGTGGTGGTGCTGTCGAACAACGACGGCTGCATCGTCGCCCGCTCGCGCGAGGCCAAGGTCCTTGGCCTGCGCATGGGCGAGCCCTGGTTCAAGGCCCGCGAGCGTCTGCGCCAGGCGGGCAGGGCACCGCAGCCAGCCGGCGAGGTCACCGCGCTGTCCAGCAACTACGCCCTCTACGCCGACATGAGCAACCGCGTCATGCGCCTCCTTGGGCGCTTCGCCCCGCGCCAGGAGGTCTACTCCATCGACGAGAGCTTTCTCGACCTGAGCGGGCTGCCGGAGCCGGCCGATGCCATTGGCCAGCGCATCCGCTCCACCGTGCTGCAATGGACCGGGCTGCCGGTCTGTGTCGGCATCGGCCCAACCAAGACCCTGGCCAAGCTCGCCAATCATCTGGCCAAGCAGGATGCGCGCTGGAACGGCGTCTGTGATCTGCAGGCGCTGGCCGAGCCCGACATCGACCGGCTGCTGGCCGACGTCCCCGTGGGCGAGGTCTGGGGTGTGGGCGCCCGACTCGCCCGGCGGCTGCAGACCCTCGGCATCGACACCGCGCTCGCCCTGCGCCAGGCCCCACCCAGACAGGTTCGACAGCAGGCCTCCGTGGTGCTCGAGCGCACCGCGCTGGAACTGCGCGGCATCCCCTGCCTGGCCCTGGAGGACATGACCCCGGACAAGCAGCAGATCCGTTGCTCGCGCTCCTTCGGCGCCCCGGTCGCAAGCCTTCGGGAGCTCACCGAGGCCATCACCACCTTCGCCAGCCGCGCCGCCGGGAAACTGCGCGCCCAGCAGGGCGAGGCCGCCGCCGTGGCGGTGGAGATCCAGACCAGCCCGTTTCGCACCGACAGCACGCCCTATGCCGCCAGCCGCAGCGTTGCGCTCGCCACACCCAGCGCCGACACCCGCGCGCTGGTCGCCGCCGCCTGCCAGGGCCTGCGCGCCATCTACCGCCCGCATCGGCGCTATACCAAGGCCGGCGTCCTGCTGCTCGGCCTCGGCCCCGCCGCCAACACCCAGCCGAGCCTGTTCGATGACGCCCACAGCCAACAGCAGAGCAGGGCGCTGATGGCCACCCTGGATCAGATCAACGACCGCTTTGGCCGCGGCAGCCTGTACCTGGCCAACGCCCGGCCCACCGCGCGCACGGACACCCACCCAGCCCCGCGCTGGGCCCGGCGGCAGGACCACCGCTCACCGCGCTACACCACCCGCTGGGACGAGCTGCCCGTGGCACACTGCTGAGCCCACCAGACGCCGCAGCCGCCCCGACACCTGCCACCCCCACCTGCCCATGACCACCGCGCCCATTCACATCCACACCTACTCCGGCATCGCCTTCGACCTGCGCGCCCCCACCCCCGACATGGTGCGCCTGGA
>NZ_VWXX01000078.1 GCF_008632335.1 Thiohalocapsa marina
GGCGTGGCCGACGTGCTGGCGGCGGTGAAGGACCAGCCGTTCATGGCCTCGCTGCTGTACTTCTTCGGCATCCTGACACTGGCGGGGCTGACCTCGTTCAACGAGTGCATCCTGCGCATCCCCAATCTGGTGGCGCGCGGACTCTATGTGGAGCGGTTGCGCGAGCGTTGGCTGACCGATCCGCAAGGACAGCGCGAGCTGCCCGCGATGATCCGCCGGCTGGGTCAACAGGGCGATTTGACGCCGCTGGCGGAGTTCATCGAGCAACGCTACTTCCGCGTCCTGTCCAACCGCGACTACCGCTGGAGCAACGAGCTGCTGGTGAAGTTCGCGTTCCTGACGCTGCTGTTCGACGACCGACTCTACATGGCCGTCTCGGAGCTGGAGACCGACCGCGGTTATGCGGATCTGGCCCTGATCCTGCGCCCGGACATGCGGCGTTTTGATGCGCTGGATCTGCTGCTGGAGTTCAAATACCTGGGGCTCAAGGAGCTGGGCCTGAGCGGTGAGCAGGTGCGGTCGCGCCCACGCGACGAGCTGGCCGCGCTGCCAGCGGTGGCGGCCAAGCTCGACGAGGCCGCGGCACAGGCACGCACCTATGGTGCGACGCTGTGCGAGCGCCATGGGCTGAAGGACCTGCGTGCCTTCGCCGTCGTAGCCCTCGGTATCGAGCGGCTGGTGTGGCGGGTGGTGTGATCTTGGCTGCACGGGTGCCGCGCTGCGGTGGGTGATTGAGCGACTGGGCAGAATAGGGTTTGGGACCATGAAATTCCCCTATGGCTTGAGTGACTTTGGCACTCTGATCAGAGACGGCTACTGGTATCAGGACCGCAGCGACCGTATCGCGCTATTGGAGACAACCGGGCGGCAGCTGATCTTTCTGCGCCCGCGCCGCTTCGGCAAGAGCCTGCTGCTGTCGCTGCTGGAGCACTACTACGACCTGAACCGGGTGGATGACTTCGCGGCCTTGTTCGACGGCCTGGCGGTGGGGCGCAACCCGACACCCCTGCGCAACCAGTTCTACGTGATGAAGTGGGACTTCTCGCTGGTGCAGGCACAGGGCGAGGTGGCCGACATCGAGGCGGCACTGCACCAGCACATCAACGACCGCATCGCAAAGTTCCAGCGCGCCTATGCCGATCGCTTGCCGACGCCCATCGCGATTCATCCAGACAATGCTCTGTCGTCCTGGGAATCGGCCTTGATGGCCGTCTCGCAAACACCGCATCGGCTCTACCTGCTGATCGACGAATACGACAATTTTGCCAACGAGGTGCTGATGGCGGACCGGACGGGTAGCCAGGACCGCTACGAGGCGCTGCTGTACGGCGAGGGGCTGCTGAAGACGGTGTTCAAGGCGGTGAAGGCG
>NZ_VWXX01000079.1 GCF_008632335.1 Thiohalocapsa marina
TATTTTATTTCTTGGGGACACGCTGCTCTTATACCCCCCTACGGGCTTTGGGCTTTGGGCTTCGGGCTCTGACTTCTGGTGGAAACGCTTCGCTTATTCCACCCTACGGGCTAAGGGCTTTGGGCTTAGGGCTCTGACTTCTGGTGGAAACGCTTCGCTTATTCCACCCTACGGGCTTTGGGCTTAGGGCTTTGACTTCTGGTGGAAACGCTTCGCTTATTCCACCCTACGGGCTTTGGGCTCTGACTTCTGGTGGAAACGCTGCGCTTATTCCACCCTACGGGCTTTGGGCTCTGACTTCTGGTGGAAACGCTGCGCTTATCCCACCCTACGGGCTTTGGCCTTTGGTTTCTGGTGGAAACGCTGCGCTTATTCCACCCTACGGGCTACGGGCTTTGGGCTTTGGGCTTTGACTTCTGGTGGAAACGCTTCGCTTATTCCACCCTACGGACTAATGCATAAATCATGTAGGGTGGATTAAGCGAAGCGTATCCACCAGAGCCTAATGCAGAAATTACGCAGGGTGGATTAAGCGAAGCGTATCCACCAGAGCCTAATGCAGAAATCATGTAGGGTGGATTAAGCGAAGCGTATCCACCAGAGCCTAATGCAGAAATCATGTAGGGTGGATTAAGCGAAGCGTATCCACCAGAGCCTAATGCAGAAATCATGTAGGGTGGATTAAGCGAAGCGTATCCACCAGAGCCTAATGCAGAAATCATGTAGGGTGGATTAAGCGAAGCGTATCCACCTATGCCGCCTCTGCATCAAGCGTGCCTGAATGCCCGAAAAAACTGCGGCAGCTTCGACAGATTCTTCCAGGCCAGCGCCGCCACGCCGCCGGCACCGTTGACCCGCAGCGCCTGGTCATCCTCCCACGACTTGCGCAGCACCTTGCCGAGCGAGCGGTTGCTGATGCCGCCCAGGCGCATGCGCACCAGCACCTCGGGCAGATACACCACCCGCCCCTGCAGCTGCGTCAGCATGCGCAGCATCGCCCTTGTTCAGCCCAAAGTAGATGCCGCCATCCGGCTCGCTGACCAGCACGGCCAGCTGATCACGCTTGCTCTCCAACATCGCCAAGGTGCCATCATCGCTGCCGCCATCGATGACGATATGCTCCCGATTGGCATACGACTGCCCCGCCACCGAGTCCAGTGTAGGGTAATGGAATGGTCCGCCCCGCTCCTCCAACGCGCCCAGAGCGGGCACAATGAGCGATGATCTTGAAGCATCGTCAACCGAGGTAGCGGAGCAGACCAATGACAGAGCGTAGCAAAGAACAGCCGATCACGTTCGTTG
>NZ_VWXX01000007.1 GCF_008632335.1 Thiohalocapsa marina
CGGCACAAGTCGTTGATCGCACAACCCTTATGCCAGATAGAGCCGCCCTCCTTCAATCCCTTGGTGAGATTTGCGGGTTAGAATCACAAACGTAGCGTCTGTCAAGCCGAATCGAGCCTGTGGCGAGAGAGGGTAACGGAAATAACGTTAAATCAAAGACCTTCACAATTCGGGTGCGGCATCGACGGCCGTAGCATGCCCGCCCTCGGGCCGATGCGCGTCGTGAAATGCTATGCTCGGCGCGGAAATTGGGGACGTACCATCATTCCGATATGAGGACGCGCCACCGTCGCCTTCTTCGTAGGAGGCCCGCCCTCGGGCCGATTCGCCCGCTCGGGAGCGCGTGCACGGTATCGGTCGCGCTGGGGGCGGCGCACCTAGGCCATGACGCGCCTCCGCGGTTGATTCAGTCAGGCTAAGGCAGCCGGACAGATATCCATCAGGCAGCACTGGGCGCAGCGGGGCTTGCGGGCGCGGCAGACGTCCTTGGCGTGACGGACGATCAGCGCGTGGTATTCGTTGAACAGAGACACATCGGGGCCGAGGGCCTGCTCAAAGCCCAGGCGGATCTGGTCGTAGGTCTCGTCGCCGGCGAGCCAGCCCAGGCGACCGAACAGCCGGCGCGTATAGGCATCGACGACGAACACCGGGCGGTCGAAGGCGTAGAGCAGGATATCGTCGGCGGTTTCGGGTCCGACGCCATGGATGTCCAGCAACAGGCGCCGCAACGGCGGGGTGTCGATGGCGGCGAGGGCCGGCTCGCCACCGGACTCCAGCAGCGTCGCGCAGAAGGCCCGCAGGCGCCGCGCCTTGACGTTGAAATACCCCGCCGGCCGGATTGCCTCTGCCAGGTCCGGCTCCGGCAGTGCCAGCAGCGTGTCGGCCCGCAGCGGTACCCGTGCGCTCAGCCGTTGCAAGGCCCGCTCCACGTTGATCCAGGCCGTGTTTTGTGTCAGCACGGCGCCGATCATGACCTCGAACGGGGTCTCAGCGGGCCACCAGCCCTGGGGACCGTAGGCAATCAGCAGGCGTTCAAAGACCCCGCGCAACAGTTCCACCGGACTTGCCATCGGCCTTCCTATCGGCCGCGCCCCGCCCGGTCATCCGGGGCGGGACCACCGCGGCCCCGGCGGTCGGGACCGGAGGCGACAAACGGATCGAAACGTGCAGGTTTCAGAGGCGCTGTCCCTTCGGAATCACCACGATTCCCTGCGGAGAGACGAAGAAGCGTGCCTCGTCTTCGCCCCGATCGAAACCGATCTTCGCCCCGGCCGGGATGACGACGTCCTTGTCGCAGATGCAGCGGCGGATCTGGGCCCCTGCGCCGACCCTGACCCCTTCGAACAAGATGGCCTCATCGACGATGGCGCCGTCGTCGACCTGAACCTGCGGAAACAGCACCGAATGGCTGACGCCTCCGCCGTGAATCACGCTGCCAGCGGCGAGCATCGAGTTGACGAAGATGCCCTCGGTGCCGGACACGGAGCCGGGGACAGTGCGTGCCGGCGGAAACTGGCCCTGGTAGGTCAGGATGTTCCAGTCCGGTTGATACAGGTCCAGCGGCGGCTCCGCCTCCAGCAGGGCCATGTTGGCGCGGAAGTAGGCATCGATGGAGCCCAGGTCGGCCCAGTAACGGTCCGGCGTCACCCGCCCTCGCTCACCGCCGAAGCGGTAGCCGAAGACCGCCTGCTCCGGGATCAGCGGCGCCAGCAGATGCCGCCCGATGTCGGCCCAGACGCCCGGAAAGGCCCCGGGCGCTCCCTCGTCAACGGATGCCGGATCAACCGCAGATGCCTCCGCTGCGGCCAGGCGGTCGAGTCGGGACAACAGCAGGGCCTTGTCGATCACATAGGCCCCCAGGGGCGCCTCGACGCCAG
Organism: Thiohalocapsa marina; assembly: GCF_008632335.1. Taxonomy (GTDB): domain Bacteria; phylum Pseudomonadota; class Gammaproteobacteria; order Chromatiales; family Chromatiaceae; genus Thiohalocapsa; species Thiohalocapsa marina. The sequence continues at coordinate 1,878 of NZ_VWXX01000007.1, forward strand.
CCGGCGTCTGCTGTGCCGGATCCGGGTCTGGGTCCGTGTCTGGCGCCAGTGTCATTCCGATGATGCGCCCCGCGGCATCACAGGCAATGCCAAGCCCGGCGCCACCGGCCGCGGCGTCCTCCTGGCGACGCAACGCGCAGGTCACCGCAGCGCCCTGCTCCCGGTGGAAGTCAATCAGTTCGGCGTAATCCATGCGGTACACCAGACCACCGTCCAGCAGCATCACCTGGCTAGCCGGGCTGCGCTCGATCAGATACCGGTTCTGCCGCAGGGCATCGAGCGCACCGCGATACCAGCCGATGCCATCGCGCATCTGCGGCGGCACTGGCGTGATGAACTCGCCGAGTTGCGGATTGAACAGCGACCAGGCGTCGCGCAGATGCTTGTGCAGCGAGTGCGACTTGTACTGCGTCAGCACCAGGATCTGCCGCAGCCCCGAGTGCAGGCAGTTGGCCAGCGTGAAGTCGATCACCCGGTATTTGCCGCCGAAAGGCACCGCCGCCTTGGTGCGATGTCGCGTCAGGGGTTCGGGCTCGCCACGCGCCATGGCGAAGACGAAGGTCAGGGTGTCAACATGCATGGCAAACCAGCCCCCCGCAGCATGACCGCCTTCATCTCCCGCACCGCGTCTGCCAGGCCGGAGAAGACCGCCCGGGCGATGATCGAGTGGCCGATGTTGAGTTCGCTGATGCCCGGCAGCGCCGCCACAGCCTGTACGTTGTGGTAGTCCAGCCCATGGCCGGCATTGACCTGCAAGCCGAGTCCGCGCCCGTGCTCGACGGCGCGCCGGATGCGGGCGAGCTCCGCCGCGCGCGCCTCCGGGGTGCGCGCATCGGCGTAGTGGCCGGTGTGGATCTCCACCACCGGGGCGCCCACCTCGGCGGCGGCGTCCAGCTGCACCGGATCGGCATCGATGAACAGCGACACGCGCACCCCGGCCTCCGCCAGCAGCGCGCAGAAGTCACTGAGGGTCCGTCGCTGGCCGGCCACGTCCAGACCGCCCTCGGTGGTCAGCTCTTCGCGACGCTCCGGCACCAGGCAGCAGTCCTGTGGCTGGATCTCGCTGGCGATGCGCCCCATCTCCGGCGTCGCCGCCATTTCCAGGTTCATCCGCGTCTGCAGGATGTCGCGCAACAGGCGCACGTCGCGATCCTGGATATGACGGCGATCCTCGCGCAGATGCAGCGTGATGGCATCGGCCCCCGCCTGTTCCGCCACCAAGGCCGCCTGAATCGGCTCCGGATAGCGCGTGCCGCGCGCCTCGCGCAGGGTCGCCACATGGTCGATGTTGACGCCGAGCAGGATGGGTGCCCTGCCGGGCGGGTTCTCGGGCGTTGCCATGGTTCTGGTTCCTCTGGCTGAATGGGTCAGGTGCCTGTCATATGCCGTTCATGTACCGGCCGGTCGCCGGGGGCGGGCGGCAAACAGGGCGCGGCTGCGTAGCGGCCGATCCCCGAGATAGGGCGCCAGCAGCGCACGCAGCAGGCGTCGTGCCTCGCGCGCCTGGCTGCCGCTCAGGGCCTCGCCCCGGCTCAGGCACTGCAGCGTCGCACCGCTGACCGCCCCGTCGCCCTGGGGCGACAGCGCCGGCAGCAGACCACGCTCGTGGCTGTAGACGTAGTACAGATGCGGCTGCACCGGCAACCCCTGCTCCGCGTCGCGGTCGAGTTCCACGGCATAGCCCAGCTCTGCCAGCAGGCGCAGCTCGAACCGCCGCAACGGCGTGTCCAGGTCCCTGCTCGCCGCCAGTTCCTGCAACACCATCTGGTAGAACAGGAACAGCCGTTCATGGGGATCCTGCCGGCCCAGCAGCCGTGTCAGCAGCTCGTTGACATAGAAGCCGCAGTACAGGGCATCGCCGACCAGGGCGACGGGCCGCCCGGCGGGCTCAACGCGCACCAGGGTCTGTACCTCGCCGCGACCACGCCAGGCCAGCAACAGCGGCGTGAACGGCTGCAGCAACGCCGCGCTCGGTGCACGACCACGCTTGGCCCCCTTGGCCAGCAGCGGCAGCCGGCCGTGCTCACCGGTGAAGACCTCCAGCAGCAGGCTGCTGTCGGAGTAGTCGCGCCGGTGCAGGACGAAGCCCGGCTGCAGGCGGTCGCGGTCGGCTGGGAACATGCCGTGCCGGTGCTGCGTCGGCGCGGAACCCGACCCGCCGCGGTCAGCGTTCGCTGTAGCCCAGGCTGGCCAGGGCCGCCTCGTCGCTGCTCCAGCTGTCCTTGACCTTGACCCAGACCTCCAGATGCACCGGGCGGTCGAACAAGGCCTGCATCGCGTGCCGCGCCTGTGTGGCGGCCGCCTTCAGGGCCTCGCCGCGATGGCCGATGATGATGGCCTTCTGACCGGGGCGCTCCACCCAGATCAGGGCATGGATCAGGTAGCGCCCGCCCTGGTCCTCGAAGCGTTCGATCTCGACCGTGGTCTGATAGGGCAGTTCCTCGCCATAGCGCCGCGTGAGTTGCTCGCGCAGCAGTTCGGCGGCGAAGAAGCGTTCGGAACGGTCGGTGAGCTGGTCGTCCGGGAACAGGTTGTCCGCCTCCGGCAGCTGCGCCAGGATCAGTTGCTCGAGCCGCTCGAGCTGATCTCCCCGGCGCGCGGACACCGGCACGATGTCCGCGAACGCATGGCGCCGACCCAGCGCGCCCAGGTAGGGCAGCAAGGCGGTCTTGTCACGCATCAGGTCGATCTTGTTGACCACCGCGATGGTGGGCCGACCGGCGGCGATCACCGCCTTCAGCGCCAGTTCGTCCTCGCTGGTGAAGCGCGGCGCCTCCAGCAGCAGCAGCACCAGATCCACGTCTGCCAGCGTCGCCCGCGCCGTGCGATTGAGATAGCGGTTCAGCGCGGAGCCGCCGCGGGCATGGATCCCCGGGGTATCGACGAACAGCATCTGACCGCCATCCACAGTCTTGACGCCGAGGATGGAGTGCCGCGTCGTCTGTGCCTTGTGCGAGGTAATAGCCAGCTTCTGGCCCAGCAGCCGGTTGAGCAGCGTGGACTTGCCGACATTCGGCCGGCCGACGATGGCGATATAGCCGCAGCGGTTAGTCATGCCGGCCTCCTTCCTGCAACAGTTTCAGCATCTGCTCGGCGGCGTCCTGTTCGGCCCGGCGGCGGCTGGTGCCCTCCCCCTGGCTGATCAGTCCCAGGTCCGGCAGACGGCAATGGACGGCAAAGCGCTGCGCATGCTGCTTGCCGCCCACATCCGCCAGGGCGTAGTCCGGCAGTTGCCGCCGACGCGCCTGCAGTATCTCCTGCAGCCGGGTCTTGGGGTCCTTGACGGCGTCCTGCTGGCCGATCCGGGCCAGCGACTGCGCGAACACCCGCAACACCATGTCGCGCGCGACGGCGAAGCCCTGGGCCTGATACACCGCGCCGATCACCGCCTCGAGGGCATCGGCGAGGATGGAGTCCCGCGCATGCCCGCCGGTGCGCGTCTCGCCGGGGCCCAGACACAGGTAGTCGCCGAGACGCAGGCCCCGCGCCAGACCGGCCAGACTCTCCTTGTTGACCAGCGCGGCGCGGCGACGGCTGAGTTCGCCCTCGTCCGCATCGGGAAACCGCTGCCAGAGGGCATCGGCAATGACCAGTCCGAGCAGGGCGTCGCCGACGAACTCCAGCCGCTCGTTGTTGCGCGGGCCGGCGCTGCGATGGGTCAGCGCCTGGCGCAACAGCGGAACCTGCGCCGGGTCTGCATCATCGCCCAGCAGCTGCGCCAGCAGACGTGCGGGTTCAGCGGCCTTCACGGTCGGTCGAACGCCTCCTGGTGAGAGAAGCTCAGCACCAGGTCCAGGTTGTAGACCAGGTGCCGGCGGACCTCATAGGCCAGTAGCAGGTCGAAGCCAGCGGGCGTCCGCTGTACCTCGAAGGCATCCCGATCCACCCCCTCGACGCCGTCGATGGACAGTTGCCGGGCGATGCCGTCGAGCACCGCCGCCGGGCCCGCCTGGATCAGGTCCGGCCGCTCCTGCATGGCCTGCATGGCAGAGCGCACATGCCAGTAAGCCACATAGGCGGGCAGCGTCTTGATGGCGACGCTGGCGAAGAACAGGATCAACGCCAGCACGATCAGGACGCCCCCCAGACCGGCGCCGCGTTGCCCGTGGATTGTCTGCTTGCGGATCATCGGTTCCTTGCCACAGTGCCGTCGGGTCAGCGAATGCCGTCGCCGAGACGGCCGAAGGCGATGGGGAAGCCATCACGCTGGCTGTCCCAGTGCATCCAGATGGCAAATGCCTTGCCCACCAGATTGTCCTCCGGCACCATGCCCCAGCAGCGGCTGTCGTTGCTGTTGTCGCGGTTGTCGCCCATGACGAAGAACGCCCCCTCGGGAACTGTCACCGGGCCGTAGGCGAGCACATCGCAGCCGCCCGGGAAGTCCCGGGCGCGCGGGTTGATCAGGATCTCGTGCTCCAGCTCGCCGATGTGCTCCACCGCGCGCAGGGCGCCGGTGTGCCCCTTGCCGGCGCCCTCGCCCACATACCGCGGCAGCATGACCTGGCGCATGGGCTCGCCGTTGACGTACAGGGTCTTGTTCCGGTAGTAGACCTCGTCGCCCGGCACGGCCACGATGCGCTTGATGTAGTCGACGGCCTCATTCTCCGGAAAACGGAACACCACCACGTCACCGCGTTCGGGTTCGCCCAGATCCAGGAACTTGCCATTGGTGATGGGCCAGCGCAGGCCGTATGACGACTTGCTCACCAGAATGAAATCCCCCACCAGCAGCGTCGGCATCATGGATCCCGACGGGATGCGGAAGGGCTCTACCACGAACGATCGCAGCAGCAGCACGATCAGCAGCACCGGGAAGAAGGACCGGGCATACTCCACCAGCACCGGCTCCTTGTAGGTCGTCTCGGCGACGGACGCGATCGCCGCCTGCTGCTGCGCCGAACCGCCTCCGGCTGGGGCCGACTCCAGCGCCAGACGCTTGCGGCGGGGCGCGAAGATGACGGCATCGATCAGCCAGATGATGCCGGTGATGGCGGTGGCAGCGACGAGAAAGGTGGGAAAATCAAAACTCATGTCGTGTCATCGGATGGCGACTGTCAGTGACGGCAAGACAGGGCTCGCCGATGGGTTATGGCCGATGGGTTTTAGCCGATTGGATATGGCCGGTCGGGTTCGGGCTATCAAGTATCTTTACCGGCCTGCAGGACCGCAAGGAAGGCCTCCTGCGGGATCTCCACCCGTCCGACCTGCTTCATGCGCTTCTTGCCGGCCTTCTGCTTCTCCAGCAGCTTGCGCTTGCGGGTCACGTCACCGCCGTAACACTTGGCCGTGACGTTCTTGCGCAGGGCCTTGACCGTGGTGCGTGCGATGATCTTGCTGCCGATGGCGGCCTGGATGGCCACCTCATACATCTGCCGCGGGATCAGGTCCTTCATGCGTTCGGTGAGTTCGCGCCCGCGCGTCTGCGAGTTGCTGCGGTGCACGATCAGCGACAGGGCATCGACGCGGTCGCCGTTGATCAGGATGTCCAGCTTGACCAGGTCCGCCACCTGGAAGCGCTTGAGTTCGTACTCGAAGGACGCGTAACCGCGGCTGACGGACTTGAGCCGGTCGAAGAAGTCCAGCACCACCTCGTTCAGCGGCAGCTCGTAGGTGACCTGCACCTGGCCGCCCAGGTACTGCAGCTGCTTCTGCACGCCGCGCTTTTCGATACAGAGGGTGATCACGCCGCCGAGCAGATCCTGCGGCACCAGGATGTGCGCCTCGATGATGGGCTCGCGGATCTCCTGGATCTTGCCGGTCTCCGGCAGATTGGCCGGATTGTCCACCTTGATCAGCTCGCCGTCTGACTGCAGCACCTCGTAGACAACGGTGGGGGCCGTGGTGATCAGGTCGAGGTCGTACTCGCGCTCGAGTCGCTCCTGGATGATCTCCATGTGCAGCATGCCGAGGAAGCCGCAGCGGAAGCCGAACCCCAGCGCCTGCGAGGTCTCCGGCTCGTAGAACAGCGCCGAGTCGTTCAGCCGCAGCTTGCGCAGGGCATCGCGCAGGTCCTCATAATCGTCGGACGACACCGGATACAGGCCGGCGAAGACCCGCGGCTGCACCTCGCGGAAACCGGGCAGCCGCGCCTCCGCCGGCCGGTCGGCCCCGGTGATGGTGTCGCCCACCGGGGCGCCGTCGATCTCCTTGATGCCGGCCACCAGAAAGCCCACCTCGCCGGGGCCGAGCTGCGGGCGCTCGGTCTTCTTCGGCGTGAACACGCCGATGCTGTCGGCCTGATGCACGCGGCCGGTGGACATCACCTTGATCTTGTCGCGCTTGTTCAGGGTGCCGTTCATGACCCGGATCAGCGACACCACGCCGACATAGGAATCGAACCAGGAGTCGATGATCAGGGCTTGCAGCGGTGCGTCCGGATCGCCCTGGGGCGGCGGCACCCGGGCCACCAGCATCTCCAGCAGGTCCGGGATACCGAGCCCGGTCTTGGCACTGACCCGCAGGGCGTCATGCGCCTCCAGGCCGATGATCTCCTCGATCTCGCGGATCACCCGATCCGGCTCCGCCGAGGGCAGATCGATCTTGTTCAGCACCGGCAGCACTTCCAGCCCCAGATCGATCGCGGTGTAGCAGTTGGCGACGCTCTGCGCCTCGACACCCTGGGCCGCGTCCACCACCAGCAGGGCCCCCTCGCAGGCCGCCAGGGAACGCGACACCTCGTAGGAGAAGTCCACATGACCGGGGGTGTCGATGAAGTTCAGCTCGTAGACCTGCCCGTCCCGCGCCGGGTAATCCAGGGTGACGCTCTGCGCCTTGATGGTGATGCCCCGCTCGCGCTCCAGGTCCATGGAGTCCAGCACCTGCGCGGACATCTCGCGGTCGGTCAGGGAACCGCAGTGCTGGATGAACCGGTCGGCGATGGTGGACTTGCCATGATCGATGTGCGCGATGATGGAAAAGTTACGAATGTGCTTCAGATCCGACATCGGGGAGAGACTGATCCTTGGAAAGGGGTGAAGTGCGTCCGGGCGTCACGCGCCCTGTTTGGCGCCTGTCTGGCACCGGTCGGGGCCGGTCGATCGTCACGGGCGCCGACCGGCAGCCAGGGCGCGCGCGGGGGCCTGCTATTCCGCCGGGATGCGAATGGGGTAGAACATGCGGCCGTCGCCGCGCTGCACCAGCACGGCCACCGACTGGCCCGGCTTGACGGCCTCCAGCAGGCCGCGGAAGGTCTTGGCGTCCGTCACCGGCTGACCGTCGAAGCTGACGATGATGTCGCCGCTGCGGATGCCCACCTGTTGCGCCGGGCCGTCCTCGACGCTGTCCACCAGGACACCGCCCTCGGGTACGCGCAGTTCCTCGCGCTCCTCGTCGCTGAGGTCCATCACCACCAGGCCGAGGCGATTCGCCGCCGCTCGCTCCACCTGCCCGGACAGCGCCATCATGGCGTCGTCCTCCGGCAGTTCGGCCAGCAGGACCGGCAATTCGATGATCTCGCCGTCCCGCAGCACCTGCACCCGGGCAATGCTGCCGACCTCGGCGACGCCCACCTGCGGCGGCAGGTTGCTGGAGATGGCGATGTCCTTGCCGTTGAAGCTGAGGATGATGTCACCGGCACGCAGTCCGGCCGCCTCTGCCGGGCTGCCGGGCAGCACCTGAGCCACCAGCGCGCCGCGCGGATGGCGCAGGCCGAAGGTCTCCGCCAGCTCGCGGGTCACGTCCTGGATCAGCACCCCCAGCCAGCCGCGGCTGACGCGCCCCTTCTCCTTCAGTTGCTGCACCACGTCCATGGCGACATCGATGGGGATGGCGAAGGACAGCCCCATGAAGCCGCCGGTGCGGCTGTAGATCTGCGAGTTGACCCCGACCACCTCGCCGTCGAGGTTGAACAGCGGACCACCGGAGTTGCCCGGGTTGATGGCCACGTCCGTCTGGATGAAGGGCACGTAGTTTTCCGTCGGCAGGCTGCGGCCCTTGGCACTGACGATGCCGGCGGTGGCGGAATGCTCGAACCCGAACGGCGAGCCGATGGCGAGCACCCACTCGCCCACCTTGAGGTCGCCAGCGGAACCGATGCGCACGCTGGGCAGGTCGGCGCCCTCGATCTTCAGCAGCGCGATGTCGCTGCGCTCGTCGGCGCCGATGATAGTAGCGATGAACTCGCGCCGGTCGCTGGTACGGACGATGATCTCGTCCGCCGCCTCCACCACATGGGAGTTGGTCAGCACATAGCCGTCCGCGGACACGATGAAGCCCGAGCCGAGGGAACGACCGGGGTCCACGTCCTCCGGGATGGTGCCGTCCTCGCCGAAGAAGCGCTGGAAGAAGTCGTAGAGGGGGCTGTCCTCCGGCAGGCCGTCCTCGCCGCCGAACTCCTGCGGACCGTACATCAGGCTCTGCTTGGTGCTGATGTTCACCACCGCCGGGCCGTTGCGCTCCACCAGCACCGTGAAGTCCGGCAATGCATAGACCAGGGCCGGGCGCGACGCCACCGACGACGGCGCCTCTGCCGCCGCGTCTGCGAATGCAGCGGTCACCGCCAGCAGCGGAACGCTCAGCAGCGCGGCAAGTACTCTGTGCATGATTACGGCCATAGGGCGTTTGGGGTGACCTGGTTCAAATCTGTCTTCTGATCCGTCTGCTGTTCTGGCTGCCGGTCCGTTTGCCGGTCCGGCGTCTGTCAGCCGAGCTTCACCGGCACCCCGGCAGGGTGCGGATCGACGCGTCGCAGCAGCACGGCGCGCCAGCGGGCGTCGACGGCCAACCCGATACTATAACGGCGTAACCACCGCATTGCGAGCACCAGACCCGCCAGCGCACCACCGATGGAAGCGGCCTCCACCGCCGGCAGGCCGGCCCATGCCGTCAGTTCCCCACCGACAATGCCGCCGGCCAGCAACGCCAGCAGCGGCACCAGATAGGCCGACAGCGCGGCGCGTAGCAACACCTGCTCCGGCATGCCCACCACCACGCGCTCGCCCGGGCGAGCGCCGATACTGTTGATCAGGGTCAGACGCAGGGGCCGTCGGCCGAGGAACTGGTCCAGCAATGAGGTGCCGCAGGCGCCCTGGGCGCTGCACTGGCCACAGGTCTGCTGACGCAGGGGCTCCACCTCGACGGAGTCGCCCCGCTGCGCAATGACGATGGCCTGCTGTTCGATCACGTGGATCCGCTCCCCGGCAACCAAGGGTCAGTGACTGGTGCGCCGCAGGCCCCGCAGCAGCAGACGGGCGCTGCGCTCGGGGATCTCGCCGATGACCGTTGCATGGTACTCCCCTGCCGGGCCGCCCACGGCGGTGATCGCGCCCAGCTGGGTGGCACCGTTGAGCCCCCGTTCCCCCGGGGGCTCGATGTAGATCGACGCCGACGCCAGGCCGTCGCCGACCACGATCTGCGCCATCCCAAGCAGTTGTTTCCGGTTTGCCCGATCGCCGTTCGCCGGCTTGCCAATCGCCGGCTCGCCCGTCTCGGGGTCCTGGGCCGCCTGCTCCGTGCCCGACTGATCGCGCTCCGCCTCGTCGCGCCGCTCCATCGCCATGATGCGGAATCCGGGGGGCATGGCTGTCAGCGTCCAGTCACCACCCGCGGCCTGGCCGGGTTCTGCATCGGTGGCCGCTCCGGTTGCGACCTTGGCTCCAGGTTCTGCACCGAAGCCTGCTTCGGCGGGGGGGTTGCGGCGTGTGGGGGCCGGAACCCCTGGGTCCTGGACCGCTTCATTCCGGATATGCACGTTCGTGAACATCACCTGTTCGATGGGCAAGGAATCCTCACCGATGAGGTCGGTCTTCAGCGCCAGCCCGGACGCGCGATCGATGAAGAAGCGGTAGCCGTAGCGATAGCTGTCTCGCGGCAGGATGCCCACGACGTCGGTGTCCCGTCCGGCGATCCGCGCCACGCCCAGGTATTCGAGCTGGTAGTACGCCCGCAGCCGGTCGAAGTCCACGGGGCCCGAGCGCAGTGCCGCGCTCGGGGTCGGTCCGTCGGCCTCGGTGACCGGCAGCATGATCGGGGCCGAATCCGGCAGCATGCAGGCGATGCCCTGATCGGTCCGGGCAAGGGCGCGCACCGGTCCGGTGAGCGCCAGCAGGCGCTCTCGCGGCATCCCGTCGTCCAGACGCCGGGCGACATGCAGCGTGGCCAGCCGGGTGCCGTGCAGGTAGACCAGCGTGCCCTCGTACTCCAGGGCGTTCTGCGCGTGGTTCATGCGTACCAGCAGGGCCTCGGCGGACTTGGCTTCCGCCTCGGCGGCGGCTGGCGTGGCGCTGTCCGCCGCCAGAGCTGCCGCCGGTGCCATGGCAGGGACGCCGGCAATCAGCAGCAGCGCCAGGGCCATGGGTCCGTGCACTGCTCCGAGCCACGGAGACCAGCGACGCGTATTCTGGCTACGCCGCAGGGCGGCGCCGCGATCAGCGACCCGACTCATAACCGACGACGGCGGTATAGGACACGAACCCGGGCATTCCGGTCTGCGACAGGCGTTCCTGATGGTCGAGCAACAGGCTGTCGAGCTTGGCCCTTACCAGGGGGTCGGATTGTTGCCAGCGGGGTTCTGCAGTTGCGAGCGCCGCACCTTCAGCGCTGCTGCCAGGCTGGAGCTGGGGCTGGGTCCAGGTCGGTTCGCCAGGTTCTGCGGCGACCAGGGGTCCGGGCCCGCCTGGCTCGAATCCGGGATCGAATCCGGGCATGCCGCTGCTACCGATCACCACGGCCAGCACGGCGACACTGGCAGCGAGGGCCGAGGCCAGGGGCACAACCTGACGGATGCGCGCAGGCGACCAGGTCCGCGACGGCAAGCGCGTTCGCCGGCGCATGGGCACCAGGTCGCTGCCGATGCGTTCGCGCACCCGCGCGGCAATGTCCCGGGCGTCCAGATCCACCGCCTCGGACCGCATCAGGCGGCCGATCAGGTGGTAGCGTTCCCAACGGGCGCGGGCGTCGGGGTCGCCGAGGACGCGGTCGAGTTCTGGGCCGAGCGCCCTGGCCGGGCATTCGCCGTCGAGCAGCGCGGACAGGGTCTGTTGCAGGTCAGTAGGTCGCGGATCGTCATGCATCGCGGCAGTCTCGGGTGAGATCATCGGTTCGGGTGTCGGAAGGGTTGGGTCTGGTTCGGCCTAGGGCCTCAGCAAGGGGCGCAGCCGCTTGTCGATGGCCTCGCGGGCGCGGAAGATGCGCGAGCGCACGGTGCCGATCGGACACTCCATGGTGGTGGCGATCTCCTCATAGCTCATCCCCTCCAGTTCGCGCAGCACGATCGCGGTGCGCAGATCGTCCGGCAGTTCCTCCAGCGCAGCCTGCACGGTTTGAGCGATCTCGTCCGTCAGCAGTTCCCGCTCCGGGGTGGCGGCATCGCGCAATCGCTCGCCCATGTCCATCTGCTCGGCGATCTCGCTGTCCAGGTCATCCGCCGGCGGTCGTCGCCCCTGCGCCACCAGGTGGTTCTTGACCGTGTTGATGGCGATGCGGTAGATCCAGGTATAGAAGGCGCTCTCTCCGCGAAAGCCAGGTAACGCCCGGTAGGCCTTGAGAAACGCCTCCTGTGTGACGTCGAGCACCTCGGCATGGTCACGGATGTAGCGCGCGATCAGCTTTGCCACGCGCTGCTGATACTTCAGCACCAGCAGGTCGAAGGCACGCCGGTCTCCGCCCTGCGCACGCTCCACCAGCGCTTGATCGATCTCTCGTTCAGACACGTAAACACCCGGTCCTGGATGCTGTCGGCGCCTTGCAGGCATTGACAGCCATCGACTGCAGAAAGTTCGTTGCACCCGTCACCCGCAGAACGTTCTGCACCTGTGAATCGGACGGCGGCCCGTTTCACGCTGTGGCGCCGCGGGCGGCCATCCATCATATACCCTGCGAGCCCTGTCCATCAGCCCGACGGTGACGAGATGCAACGACAGCGTCGTGCCCTTGCCTAAACCTGATCGACCGCAGGCGCAGAGAACACCGGGAAACGTCCGAGTTTGCTGATCTTTTCTGCGTCATCTCCGCCTGCGTCGCCTGCTCTGCGGTTCGTGTCGGAAACCGACGGGTACATCAACCCGGGCAGCACGACACCCCGGCTTGGGGCATACTGAGGTCTTGGCCCCAGCCCAGCACCGTAGCGACGCACATTCGAGACCCCCGCCATGAGCCATATCCATCGACACGACGTCCTCATCATCGGCAGCGGCGCAGCCGGCCTGAGCCTGGCCCTGCGGCTGGGCGGGGAGTTGTCCATCGGCATCATCTCCAAACGCGAACTGCGCGAGGGCAACACCCTGTACGCCCAGGGCGGCATCTCCGCCGTGCTCGATGCGGCGGACTCGGTGGAGTCGCACGTGCAGGACACCCTGGACGCCGGCGCCGGACTATGCGACGCAGACCGTGTTCGGCTGGTGGTGGAGCGCGGCCCGGAAAACATCCGCTGGCTGCTCAAGGAGGGGGTGAAATTCACCCGCGACGAGGACGCCCGAGCCTCCGACGGCTACCACCTCACCCGCGAGGGCGGTCATTCCCACCGGCGCGTGGTGCATGCGGCGGACGCCACCGGCCGCGCCGTGGAGGACACGCTCGAGGGTCGCATCCGCGTACAGCCCAACGTCGAGCTGTTCGAGCACCACACCGCCATCGATCTCATCACCGCCGACCGCTTCGGCGGCGAGGATCATCGCTGCGTCGGCGCCTACATCCTGGACAGTCACAGCGGCGAGGTGTCGACCTATCTGGCGCGTTTCGTGGTGGTTGCAACGGGTGGCGCCAGCAAGGTGTATCTCTACACCAGCAACCCGGACGTCGCCACCGGCGACGGCATCGCCATGGCCTGGCGCGCCGGCAGCCGGGTGGCCAACATGGAATTCATCCAGTTCCATCCCACCTGCCTGTATCACCCCAAGGCCAAGTCGTTCCTGGTCACCGAGGCCTTGCGCGGCGAAGGGGCGCGACTGCTGCTGCCCAACGGCGACCGCTTCATGCCGCGCTTCGACCCGCGCGCCGAACTGGCGCCGCGCGACATCGTCGCCCGCGCCATCGACCATGAGATGAAGCGCATCGGCAGCAAGTACGTCCTGCTGGACATCTCCCACCGCGAGCCGGACTTCATCCGCGAGCACTTCCCCACCATCCATGCCCGCTGCCTCGAACTCGGCATCGACATGACCCGCGAGCCCATCCCGGTGGTGCCGGCGGCGCATTACACCTGCGGCGGCATCCTCACCGATGCCCGCGCCCGCACCGACATCCCGGGGCTGTACGCCGTTGGCGAGGCGGCCTACACCGGCCTGCACGGCGCCAACCGCATGGCCAGCAACTCGCTGCTGGAATGCCTGGTCTTCGCCGAACTGGCGGCGGCGGACATCCTGTCGCTGGCACCGCAGTGGCCGACGCCGTCGGACATCCCGCCCTGGGACGCCAGTCGCGTCACCGAGCCGGACGAGGAGGTGGTGATCTCGCACAACTGGGAGGAACTGCGCCGATTCATGTGGGACTATGTCGGCATCGTGCGTACCAACAAGCGTCTGCAGCGCGCCAAGCGCCGTATCGACCTGCTGCGCCAGGAGATCATCGAGAACTACAGCGATTTCCGCGTCGACAACGACCTGCTGGAACTGCGCAACCTGGTGGAGGTGGCCGACCTGATCGTGCAGTCAGCGCAACGCCGCTGCGAGAGCCGCGGCCTGCATTACACGCTGGACTTCCAGCAGCAGGATCCGGAACAGCTCGCCCCCACCATCCTCATCCCCCACCGCTACCAGCCGCGACCAGCGCGCTGGAACGCAGCGGCCTGAGCAGCCGCGCCGCCGCCATGGCCGCCTGCCCGAGCGCCAGGCCGCCGTCGTTGCTCGGCACCTGCCGGTGGGCCAGGACCTTGAACTGCCGGGCCCGCAGGCCCTGGCTGACGCGCTCGAACAGGGTGCGATTCTGGAACACGCCGCCGGACAGGGCCAGGGTGTCGATACCCCGGGCCGAGGCGAGGCGTGCGCCAAGCCCGACCACGGCGTCCGCCAGTCCGGCGTGGAAGCGGGCGCTGATCAGCGGGGCCTCGACCCCCTCCGCCAGATCATCAAACAACTGCCGCCACATCGGGCTTGGATCCAGCACCAATGCCGCGGTGTCCGCCCGGAGCGCGAACGCATAGCCGTGATCGGGCGCGATGCCCTGGCACAGGGATTCCAGTTCGATGGCCGCCTGCCCCTCGTAGCGGATGCCGTCCGCGCAGATATCCAGCGCGGCAGCAACGGCGTCGAACAGCCGACCGCAGGACGAGGTCATGGGCGAATTGACGCCGGCGGCGATCATCCGGCTAAGCACGGCGACGGGCCGCTGCCGAAGGCGCGCCGTGATCGCCAGATCAGGGTATTGCCGCTGGAAGGCCTCCCAGCCGATGCCGGCGACGATCTGGGCGAACAGGTTGCGCCAGGGCTCCAGGATCGCCTGGGTGCCGCCCGGCAACGCCACTGGCTGCAGGTGCGCGACCCGGGTCAGTTGCCGGTAACCGCCGATGAAGCACTCACCACCCCAGATGCTGCCGTCGTCTCCATAGCCCGAGCCATCCAGGGCAATGCCGAGCACCGGCGGGCCGTCCAGCGGCCAGCCGTTGTCCGCCAGCACCGCGGCCACATGGGCGCGATGGTGCTGCACCTCCAGCAGTGCGAGGCCCTCCGCCGCCGCCAGCGCGCGTCCGGTCCGGCCCGAGTGGTAACCAGGGTGGGCGTCCACTACCACCAGCTGTGTCCGGTGCTGCAGCAGGGCGCGGTACAGGGCGATGGTGCGCTCGTACTCCAGCAGCGTGGTGGTCTCATGCAGGTCGCCAAGGTGCTGCGACAGCACCGCCTGGCCGTGCTGCACCAGGCAGAGGGTGCTCTTGAGTTCGCCCCCCATGGCCAGGATGGGCGACGCATCAACAAAGCCCTCCGGCAGGCGCAGCGGTGCCGGCGCATGGCCCCGTGCCCGGCGCAGCAGTCGCGGCGCCCCGTCCATGATCCGCGCCACGGAGTCGTCCACCCGGTTGACGATGTCGCGGTCATGCAGCAGAAAGGCGTCTGCGAGATCGCCGAGCCGACGGACGGTGTCGTCATTGTTGATACATTGGGGCTCGTCGCTGCTGTTGCCGCTGGTCATCACCAAGGGCACGGACCAGTCCTGCAGCAACAGCCGATGCAGCGGACTGTAAGGCAGCATGAACCCCAGGCTGTGCTGTCCGGGGGCCAGCCCGGACGGCAGGCCCTCACCTCCGTTGGGGGCCAGCAACACGATGGGTGCGGCCGGGCTGCGTAGCAGGTCCGCCTCCGCTGGCGTCACGGTGCAATAGCGCCGAATCACGTCCAGGTCCCGCGCCATCAGCGCAAAGGGCTTTGCCCAGCGGCGCTTGCGTCGACGCAGCTCGGCGATAGCCGCAGGGTTGGTGGCGTCACAGGCCAGATGAACGCCGCCGATGCCCTTCAGCGCGAGGATTCGCCCCTGGGCGAGCAGCCTGCTGGCGACGGCGATGGGGTCGGCCAGGGCACCAATGGCAGCCTGGCTCGCAGGTTGGCTCGCAGGTTCGCTGGCAGGCTGGTCAACCGGCTGGCCATCGGCGTCCTGCAGCCAGACCCGTGGCCCACAGACGGGACAGGCATTGGGCTGGGCATGGAAGCGTCGATCTGCGGGATCGGCATACTCCGCGGCACAGGCAGGGCATTGCCGGAAGGCCGCCATGCTGGTGTTGGCGCGGTCATAGGGGATGGCGCGCACGATACTGAGGCGCGGGCCACAATGGGTGCAATTGGTGAAGGCATAGCGGAACCGGCGGTTGGCCGGATCAGCGATCTCTGCTGCGCAGGCGTCGCAGACGGCCGCATCGGGAACCACGCCGGTCTGCACACTGGTGGCGGCACTGTCGACGATGGCGAACCCCCGCGGTCGGTCCTGGCCGGACAGCGGCGTGCGCTCCAGCGCATCGATGCGCGCCAACGGCGGGCAGTCACGGCGCAGGCGCTCGCAGAATGCGTTCCGCGCATCGGCGTCGCCCCAGAGCGTTACCAGAACGCCCTCGCCGTCGTTTCGCACCGAGCCCTGCAGACCGAGTTCAGTGGCAAGACGCCACACGGTGGGCCGAAAGCCGACCCCCTGCACCAGGCCGCGGACACGGATGGACTCGGCTGCCACCGGCGACTCCGCAGAGGACGCTGACAGAGCCCGCGAGGGTAGCCGCGCTGGATGGTCGGTCATGTCGGGGCTAACATGGAGAGGAAGGGCCAGAAACGAAAAAGGACGCGGCAACTGCTCATGGTTACCGCGTCCTTTAGATATGGTCCGGGCGGCAGGATTTGAACCTGCGACCCCCACAACCCCATTGTGGTGCGCTACCAGACTGCGCTACGCCCGGAAAGCTCGACAGAATACCCGCCGCCGAGAGGCCTGTCAATGGGCGGCTTGCTTCAACTCTTTGAGCAACTCTTCCAGTTCGATCCGCAACTGGCGGATGATCTGGTGACTCTGGGAGCTGTCCTGCCGTGCGGACTCCCCGGAGAGTTGCTGGCGCGCGCCGCCGATGGTGAACCCCTGCTCGTACAGCAGGCCCCGGATCTGGCGCACCATCAGCACGTCATGACGCTGGTAATAGCGGCGATTGCCGCGCCGCTTGACCGGCTTCAGCTGCGGAAACTCCTGCTCCCAGTAGCGCAGCACATGGGGCTTGACATCGCACAGCTCGCTGACCTCGCCGATGGTGAAATAGCGTTTGTCGGGGATCGGCGGCAGCTCGTCGACGCTAATGTTCGTGTCCGGCATAGCTCTCTACCCGTGACTTGAGTTTCTGCCCGGGGCGGAAGGTCACTACCCGACGGGCCGTGATTGGAATCTCTTCACCGGTCTTCGGGTTGCGCCCCGGCCGCTCCTTCTTTTCCCGCAGGTCGAAGTTGCCGAACCCGGACAGCTTGACCTGCTCGCCCCGCTCCAGGGCAACGCGAATCTCTTCGAAGAACGACTCCACCACGTCCTTCGCCTCACGCTTGTTCAGGCCGAGCCTCGCGTGCAGATGCTCGGCCATGTCTGCTTTTGTCAATGCCATCTACTGATTCTCTTCGCGCATTCCGGCACCATCGCGCACCGGCTGTTGACATCCCGGCCCGGCGGTCTTTCCGCCAGTCTCGCCATTGGCCTCTGTCTAACCCCGCAACTCCGCGCCGAACGCCGACGCCAAATGCTCCAGCACCCGGCTGATGACGGCCTCCACATCCTGATCCGTGAGCGTCTGCGACGGCGCCTGCAACATCAGCCCCAGCGCCAGGCTCTTGCGGCCCGCTGCAACATGCTCGCCGGCATACACATCGAACAGCAGCAGCTCGCGCAGCAGTTCCCCCGCCGACTCGCGGATGCCGTCGCGGACCTGTTCGTATGTGAGTGATGCATCGACCACGATGGCGATGTCGCGCCGGATGGAGGGATATTTCGACAACGGACTGAAGCCGGGCTTGGCCGCGTTGCCAAGCCGGTCCACGGCCAGATCGAACAGCTGCAGATTGGCCGGCAGGTCCAGCTCCGCCGCCAGCGATGGATGCAGGGTTCCGGCCCAGCCCAGGGTCTCGCCATCACGCAGCAGTCGGGCGCTCTGCCCCGGGTGCAGCGCCGGGTGCTGATCGGCCACCCACTGGCAGTCCCGCTCGCAGCCGCTGGCCGCCAGCACTGCCGCCACCTCGGCCTTGAGGTCGAAGAAGTCCAGCGGCCGGCTCGG
Source organism: Thiohalocapsa marina (assembly GCF_008632335.1). Lineage (GTDB taxonomy): Bacteria > Pseudomonadota > Gammaproteobacteria > Chromatiales > Chromatiaceae > Thiohalocapsa > Thiohalocapsa marina. The sequence continues at coordinate 19,528 of NZ_VWXX01000007.1, forward strand.
CTCGCCCCATTGCTCCGGCCGCGCGCTGCCGGTCATCAGACCGGACCACATCATCTCCTGATGCAGCACCGTGCCGTCGGGACGGAATCGCAGGCCGCTCTCGAACAACCAGACCCTCCCCTGCTGACGGGCCAGGTTCTGCCGCGCCGCCTGCAGCAGGCCCGGCCAGAGACTGGTGCGCATCACCGACAATTCCGCCGACAGCGGGTTGGACAACGCCAGCGGGGTCAGCGCCGGGTCTACCCAGGCCTGCTGCTCCGGGCTGATGAAGCTGTAGGTAATGGCCTCGAACCAGCCCCGTGCCACCAGCACCTGGCGCACGCGCTCCGGGTCGAAGGCCATCTCCAGCGGGGCGCGCGTGGTGGCCGCGGAACGGGCGTGGGTCACCGGGATCCGGTCGTAGCCATGGACCCGGCCGATCTCGGCGATCAGGTCCTCCTCCAGCAGCACGTCGAAACGGCTGCTGGGGGGCGTCACCTGCCAGCCGTCGGCCCGGGGCTGCAAGCGCATGCCGAGCCGCGACAGGATGTCCTCGATGCGGGCATCGTCCAGCTCGACGCCGAGCACGCGCCCGATCCGCTGGCGACGCAGGTTCAGCGCCAGGGGCTGCGGCAGCCACTGTGCCGATGTCACCTCCTGCACGGGTCCGGCTGAGCCGCCGACAATGTCCAGCAGCAATGCGGTGGCGCGCTCCATGGCCTGTGCCTGCAGGGCGGGATCGACGCCACGCTCGAAGCGGTGCGAGGAATCCGTATGCAGTCCGTAGCTGCGCGCCTTGCCGCTGATGGCGCTGGGCGCGAAGAATGCGCTCTCCAGCAGCAGATTCGTGGTGTCGGCATCGACAGCGGTCTCGGCGCCCCCCATGATGCCGGCCAGGGCCACAGGGCGCGCGGCGTCGGCGATCACCAGGGTGTCGTCCCGCAGGCTGACGTGATCGCCGTTCAGCAGTGCCAGCGACTCGCCGGCCTGCGCCAGGCGCACCTGGATGTCGCCCTGCAGGCGGTCCAGGTCGAAGGCGTGCATCGGCTGCCCCAGTTCCAGCAGCACATAGTTGGTGACATCCACCACCGCACTGATCGGCCGCAGGCCGCTGCGGCGCAGACGCTCCCGCATCCACAGCGGCGTCTCGGCGGCGGCATCGACCCCTTGCACCACTCGGCAGAGGTAACGCGGGCACGCCTCGTCCGCGGACAGGGTCACGGACACGCGGGCATCGATCCCGGTGTCCACCGATGCCGGCGCCGGGGCGCGCACCGGGAGCTGGTTCAGCACCCCGACCTCCCGCGCGACGCCGGCGACGCTGAGGCAATCACCGCGATCCGGGGTCAGGTCCAGTTCGATGCACTGGTCGTCCAGCGCCAGCACGTCGCGCACGGAATCGCCCACGGGCGCTCCCGCCGGCAGCGGCAGGATGCCTTCGGAGCTCTCCGCCAGGCCGAGCTCGGCGGCGGAGCAGATCATGCCGAACGAGGCCACCCCCCGCAGCTTGGCCTTCTTGATCTTGAAACCGCCGGGCAGACAGGCCCCCACCGTGGCCACGGGCACACGCATGCCTGCGGCCACATTGGCCGCTCCACAGACGATCTGCAAAGGCGCGTCGGCCCCAACGTCCACGGTGCAAAGTCGGAGTTTGTGCGCGTCCGGATGCGGCTCCACCGTCATCACATGGCCCACCAGCACGCCGTCGAACGCCGGCGCCGCCGGCTCGACGGCGTCAACCTCGAGACCGGCCATGCTCAGCTGGTCCGCGAGGGCCTGGGTGCCGATGGCGGGGTCCACCCACTCCCGCAGCCAGGCCTCACTGAAGCGCATCAGGCTTCTCCCTCACCCGTAGTGACGTGCGTGCCGAAGTCATAAGTGCCGTAATCACAGTGCAATAGTCACAGCCTGACAAATCAGGCGAATTGCGACAAGAACCTAAGATCGTTGTCGAAGTATAGGCGAATGTCGTCGATGCCGTAACGCAACATGGCCAGACGCTCCACCCCCATGCCGAAGGCATATCCCAGCCAGCGCTCCGGATCGATGCCCACATGGCCGAGCACGGACGGGTGGATCATGCCGCAGCCCAGTACCTCGAGCCAGCCGGTCTGCTTGCAGACCCGGCAGCCGCGGCCACCGCATTTGACACACTGCACGTCCACTTCGGCAGACGGCTCGGTGAAGGGAAAGTAGGACGGACGAAAGCGCAGGCGCAGGTCGTCCTGCTCGAAGAAGTTGCGCAGGAAGTCGTACAGCACACCCTTGAGGTCGGCGAAGGTCGCCTGCTCGTCTACCAGGAACCCTTCCACCTGGTGGAACATCGGCGTGTGGGTCAGGTCGGAATCGCAGCGGTAGACGCGGCCGGGCGCGATGACCCGAAACGGCGGTTGCTGCCCTTCCATCACGCGGATCTGCACCGGCGAGGTGTGCGTTCGCAACAGCCGGCCGTCGTCGAAGTAAAAGGTATCGTGCATGGCCCGGGCGGGATGATGCGCCGGGATGTTGAGCGCCTCGAAGTTGTGGTAGTAGTCCTCGACCTCGGGCCCTTCCTCCACGCCGAAGCCGGCATTGGCGAACAGGCGCTCGATGCGTTGCAGGGTGCGCGTGAGCGGGTGCAGGGCGCCGACGGACTGGCCACGGCCGGGCAGGGTCACGTCCACGCGCTCGTCGGCCAGGCGCCGCGCCAGCACGGCCTGCTCCAGTTCGGCGCGGCGGGTATCCACCAGCCCCTGCAGCACGACCTTGACCTCGTTGATGGCCTGACCCGCCGCCGGACGCTGCTCGGCGGGGAGTTTTCCCAGCCCCTTGAGCCGCGCCGTCAGCAGACCGCTCTTGCCCAGGTACCGCACCCGGACCTCGTCCAGTTCGGCCAGGTCCGATGCCTGCCCCACCGCGGCAGCCGCGGCGGCATGCAGGTCCTCGATGGCGGCAACGTCGCCTTCGCTCATGTTCGACTTCTCCATCACCCGAGGCAGCAATCTCCGGGCGGCGGCGTGGCCCGCGGGAAGCCGGAGAGGTGTGTGCGGCGCCGCGAGGGGAGGCGGCGCCTGTCAGGCCTGCGACCATGATCCGGCCAGGCACCCAGGACCGGGCGCGGCCGATGACAACTGGGTGACCTGAGTCGGGCCTTGTCAGATCCCAGCAAGATCCCGGTCAGGCCGGTTCGGGCCCAGTTCGGGCCGGGTATCAGGCCAGCGCCGCCTTGGCCTGTTCCGCCAATGCGGCGAAGGCCGCCTCGTCGTGGTAGGCGATGTCTGCCAGCACCTTGCGGTCCACCTCGACGCCGGCCTTGTTCAGGCCATCCATGAAGCGGCTGTAGGACAGGCCGTTCATGCGCGCCGCTGCATTGATGCGCGCGATCCACAGGGTGCGGAACTGGCGCTTGCGTTGACGCCGGTCGCGGTAGGCGTACTGCCCTGCCTTGATGACGGCCTGCTTGGCGACACGAAAGACCTTGCTGCGGGCGCCGTAGTAGCCCTTGGCCTCGCTCAGGATCTTCTTGTGACGGGCGTGGGCGGTAACGCCGCGTTTTACTCTTGGCATGATTCAAAGTTCTCCGGGTAGGTTCGCGTTGCGAAAGTGCGCAAGACGGGGCTCAGCAGTAGGGCATCATCCGGCGCGCGGCACGGACATCGGCCTTATGCAGCAGGTGCGAGGCACGCAACTGGCGCTTCCGCTTGGTGCTTTTCTTGGTGAGGATGTGCCGCCGGTGCGACGCATTGCGCTTGAACATCCCGGAGGCGGTGGGCGAAAAACGCTTCGCCGCGCCGCGATTGGTCTTGATCTTGGGCATTTTCGACTCCTTGGTCCTGACGAGACCAGATTATTGGACACGGCTGACTCGGAAGCCCTCCCCGGCCGCCGCTGATGTGCGAGACCGGCCGAACCGACCGCCTCGCCTGTGTGTTGCCGCCCCGCAGGGCGGCGACGATTATTTCTTCTTCGGCCCCAGCACCATCACCATCTGCCGCCCTTCCATCTGCGGCTGCTGCTCGACGATGCTGATGTCGGCCAGGTCCGCCTCGACCCGCCGCAGCAGTTCCAGACCCAACTCGCGGTGGGCATGCTCGCGACCGCGAAAGCGCATGGTCACCTTGGCCTTGTCGCCCTCTTGCAAGAAGCGCGTGAGGTTGCGCAGCTTGACCTGATAGTCGCCGATGTCGGTGCCGGGCCGGAACTTGACCTCCTTGACCTGCACCTGCTTTTGCTTCTTGCGCGCCTCGGCCTGCTTCTTTTTCTGATCGAACCTGAAGCGCCCATAGTCCATCAGGCGACAGACCGGCGGTTCGGCATTCGGCACGATCTCCACCAGGTCCAGACCTTCCTGGTTCGCCCGCTCTTGCGCCGAGGCGACGTCCAACACTCCGACCTGGTCTCCATCCGCGCCAATCAACCGGACCTGTGAGGCGGTGATCTCGTCGTTGACGCGGTTACGTTTTGGTGCAGCGATAGCAGGCTCCTCCAATCGGCTTCAGCAATTCCCTCCGCGGGCCGGCGCAGACGTGCGAGGCTCGCGCGCGCGAGGGTTGGTTCATTGGCGACTTGCGACGGCGTCGGACAGGTGCCGGGTCACGGATTCGATGTCCATCGAACCGAGATCCTGGCCCTTGCGATCGCGCACGGCGACTGTGCCCTGTTCGACCTCCCGGTCGCCCACCACCAGCAGGAATGGGACCCGCTGCAGGGTGTGCTCGCGGATTTTAAAGCCGATTTTTTCGTTCCTCAAGTCGGATTCGACACGGAAGCCGTTGTCGTGCAAGGCCTTGGTGACCTGCCTCACGAAATCGGCCTGGCGATCGGTGATGTTCAGCACCACCGCCTGCACCGGCGACAGCCAGACGGGCATGGCGCCGGCGTAGTGCTCGATCAGGATACCGATGAAGCGCTCCATGGAGCCGAGGATGGCGCGATGGATCATCACCGGCACCTGCTTGCTGTTGTCCTCGGCAATGTAGTGGGCGTCGAGCCGACCGGGCATCGAAAAGTCCACCTGGATGGTGCCGCACTGCCAGGTGCGGCCGATGCTGTCGCGCAGCGTGAACTCGATCTTGGGCCCGTAGAAGGCGCCCTCGCCGGGCTGCACCTTGAACACCAGCCCCTTGTCGCGCAGCGACTTGTCCAGCGCCGCCTCGCCCTTGTCCCACAGGGCGTCACTGCCGACGCGTTTCTCGGGGCGCAGGGACAGGGCCAGCTCGATGTGATCGAAGCCGAAATCGCGATAGGTCTCGAACACCATGTCGATCAGCGTCGAGACTTCCTGCTGCAGCTGGTCTTCGGTGCAGAAGACGTGCGCGTCGTCCTGGGTGAAGCGGCGGGCACGCATCAGCCCGTGCAGGGTGCCGGAGGGCTCGTTGCGATGCACCACGCCGAACTCGGCGATGCGCAGCGGCAGGTCGCGGTAGCTCTTCAGCCCTTGGTTGAATAGCTGGATGTGCCCCGGGCAGTTCATCGGCTTGATGGCGAAGTCATGCTCGTCCAGCTGGGTGGTGAACATGTCGTCGGCAAACTTTTCCCAGTGCCCGGAGCGTTCCCACAGGCTGCGGTCGAGCACCTGGGGCGTCTCCACCTCCTGGTAACCGTACTCGTCCAGCTTGGCCCGCATGTAGCGCTCTACCTCGCGGTAGATGACCCGGCCCTTGTGGTGCCAGAAGGCCATGCCCGGGGCCTCTTCCTGGAAATGGAACAAATCAAGCTGCTTGCCGAGCCGGCGATGGTCGCGCTTTTCGGCCTCTTCCAGGCGATGCAGGTAGGCCTTGAGCTCCTTCTTGTCGCGCCAGGCGGTACCGTAGATGCGCTGCAGCATGGCGTTGCTGGAGTCGCCACGCCAGTAGGCGCCGGCCACCTTCATCAGTTTGAAGCCGTTGCCGAGCTTGCCGGTGCTGGGCAGATGCGGGCCGCGACAGACATCGAACCAGTCTCCCTGACGGTAGACGGACACCGCCTCACCTTCCGGAATGATGTCGTCGATGATCTCCACCTTGTAGGTCTCGCCGAGCTCGGCGAAGGTCTGCTTGGCGGTTTCGCGGTCCCAGACCTCGCGCTCCAGCGGCAGGTCGCGCTTGACGATCTCGTGCATGCGCGCCTCGATGGCGGCCAGGTCGTCGGGCGTGAAGGGCTCGTCGCGCGCGAAGTCGTAGTAGAAGCCGTTCTCGATGGCCGGACCGATGGTCACCTGGGTGTCGGGGTAGAGCTCCTGCACCGCCTGGGCCATGACATGGGCGGCATCGTGACGCAGCAGCTCCAGCGCGTCGTCGTCGCTGCGCGTGACGATGGCCAGGGACGCATCCTGATCGATGACGTGGGAGGTATCCACCAGCACGCCGTCCAGCCGACCGGCCAGGGCGGCCTTGGCAAGGCCGGCACCGATGTCGGCGGCGACGTCTCGCACCGCAACCGGTGCGTCGTACTTTCGAAGGGAACCGTCGGGAAGGGTGATTTGCGGCATCTCGAACCTGCTGGGTCAGTGGTGATCGATACGAGGGATCACATGCAAGAAGTGGCGCGTCGGCCTTGCCGGGATGGCGTGCCGGCCAACGGAATCCCGCTCTCGGCGAGGCGTCAGGTTTTGCGGGTCGCCCACCAGGATGTCGGCCAATGTTGGCCGGGCAACTTGCTGGCACCTGCTGGCAACAGGCCTGCAAAAAATAAAGGCCGCCAGCCTGACGTGAGGCTGGCGGCCTGTGCTTGGTAGGCACGAGTGGACTCGAACCACCGACCCCCACCATGTCAAGGTGGTGCTCTAACCAACTGAGCTACGCGCCTTCAGAAGCCGAGGATAATACCCGGCCGATCCGGCACTGGCAAGCGAAATTTATTTCAACATCCATGTCAGCGGTCACGGCACGCCTGCCTGCAGAGCTTCAGCCGCAAGCCACAACATTCTCAATAGAAAATCGAACACAAATCTGAGACTCATGCATTCCTCTGCGCCCTCTTTGCCTCTGCGGTTGATCCCGAGCCACGGCGAAGGGATGCGTCCTGGATGCCCCAAAGTTCGCAAGGCCGCACGAAAGGCGTGAAATCTCTATACTGGTGGGCTTGATCACTGACCACTGACCACCCGTCCCGAGGCCATGACCACCATCCGGCAGCAAGACCTGATCCAGAGCGTCGCCGACGCCCTGCAGTACATCTCCTATTACCACCCGCCAGACTACATCCGTGCCCTCACCGCCGCCTACGAGGCCGAGGCATCACCCGCCGCCAAGGACGCCATGGCGCAGATCCTGGTGAACTCGCGCCTGTGCGCCGAGGGGCATCGGCCCATCTGTCAGGACACGGGCATGGTGGTGGCCTTCGTGCGCGTCGGCATGGACGTGCGCTGGGAGGCCGAACTGGACCTGCAGGCGATGATCGACGAAGGGGTCCGCCAGGCCTACGGGCATCCGGACAATGTGCTGCGCGCCTCCATGGTGTCGCCACCCATCGGCGCGCGCAAGAACACCGGCGACAACACCCCCGCCATCGTCCATGTGGAACTGGTCCCCGGCGATACGGTGGAGGTGCGCCTGGCAGCCAAGGGCGGCGGTTCCGAGAACAAGGCGCGCTTTGCCATCCTCAATCCCAGCGACAGCCTGGTGGACTGGGTGCTGAAGACCGTGCCCACCCTCGGTGCCGGCTGGTGCCCCCCCGGCATGCTCGGCATCGGCATCGGCGGCTCCGCGGAGAAGGCGATGCTGCTGGCCAAAGAGGCGCTGCTGGAGGACATCGATATCCACGAGCTGAAGGCCCGCAGCCCGGCCGATGCCATCGAAGAACTGCGCCTGGAGCTGTTCGAGAAGGTCAACGCCTTAGGAATCGGCGCCCAGGGCCTCGGTGGCCTGACCACGGTGCTGGACGTGAAGGTCAAGACCTTTCCGACCCACGCCGCCTCCCTGCCCGTGGCCATCATTCCCAATTGCGCCGCCACGCGGCACATCCATTTCCGGCTCGACGGCAGTGGCCCCGCTACGCTGACGCCGCCGCGGCTGGACGACTGGCCCAGGCTCGACTATGACCCGACCGCGGGGGCCAGACGCGTCCAGCTCGACGGCATCACCCGCGAGGAGATCGCCAGCTGGCAGCCCGGCGACCGCCTGCTGTTGTCGGGCAAGCTGCTGACCGGCCGCGACGCCGCGCACAAGCGCATCGCCGATCTGCTCAGCCGCGGCGAGCCGCTACCCGAGGGCGTCGACCTGAGCGATCGCTTCATCTACTACGTCGGGCCGGTGGACCCGGTGCGCGACGAGGTGGTCGGCCCGGCCGGCCCCACCACGGCCACGCGCATGGACAAGTTCACCGAGCAGATACTCGCCGAGACCGGTCTCATCGGCATGATCGGCAAGGCCGAGCGCGGCCCCGCCGCCATCGAGGCCATCCGGCGCCACGGGGCGGTGTATCTCATGGCCGTCGGCGGCGCCGCCTATCTGGTGGCCAAGGCCATCAAGGCCTCACGCCTGGTGGCCTTCGAGGACCTGGGGATGGAAGCGATCCGCGAGTTCGAGGTGCTCGACATGCCGGTTACCGTCGCCGTCGACAGCCGCGGCACATCGGTGCACCAGACCGGTCCGCGAGAATGGCAGCAACGCATTGGCAAGATCCCGGTGGTGGTGGAGTAAGAACCATGACAGGACCTGTAAAGACCCAGCCAATGAGCACCCAGCGCGCCTTTCGTATCCATCATGACGCACAGGGTCATCGCGCCGGCGTCGAGACCCTGGCCGTGCCGGCGCCCGCCGACGGCGAGGTGCTGATCCGCGTCGGCTACTCCGGCGTCAACTACAAGGACGCCCTGGCCGGCACCGGCAAGGGCAAGGTGATCAAGCGCTTTCCGATCACCGGCGGCATCGATGCCGCAGGTGTCGTCGAGACCTCTCTGGACGCGCGCTTCCAGCCCGGCGATGCGGTCATCGCCACCGGCTGGGGCCTGGCCTTCGACCACGATGGCGGCTATGCGCAATTCCTCTGCGTGCCCGGCGACTGGCTGGTGCCCATGCCCGCCGGGCTGGATCCCCGCGCGGCCATGCTCCTCGGCACCGCCGGCTTCACCGCGGCGCTGGCCGTGCAGCGTCTGCTGGTGAACGGCCAGACGCCGGAGATGGGGCCGATCCTGGTCACCGGCGCCAGCGGCGGCGTCGGCTCCATCGCCATTGCCATCCTCGCACGGCTCGGCTTCGAGGTCGCCGCCGTGTCCGGCAAGGCCGAGCTCCAGGACTGGCTGACCACCCTTGGCGCGACGCGCATCCTCGGCCGCGACGCGCTGCCGGGCGGCGACCGCCCGCTGGAGCAGGCCGTGTGGGGCGGCGCCATCGACAATGTCGGCGGCGCCATGCTCGCGCAGATCACCCGTACCGTCGTGCCCTACGGCAACATCGCCGCCGTCGGCCTCGCCGGCGGCACGGCGCTGAACACCACCGTCATGCCCTTCATCCTACGCGGTGTCGGTCTGCTCGGCTGCGATTCCGTGCACATCGCCCAGTCCTTGCGCAACGAGCTCTGGCAGCATCTGGCCAGCGACTGGCGCCCGGCGGACCTGGACGCCATCCGATCGGACAGCACGGGCCTGGACGGCCTGCCGGCGGTCTTCGAGCGCATGCTGGCCGGCCAGACCCACGGGCGCGTACTGGTAGAACTGGGATAGAGAACACCTTATGCCAACGTCCATCACAGAACCACAGCGCCGCTGGCTGAAGAAGCAGGCGCACCACCTGAAGCCTGTCGTGCAGCTGGGCCAGGCCGGCCTGAGCGACGCCGTGCTGGCAGAGATCGAGAGCGCGCTCGATCACCACGAACTGCTCAAGGTCCGCGTCAACGGCGGTGACCACGCACTGCGCGACGCCGAGGTGGCCGGCATTGCCGCGCGCACCGGCGCAACCCTGGTCCAGCGCATCGGCAATGTCGCCATCTACTACCGCGCCAACCCCAAGCGCCGGGAGCCCATCCGCCTGCCCGCCTGACGCTGCTCCGCGCCGCGTTAGGAGTCAGGGAAATGCTGATTTATTCAGCATTTCCCGCGCGGGGCAGGAGGCCCCGCCATGTTTTGCGGCGCACGCCGCTGAATTTGAAGCGATTCGGAAACCGCATTTTCGACTCGCGTGCTGATTTTTGCCTGGCTCGGATCAGGCAGACCAGTCAATCAGCGTCTCCTCAGGTGTCGAGATTGTCCAGCGCCTTGCGGAAACGGTTGGCGTGGGAGCGCTCGGCCTTGGCCAGGGTCTCGAACCAGTCGGCAATCTCGTCGAACCCCTCGTCCCGGGCCGCCCTGGCCATGCCCGGGTACATGTCGGTGTACTCATGGGCCTCGCCAACGATGGCCGACTTCAGGTTGTCGTCGGTGGCGCCGAACGGCAGGCCGGTGATCGGATCACCCACCCGTTCCAGGTACTCCAGATGGCCATGGGCGTGCCCGGTCTCTCCCTCGGCGGTGGAACGGAACACCGCGGCCACGTCGTTGTACCCCTCGATGTCCGCCTTCGACGCGAAATACAGATAGCGTCGGTTGGCTTGGGACTCGCGCGCGAAGGCCAGTTTCAGATTTTCTTCGGTCTTGCTGCCCTTCAGGTCCATGCCTTGCTCCACGTGTTCTCGATCGCGTCAACGACCATCAGTTTTCACCCCTGTCCCGAGCGGTCCGGGCGGCGTTCACCCTGAACCATCTTGCTGGAAACCACCTTGCCGGGAACCATCTTGCCGGGAACCGTCTTGCTGGAGATCCACGGGAACCGAGGCCCCCACCCGGATGCCGTCGGCCTCGTGCAGCAGACGCAGGGCCATCACCTCCACCCCCGCCGCTGCGGCCTGCTGCAACCGCTCCCCGTAGGCCTGATCAATGGCCCATGCGGGTGCGAAACGGTCGCCCTCCGGCCGATTCAGCGCGAATACCATCACACCCCGCAGCCCCTCGGCCACCGCCGCCATCAGCAGGTCCAGATGCCGACGGCCGCGTTCGGTGCGGGCATCCGGAAAGCGCAGACAGTCCCCGTCCAGCAGCGTGACGTTCTTCACCTCCACCAGCACCCGGGGCCGGAAGGGCTGTGCGTCATCGCCCAGTCCGATGTCCAGCCGCCCGGCGCTGCCGTCCGCTGCGCGATAGGCCACCTCGCGTCGCAGCCGCGGATAGCCCGCCAGGGGCGGAATCGCACCACTGGCGATGCCCTCGGCGATCACCGCATTCGGACGGGCGGTGTTGATGCCGATCCAGCCGCCACCCATATCCACCCGCTCCAGGGTCCAGGCCAGCTTGCGCCGCGGATCATCGCTGTGACTCAACTGCACCGGCGCGCCGGGCTCCCAGCAGCCGGCCATGCTGCCGGTATTGGGCACGTGCGCCACCACGGTAGTCCCGTCGGCGAGGGTCACGTCGGCCAGGAAGCGTTTGTAGCGGCGAACGATCCGACCGGCTGTCAGCGTCGGCAGTTGCAGGGTTCCACTCCCGTGTCCTTCAGCCGGTGACGAAGCCCGTCAGGGGACGGTACGCCATCGGCTCGCATGCCACCCCGGTCACCCGGGCATTCGCCGGACCGCGGCTCAGCCAGGCGCGCAGGGCGTCGACCGCCTCCGCCGGGCCACAGGCCAGCACCTCGACCCGGCCGTCCGGCAGATTCCGGGCGTGGCCCGTCAGCCCCAGGTTCTTTGCCTGCTCCCGGGTCGAGGCACGGAAGAAGACACCTTGCACGTGCCCTGCCACATGACAAAGCACGCAGACCTGACCGGATGCATCCTGGTGAAGATCAGACATCGATCATCCGGCTGACGCCGCGCTGTCGCTCTGCTGACGCTTGTACTTGCTGAACGTGGTGTCCCGGTAGGCCCCCTCAACGACATAACGGCCAAGCAGCAGAAATTCCTCCGCGTCCCCTGTCGCCCCGGTGTAGCGGGCGACCAGGTTGCCGTCCAGATCGAAGAAGGCGAACACTGGCGTGGCACGCACACGAAACTGCTTCAGTGCGAAGTCCTTCTGCACCGCCGTGTTGCCCTGGAAATCCGTCACTTCCACGTCGCCTTCCACATCCACTGCGAAGATCAGGAAGTTGTCCTTGAAAAAGTCCTGCACCTCGGGCTGGTTCAGCACCTGGGACTTCATCCGATGACAGAACGGGCATTCGTCCATCTCGAACATCAGCAGGATGCCCTGCTTGCCGTCATCCCGAGCGGTCTGTAACTCTTCGCTGAAATCGCCGAAGGTCTGATCGAAGAAATACTGTCCGGGATCCCGCGGCTCAGCGGCCGCCGCGGCGCCACCCAACCCGAACAGCAGCCCGAACATGAACACCATCAGCACCCCCGGGAGCGGGGTTCGCCGCCAGAGTGAATACGGCACGGAAACCGCAGGCATTGGGCAGTTGGCTGGCATCGTCTGTCTCCTTAGCGGTGGTTTACTTCGGGATTGTCCGCAGATCCGGGGCGCTTTTCAACGCGTGCGTTTGCCGCTGCCGCAGCGCTGATCCGGAAGCGGAGGCGATGGAGTAGACTGGCACGGTCAGCCTTCCCCACGACAGGACGCAGCATCACCCATGGGCGCCATCCTTCACGGCCTGTTCGGCATCACCGTTCTGCTCGGGTTCGCCTGGCTGCTGAGCGAGGACCGGCGACGCATCAGTCTGCGGCTGATCATCGGCGGGCTTGCGCTGCAGATCATGCTCGCGCTGCTGCTGCTGAAGCTGCCGGCGGCACCGGAGCTGTTCGGTGCGGTCAATCAGGTGGTGCTGGCACTGCAACGCGCGACCGAGGCCGGTACCAGTTTCGTCTTCGGTTACCTGGGTGGTGGGCCGACGCCGTTCGAGATCGTCTCGCCGGAGCACGGTTTCGCGCTGGCCTTCAACGCGCTGCCGCTGGTGCTGGTGATCGGCGCCCTGTCATCACTGCTGTTCCACTGGCGCGTGCTGCCGCTGGTGGTCCGCGGCCTGGCCTGGATCCTGCGGCGCACGCTGGGCATCAGCGGGGCGCTGGGACTGGGCGCCGCCGCCAACGTCTTCGTCGGCATGGTGGAGTCGCCGCTGCTGATCAAGCCCTATCTGCACCAGATGAGCCGCGGCGCGCTGTTCGCGCTCATGACCACCGGCATGGCCACCATCGCCGGCACCGTCATGGTGCTCTATGCCACGCTGATCGCGGATGCCGTGCCCAACGCCATCGGCCATATCCTGACCGCATCGCTGATCAACGCGCCCGGCGCACTGATCATCGCCGGCATCCTGGTGCCGGAGTCCGCACCATCGCCGCGCGGGCAGTTGCCGGACAGTGGCCCCGACATCGGTGCCGAGCTTGGCCGAGACACGGGCAGCGCCATGGATGCCCTGACCCGGGGCGCCCTGGACGCCATCCCGCTGCTGCTGAACATCATTGCCATGCTCATCGTCATGATCGCGCTGGTGAGCATCGTCAACGAACTGCTGGGCCTGCTGCCGGGTCCCGGCGGCACCGACCTGACCCTGCAGCGGCTGCTGGGCTGGCTGTTTGCGCCGGTGGTCTGGCTCATGGGCATCCCATGGCACGAGGCCTTCACCGCGGGCCAACTCATGGGCGTAAAGACCGCCCTGAACGAACTGCTCGCCTACCTGGACCTGGCTGCACTGCCCGCCGACGCACTGAGCGAGCGCAGCCGGCTGATCATGACCTACGCCCTGTGCGGTTTCGCCAACTTCGGCAGCCTGGGCATCATGCTCGGCGGCATGGGCACCATGGCCCCGCAGCGCCGTGCCGAGATCGTCGCCCTGGGTCCCCGCTCGATCCTCGCCGGGACCCTGGCCACCCTGCTCACTGGCACCATCGTCGGCATGCTGATCTAGGGAAATGCTGATTTATTCGGCATTTCCCGTGCGGGGCAGGAGGCCCCGCCATTTTTAGCGGCGCAAGCCGCTGAAAATGAAGCGATTCGGAAACCGCGTTTTCGAATCGCGTGCTGATTTTTGGCCAGGAGGCCAATAAATCAGCGTCTCCCTAGCCGAACCCCCGGCACAACATGCAATGCAACAGCGTGCACCGGCCTCAGTCCGGTCGATCACCCCTGGCCATGGCATCCGCCGCCAGCCGGTAGCCGATGTCGATCAATTCGCGGGCGCGGTGGAACTCGTGGGCCTCGCAGACGTCGCGTGAGACGTCGATCACCACGTCAGGGGCGTAGGCCGCCAGCTTGACGGCGGCGATGGCGTTCTGCATGGTCTCGAAGGAGCGGCTGACCAGATCGAACATGCCCAATTCCTCCGCCTTGCCGGAGGATCTGAAGTTCTCGCCGATGTCGTCCAGAAACTGCAGGATGCGAGCTCGCAGGTCGAGGTCGCCCTCCTCCCGTCGGTCGGCAGATGGCGTCGCGGCAGGCGCCGGCGGTGGACAGCTGACCGGATCGGCGTTGAGGTTCACGGCGATGGTCAGGTCGGTGAAGTCGCGAAAGGTCGGCGCAATGGGGATGGGGTTGAGCAGGCCACCGTCGAGCAGCGTCAGTCCCCGGTACTGGTGCGGTGTGAACACCGTCGGCACGGCGATGGAGGCGCGGATGGCATCGAACAGCGGGCCGTCGGAGAACCAGACCTCGCGCTGGCGCTCGATGTCGGTGGCCACCGCCGTGAAGTGGATGGGCAGGTCCTCGATGGCATGCTCGCCGACCATGCGTTTGAGGGTGTCCATGATGCGGTCGCCCTTGATCAGCCCGCCGGAGGCGAATGCCAGATCCAGGAAGCGCAGCACGTCGGTGCGCCGCAGGGCGCAGACCCAGTCGCGATAGCTGTCGAGCTGACCTGCCGCATGGATGCCGCCCACCAGGGCGCCCATGGACGCGCCGGCGATGGATTCGATGCGGTAACCGTTTTCCTCCAGCCACTGGATGATGCCGATGTGGGCCAGCCCCCGGGCGCCGCCGCTGCCCAGGACCAGAGAGACGCGTCGGGCCGATGTATCGGACATGGCCGGGTTCAGCGCCGGATCACGGTCGTTTCGAAGCCGGGCAGGCGCCGTATCATCGCCGGTTCAGCGCAGCGCCGGCGCCGCGTCGAGACCCGTCACCCGGGCCAGGGTGGACGCAAACGACGCGCCCAGGCGGTCGGACAGACGCTCGATCAGGTCCTGCTTGGCGCTGTACTCGACGATGTCCTCGACGCCGATGACCTCGCGGGCCACATAGCTGCTGCTGCCCAGGCCATCGCTCAGCCCCAGCGCGACGCTCTCTTCACCGGTCCAGAACAGGCCGCTGAAGACCTCGTCGCCGCCGGTGAGCCGCTCGCCGCGACCGTCCTTCACTGCCTGGATGAATTGCCCGTGCAGCTTGTCGAGCAACCCCTGGACATAGGCGGTGTCCCAGTCGCTCAGCGGCAGGAAGGGATCGAGGATGCCCTTGTGCTCGCCGGCGGTGAGCAGCCGACGCTGGATGCCGAGTTCGTCGATGGCCCGCTGGAAGCCGAAGCTGTCCAGGCGGACGCCGATGGAGCCGATCAGGGTAGCCTTGTCGACGTAGATCGCGTCGGTTGCGACGGCCACGTAGTAGGCGCCGGAGGCACAGATGTCCGAAGCGACGGCGTAGACCGGCTTGTCGGGATACTCGCCGCGCAGGCGACGGATCTCGTCGTTGATGTACCCGGACTGCACCGGACTGCCGCCGGGGCTGTTGATGCGCAGGATGATGCCCTTGGCGTGGTCCGCCTCGAACGCCTTGCGCAGCGCCGTCACCACCCGGTCGGCGCTGGCGTCGCTGTCCGGCGCGATGATGCCGTCGATGTCGATGAGCGCGGTGTGCTCTTCCACCGCCTTGAGCGAGTCGCCGAAGCCATCGGCGTAGTAGGCGCCCACCAGCAGCAGCAGGTAGAGCAGGATGCCGATGCGGAAGACGATGCCCCAGCGGCGCGAGCGGCGCTGGTCGCGCAGGAACTCGGCCGCCATCTTGTTGATCAGCGCCCGCTCCCACTGCGGATCGTCCGGCGCCGGCATGTCCGAGGTGGACGGCTTCCAGAACTTCCAGGACTCCCTGTTCATGCGCTCGCGACCTCCAGTGCGCCGGTGACGGAAGAGGGGTGCTCCGGCCTTGCCCCCTGCCCCAGCCACTGCGGCAGTTCCGCGATGGCGGACAGGCACCCCAGGGGCTCGAGGGCGAGCAGTCGCTCCGGGGCATGCACACCGTAGCTGACCCCAAGCGCGGCAACACCTGCGTTGCGGGCCATCTGCAGGTCGTATTCGGTGTCACCGATCATCAGGCAGCGGCCGGCGTCGGTGCCGAGTTCGTCCAGCAACTCCAGCAGCATCTGCGGATGCGGCTTGGAGAAGGTCTCGTCGGCACAGCGGGTGGCATGAAAAACGGCATCGAGCCCGGTCTGCCGCAGGGCGCTGTCCAGCCCGCGGCGGCTCTTGCCCGTGGCCACGGCCAGCAGGTAGCCCGCCGCATGCAGTTCGGTGACCACCTCGGCAGCCTGCTCGAACAACGGCGTCGGTGTGTCGTTGGCCTCCAGGAAGTGGTGCCGGTAGCGCTGGATCAGGTCCAGGCGCTGGGTGGGTGCCGACTCTGGCCACAGACGCCGGATCGCCTGCTCCAGCCCGAGCCCGATCACGTCCCGCGCCTGGGCCGGCGGCGGCGGCTGCAGGCCGAGATCGGCAAAGGCCGCGGACATGCTGGCCACGATCCGCGCCTCGGAATCCATCAGGGTCCCATCCCAGTCAAACACCAGCAGGTCGAATTTCATCATCTGTCGGCCATCGTCATCTTGCGGATTTCATCTTTCGGACTTCATGAATAGGGTCTTGTTCCTCGAGTCGCTGCAGGAAGACCGTCAACTCCGTCGGCAGGGGTGCCTCCACGCGGGTCTGCGGCGCCCCTTCGGCGGGCGTGAAGCTCAGGGCGGCGGCGTGCAAAAACAAGCGCTTCAGCCCGACCTGTCGCAACGCGCGGTCAGCTTCGGCATCGCCGTACTTGTCATCGCCAGCCACCGGCGCGCCGATGCTGGCCGCATGCACCCGGATCTGGTGGGTGCGACCGGTATAGAGGTCCACATCCACCAGCGTCAGGCCACCGTAGGCGCGGACGCGCCGGAACACCGTGCGCGCGGGTTTGCCCTGCTCGGTGTCCACCTGCACCAGGCGCTCGCCCCCACGCAACTGGTACTTGCGCAACGGCGCGGTCACCTCCACCGTCGCCCGCGGCAGGGTGCCGGCCAGCAGCGCCTGGTAGCGCTTGCGGATCTCGCCCTCGCGCATCTGCCGATGCAGTTCCCGCAGTGCACTGCGCCGCTTGCTGATCAGCAGGCAGCCCGAGGTGTCGCGGTCCAGCCGGTGCACCAGTTCCAGCTCCGCACCCGGCCGCAGCGCGCGCAGGGCTTCGATGACGCCGTTGCTGATGCCGCTACCGCCATGCACCGCCATACCGGCCGGCTTGTTCACCACCAGCACCCGGGCATCTTCGTACAGCACCGCGTCCGCCAGCGCAGCCAGCATGCCCGTTGCCGGCGCCGGACGCGATGCGGTCTCCGCCTGGCGCACCGGCGGCAGGCGCACCCAGTCGCCGGCGGCGAGGCGCTGCGACGGCTTGGCCCGCCCCTTGTTGACGCGTACTTCGCCGCGTCGCAGCAGCTTGTACACCAGGCTGCGCGGCACACCCTTGAGGCGCTGCAGCAGGAAATTATCCAGCCGCTGACCGGCCAGGGCCGCCGGCACCTGCACCTGCTGCACGCCCGTGGGCCCGTTTCGCGCCGCACTCTCCGGCGACGCGGACGCGTCGCCGAGCCGCGGACGCGAAGCCCGGCGCACGCCGCCACCGCTTGGCCGGGTCGCCCTGCCCCGTGGTTGTCTGGAATCCGGCGTCGAGGTCAATTGCTGGTCCCGCAAAAGCTTGCTAGTATGCCGGACTTGTGTTGCGCTGGCGAGACGATTGCCCGAAAAGGGCTCACCGCCTGCGCGCCCGGTCCGCCGGTCGCGGCATCCCGCAGCCGGCATCGAGCGCCAGCCAAACCCGCAGTACAGAGAATTCTTAACCGGTCGGCAACCAAGGTCGCCGACCTGCCCGGCACCTGCATCCACCCTGGCAGGGGCACACTTTGAATTTTGGCGCGTGCTCGACGCGCGCCCCGCCTCGGACCGCCCGTCCCGCTGCTCCGGCCCTCCGCCGGATGCCCGGACTGGCAGGCGCCCCCTGGCGGCCCGCGTCGAGCGTGGCGGCACAGGGGGCCGACTGCGCGCGTACACCCCTCGGGAACTGGCCAGATGCCGGCCCGAGGGCCTGTCGCCCCGCGCCATGGCGAGAGACTCACCTCACCTCATGAAACGCATGCTGATCAACGCAACGCAGCCTGAAGAGCTGCGCGTTGCGATCGTCGACGGTCAACAACTGTTCAACCTGGATATCGAAACCCCCGGCCGGGAACAAAAGAAGGCCAATATCTATAAGGGCGTGATCACCCGGGTGGAGCCCAGCCTGGAGGCAGCCTTCGTCGACTACGGCGCCGAGCGCCACGGCTTCCTGCCGCTGAAGGAGGTCTCCCGCAGCTACTTCCGGCAGGAGCTCAAGCCGGGGGCCAAGGCCAATATCCGCGAGCTGCTCAACGAGGGTCAGCAGGTCGTGGTGCAGATCGACAAGGAGGAGCGCGGCACCAAGGGCGCGGCCCTGACCACCTTCATCTCCCTGGCCGGGCGCTATCTGGTGCTGATGCCCAACAACCCGCGTGCCGGCGGGGTATCCCGCCGCATCGAGGGGGCGGACCGATCCGAACTGCGCGAGGTCCTGAGCCAGCTGCAGATCCCCGAAGACATGGGGCTGATCGTGCGCACCGCCGGCGTCGGCAAGAACACCGAAGAGCTGCAATGGGACCTGGACTACCTGCTGCAGCTGTGGGACGCGATCAAGACCTCCAGCGAGGAGCGTAGCGGACCCTTCCTGATCTATCAGGAAAGCGACATCATCATCCGCTCCATCCGCGACCACCTGCGCGCCGACATCGGCGAGATCGTCGTCGACAGCCCCGAGATGTATCGCCGGGCCGAGGCCTTCGTGCAGCAGGTGATGCCGAACAACCTGAAGAAGCTGCGGCTGTACCAGGACGAGGTGCCGCTGTTCACCCGCTATCAGATCGAGAGCCAGATCGAATCCGCCTTTCAGCGCGAGGTGCGGCTGCCCTCCGGCGGCTCGGTGGTCATCGACCACACCGAGGCGCTGACCTCCATCGACATCAACTCCGCCCGGGCCACCAAGGGCGCCGACATCGAGGAGACGGCGCTCAACACCAACCTGGAGGCGGCCGACGAGATCGCCCGCCAGCTGCGCCTGCGCGACCTCGGCGGCCTGTTCGTCATCGACTTCATCGACATGACGCCGGCCAAGCACCAGCGCGAGGTGGAAAACCGGCTGCGCGACGCGCTGAAACAGGATCGTGCCCGGGTGCAGGTGGCGCGCATCTCGCGCTTCGGCCTGCTCGAGATGTCGCGCCAGCGACTGCGCCCGTCACTGGGTGAGTCCAGCCAGCACGTCTGCCCGCGCTGCAAGGGTCAGGGCACCATCCGCGGCATCGAGTCGCTGGCCCTGTCGGTGCTGCGCATCGTCGAGGAAGAGGCGATGAAGGACAGCACTGCGCGCATCCTTGCCCAGCTGCCGGTGGATGTGGCCACCTTCCTGCTGAACGAGAAGCGCCGCGCCATCCTGGAGATCGAGCAACGCCACCGCATCGAGGTGCTGCTGCTGCCGAACAGACACCTGGAGACCCCGGACTACCGCATCGAGCGCATCCGCGTGCAGGAGACCGATCGGCTGTCGGACGAGGAGCCGAGCTGGAAGCTGGCGGCGGCCCCCGAGAGCGAGGTACCCGGCTTCGCCCGCCCCGCAGTCGAGATCCGCGCCGAGGAACCCGCGGTGAAGGCCGTCACGCCGGCGATGCCCGCACCACAGCGCCGCGAGCCTGAAGACGCGGTTCCGGTCGCGCAGGACACATCCTCCGTCGCCGATGCCGTCGAGCAAGGCCGGCGCAATGAGAGCCTGATCAAGCGCATCTGGACCCTGCTGGTCGCACCGCCCGGATCTGATCAGGGCTCGGATCAGGCGGCCCATCAGGCAGCCGACCAGCAGCCGATGTCGGCCGGCACCCGCTCCTCCAGTGCGCAGGCCTCCGAGACCACATCCCGCGGCGAGTCCAGGACCTCGCGCGGCAGCCAGTCCGCCGGACAACCCCGTCGGCGCGACCGCACCACCGGCCGGGATCAGCAGGGCGAGCAACGACAACGCCGACCCCGTACTCGGCGCGACGGCGAGGTCTCCGCCGAGAGCGGCACCGAGGGCAAGGGGCGCTCGCCCGCCGCCAAATCGGCATCCGCTGGGACATCCGCCGCCACGGGGGCCGACGGCGACCGCCAGCGTAGCGGCGGGCGCAAGGGTGGCCGCAGCCGCGGCGCCCAGCGCAGCGGCGACCAGACAGGCACCGGTCGCGATGAGACCACCGCCAGCGACGCCCATCTGCCGATGGTGATAGAGCCATCGGACACAACGCAGTCTAGGGAGGCCCAGTCCGGCCAGCGCAGCAAGACATCCGAGACCGGCAGGCAGAGCGAGAAACAGACCGGAGACCGACCCGAGGGCCAGACCACGGCCCCCGACGCAACCACGGCAGATGCCGCGGCCGAAGGCGACCAGGGCAACGGTCGCAGCCGCTCCAGCCGACGTCGCCGAGGCGGGCGTCGCCGCCGCAGCAGCGCACAGGGTCCGGTCGAGACCTCGGCAGCCGAGACCAGGGTACAGGAGGGCTCCGAGGCGTCCGGTGCTCAGACCGACAGCGGCAGCCCGTCGGCGGGACCGACCCGGCAGCAAGGGGATCAGCAGGGAGATCAGCAACCCGGCCAGCGATCAGAGCAACCGCCCGTTCAAGCCGCTGGTCAAGCCGTCGGGCAAGCGTCGGACAAGCCCGCCAGGCAGACATCCGACCAGCAACAGTCACCGGTCCAGCAGGCGCCGAGTCGGCCGGAACCGAAACCGGAACCGAAGCCGGAACCGAAGCCGGTGCCCGAGTCGAAATCGGAATCGAAGCCTGAGTCAAAGCCCGAGCCAAAACCCGAGCCAAAACCCGAGCCAAAGCCCGAGCCAAAGCCCGAGCCAAAGCCCGAGCCAAAGCCCGAGCCAAAACCTGAGCCGGAACCGAAGCCTGAGCCCAAGCCTGAGCCCAAGCCTGAGCCCAAGCCTGAGCCCAAACCGGAACCCGTTTCCGCCCCCGCGAAGGCGGCGGCGTCGCCGGCCACCCCTGCGATGACGCCAGCCACGCCGAAGCCCGAGGCGACACCGCCCTCCCCCAGGCCCGCGGCCGAACCTGAGCCGGCGCGCAAGTCGGAGACCGGCGAAGGCTGAGGATGCTCACGTCCCGGTACAGGCACTGAAGCAAAAGGCGCCCTTGCGCAGGGCGCCGCATCCCGGCCAAAGTAGCGAAACCCACCGCCTACCGATGGACATCGTATGTTCGACCTCGTCCCGATCAGCACCCGGCGCCTGTTCAAGCTGGCCCTGACGGCGCTGCGGCAATCACCGGACGGGGAGGCGCCGCTGACGGCGTACCGGGTGTTGGTCCTGCTCGGGTTCCTGCCGCTTTTCGCGCTGGTGCAGGGGATCCACTGGCTGGGATTCCTGTGCGATGATGTCTTCTTCCGCGGCTGGCGCCAGGTTCGCGTCCGCGATCCGCTGTTTGTGCTCGGGGTGCCCCGCAGCGGTACCACGCGGCTGCACCAAGTGCTGGCGCGGGATGCGCAGTTCACGACCTTCGCCGCCTGGGAGTGCCTGTTCGCGCTGTCGGTGACCGAGCGCCGCTTCTGGCTCGCCCTGGCCCGGCTCGACAAGCGGATCGGCGCACCGGCGGGCCGCATCGTCGGCTGGCTCGAACGGCGCGTGTTCGGTGCGCTGGATGCCGTCCACCCTATGGGGCTGACCACGCCGGAAGAGGACTACTTCACGCTGATGCCGATCCTCTCCTGCTTCATCCTGGTACTCGCCTTTCCCGCCAGCGAGCATCTGTGGCGCATGGGGCTGTTCGACCGGGACATGCCCGAAGACGAGCGTCGCCGCATCCTCGACTTCTACGAAAACTGCCTGAAAAAGCACCTGTATGTGCATGGCGAGCACAAGCGGCTGCTGTCGAAGAACGCCTCCTTCGCACCCCTGGCGCTGAGCCTGGCGGAGCACTTCCCGGATGCCCGTTTCATCGTCTGCCTGCGCGATCCGCAACAGACCATTCCGTCGCAACTGAGCTCCATCACCCCGGGGCTGCAACTGTTCGGCGTCCCGCAGGACAGCGCCCCGGTGCGGGAACGGCTGCTGGAGCAACTGGCGTTCTACTACGACAACCTGCAGCGGCTCGAGGCATCGCAACCCGCCGAGCGTTGCGTGACCCTGACCCTGCCGCAACTGAAGGGCGAGCTGGCGGCCACCCTGACCGCGGTCTACGCCCGCTTCGGTCTGCAGCTCGGCGCGGCCTTCGCCGACGCCTTGCGGGCCGAGGCCGGTGCCGCACGCCGCTATAGCAGCGGCCATCGCTACACCCTGGAACAGTTCGGTCTGGATGCGAGCCAGATCGCACAACGCTTCGCCACTGCCTACGCCCACGCCGGGATGCAGGCCGGCGCCGGACCGATGCCGGCGGACCGCTCCGCTGTGGCTGCGGAGGCAACCGGGGCACAGACCACCCTGCCGGCTCCAGGGGAACGGGCGGGGACCGGGACGGGGGCGGGGTCATGAACAGCCCCGCTGCATCCGCACCGGGCACGATCGACGCCATTGGCGGTGCCGGTGTGCCGGACGCCCGCGGACTGCGTGTGGCAGTGGTCTCCGACGCCGCCCCCGAGCGCAACGGCGTCGGCGCCTACTACCGCGATCTGGTGGATCACCTCAGGGCCGTCGGCGCCCGCGTGGAACTGATCTCGCCCCGGTTTCGCGCCGGGCGCTGGTACGGCGGGCTCGGCCTGCCATTGCCCGGCGACCCGACGCAGAAGTTCGTGCTGCCCCGGGTGTCATTGCTGACACGGCGCTTCGATCGGCTCCAGCCCCAAGTGGTGGTGGTGCCCACCCCCGGACCCTTCGGCATGCTCGGCATGTTCCTGGCCCGTCGGCGCGGGGCGCGCCTGATCATCGGCTTCCATACCCATTTCGAGCGGCTGGCGGATCTGAACCAGCACGGGCGCCTGTTCGGCGCCCTCGCCCAGGGCTACCTCAACGCCTGTAATCGCGCGCTGTTCCGCGCCTCGGACCTGGTGCTCGCCAACTCCCCGGAGATGGTGGACATCGCCCGCAGCATCGGCGCCTCGCACGCGGGCCTCATGGGCACGCCGATACCGCGCGTCTTCCTGCAGCAGCCGCCCACGCCCATGTCGCCGCAGATCGGCCGCGTGCTGTTCGCCGGCCGACTGGCGCCGGAAAAGAACCTTGACGCCGTGGTCGACGCGGCCCGGGCGCATCCCGACCTGCGCTTCCTGATCGCCGGCGACGGCCCGCTACGGGGCTGGCTCGAGCAGCAGGCGGCGGACCTGCCCAACCTGGACTACATCGGCTGGGTTCGGCGCGGCCGCATCCTGCCGCTGATCGACAGCATCGACGCCCTGGTCTTGCCCTCCACCGTGGAGTCCTTCGGCACCATCGCGCTGGAGGCCATGGCCCGGGCGCGACTGGTGATCGTCTCCGCCCACTGCGGTATCCTCAGCTGGGACCGGCTCGAACAGGGCCTGTTCCGGATTCGCGACGACGAGACCCTGGCGGACACGCTGACACGGCTGCAAGGGCTGAACCGGGCGACCCTGGAGCACAAGGCGGCCACCGCACGCAGCGCCGCCGACGACATCAATGCGCGCAATCTGCGCCACTGGCTGCGCATCCTCCAGCACGGCGACACACGGGGCATCGATGAACCTGCCGACTGAGCAACCCGACCCGACAGCGCAGACCACCGCCGGCGACGACCCGGTCGGGCTGGTGTCGATTCACGACCTGATGCCGGCCACCCTGCCCGCGGTGCGGCGAACCATCCGGCTGCTGGAGGGGCTGGGCAGCACGCCGGTCACGCTGCTGGTGGTACCCGGCACGGGCTGGAGCCGCGACGGCATCCGCTACCTGCGGTCGCTGCAGGACAACGGCTACCGCCTGGCCGGGCATGGCTGGCAGCACCGGGTCGACGCCTTCGGCGGCCTGTATCATCGCCTGCACGGGCTGTTGCTGTCGCGGCGCGTGGCGGAGCATCTGGCCCTGGACGAGGACGCGATCATTGCCCTGATGGCACGCTGTCACGCCTGGTTCGGCGACAACGGCCTGACGCCGCCGTCGCTCTATGTGCCGCCGGCCTGGGCCATGGGGCGGGTGTCCCTTGCCCGTCTTGCCCAGGACAGTCCGTTCCGTCTATACGAGACCTTCAGCGGCCTGCAGGACGCCGAAAGCGGACGCCTGCTGCGGTTGCCCCTGCTCGGCTACGAGGCCGACAGTGCGCTGCGGGTGCCCGTCATCCGCGCCTGGAACGCGCTCAACCGATACCTGGCCCGACGCTGCGGCCGGCTGCGCATCGGGCTGCACCCCTTCGACCACGAACTGCATCTGCGCGCCGATCTGATCGCCGATCTGCAACGCTACCGGTCCTTGGTCGACTACGACACGCTGCGCGCGACACTGCCGGCACCGGCCCTGGGCAGCTGTCCCGGGCCCGAAACCGGCGGCCGATGAGCCAGCCCCATACGCGTTACCCCCGATGAACGAGCCCCGGACGAACACGCCACCGATGCAGGAAACAGGACCGCTTCCGCCCGAGCTCCTGCAGCAACTGCAGCGCCGAGCCCGGGCCAGCGGCCAGAGCGTCGACGCCTGCCTGCAGCAGGCCCTGCGCCAGTATCTGAAACCGACAACGGGCAACCACGCGCTGTACGTCTCTGCGCCGGTGAACGCCCTCATCGAGGGCATCTACCAGGAAAACACCCGCATCGGCGACATCCTTGCCCACGGGGACTTTGGCCTCGGCACCTTCAACGACCTGGACGGGGAGATGCTGGTGCTCGATGGCGTGGTGTACCAGATGCGCGCCGACGGCCATACCTATCCGGTGGACGCCGACACCCGCACGCCCTACACCTGCGTCTGCTTCTTCTCGGCGGACAGCACGGAGCAGGTGCGCGAGCCGATCGACAGCTTCGCCGACCTGCAGGCCCTGCTGGCGCGCCTGCTGCCGTCGGCCAACATGATCTACGCCATCCGCATCGAGGGAGCGTTCGACGCCATCCGCTTCCGCTCAGTGCCGCGACAGGACAGCTACCGCCCCTTGGTGGAGGTGGCCCGGGAGCAGCCCGAGTTCGAGCTGCAGCAGGTCCGCGGCGTGCTGGCGGGCTTCTGGACGCCGGACTTCATGGGGTCGCTGACGGTTCCTGGATATCATCTGCACTTCATCGACGCCGAGCATCGCACCGGCGGCCATCTGCTGGACTGTCGCGCCCGCGAGCTGAAGATCAGCCTGCAGCATCTGGCCAGCCTGCAGGTCGGACTGCCGATCACGCTGGACTACCTCACCGCCGATTTCACTCGGGACCTCGGGGCCGATCTTCAGGAAGCCGAGCATTGAGCTGGCGCGGAGTCTGCGCATGACCTTCACCGAACGGAGCCAAGATAGCCGAACCCTGATCCGTCTGGTGGGCTTTGTGCTGTTGTTGGTGCTGCTCAACAGCATCGCCGGACTGGTCGCCATCCGCTACACCCACACCAGCTATCAGGAGGCCTTGGCGCAGCTGCGCGACTTGGCCGAGACCCGGGACCTGGCCCGCTCCGCCCAGATCCAGTTCAAGATCCAGGTGCAGGAGTGGAAAAACACACTGCTGCGCGGCAATGATGCGGACGACCTGCAGCGCTACCGCGCCGCCTTCGAGCAGCGCTCGAAGACGGTGTCCGAGCTGCTCGCCAAGCTGCGAGAGCACGCCGCCACCGCCGAACTCCCCGAGGCCGACATCGACGACCTGCTGCGCCGCCACGCGGCCATGCTGGCAAGCTATCGCCAGGCACTGGCGCCATTCACAGAGAACGCAGGCCAGACGCCGCGGGAGACGGATCAGCAGGTCCGCGGCATCGACCGCCGCCTGGCCGTCGACATCGACCGCATCGGCGACATGACCAACACCCGGGCGCTGACGCTGCAACAGCGCCTGGAGCAGGCCTCGCGCGAGCGCTATGAGACCGTATTCCTCTACAGCGTGATCGCCAACCTGCTGGTGGCGGCCCTGGTGCTGCTGATCCTGCTGACCTCGCTGTCCGCCATGCGGCAGCGCTGACCCCCGCCCGACCGCGCCGTCGCGCCAAGGTGGGCGATGACGAGATGGCGCACATCCCGTTCGGCGCGGTGGCCATGTACGTCTACGTCGATAAGCTAGGCTGCGGCCTGCAGCTGACGCCGTTCAGGCCCGTTCAGAAATGGCGCCGCCGGATCTCCTCCAGCAGCCCCTGAGAGGCGGCCTCCACCAGATCGAAGACGGTCTCGAAGCCGCCGGCACCGCCATAGTACGGATCCGGCACCTCACGCTGCCCCATGTGTGGCGCAAACTCCATGAACAGCCGCAGCCGCTGCTCGAGCCCGCGTCCGGCGGGACAGAGCAGCGCAAGGTTGTCGTAGTTGTCCTGATCCATGGCGAGGATGTACTGGAACAGCTCGAAGTCTTCCGCCAGCGCCCGACGGGCCCGCAGATCCGACAGCGGGATGCCGCGACGCAACGCCGTCTCCTGCGCACGCCGATCCGGCGCCTCACCCAGGTGATAGGCATGGGTGCCGGCGGAATCTACCGTGATCCGCTCCGCCAGCCCGGACTCCTGCACCAGCTTGCGAAAGACCCCGTGTGCCGTGGGTGATCGGCAGATATTACCCATGCACACGAATAGCACTCGAATCGTTTGCTGATCGTTCATTATCAAGTCGCTCCGGTTGTGTCGCCGGTTTTGTCCGGGCGCGGACTCAGCGCCGGCCGAACGGCAATTGCGAGCGGCGGATCTCCTGCTGCAGCCGCAAGCGTTCCGAGGCACGACGCCAGTCGGCCCGATGATCGCCCGGCGGGATCTGTCGTGGTGCATCCAGTGTCGGGCCAGGATCAGGACGTGGCAATCGGCGCTCGCGTGCCTGGCGCTGCTGCAGCGCGCGCTGTTCCAGGCGTTGCTGGCGCTCCACGGCATCGAGCTGCCGACGTTGCCGCAGGTCCAGCGGCGCAATGCGCTCGCGATACGCCGTCTGGTCCTGCTCCAGCTGCAGCCAGCCGGTTGCCTCGCGCCGGGTCTGCGCCAGCGCCGGATCCGTCACCAGCCCGATCAGCAGGAACAACAGGATGGCCCTCGCCCGGCCATGCAGGGCCGAGGTCCATGTCACCGGAGGTCTGCCCAGCTGCACCGGGCCGGGGCAAAAGCCACTCTCCATGCACCAACGCGATGCGCTCGCGGACAGCGCCGCCGGGGTTTTGCGGCGAGCCGGCCACGGACGCGCACCAGCCGAGACGCCTCCATGGTCGCACCGCCAGGCATACCGACCATCACACAGACCGCCACGCCGGCATGTTCATCGTCAGCCCGGCCGCAGACATCAGCGTTCAGCCCCGGAGAGCACAACATTGGCACCATCTCTGCTTCACCCTTGGCGAGGCGGCAGTTCGATTCGTTCTCCGAATGCCGTTCTCTGACCTCCTCAGTGGTGAATTGCCCCGCCCCAGCGGGGCCTTTTTTTACATGCTATCGCACGTGGCTCCGATCCTATTCTAGAGCCAGGCGCCGCAAGACCACCGCCACATCCGCCGGCGTGTCCACGCCAGGCCCGGGCTCCTCGTCGGCCAGGGAGACATGGATCCGCTCGCCGTGCCACAGGATCCGCAACTGTTCCAGGGACTCCGCCACCTCCAGTGGCGCCGGCGGCCAGTCGACATACTGCTGCAGGAACCCGGCGCGATAGGCGTAGAGCCCGATGTGGCGCAGGAACGGCACCTTATCCGGCAAGTGCGACTGGTTGCGCAGAAACTCGTCCCGATGCCAGGGAATGGGCGCCCGGGAGAAGAACAGCGCGAATCCCT
Source organism: Thiohalocapsa marina (assembly GCF_008632335.1). Lineage (GTDB taxonomy): Bacteria > Pseudomonadota > Gammaproteobacteria > Chromatiales > Chromatiaceae > Thiohalocapsa > Thiohalocapsa marina. The sequence goes on from NZ_VWXX01000007.1 coordinate 47,479, forward strand.
GGGCATCCGTGACCACCTTGACCACATGCGGGTCGAACAGCTGATCGCGGTCGGTGATCGGGTAGGCCAGGGTGGCGACACCCACACCTGCCAGGGCCGCCAGATCGGCCGCGACCCGATCGATCAGCCCGGGGGGCATGCAGGGCTCGTCTCCCTGCAGATTGACGACGATGTCGTCTGCGCCCCAGCCGCGCGCACGGATCACCTCAGCGACCCGATCGCTGCCACTGCGGTGCGCGTTGCTGGTCATGGCGACCTCTGCGCCGAATTCCCGGCAGGCGGCGGCGACCCGGGCATCGTCGGTGGCCACGACCACCTCGGTTGCCCGACTGGCGCGGGCCCGCTCCCAGACATGGGCCACCAGCGGTCGGCCGCCGATGTCCAACAAGGGTTTCCCGGGCAACCGGCTAGCGCCGTGGCGCGCCGGGATGACGACCTTGTATGCGCCCTCGCTCAAGACGCAGCCACCGCTTCGTCTGCCGCCAGCGACCGTGCCTCCTCTTCCAGCATGATGGGCAACCCATCGCGGATGGGGTAGGCAAGACGATCGGCACGACAGATCAGCTCCTCCGCGGCCTTGTCGTAGTGGAGTTCGCCCTTGCACACGGGGCAACGCAGAATCTCGAGCAATCTCTTGTCCATTGAAATATCCCCGTTCTAAACGAGAGTTCAGTGTTCGCAGGTTATGGCCAAAAATCGATGGCCGTCAATTTGCCTTGATCATCAGCTCAGCCGGGTGGCACGGGCTGCCAATAGGCGGTTCAGCAGGGCATCCAGGGCCGCGGTGAATCCGGCATCGGGCAGCGCCTGCACCGGCACGTACCAATGCGACGGCGTCGCCATGGAACGGCACTTGACGGCATCCTTCTCGGTCATCAACACCGGGCCTTCCGGCCAGCTGCCGACGTCCTGCGGCGTATAGCGATGGTGGTCCGGATAGCGCCTGGGCACGATGTCCAGCCCCAGGGCACGCAGCATGTCGAAAAAGCGTGCCGGATTGCCGATCCCCGCCACGGCGGACACCAGCCCGTCGGCGAAATCGACCAATGGCCGCGACTGCTGCACATGATACAGATTCACCGCATCCCCCGGCTGCAACTGCATGGCCCAGCGACCCGACGCATCACCGCCATTGACGATGGTCAGATCCGCCCGGCGGGCCCGCGCCGGCGGCTCGCGCAGGGGGCCCGACGGCAGGCAACGCCGGTTGCCGAGCTGACGCTGTCCATCGATCACCAGGATCTCGCAGTCGCGCTGCAACCGATAGTGCTGCAGGCCGTCGTCCGCCACCACCAGGTCACAGCCGTGGTTGGCCACCAGCATCCGCGCCGCCGCCACCCGATCCTGGCCCACCACCACCGGGCAGCGCGCCCGGACAGCGATCAGCACAGGTTCATCGCCATCACGCCGTGGATCGGCGGCCCCGTCCACCAAACGCGGTGTGCGGGCGGGCTCGCCACCGTAGCCGCGCAGCACCACCCCAGGCCGCAGGCCCCGGCGGCGTAAGTGCTCCACCAGCCAGATCACCAGCGGGGTCTTGCCGGTGCCGCCCACCGTCAGGTTGCCGATGACGATCACCGGCGCCCCGGTGTCCTGCACGGCCAGCCAGCGCCGGCGATAGGCGAAGGCCCGGGCGCCGGCAATGCCGCAATAGAGCCAGCCCAGCGGGGCCAGCAGGGCGGCGAACAGCCGTGCGACGGGGCCCTGTCCGTACCAGATGGCGTCCGGACTCACGCCGGGGCACCGCGCCCCGGCGGCGGCAGGGGGCCAGCGTCGTGGAACTGCAGCCGATGCAGGCGGGCATAGTAACCGTCCCGGGCCAGCAGTTCGGCATGCCGTCCCTGCTCGACGATGCGCCCACCGTCCAGCACCACGATGCGATCCACATGCTCGATGGTAGACAGCCGGTGAGCGATCACCAGCGTGGTGCGGTGGGCCATCAGTGCCGCCAGCGCGGCCTGGATGTGCCGCTCGGATTCCGTGTCCAGCGCCGAGGTCGCCTCGTCCAGCACCAGGATGGGCGCATCCTTGAGCATCGCCCTGGCAATGGCGATGCGCTGGCGCTGGCCACCAGACAGCAGCACGCCCCGATCGCCGACCAGGGTATCCAGCCCCTGGGGCAATTGCCGGATGAACTCCAGCGCATGGGCCGCCTCGGCCACCCGCTCGATCTCGGCGCGGGACACCGCCTCGGGCTGACCGTAGGCGATGTTCCGGGCCACCGTGTCGTTGAACAGCACCACGTCCTGGGTCACCAGGGAGATCTGTGCCCGCAGGCTCGCCAGGGTCAGGGAGCGGATGTCCACGCCATCCAGCAGGATCTGACCGGCGCTGGGGTCGTAGAAGCGCGGCAACAGGCTGGCCAGGGTGGACTTGCCGCTGCCTGAGCGCCCCACCAGGGCCACGCTCTCACCGGGCTCCACCACCAGGTTCAGGTCATGGATGACCGGCCCCTTGTCATCGGCGTAGACATGGGTCAGATGACGGTATTCGATACGGCCCTGGGCGCGCTGCACCTGGTGCGCGCCCGTGTCAGATTCGGTCTCGCTGTCCAGCAGCTGGAACAGGCTGTCGGCGGCGACGATGCCGCGCTGCAACTGGGAATTCACCGCGGTCAGGCGCTTCACCGGCGGCAGCATCAGGCCCATGGCGACGACGAAGGACATGAAGGTGCCGACGGTGATGTCCTCGCGCAGGCCCTGCATGGTCGACAGGTAGACGATGACGCCGATGGCCACCGCCGACAGCAGCTGCACCAGCGGCACGCTGACCGACTCCACGGCAATGACCTTCATCTGCAGCGAGCGCGTCTTCTCGTTGATGCGCGAGAACTCGGCGGACTCCGCCGCCTCGCCGCCGAAGGCCTTGACCACCCGGTGCCCGTCGATGGCCTCCTGCGCCACATGGGTCAGAGAGCCCACCCGCTCCTGGATGCGTTTGCCATAGCGGCGAAAGCGCTTGGTGGCGTACTTGATGGAGAAGGCCATGGCCGGCCCGACCAGCAGAAAGATCACCGACAGCGCCGCGTCCAGATAGAGCATGTAGCCCAGCAGCGCCAGCGCCGTGAAACCGTCGCGTACCAGCGTGGTCACCGCGGAGGTGGTGGCCGAGGCGACGCTCTCGACGTTGTAGGTCAGCTTGGCGAGGAGTTGCCCCGTGTCGTGGCTGTCGTAGTAGCGGGTCGGCGAGCGCAGCAGGTGGTCGAACATCTGCTGGCGCAGATCCGCCACCACGCGCCGCCCAACCCACTTGAGGCAGTAGGTGTTGACGAAACCGGCAACGCCGCGCACGGCGAACACCGCCACCAGCAGGAGCGGCATCAGCCGCACCACGTCCGGGTCACGGTCGACAAAGCTGCCGTCCAGCAGCGGCTTGATCATGGCCGCAAACACCGGCTCGGTGGCGGCAAATACCAGCATGCCGACGATGGACAGCGCGAACATGCGCCAGTATGGCCGCACATAGCGCAGCAGCCGGCGGTAGGTGTCGCCGCCGGAGAAGACATCGACCGCGTGTTCCTCTCTCATTGCGGGCCGTCCGGTTGGCCGTCCCGGCTTTGGGCCGGGCGCTGTTCCGGGCCCATCAGCTCCGCGCTCTGGGCCGGCCCGCTCTCTGGCCGGCTGGCAGCAAACGCGACCTGCGACAGACCGATCCGGCCGACCACGTCCAGCGCCGTCATCACCGCCTGGTGCGGCGTCTGCGCATCCGCCCGGATCAGCACCGGCAGATCACGCCGCTCGCCGAGCACCTGTTGCAGCGCGTCGGCCAGAGGCTCCGCCATGCGCTCTGCCGTGTGCCCCAGTGGCCGTTCGGGCATCCGCCCGGCCATCGCCTGCCGCAGCGTTCGCTGCACCACGGGCTGGCCGTCCACGTAGTAGCGGCCGTTGCTATCGATGGTGATCTCCAGCAGCTGCAGTTCCTCCGCCGCAACGGGCTCGCCCTCCGCCTGGGGCAGTTGCAGGCGCAGCCGCGCATCCTCGCGAAAGGTGGTGGACACCATGAAGAAGATCAGCAGCAGGAACACCACGTCGATCAGCGGCGTCAGGTTGATGTCCGCCGGCTCGGGCCTGTGCTGCCTGAGATTCACGGCGTACGGGTCTCCGCCGCCTCGCGCTCGCCCTTCATCACCTCGATCAGGCGCAGCGCCTGTTCTTCCATGCCGATGACGAGCTTGTTCACGCGGGCATTGAAGTAGCGATGGAACATCAGGGTGGGAATGGCCACCGACAGCCCGGCGGCGGTAGTGATCAGGGCCTTGGAGATGCCCCCTGCCAACACCTCGGGGTTGCCCACGCCCGCCTGCACGATGACGCCGAACACATCGATCATGCCGAGCACGGTGCCCAGCAGTCCTAGCAAGGGCGTCACCGCGGCAATGGTACCCAGGGCGTCCAGGTGACGCTCCAGGCCCGCGACCACCTGGCGTCCGGTGTCCTGGATGGCCTCCTTCATCACTTCGCGGGAGTGGAAGCGGTTGATCAGCCCGGCCGCCAGCATTCGGCCCAGGGCCGAGCCGTCGCGAATCTCGTCGATGCGGGCGTTGTCCAGCTGCCGCCGGCTGTGCAGCTGCCAGATCCGGGTCACCAGGTTATCCGGCAGGATGACCCGCGGGCGCAGGGCCCAGAAACGCTCGATGACAATCGCCATGGCCACCACCGAACACAGCAGGATCGGCACCATCAGCCAACCGCCGGCCTGAATCAGCTGGAACAAGGCTGCCTATCCTCCACGCGTGTCACGGCCGCAGGGTACACGACCGTCAGTGGCCCCCGCCCTTCAGCGCCGACACCATGCCCTCGATAGTGTCCTTGGCATCACCGAAGATCAGCGACGTGTTGTCCTGATAGAACAGCAGATTGTCCACGCCCGAATAGCCCGGGCGCATGGAGCGCTTGAGGAAGTAGACCTGCCGTGCCTTGCCGGCCTCGAGGATGGGCATGCCATAGATGGGGCTGGCGGTGTCTTCCTTCGCCGCCGGGTTGACCACGTCGTTGGCGCCGACCACCAGCGCCACGTCGGCGGTCTGGAACTCCGGATTGATTTCGTCCATCTCCAGCACCTGGTCATAGGGAATGTCCGCCTCGGCCAGCAGCACGTTCATGTGCCCGGGCATGCGGCCAGCCACCGGATGGATGGCGAACTTCACCTCCACGCCGCGCGCCTGCAGCAGTTCCATCATTTCCTTCAGGGCATGCTGCGCCTGGGCCACCGCCATGCCGTAGCCGGGCACGATGATGACCTTGCCGGCATCCTCCATCCAGTAGACCGCATCCTCCACCGACGCCGACTTGACGCCCTTTTCCGCCGCCACCGCACCGGCGCTGTCGCCACCGCCGGCATCGGTCCCGAAGCCACCGAACACCACGTTCAGGATGCTGCGGTTCATCGCGCGGCACATGATGTACGACAGGATGGCGCCGGAGAAGCCCACCAGTGCACCAACGATGATGAGCAGGTTGTTGTGCAGCGTGAAGCCGGTGGCCGCGGCGGCCCAGCCAGAATAGCTGTTGAGCATGGAGATGATCACCGGCATGTCCGCACCGCCGATGGGGATGATCAGGGTCCCGCCCAGGACGAAGGCCAAAAGCGTCATCAGGACCAATGCCCAGACCGACCCGGTCATGGCGAAGTAGACCGCCAAGGCCACCGTCAGCACGCCGATCAGGGCATTCAGGGCATGCTGACCGGCAAACTTGATCGGTGCCCCGCTCATGATGCCCTGCAGCTTGGCGAAGGCGATCACCGAGCCGGTGAAGGTGATGGCGCCGATGACAATGCCGGCGGACAGCTCGCCCATGAGCACGGCATCGAGGGTGCCGGCCTGTTGGCGGTTGATGAAGGTGCCGATGGCCACCAGCACCGCCGCCATGCCGACAAAACTGTGCAGGGCTGCGACCAGCTGCGGCATGGCAGTCATCTGGATGCGCAGCGCAATGACGATGCCGACCACGGCACCGATGATGCCGGCCACGGCAATCAGCCAGTAGTCCTGCACCTCGGCGCCGAGCAGGGTCGCGCCGATGGCGATACCCATGCCGAGCATGCCGAACAGGTTGCCGCGGCGCGCGGTGGAGGGATGCGTCAGCCCCTTCAGCGCGAAGATGAACAGGACCGCCGAGACCAGGTAGGCCAGGGCCTGATGCGTCGGGTTAAGAGTCAATTCCATGTGACGGTATCCTTATTTCTTCTTCTTGAACATGGACAGCATCCGGTGCGTCACCAGAAAGCCGCCGAAGACGTTGATGCTGGCCAGCAGCACGGCCAGGAAGCCCATGCCCGAGGCCAGGAAGCCGGCCTCGTCGAGCCCGGTGACCAGCAGCGCGCCCACCAGCACGATGCCTGAGATGGCATTGGTCAGGGCCACCAGCGGCGTGTGCAGGGACGGCGTGACGCCCCAGACCACGTAGTAGCCGATGAAGCAGGCCAGCACGAAGATATAGAGTGCGAGGATGGATTCGGACATCCGATGGCTCCAGAGTCTGTTCGGTCAAGGCGCCGCCGGCCCGGGGGCCGCGCGGCGGAATCGGAAAGGCGATTGCGGGAAGGCGTTGCGCGATCCGGCGAGTCAGGCGTATCTGCCCGCTCAGCCGACCAGCATCGCCCGGGTGATCTCGTCCTCGGCAAGGTCCTTCAGCACCAGACCGCTGTCGCCCTGCTCCACCATGATCTCCAGCAGGTTGGACAGGTTCCTGGCGTAGAAGGCGCTGGCATCCGCCGGCACCATGGACGGGTAGTTGGTGTGGCCCACCAGGGTCACGCCATGCTCGACCACCACTTCGTCGGCTCGGGTCAGTTTGCAGTTGCCGCCGTTGGCCGCGGCCAGGTCGACGACGACCGAGCCCTCGCGCATGCGCTGCACGACCTCGGCGGTGATCAGCTCCGGCGCCGGCCGGCAGGGAATCAGCGCCGTGCTGATGATGATGTGGGCCTTGGCCAGCTCGTCTGCCAGCAGGCTCTGCTGCCGCGCCTTGGCCTCGTCGGAGAGCTCCTTGGCATAGCCGCCCTCTCCCGCGCCGCTTTCGCCCAGGTCCAGCTCGATGGCCTTGGCCCCCAGTGACTGGATCTGTTCCCTGGTCTCCGGGCGCACGTCGTAGGCATAGACATCGGCGCCGAGCCTGCGCGCGGTGGCGATGGCCTGCAGCCCGGCCACACCGGCCCCCAGCACCACCAGCCGGGCCGGCTTGGCGGAGCCGGCAGAGGTCATCATCATGGGCAGGAAGCGCCCGTAGTGGGCCGCCGCCTCGATCACCGCGCGATAGCCGGCGATGTTGCTCTGGGACGACAGCGCGTCCATGGACTGGGCGCGGGAAATGCGTGGCATGCGCTCCATGCCCAGCACGCGTACGCCGTTCGCCGCCATCCGGCCGATGAGCGGGTCATCGCCGCAGCTCTCCAGCAGGCTGATGTAGAGTGCGCCGGAGCGCACCTTCCCGGCCTCGTCATCGGTCGGCCGGCGTACCTTCAGCACGATGTCCGCGCCGAAGCAGAGGTCGCGGTCCACCAGCTGCGCGCCGGCCTCGGCATAGTCCTGGTCGGGGTAGTGGGCTGCACTGCCCGCGCCCACCTCCAGCAGGACCTCAAAGCCCTTGCCGACGAGCCGCTTCGCAATCTCGGGCGTGGTCGCGACGCGCCGCTCTCCGGCCAACGTCTCTTTCGGGATTCCGAGCTTCATCTGACCTCGCTCTGTGGTGATTCTGTGGTGATTCGATGGTGACTGCAGGGGCGATGGTGGGGGTGAGTGCAGGATACCTGTTGCAACTGCCACGTTCGCCTTCGCCCCAAAAATGCCGCGCATTATCGGCCCTTGCAGCCGCGATCTCAAGCGAGGGCGCCCAAGCACGCAATGTGGCTTACCTGCCTTGCACGCCTGTTGACGCCATACCTGTTTGACGCGAGATTTCGATTTTCGCGGATTTGAGTGCCGGCGCTCTGGGAAGGCTGTGAAAATATCCCTGCAGGCTTCACGATCGCGTCCCCGTTCAGATCGGGGGCGACCGAGCCCCCAGAGCGCCGACGAATTACCCAGTGCACACGAGCGATAGCCGAAAACTGGTGATCCCCGCTTCTGCACGAGTGACGCAATCTTGCAGGCGGATTCGGCCCTCGCCTTGTCTGCCGTGGGACGGGCGGATAAACTCCAAACTTTTGCTCAGCCGGCCCCGACGATGCGCACCTCCCAGTTTCCGCTCCAGACCGTCAAAGAGACCCCGGCCGACGCCGAGATCGCCAGCCACCGGCTGATGCTGCGCGCCGGCATGATCCGCAAGCTCGCCGCCGGGCTCTATACCTGGCTGCCGCTGGGCCTGCGGGTGCTGCGCAAGGTGGAGCGCATCGTGCGCGAAGAGATGGACCGCGCCGGTGCGCTGGAGGTATCCATGCCCGCGGTGCAACCGGCGGAGCTGTGGCAGGAGTCCGGCCGCTGGGAGCAGTACGGCCCGGAGCTGCTGCGCATCCGCGACCGCCATCAGCGTGACTTCTGCTTCGGCCCGACCCATGAGGAGATCATCACCGACCTCGCCCGCGGTGAGCTCAAGAGCTACAAGCAGCTGCCGGTCAACTTCTACCAGATCCAGACCAAGTTCCGCGACGAGATCCGCCCACGCTTCGGCGTGATGCGGGCGCGCGAGTTCCTGATGAAGGACGCCTACTCCTTCCACGCCGACCAGGCCTCGCTGGAACAGACCTACCAGGTCATGTATGAAACCTACAGCCGCATCTTCCGCCGCTGCGGCCTGGACTTCCGCGCCGTGCAGGCGGACACCGGCAGCATCGGCGGCAACGCCTCGCACGAGTTCCATGTGTTGGCAGACTCCGGCGAGGACGCCATCGCCTTCTCCACCGCCAGCGACTACGCCGCCAACGTGGAACTGGCCGAGGCCATGGCGCCTGCCGATGCGGCACCAGCACCGACGGAAGCGCCGCGTCTGGTGGACACCCCGGATGCCAGGACCATCGCCGATCTGGTGGAGCAGTTCGGCCAGCCCGTCGAGCGCACCATCAAGACCCTGATGGTGGCCGCAGCGGACCCGGAGACCGGCGAGGAACGCGGACTGATCGCGCTGCTGGTGCGCGGCGACCACGAGCTGAACGCCGTCAAGGCCGAGAAGCTGCCGCAGGTGGCAAGCCCGTTGCGCATGGCCACCGAGGACGAGATCCGCGCCGCCATCGGCGCCGGCCCGGGTTCACTGGGTCCGCGGGATTTGCCGATCCCCTGTCTGGTAGACCGCGCCGCCGCGGTTGCGGCCGACTTCAGCGCCGGCGCCAATCAGGACGGCAAGCACTGGTTCGGTCTGAACTGGGGCCGTGACCTGCCGGCGCCGACGGTGGCAGACCTGCGCAACGTGGTGGACGGCGATGCCAGCCCCGATGGACAGGGCCGCATCACCATCGCCCGCGGCATCGAGGTGGGCCACATCTTCCAGCTCGGGCGCAAGTACAGCGAGGCCATGAAAGCGGTGGTGCTGGACGAGTCGGGCAAGGCCGTGACCATGACCATGGGCTGCTACGGTATCGGCGTGTCGCGGGTGGTGGCCGCCGCCATCGAACAGCATCACGACGAGCGCGGCATCTGCTGGCCAACGGCCATCGCGCCCTTCGAGGTGGCCCTGCTGCCGATGAAGCTCGGCAAGTCGTTCCGCGTGCGCGAGGCGGTGGAGGATCTGTATCAGCGCCTCAAGGCCGTCGGTATCCAGGTGCTGCTGGACGACCGCGATGTGCGCCCCGGTTTCATGTTCGCCGACATGGAACTGATCGGTATCCCGCACCGGATCGTCATCGGCGACAAGCACCTCGACGACGGCAAGGTGGAGTACAAAGGGCGCCGGGATGCGGAGATGCAGCTGATCCCGCTCGACGAGGTCGTGCCCTTCCTTGAGCGCACACTGGCCCCTTGATTGAGCCTGTATTCCACGGTTCGAACCGCAGAGCTCGAACCGAAGAGTTGAAACCGCAGAGGCGCGGAGAGCGCAAAGAAAGGGGCTGAGTTGGCCAATCGGGACAAGCCGATTCAGCGATTCCCAAGAACAACCTCGTAGGGAAACGCTTAAGTATTCAGCGTTTCCCGTGCGGGGCAGGAGGGCCCGCCATTTTTAGCGGCGCAAGCCGCTGAAAATGAAGTAATCAGGAAACCACGTTTTCGATGCGCCTGCTGATTTTTGGCCAGTAGGCCAATAAACCAGCGTCTCCTTAGCCATGCGGCGCCATTGACCCGACAGACACACCAACCGAGCCGCAGAGGACTCAAGACCTGATGAGCAAAGAAGCAAGTTTCGACCGCGAGCAACTGCTCGCCTGCGGCCACGGCGAGATGTTCGGACCGGGCAATGCCCAGCTACCGGTGCCGAACATGCTGATGATGGACCGCATCGTGCGCATCGCCGATCACGGCGGCCAGTACGGCAAGGGGGAGATCATCGCCGAACTGGACATCCGGCCGGAGCTCTGGTTCTTCGAGTGCCATTTTCCGGGCGATCCGGTGATGCCCGGCTGCCTGGGCCTGGATGCCATGTGGCAGATCGTCGGCTTCTATCTGGCCTGGATCGGCAACCCCGGGCACGGCCGCGCCCTGGGCGTGGGTGAGGTGAAGTTCACCGGCCAGGTGCTGCCGACGGCCAGCAAGGTGACCTACCGCATCGACATGAAACGTGTCATCTCGCGCAAGCTGGTGCTCGGCATCGGCGACGGCGTAATGGACGTGGACGGCCGCGAGATCTACACCGCCAAGGACCTGCGGGTGGGGCTGTTCACCTCCACCGAAGGTTTCTGACGCCTGGCATCACGCCGGACTCTGGCGTGATCCTGGCGCCGGTGCCGGCGGCGTGCCCGGCACTGGCCATCACCCGTAGTCTGCCGGTCAGTGCCCCGGCACGCAGATCTGATGCCTGAACACGGCAATCAGGGTCCGCGCCAGCAGCAGCACGACGATCACCGTCAGCAACGCCAGCAGCACGGCGCCGATCCAGCGATAGGTGTCCGCGCCCCCCGACAACTCGAACATCAGCAGGCTGGCGATGCTGATGGCCGCAAGCGGAAAGGTGTAGGCCCACCAGGACAGGAAGAAGCGCAACCGTGCGAAACGCCCGACCTGGGTGAACAGCAGCAGGGTCAGGAACAGGCCGCTGTAGTAGAGCACCCGCGCCAGGGTATCCAGATCGCCGATCAGCCGGGTGTAGGCGATGAAGCCCACCGCCGGCGGCGCGATGAGGATGAACAGGGTCGGCATCAGATGCTCGTCCAGGGGCTGATGGAACAGCACCCGATACATGATGATGGTCAGCAGGATGACCCAGAACAGCATGCCCACGCTGAAGAAGAACCAGGACACGTCGGCGTAGCCCAGGGGCACGCCGGCTACTGGAACCAGCACATTGCCCACCGCCGGGATGAACCAGGCCGGGTTCATGTGCTTGATCTCGAAGTGCTCATGGTGGATCCAGACATTGACCACGTAGAGCGTGAAGAGCAGGTGCAGCGCCATGCCGACCAGCCACAGCCACTGGCTGACCTCGCGGTCGATACCCAGGTAGGCCACCGCCAGCAGCAGCAGGCTGATGGAGATGGTCGGAAAGAAATTGAGCTTCACCGGGTGGCGCAGTTCCGCCAGCACGGACTGCCCGTGCAGCACCAGCTTGCTGAAGTAGAGCACGAACAGCAGCACGAACACGCCGCTGCAGATGCCCACCATCCAGGTGGTGATGTTCAGGTCCACGCCGAAGACCATCTGGGCCTTCTCCCAGCCGATGGTCAGGCCGGTCAGTCCCATGACCATGGCAAAAAAGGAAATGGGCAGGTAAGGCAGACGCCGAACCGGCTGCTCGCTGGCTGTACTCATGCAGGAATTCTCCGATCGCGGAATGATGATGCTTGACAGAAATTGTAGGGATTAGCGACGCGCCTGCATTGAAGATCATCAAACGCGCAGCAGAGTCTAACAGCCCTGCTGCGGTTCGGCCGCAGTCCGGTGCAGGCGCGGCATCGGGCCGGAATCGGTCCGGTACGGGGCCTGAAAACGCGGCTCATGTGAATCTTCAATGCGCACGCCGGCCGGAGTTGTTCCAATGTGCCCGGTCCAGACAATGGCACACAGGGTGCACCGTCGTCGACGCGACGGTGAGCGTTCGCTGGTCTGGGCCGACAGCATCGGCATTGGTCGCGTCCGCTGTCCGGCCGTCTTGCAACGTGCATAACGGACAGCCGGCGTTCGATCGGTCACCGATGAACAGGATTCGCAACCCGATTCAGAGGAATTCACGCATGAAGCAGAATGTCGGCGGTATCGACCGGTGGCTCCGCATCGCCCTTGGTCTGGTCCTGGTGGTCTGGGGTCTCTGGGCCCAGACCTGGTGGGGCGCAATCGGGCTCGTGCCCCTGTTGACTGGCGCCATCGGCTGGTGCCCGCTGTACCTGCCGCTGGGTCTGAGCACCTGCAAGTCAGACGACTGATCAACGCTGGCCGCCAACTGCTACCCTCAGTTCCCACAGGTAACCCTGATGAAACAGACCCTGCTGCAAGAGAAGTATCCCGTCTATACCCTCGAGGTCATGAAGACCGAGACCAGCCATCCGGACGTGGATTCCATCCTCGCCTACCTGCGCGACTGCGTCGAACAGCACCCGGTCTCCCGCATGATCGCCGAGTTCGACCATTACGCCCACACCAGCGCACTGCCCCAGGGCGAGATCGCGCCCGACATTCAGGCCGCCAAGCACATCGTCTTCTGCTTCGGCACCCACCTGCCCAACGCCCAGGTCATGGCCGTGCGCCCACGTTCCATCGGCGTCGTCGACCAGGGCGACCGCTTCATCATCAGCTTCCTGGAAGCCCCCATGCCCCTGGCCAACAACGCCATGGAGGGCTGGGTGAAAGCCCTCGTCGACTGACGGGACAGCGCGGCCTGACAAGGCCGGCTGCTCCCAACTTATTGGAAATGAAGCGATTCGGAAACCGCGTTTGCGGATCTCATGCTGGTTTTGGGCCAGGAGGCCAATCAACCAGCGTCTCCTTGGCGGTTTGGCCGTAGCCTGCTTCCCACACCCCGGGTTCCACACTTATAGCCAGGGATCATCAATTTTCGGCCACAGCCTGAGTGGGTTGGGGTCGATGCTCCAGGGTCTCGACAGCAGGGAAGCTGTCGTGAAGTCCAAGGGCATGCTTTCACGGCGTCCCCAGGCCGCCGACACACAACCCGCGAATACCGAAATCGTGGTTGCAACAGGGAGAAACCTGGCCTTGAAAGAAATACGAATCGTTCGTATTATGTTGCTCAGCCCAAATGCAACAGCGTTTCGACATCACCATGTGCCAGCACACTGCCCTGCCGCATCCCATACTCGCGGACGCCCCTTCGGTCGGCCTGTCAGCCGCGTTGGCGTCTGCCATGACACCGGCGACGACATCGGCGATTGCATCGGCGACGGCAATGACCATGCCACCGCCCAAGGCATCCTTTGCGGCGCCCGCGGCGCCTGAACCGTCGACGCGCGCATCATCGGCGCGGCTGAAGTTGTGGGATATCCCCGCCCGCTTTCATTGCCCGATCATCGGCACCTGTCTGCACGTGGGCGAACTCAGGGAGCTGGCGCGCAAGATCGGCTGCCCGCGGCACGCCGGGTTGAGCGACTACGAGATACACGTCAGTTATGTCACCTCGGCGGAGAGCAAGAATCAACTGTCAGTTGCCGCGCAAAAACTGCTCGAGCGCAAGCACGCCAAGGAGCTCAGGCGCTTTGCCACGCTCAAGACCCCGGCGGAACTGCAACGGGTCTGGGACGAACAACTGGCGGAAGGCCAGGTGCCGGGGGCCTTCTGGGCACTGATGACCCACCCCCGTGCCGACAACATGACGCGCGACCGGGCCTACGAGGCCGTGCACATGCTGTCTCATCAAGTCGGCGCGGGACTCAATGCGGACACCAAGCGCCTGACAGAGGCACGCAAGGCACTGCAGACCCTGCGACAGGACTGCGCTGCAGATGCTGCGCGCAGCCTGCGCAAACTCGCCGCCCGGGAGGCGCGTATCGAGCAACTGCAACAGCAACTGGAGGAAGCCAACGGTGCCGTCGAGGCCCTGCAACAGGCGCAGCTGCGTATCCTGGAGCTGGAATCCGGCGACCAGCTTCGGGAGCTCCGGGCGCAGATCAACGCCATGCAGAGTGAAGCCCTTGAGCAGGCGCGCCGGCGCAAGACCGCAGAGGCGCAGGCCGACGCACTACGTCAACAGCTGGACAGGGCCCAGACCAGAATCCATGCCCTGTCCGAACAACTGAGCGAGCGCAGCGCCAGCTGCGCCGCCCTTGAACAGGTGGTGAATCACCTGGACCTGGGCTCCGACACCTGCTGCGGAAAGGATTGCAGCCAATGCCCTCGCCGCGAGGAGCGCCGCCTGGATCTGGGTGGTCGGCGCATCCTGTGCGTGGGCGGTCGCGGCTCCCTTGCCACCCGTTACCGGGAACTGGTCAAACGCTGCAACGGCGAGCTGGTGCGCCACGACGGTGGCCTGGAGCAGAGCAGTCAACGCCTGGAGGCCCTGCTGGCAAGCGCCGATGCCGTGGTCTGCCCGGCGGACAATGTCAGCCACGACGCCTATCTGCGTGCGAAACGCTTCTGCAAGCGGACCGACAAGCCCTGCCTGCTGCTGGAGCGCTCCGGCATCGACACCTTTGTCCGGGCGCTGGCCGACCTGGCCGAGCACCCCCAGGGCGCGATGTCCGGCGTGCAGACGGTCTGACGCCGCGCCTTAAGGGCGCCCGAAGCCCCTGATCTGGCGGATCGGCGTCCCGAAGAAGGCAATTACGGTCAGGTCTTCCTCGATATCGAAAAAGGCGTGGTCGCAGGCGGTGCGCACGTACATCATCGAGCCCTTCTCGACCCGGTGCTCCTCGTCCTCCACCCGCAGCCGCGCGCGGCCCTCCAGCACCAGGTAGAGCTCATCCTCTTCGTGTGCGCTCTGCATCTCCTTCGAACCCGCGGGCAGGTGGTAGATCGAGCAGCTCAGCGAGGGGGTGCGCAGAAATTCATGAAACCGCAGGTTGCCGGGTTCGATGTCGCGCATCAGTTCCGGTAGTTGAAAGATCAGCCAGTTCTTCTCTGTCATGTCTTGGTACCTAGGGGCGACCGAGCGGTCACGTTCTGTTATACGGAGACTCCTGAACGTAACACTAACGCAAACCGTTTGCATTAGGAAGAAGCAGCAGTATAATGAGAACCGTTCCTACTGCGTATCAGTTCACTGCTAGAGGCGTTCTCGATGAGCCAGTACATCCATCATGTCCCCGGCCGTATCCGCGTGCGATCGAAGGCGTTTCGCTGCCAGAACGACAAGGCCCTGCTGGCCCGAAGTCAGTTGCTGGCACTGGAAGGCGTGCGCAATGTGGAGATCAACACCCGCGCGGCGAGCATCCTGGTGCAATATGACCCTGAGCGATTGAGTCGGCCCGAGCTCTTTGCCGCACTGGAGGAGGTCGGCTGCATCGACGCCGTGCGCCATGATAGGGCAAGCAGCCCGACTGCAAAGATCGGTGAAACCTTCGGGAAGACACTGGTCGGCGTTGTCGTGCAGAAGGCCGTGGAGCAGTCGGCCCGCTCGCTGGTCGGCGCCTTCATTTGATCCTGCTGCAGATCCTCGTTCCCACACGCCGGGTGGGAACGCCCACTCTCCCCCTCCGAGGGGCAAACCTCGTGCTTTGAGAGGTCTCACGCCGTTCGGCTGGATGGGGACAGAAAGACAGGCCTGATCGGGTCTGACTCGGGTATGTACTGCGTGCTGTGAAGGCCTGTAATCAGGCCGGCCATGCAGGATTGCTTGCGCTTGAAGTGGCGGAGAGGGAGGGATTCGAACCCTCGATAGGCTATTAACCTATACACACTTTCCAGGCGTGCTCCTTAAGCCACTCGGACACCTCTCCAGCTGGCGGCATCATTGCTGCCGCTGCAGCATCCCTGAACTGCAGCCTACTAGCATAAGCGAATCAACCTGTAGATGCAATGGTTGGCTGGATCAGCTCGCGCATTGATCCCGGGCCGACAGATAGGGCATCAGCATGTCGCGGAAGTCGATGCGCGCTCGCAGGCGACGGCAGAGCATGAAGACGCCGACGAACTTCCGGTGCAGAAACATGCTGGACGGGTCCGGCATGCGGGTGAAGGCGTCATCCAGGAACAGGTCCCGGCCGCGGGTGTAGACCCGCTCGAACAGGTTCGAGGTGCCGAAGTCGTAGGGCCCGTCGGCGGCGAAGATCTCGCTGGACAGCCGGATCAGTTCGATCAGGGCCGCCACCTTGTCCTCCGGATCCTCCTCGCCGATGTAGCCGAGCTGCACCGACGCCTGCCTCAGGCCCGCCGCGTCGTCCTCCAGGGCCGCGCGCGAGAGCAGGCGATAGCTCTCCGCCAAGGTCGACGGGATGGTGTTGGTGGCGCCGAAGTCCAGCAGGACGATGCGCCCGGAGTCCGCGTCGTACAGGAAGTTGCCGAAGTTGGGGTCGGTCTGGGCGAGGCCGAACTCGAACAGCTCGCGCAGCATCAGGCGGGTCAGCAGCGTGGCGGCACGCTCGCGCTCCGCCTGCCGGTAACGGCCGTCGGCCAGCCGATCGATGGGGACACCGTCGGCAAAATCCATGGCCAGGATGCGGCTGGTGGACAGGTCCGCATGCACCCGCGGCACAAAGAAGTCGGCATCCTCCCCCACCAGCGCCCGGTAGTCCATCATGGACGCCGCCTCGGCCTCGTAGTCCGCCTCACGGTGGAGCTGCACCCGGGCCTCGTCCAGCAGCGGCTGCGGATCGATACCCTTGGGCATCATGCCGAGATTGCGGGCCAGAAAGCCAAGGTTGTCGATGTCGCTGTCGATGCTCTCGCGCACGCCGGGAAACTGGATCTTCAGCGCCAGGCGGCGGCCGTCGCGGGTCTCCGCCCGGTGCACCTGGCCGATGGACGCCGCGGCGATGGGCTGGAACTCGAAGCGGCGGAAGGCCTTGTTCCAGTCCCGCCCCAGCTCCGAGGTGAGCACCCGGTTGAGCTGGCTCATGGGCATGGCTTCGGCGCGGTCGCGCAGGGTGGCCATGATCTCCGCGGCCTCCGGCGTGAACACGTCGGTGCCGTCCATGGACATCAATTGGCCCACTTTCATCACCGCGCCGCGCATCCTGGCCAGCCGGTCGGTAAAGCGCTTGGTGGCCGCCGGGCTGAGCTGGATCCTGCCGTCGGTGCGACCGCCGTTGCGCGCCATGTCGATCATGCCGCGCACGCCGATACCGGCGGCGAGGTCGGTGGTCGCCCGGCCAAGGTGCCACAGACGGCCAAGGCGACGGCTCGGCACCGCAAGGCCGGTGCTGGATGCGTTCGTAGTCATCGGGATAATCCTTTGAGCAGGCCTTTTGCGCGGGTCGCGTTTCGCTGAGCGGTCGACGTCGATCGTCGTGGCGGTCGCCGTTGCGGGTTCGACTCCGGCAGAAGGTGGGTTCGGTCTGTATTGCACGCAACCCTACCAGAACTGGACACGCAGCGGCATGACGGATCGCAGCCGGCCCCGCCACCGGCTTCGAATACCGGCTTCGAATACTGGCTTCGGATGCCGGGCTCAGGTGGCGGGCTCAGGTGGCAGGCAAGGACGCCCAGCGAAATGGCTTGCCTTGCTGCGGCGACAGTCAGATACTGACAGGTTATTCCGCGACGCCACCTACCCGAGCGCTTGCCCGAGTGCCCGCCCGAGCCGGTGCGCAACCGCCCATTGCCGAGACATCCATGCCCGAACAAGTGCCTTCCACCGATCATCCGGTCACTCCGGACTCCACTGCCACGACTACGGACACCCTGCCGACTGACGCGTCCGGCCGAACGTCCACCCCGTCGTCCGTCCAGACGCCCGCGCTGAGCGCCGATCAGGCGTCCGATCAGCCGTCCGATCAGATAGGCCGCCCGGACAACGCGTCCTTCACCACCATTGGTCTCGCACCCGCCGTGGCCCGCGCCGTGGCGGAGTTAGGCTACGAGGCGCCGACACCGGTGCAGGCAGGCTGCATTCCGCATCTGCTGGCGGGGCGTGACCTGCTGGGACAGGCGCAGACCGGCACCGGCAAGACCGCCGCCTTCGCTCTGCCGCTGCTGAGCCGCATCGACACTGCCCAGGAACTGCCGCAGTTGCTGGTGCTGACCCCCACCCGCGAACTGGCGCTGCAGGTGGCCGAGGCCATGCAACGCTACGCCCAGCACCTGCCCAACTTCCATGTGGTGCCGATCTACGGCGGCCAGAGCTACACGCTGCAGATCCGCCAGCTCAAGCATCACCCGCACGTCATCGTCGGTACCCCCGGGCGCGTCATGGACCACATGCGCCGCGGCACCCTGCTGCTGACCGGCCTGCAGGCCATGGTGCTGGACGAGGCGGACGAGATGCTGAACATGGGCTTCGCCGAAGACATCGACTGGATCTTCGACCACGCCCCCGCCACACGCCAGGTGGCCCTGTTCTCAGCGACCATGCCGGATGCGATCCTGCGCGTCGCCCGCACCCGACTGCAAGAGCCGGTGGAGGTGCGCGTGGAGGGCGGCACGCGCCCGCTGGCGACCATCGACCAGCAGCATATCGTCGTCACGCGCTTCCACAAGCTGGACGTGCTGACCCGCATCCTGGAGATCGAACCCTTCGACGGCATGGTGATCTTCGTGCGCACCAAGCACGCCACCACCGAGCTGGCCGACAAGCTCAAGGCGCATGGCTTCACCGCCGAGGCACTGCACGGCGACATGACCCAGGAGATGCGCGAACGCACCCTGGAGCGCATCCGCAGCGGACGGCTGGACATCGTCGTCGCCACCGATGTGGCGGCACGCGGGATCGACGTCGAGCGCATCACCCATGTGGTCAACTTCGACATCCCCACCGATCCCCAGACCTATGTGCACCGCATCGGCCGCACCGGCCGTGCCGGCCGCTCAGGGCGCGCCATCCTGCTGGTGGAGCCGCGCGAACGGGGGCTGCTGCGCGCCATCGAACGCACCATCGGCGCCCGGGTCGCCCGCATGGAGCCGCCATCGGCGGAAGAGCTCAGCAGTTCGCGCATCGAGCGCTTCACCGCGGACCTGCGCCGCACCCTGGCCGAACAGGACCTGGACTTCCACTACCGGGTGGTCAGCGACCTGGCCGGCGACCTGGAACTGGAGCCGCTGGACATCGCCGCGGCCCTGGCGTTCCAGTTGCAGCGCGAGCGACCGCTTGAGGTAGAGGAACTGCCCGCCCCGCCCCAGCGCCCCGAGCGGCGCCCGGATCGCCACCAGCGTCGGGACCGGAACGACGACCGCCCGAGATCCGCGCGAGACAGCGGTGACCGTTTCCGCCATGATCGTTTTCGGGCCGAGCGCGGCGAGCGTGACCGGCGCGCATTCGACGACCGACGTGATGACCGGCGCCCGCGGCGGGACGATGGCGCGGCACCGCTGGCAAGCTACCGTATCGAGGTGGGTCACGATCACGGCGTCTCCCCACGGGAGATCGTCGGCGCCATCGCCAACGAGGCCGGCATCCAGGGCCGCAACATCGGCCGCATCGACATCCGCGGCGATCATTCCATCGTCGACCTGCCGGACGGCATGCCGAAGGAGACCTTCCAGCACTTGAAGCGCGTCTATGTCCGCGGACAGGCCCTGCGCATCAGCTTCCTTGGCAAGGCGGACGACCAGCGCCGGCCGCCGCGGCGGTTCCAGGCACCGAAGGATGACTTCGGCGCGCGAGCGAAGGGATCCCGCAGCGGCGAGGGCCGTTTCGATGACCGCAGCCGCACGGCGGGCAGACAGGATTCGCGGGATCGCCGCCGCGGGCCCAAACGCCACGACGACTGATCTGGTCGCAGTGGACAGGGCGCACGCGCCGTAATCACCGCCAGCATGGAACACCGCCCACGCAAACGCTTCGGCCAGAACTTTCTGCACGATCCGGGCAGCATTCGCCGTATCATCGACGCCGTCGCCCCCCTGCCCGGGCAGCGCCTGGTGGAGATCGGCCCGGGCCGCGGGGCCATCACCGAGGGCCTGCTGCAGGCGGCCGGGGCGCTGGACGTCATCGAACTGGACCGCGACCTGGTAGCGCCCCTGGCGCAGCGGCTCGGCGGTCTCGGCCGCCTGCGCGTGCACAACGCCGACGCCCTGACCTTCGACCTGTGCGGCCTGAGCGGCGATCCGGAGGGGGCCGGGGACTCGGGGCCTCGCCTGCGGCTGGTGGGCAACCTGCCCTACAACATCTCCACTCCGCTGCTGTTCCGCTTTCTCGATCAGGCCCATTGCATCGAGGACATGCACCTGATGCTGCAAAAGGAGGTGGTGGACCGTCTTTGCGCTGAGCCCGGCGGCAAGACCTACGGCCGGCTGTCGGTCATGGTGCAGACCTGGTGCCAGGCAGAGCGTCTGTTTGTCATCGGTCCCGGCGCCTTCACGCCGGCGCCCAAGGTGGACTCCGCGGTGGTGCGGCTGATCCCGCATCGCCCCCTGCCCCATCCGGTGGATGATCCGGCGCTACATCGACGGATTGTCGCCGCGGCCTTCAGCCAGCGCCGCAAGACCCTGCGCAACACCCTGAGCGGCCTGGCAACCACCGAGCAGCTGCAGCACTGCGGCATCGATCCCGGCGCACGTGCCGAAAGCCTTGCCGTGGCGGACTATGTCCGGCTCGCGAATGCGCTACATCAGCCCCCACCAGCGAGACAGGCCGACGCACTGGAAGGTCCCTGACAGGATCCCTGAAGGCACTGTCCGCGCCGACGGTTGCAAACACCGCTGCCAACCCTGAAATCAGCGGGCGAATCAGCCAGCAAGTACCGGCAAGGTCCGGCAGAGGGAGAAACAGATGCATCAGGATAAGGATCAGGGGCCAGAACAGGAACCAGCTCAGGAGCCAGTCCAGGAGTCAGAGCGGGCGCAGGAACCCGAGACCACGCTGGCCCGCGCCGACGAGGTGCTGCCGGCACTGATCCCGCTGCTGCCGGTGGCGGCCCGGCCGTTCTTTCCCGGCCAGGCGGTGCCGCTACTGATGGACGCGAACCACTGGCGCGACACCCTGCTGGCTGTGGGCAAGACCGAGCACAAGATCCTCGGCGTGATCCTGACGCGCGGCGAGACCTCCGAAGGGGCGACCCCCGGCGAGTTCCACGACGTCGGCACCGCCTGTCGCGTGCACCGCGTCAACGAGGACGATGGCAAGCTGCAGGTGCTGGTGGAGTGCCTGCAGCGCTTTCGCATCGAGCGCATCGTCGATGACACGGCGCCCTTCTCCGCCCGGGTCACCTATATGCCGGAACCGCAACCGGAGCCTGAGGTGAAGGCCTATGCCATGGCCGTCATCAACACTATCAAGGAACTGTTGCCGCTGAATCCGCTGTACGTGGAAGAGCTGCGGATGTTCCTCGACCGCTTCGGCCCGGACGACCCGTCACACCTGGCGGACTTCGCCGCCAGCCTGACCACCTCCAGCAAGGAGCAACTGCAAGAGGTGCTGGAGGCCGTGGCGCTGCTCAAGCGCATGGAAAAGGTGTTGGTGCTGTTGAACAACGAGCTGGAGCTTGCCCGCGCCCAGCAGAAGATCCGCGCCTCGGTGGAAGAGCGGATGCACAAGCAGCAGCGGGAATTCTTCCTGAAGGAGCAGCTGAAGGCCATCCAGAAGGAGCTCGGCATCGCCAAGGACGACCGCACCGCGGAGCTGGACAAGTTCAAGCAGCGCATCGCCAAGCTGACCCTGACGGAAGAGGCGCAGAAGCGCATCGACGAGGAACTGGACAAGATGGCGATCCTGGAGACCGGATCACCGGAATACGCCATCACCCGGAACTATCTGGACTGGATCACCCTGCTGCCCTGGGGCAAGCACTCCAAGGACAAGCTCGACCTGAAACGGGCGCGACGGGTGCTGGACCGGGACCACTATGGTCTGGACGACGTCAAGCAGCGCATCCTGGAGTTCCTCGCCGTGGGCATCCACAAGGGCGAGATTGCCGGGTCCATCATCCTGTTAGTCGGCCCGCCGGGTGTCGGCAAGACCTCCATCGGCCGCTCCATCGCCAACGCCCTGGGCCGGCGCTTCTACCGCTTTTCCGTCGGCGGCATCCGCGACGAGGCCGAGATCAAGGGCCATCGGCGCACCTACATCGGCGCCATGCCGGGCAAGTTCATCCAGGCCATGAAGGACGCCGGCACCGCCAATCCGGTGATCATGCTGGACGAGATCGACAAGATCGGCGCCAGCTACCATGGCGATCCGGCCTCGGCCCTGCTGGAGGTGCTCGACCCGGAGCAGAACGTCGACTTCCTGGACCATTACCTGGATCTGCGCTTCGACCTGTCAAAGGTGCTGTTCGTCTGCACCGCCAACCAGACCGACAGCATCCCGGGTCCGCTGCTCGATCGCATGGAGGTGATCCAGCTGTCCGGCTACATCGCCGCCGAGAAGCTGGCCATCGCCAAGAAATATCTGCTGCCGCGCCAGATCGACCGGGCCGGACTCGACAAGGGTGCCGTCAAGGTGGGCACCCGGACGCTGCGCGCGCTGATCGAGGGCTACGCCCGCGATGCCGGGGTTCGGCGGCTGGAAAAACAGCTGGGCAAGATCGTGCGCAAGGCCGCGGTGCGCCTGCTGGAAGAAGAGCCGACACCCATCAGCGTCGCACCCGAGGACCTGAAGGAATACCTGGGCAGCCCGGTGTTCCGCGACGAGCGCAAGCTCACCGGCCCGGGGGTGATCACCGGGTTGGCCTGGACCGCCATGGGCGGCGCGACCCTGTCCATTGAGGCAGTGCGCACCCATGAGTTCAACCGCGGCTTCAAGCTCACCGGCCAGCTGGGTGACGTGATGAAGGAATCCGCCGAGATCGCCTACGGCTACATCCTGAGCCACGCGGTGCATTTCGGCGCGGACCCCGCCTTCTTCGAGAAGGGCTTCATCCACCTGCATGTACCCGCCGGCGCCACCCCCAAGGACGGTCCGTCCGCCGGCATCACCATGGCCTCGGCACTGCTGTCACTGGCCCTCGGCAAGCCCGCCCGGCGCATCGCCATGACCGGCGAACTGACGCTGACCGGCGAGGTGTTCCCCATCGGCGGGGTGCGCGAGAAGCTCATCGCCGCCCGCCGCGCCGGCATCAAGGAAATCCTGCTGCCGGCGGACAACGAAGGCGAATTCCACGAGGTTCCGGAGCACATCCGCAAAGGCCTGACGGTGCATTTCGTCAGCCACTTCGAGGACGTAGCCAGACTGCTGTTCAACGGCCGGAACTGATGCTGCAGCCTGACGCCGTTGCCTGTGACCCCGGCGTCGGCTGCAAGGATGTGACGGCGCGGTCAGGCGCTCGTCGGTGCCTTCAACAACGCCAGGCCGCCGAGGTAGGGCCGCAGCACCTCCGGCACCCGGATGCTGCCGTCCGCCTCCTGGTAGTTCTCCATCACCGCCACCAGGGTGCGGCCAATGGCCAGCCCGGAGCCGTTCAGGGTGTGCAGCAATTCCGGCTTGCCGGTTTCCGGATTGCGCCAGCGGGCCTGCAGACGGCGCGCCTGGAAATCACCGAAATTGCTGCAGGAGGAGATCTCCCGGTAGCGCCCCTGCCCCGGCAGCCAGACCTCCAGGTCGTAGGTCTTCACCGCAGAGAAGCCCAGGTCGCCGGTGCACAGACTGACAACGCGATAGGGCAGCTCCAGGCGTTGCAGAATCGACTCCGCATGCCCGGTCAGTATCTCCAGGGCTGCAAACGAATCCTCCGGGCGCACCGCCTGCACCAGTTCCACCTTCTCGAACTGATGCTGGCGGATCATGCCGCGGGTGTCCTTGCCGTGGGAGCCGGCCTCGCTGCGGAAGCAGGGCGTATGGGCCACCCAGCGGCAGGGTAACCGGTCGGCGTCGACGATGACGTCACGCAGCAGATTGGTCACGGGCACCTCGGCGGTGGGCACCAGGTAGAAGTCCCGTTCACCCTGTCCCGGCACCTTGTACAGGTCTGCCTCGAACTTCGGCAGCTGGCCGGTGCCGGTCAGGCTGTCGGCATTGACCAGATAGGGCACATAGGTCTCGCTGTAGCCGTGCTCGTTGCCGTGGACATCGAGCATGAACTGGATCAGCGCCCGATGCAGCCGGGCCAGCGGGCCATTCAATACCACGAAACGCGCCCCGGTGAGCTTGGCTGCGGCGTCGAAGTCCATCCAGCCGGCGGGCACGCCCAGGTCGACATGATCTCGAGGCTGAAACGCGAACTGCCGGGGCTCCCCCCAACGCCGCTCCTCGCGATTGTCGTCTTCGCCCGTCCCGTCGGGCACACTGGCGTCGGGGACATTGGGCAGGCCGAGGGCGATGTCGCGCATGCGCTCCTGCAGCTCGCCGAGCTCGGTGTCCATGGCCTTGAGCAGATCGCCGAAGGAGGCCACCTCCTCCAGCAAGGGCTCGATGTCCTCACCCGCCGCCTTCGCCTTGCCGATGGCCTTTGAGCGCGTGTTGCGCAGGTTCTGCAGTTCCTGCACCTGCGTCTGCAATTCCTTGCGACGGGCGTCCAGCGCTTCGATCTGCGCCGTATCGACGGTGACGCCGCGGCGCGCGAGTTGGGCCGCAACAGTGGCCAGTTCGGTACGCAGCAGTCTGGGATCCAGCATAAAGAGATTTCCTGATAACGACAGCGGCCGACACCCCGGGGGTATCCGAAACAGGAGACCCACGGGGCGCCGGCCGCTCAGGTCAACGGCGTCAGCGGCTCGCCTGGTACAGGCGGGCCGTCGGTTCGACGCCGATGACCCATGGCTTGTTCGATTGCAGCTTGTCCGACAGCGCAGACAGCGCGGTATTGGCCGCGGTGCGATCCTGGTACACCCCGAGCAGCACCGTATGATAATTGGCGAGGGCCCGAACATAAAGCCGGTCGGGTTCGAGACCGCACCGGCGCAGGAAGGTCAGCGCATCGCCGGAGGTCTTGAAGCTGCCGAGCTGAACGGCAAAACCCGACTGCTCTAGCCGGACCCGTTTCAGACCGGGCAGTTCCGGTGCTGTTTCCGTGCCGCCAACCACCGTTTCGATCGCGGGCGGGGGCGGTTCTGGCTGTTGTATCGGCCGTGGCACAGCGTCGGTCGCATCGGCCTGTGTGGTTACTGTTTTCGAGGCTGATGCCGCGTCCTGCGTCACCGTCGCGTCGGTCTCTGCGGCGGCGCCAGATGCCGAGGCAGAGGCCGTGCCTGAAGTCGGTGATTCCGCTTCAGTCGCGGTTTCGCCTTCAGCACCACTGACTGGCCCTGTTGAGGCGGCGGGGGCGGCGACCGTGTCGGCAGCACCAACTTTGCGAATGGCCTCATCGCCGGACAGGCTGCCGGTTTTGCCACCGGTGTTATCCCCGGTTCGGCCACCGATGGCGTCGCCCTCTGTGGTGGTGGAATTTTCGCTAGCCCCGGCTTGCCAGGCAGCGGCCGCCGGTGCGGCATCGATACCATCGGCCGAGGCGGCCGCGACGGCCTCTCCCTTCTCGATCTGTTCCAGCCGGTCCTCCAGCTTCGCGATCCAATCCGCGATCGGCTCCTCGGGTTCAGGCGTTACCAAATCGTCCGGTGATGCCAGCAATAAGGACGGGTCCAGCGCCAGACCCCAAGCGGCAGCCGTGCCCTCTACCGCAGCCTTGGACTCCAGCCCCGCGGGCTGGTCTGCAGATCTAAACGGCGGTGAGGCGACAGCAGCGCCTCGGAAGGCCGCAGGCGAACGGGCCAGACGGTCGCCGGCAGAGTTGCCTGAGGCCTGCGCGATTTCTGCATTCGCCTCTGTGGCCGGGGCCGCAGCCGCGCCGACTTCAGCCTGATCGCTCACCTTGGCTGTTGCCGCCATGGTGGATACCGACTTGTCGGTGGCGGCCTGTCCGGAAACTGACTCAGATTCCGCCCTGGATTCTGCGCCAGATGCCAGATCATCAGACGATTCAGCCACCTGCATATCCGGCGAGTCGGTGGCACGGGACGCATTCCACTCTGCGGCGGTACCGTCGCTGCCGATCGCCGTGTCCGATGAGGCTATCTTGTGCGCATCGCCGCTGTTCCCGACCCCGGTGGCGGCATCGACAGGCGAGCCCTGACGCCAGAGCATGAGCGCGGCGAGCCCGATAATGAGCAGAAAGGCCAGGGTGAATCCCAGCCGGACCTGGCGCCGCAGCAGCAGCAATTCCTCGCGAACTGCCGCCGCCTCATGTACGGCCTTGATCTGCTGGACCCGCCGAACCGCGTCGCTGTTGACGACCTGCGGTGCGACCCGTCCGCGCTCCGCCGGTTCGGGCTCGCTGTCGTCCGTCTTGGTCCCCTTGTCGTCCGCCGGACGGCGGTCCGTTCTGTGCGCGGGGGCGGATGGACGCCCGTCGGTGCGCATGGTCAGCGCATCGTCACCGGCGTCGCCATAATGGGCGGGTTGCGCCGCTGCATCACTCCGGTCGGCATCGAGCACACCGGCAACCGCATCCAGGGCCTTGCCCGCCTCGACCAGTTGCTCCTTTACCGAGACCAGGGCCTCGGTGACGTCCGCAATACCGCTGGAGGCATCTACTTCGGCGGCAAAACGCTTGACGCTGGTCAGCAGTTGCTCCGCCTGTTCCGCAACGGTCTCGGCGAGGGCGCCGTAGACTGCATTGTCGGTACCCGGCGCCGAGGCTTGGCCCGCCGTCTGTTCAGGTGCTGCGGAGGGGTCTCGCTGCCGCTCGGCGACCAGCCAAAGCGCCCGTTCCGCCTCGCGGGTCCAGGCCTTCACCTGCCAGGCGAGGGCCCCCAGGATGGGGATGACGCGACTGTCCGCATCGTCGTCCACGCGTTTCTGCATCATGAGCGGAGCGATCTCCGCCCGGAGGCTCGACAGCGCCTCGTTGACGCGTTGTTCCGTGTCGGCTACTTGCGTAGTCATCAGGCTCGTCTGGTCCTTGCAATGGAAACTGTCGGCCCGACTGCCCGAAGCGGGCGCATCGGCGGCGCTACCCGTTCTTGCCGCGGCACCGGCGGCTGCGCCAGGCTATTTCTCGATGTCGCCCTTGACATAGGCCGAGGTCGTCTCCGTCTGGCGTACGCTGGTGCGGGTTATCTCGGCGTAGGCGCTCTCCTTGGAGTAGGTCAGCACCGCCGAGCGGTTGCGCTGTGCCGAAGTACCGTCCATCACCGTCAACGCCCCCTCGACCAACGCCCCCCGCGGGATCTCGATGGCCTTGTAGACGATGTCGGCGTAGACCTCCGCACCCACCTTCAAGGAGACGTCGTTGGCGTGCACATGCCCGGCGATCTTGCCCCAGATCTCGACGCTGTCGGCGACCACTTCGCCGTTGACCGAGCCGGATTCACCCACGGTGATATGCGCCGCAGACAGTTCCCCGTCCACGGTGCCGTCGATCTGCACATCACCCTGGGTGCGCACATCACCGACGATGTGCATGTCCGCACTGATCACCGAGGGTGCCGCCGCACGCCCGGCAATGCCCGGTCGGCGTCCGGCCGGCTGGCGGGCAGTCGTGCTAGGGACATTGCGCCCGGCGGACGTGTCCTCGGCCTCAGTTTTCGGACTGCCTAATATCTTGGTAAACATTGCGCCCAACCGTGATGAAAGTCATAGGATTGCGAGCCCGCCCGTTGATGCGAGTCTCGTAGTGTAGATGGCTGCCGGTACTGCGGCCGGAATTGCCCATGAGGCCGATCTTCTGTCCCGCCTTGATTTCCTGGCCCGGCTTGACGAGGATCTTGTGCAGATGGGCATACACAGTCTCCGCCTTGCCCTTGTGGGCGATCTCGACCACCTTGCCATAGCCCCCTCGCCGGCCGGCGAACACCACCACGCCGGCACCCGTGGCGTGGATCGGTGTCCCGGTGGGCGCGGCAAAATCGACCCCCTCGTGGCGTGCGCGGCCCCCATTGAACGGATCGGTACGCAGGCCGAAGCCACTGGACATCCGGTGCCGCTTCTGTACCGGGTAACCGATGGGCAGGTGTTCCGCCAGACTGGTCAAGAGTAGGACGCGTCGCGCCGCATCCACCGTCTGGAATGCGTTGGTACGCCCCGGCACGTCGGCCGGTACCTCAGTCCTCGGCTCGCTGCTGTTCACCGGCAGATAGGGGCCACCTGCACCGTCCATGTCGGCATCGGCCTGGGCCGCCTGCAGCAGCAGGGCGTCGATGTCGAGGCCCGTTGCCTCGAGGTTCCGGGTCAGACGCTTCGCCTGCTCCTCGATCGTGGACCTGAGCCAGGCGAACATCTCCGCCTGGTACGCCCGCAGGTCCGCGAGTTCGCCCTGCAGACCGTCTACCTGGCGCGACAGTTCGGCGTTTTGCGCCGCGAGCAGCTGTTTTTGTTGCCACAGGTTCAGGTACCGATCCACCCGGGAGGTCAGCGAACCGACCAGCAGTTCGACATTGTCGGCTTCGGATTCGTAGCGGTTGCGCGTCTCCGCCAGTGTCGTCAGCACCGCGCCCAGCGCATCCCGATGGCGGAGTTCGGCGTCTGCGACGACCCCCTGAAGGGTACGAACATGTCGGTCTCTTTCGGACAATGCGTCCAGGCTCGAGAGCAGTGAAATGGCAAGGATTACGAGGGTCAAGAAGAGAGCGCCGACGGCTGCGGCGGCGTACTGTTGCTGTCTCCGGGTGAGGACAACATGCCGCATCAGGTTACCCGTCCGGATCGTGATTTGATGGTCGCGAAAGATTGGTTCGCGTGGATTTTCTTGCCGACTGTGCGATCCAACCATCTGAGACACCATTTTGAAAATTTTAATGAAACCTGAGCCGGGCAAAGTCCGCTGAAAAAGACCGCCCATGGGCATCACGTTGACCGGCCGATATCCAACGTTCGGATGCCCTGTGCTTACGGAATCAAACAACTTGCCTCGGCCCAGCAACCACGCGACCCGCTATGCATCGCCCTTGGGAGATAGAGCGTCCTCGTGTCCCGCACGGCACACGCTGACTAAAGGGCCTCCATGCTCCGAGCAAGGCCAAAACTGAGCACGCAGCCTGAAAAGGCGGTTTCCTGATTTTTTCAATGTCAGCGACTTAGGCCGTTGACAATGGCTGGGCGCCCTGCCCCGCACGGGAAACGCAGAATAAATCAGCGTTTCCCTAGATCTCTGCAACGCCATTGGAAGGCGGCTATAGGGGCCAACAGGACGGTCATGCAGGCCCGACGGCAATAAATGTCAGGGAACTCCCTACAAAGTTAGCAGTGCTGCCGTTTAAATGTGCGTGGAGTATCGCGCAGCAGCATGAACCTTGCAACCGTAGCCGGACCATTTGACTGCGCGGGGCTGGTATCCCGCGCTAATCACTTTCGGCCGTAACCGTTGCCGGGTTTCTCCAAGCCGCAAACGAAATGAGTCGATCCAAAGCCAAGATGAACAAGAGCCGCAGGATCCACGGCTATTCAGGCCAGCTACGGCTGTGTCCGTTGCCATAGAAAATCGGCGATATGCTGTGCCTGGAAACCCAGACCGGCCTTTTGCGCCGTGCCTGCCAGGTTAACCAGGCAGCCACAATCCTGGCTCACCAGCAGTTCGGCCCCGGTGGCCGCCACGGCCTGCGCCTTGTCCAGCGCCATGGCGGCGGAGATCTCAGGCTCCTTGACCGCGAAGGTGCCGCCGAACCCGCAGCACTCGTGGGCATGATCCGGCTCCACCAGGGTCACCTGTGACAGGCCTCGCAGCAAGGCCGCTGCCGCCGGGGCCACGGCCATTTCGCGGCGTGCGGAGCAGGACTGGTGCAGCGCCACCGTCACCGGCGGTCCCTGATCCACCAGCCGCACCGCAAGCACCCGATGCAGGAAATCACAGAGTTCCACCACCCGTTCTGCCAGGGCCTCTGCCAACGCCTGGTCTGCAGTGCCCGCGAACAGTCTGGGGTAATGATGTCGCAACATGCCGGCACAGGAGGCGGACGGCACCACCACCGGCTCGTCACCGGCCAGCGCGGCGAGTTGCTGCCGCGCCACCCGGCGGGCATCAGCACGATAGCCGGAGTTGTAGGCCGGCTGGCCGCAGCAGGTCTGCGCCTGGGGAAAGCGCACCCGGATGCCCTCGCGACGGATCAGGCGCATGGCGGCAAGTCCGGCCTCTGGATCGACCAGATCGATCAGACAGGTGCCGAACACCATTACGGCATCAGGCCGGTTCCTCGCTGACATGTACCCTCCAGAGTGGACGGATTACGGAAACGCCGCCGGATAATGACAGTATGGCCCACGACGCCCGGACTATAGCACGGCCGCAGCAGCCGTTTTCTAGCCCGGCGAGGACTCGCCGTCGTGATGATCGCCATGCGCCGGCGCGGCTCCACCGTCTTGACCATGGGCAAGGTCGTCGGCGCCATCGGCGCCCGGCAGGTGCAGATGCAGGTGGGTATGGTGGTGGGTATGCGGATGGCGGTGCAACTGCGCCTCGGACAGGCGCCCGCCGCGTAGCACCACCGCACGGTTGGCGAGCCGCTCCAGGAAGCGTCGGTCATGGGACACGATCAGCATGGCCTGTTCCAGGCCGGACAGGTAGCCGATCAGGCGCGCCTCGCTGGCCTCGTCCAGACCGGTGGTCGGTTCGTCCAGCAGCAACACCTCCGGCTTCATCGCCAGTACCGTGGCCAGGGCCACCAGCCGTTTCTCCCCCGCCGACAGCCGATGCGTTACCCGCTCAGCGTAGTCGGCCAGCCCCAGTTGCCGCAGCGTGCGCTCCGCGGTCTGCCGCGCCATCGATGGAGACTGCCCCAGGTTGAGCGGACCGAAGGCGACATCGTCCAGCACTGTGGGGCAGAACAGCTGGTCGTCGCTGTGCTGGAACAGCAGACCGACCCGGGCACGCACGGCGAGGAAATCCGCCTCAGTGCGCCGCTCGCGGCCGAACGCGATCACCCTGCCCTGGCTGGGCCGACACAGCCCCACCAGCAGGTGCAACAGCGTGGTCTTGCCAGCCCCGTTGGGGCCAACCAGCGCGACCCGGTCACCCGGCCGCAGCGCGAAATCCACCTGCCGCAAGATATCGGAGGTGCCGTAGCCGAAGCTCGCCGCGTCCAGGCGGAGCAGTTCGGGGCGGGGCCGATCCGAGCGCGACGGATCCGGCCGAGCCTGGTCCGGATTCAGGTTCATGCGGACACGCCGAGCGGAATCCGGTCCAGCATGACCAGCAGGGCACAACCGAGCAGCACGCCTGCCAGCACGACCCGATCGAGCCATGCCCATCCGGCACCGTCGTCGAAGGACGGCGATGGCCGCAGTCGCCCATCGAAGCCGCGGCAGCGCATGGCATCGTGCAGGCGCCGTGCGCGGCCGAAGCTGCGCACCAGCAGCATGCCCATCAGCCAGCCAAGGCTGTTCCAGGTATGGCGATCGGTGCGGGCGGTGAAGGCCCGCGCCCGCATGGCCTGGCGCAGGCGCCGGTATTCCTCGCCGACCAGCTGGATCTGTCGCACCGTGAACAGCAGCAGATGCGCCAGCCGATACGGCAGACCGAGCCGCGCCAGGGCGTGCCCGAGGCGAGCCGGCTCCAGGTGTCCGAGCAGTGCAACGGACACCAGCAGCACGGCGTTGGCCTTCAGCAGGATGTGCAGCGCCAGCATCAGCCCATCGGTGCTGGCGGACAAGCCGCCCAGGCGCAACAGGGTCGGGCCGTCGACGCTGAACGGCAGGGTCAGCAACAGCACCAGCATGAACAGCTGCAGCGGCAACAGCCGCCGCACCGTCTGCCACGGCGACCGGCGGTTGTCCGGCGCCCGGCTCAGCGCAAAACCCGGCATGAACTCAGGCGCCAGGCCCAGCACCAGCCCGATCACCACCGCCAGGACCAGCGGCCCGATGCCCTGCAGGGAGACGACGGTTAGTGCCCAGGCCAGGGTCAGCAGCACCCGCGACCGCGGGTCCAGCCCTGCCGCCCAGCCGGCCCGGTTGCCGGAGCCATTGCCGGAACCATTGCCAGAGTCGGAACGGCCGCCGGGCGCATGGCTAGCGGGGTTGCCAGGTGCGCGGCTGGCCGGACGCCCCTCAGTCACGGCGCCGGCTGCCGCAGCACACCACGGGCGCCACGGGCTCAGGCCTCCCCGCTGCTCTGGCGCTTGATGTGCTCGCGGATCTCCGCCGGCCGGGGCAGGCCCTTGATGGACAGCTCCGGCTCGTCGCCGGTGGTGTAGATCACCAGATCGCCGGCATTGAGGATGCGCTGCAGCAGCGACTGATGCACCCGCACCGTGCGGATCGAGGCCATGTTGGTCTCGGTGTAGTTCTTGCTGAGGAAGCCGTGGGTCCAGACGATCTCCCGCTCATGGATCTCCAGCTGGTCGAACTTGGCCGCAAACCACCAGCTCAGCAGGCGCAGCACACCGATAGCGATCAGCGCGATACCCAGGTGGCGCGGGTCGAACCACGCCGGCAGTTGCAGGCCGGGCAGCAACTGGTACAGCAAGGGGGTCAGGTAGGGGATCTGGCCCGTCGCCACAACGAAGCCGCCGCCCAGCACCAGCAACCAGGCGATCAGGGTGCCGAACGGATGTGTCCGCCACACGGACGGGTTGGCCTGGTACAAGAGTTGCGACATGGCAGCGCTCCGGGACGGTTGCGACGACGAACCGGGAAATGGTAGCACCATGTCCGCAACAACAGCCAGCAACCGGGCGGACGGCCGGCACCAAGGGAGACGTAGATTCATTGGCCTCCCTGATCCGATCCAGGCCAAAAATCAGCACGCGATTCGAAAACGTGTTTTCCGCATCGCTTCATTTTTAACGGCTTGCGTCGCTATCAATGACGGGGCGTTCTGCCCTGCGCGGAAAATGCTGAATAAATCCGCATTTCCCTGGGCCGCGAAACCGAAATCGCATCGGCAAGGGCGATATACTGCCGCCGCCGCATCGAGGATACAGCCAATGAATGACTCCCTGCTGATCACGGCACTGGCCGTGGCGCTGCACCTCGGCCTCGAGGCCGTCATCATCGTGCGGGTCCTGTTGCGACCACACCGCGACCCCGCCTCGCGCATCGCCTGGGTGGTGGTGGTGATTGCCTTGCCAGTGGCCGGTATGCTGGCCTATCTGCTGCTGGGCGAGGTCAACATCGGCCGGCGCCGGGTCGAACGCATGCGCCAGGTGCTGGCACGGTTGCCGCCGTTCGCCGCCGACGGCATGACCGCGGCCGCGCGGGAGACCACCGGCCTTGAACCGCGCATCCCACCCGCCCATCAGCATCTGTTCCGGGTCGGCCACTCCATCTCGGGGCTGTGCGCCGTCGGCGGCAACCGCGCCGAGTTGCTGGCGGATTCCGACGCCACCATCGAAGCCCTGGTCGCCGACATCGATGCGGCCAAGGAGCACGTCCACCTGCTGTTCTACATCTGGCTGCCGGACAACAACGGCCGCAAGGTGTCGGCGGCACTGATCCGCGCCGCCGCACGCGGGGTGACCTGCCGGGCCATCGCCGACGACCTGGGCTCGCGCAGCCTGATCCGCTCGGCGCACTGGACCGACATGGCGGCCGCCGGGGTGCGGCTGGCCCGGGCGCTGCCCGTGGGCAACCCGCTGCTGCGCATGGTGCGCGGGCGCATCGACCTGCGCAACCACCGCAAGATCGTCATCATCGACGACCGCATCACCTACTGCGGCAGCCAGAACTGCGCCGATCCCGCGTTCCTGATCAAGGCCAGGTATGCCCCCTGGGTCGACGCCATGATGCGCTTCGAAGGCCCGATCGCTCGGCAGAACCAGCACCTGTTCGCCGCCGACTGGATGGCCCATGTGGACGAGGAGATCGACGCCCTGTTGCATCGCCCGCTGCCGCCGCCGGCACCGGGCCGGCACGGTGGCGTGCCGGCGCAGGTCATCGGCACCGGACCCACGGTACGCTACTCGGCGATGCCGGAGATGTTCGAGTCCCTGATCTACAGCGCCCGTCGCGAGCTGATCATCACCACCCCTTACTATGTGCCTGCCGAGTCCACCCAGGCGGCCCTATGCGCCAGCGCCCGTCGCGGCGTTGCTACCACCATCATCTTTCCGGCGCGCAACGACAGCTGGGTCGTCTCAGCCGCCAGTCGCAGCTACTATGCCGACCTGCTGGCCGCCGGCGTGCGTATCTTCGAATATGTCGGCGGACTGCTGCACACCAAGTCCCTGACCCTGGACGGCGAGATCACCCTCATCGGCTCCGCCAACATGGACCGCCGCAGCTTCGAACTGAACTACGAGAACAACATCCTGTTCCACGACCCCGCGCTGACACAGGCCATGCGCGAACGCCAGCAACAGTACCTGGACCAGTCGCTGGCCGTCACGCCGCAGACGGTGGCTCAATGGAGCCGGCGCCGGCGGCTGTGGAACAACGCCATCGCCATGCTCGGCCCGGTGCTTTGAGCCCGGTGCTCCGTGCCCGGTACGCTGCGCCCAGCGCAATGAGTCCAGCGCTCTGACCCGACCCGCCCGCCAACACGCCATGAAGCTGCGCCCTCTGCTCCACGCCCCGTCCACGCGCTTGCGCTCGCACCTGTTTCGCGATCTGTTGCTGTTGCTGCTGGTCACGACGGGGGCGTTGATCGCCGCCGGCGCGCTGCTGATCAACGACATCAAGCAGAGCCTGGCAGAGGAGCGCATCAGCGCCGCCACCAGCCTGGTGCGTGACGAGATGCTCGGCCTGCTGACGCCGGTACGCCAGCAATTGCTGATCTTGCAGGATGCCCTGCGCGACACGGCGCGCACGCCCGCGGATCGGCAGGCCCTGAACGCGCTGTTGATGCCGACCCTGCGACACATCCCGCAGATCGCCGGGGGCATCTTTGCCGACACCACCGGCGCGGACTATCTGTTGCGTCGGGACCAGGACGGCTGGATCACCCGGGAGCGCCTGCCGGTCAACATTGCCAATGGTGAGCGCGTTTCAGGCCGGCAAGCGCCTGACGGAGCCGGCGAGGCCCGATTCACCCTCACGCGCTGGTCCGCAGCCGGCGAGCCGGAGCGCTCCTGGGTCGAACAAGGGCCCTACGATCCGCGGCAGCGTCCCTGGTTCCGCCTGGCGTTGAATGCGTTGCAGGGCGACCAGGGCGCGGTGGTCTGGAGCCCGCCCTACCGCTTCGCCTCCAGTGGTGTACCGGGCACCACCGTGTCCGTCGCCTGGCGCGATGCCGGCGATGTGCGCGTTGCCGCCTTCGACCTGACCCTGGCGCGCATCATCGCGGCCATCGACCGGCTGGATCTGGGCCGGCACGGCCACGGCTTCCTGTTCAGCGCTGACGGCGGTGTCTACTCCGATCGGGCCCAGGCGAGCGCAGAGCGCGGGTTCTATAGCGCAGAGCGCCAGCAGGGCGGCACCCTGGCCTTCGAGGCCGTGGCCGCCTGGCGCGCCGCCGGCGAGCCCGACGGGCAACTGGTCGGCTTCGAGAGCGGCGGTCGGCGCTGGTGGGGCGGCTTCGTGCCGCTGCATCCGGACAACGACAGCGTCTGGGTCGGCGTCGCTATCGCCTCCTCGCCGGCCCTGGGAGCGTTGCAGAGCCGGTGGCCGCTGGTCGCCGGCCTTGGCGCTGCCATCCTCGGGCTCGGCATCGGCCTGGCCCTGCTGGTTGTCCGCAAGTACGGCCGGGAACTGCAGGCACAGCCCAAGACCCGACTCGATCCGGACGATCCGCAACGCGACCTGTACGACCTGATCGGTCGCGGCGAGGGCACGCATCTGGAACTCAAGTCCACCATGCGCACCAACCTGCACACCGGCAAACCCGGCAAGGAGATCGAGCTGGCCTGGCTCAAGGGGGTCACCGCCTTTTTGAACACCGAAGGCGGCATCCTGCTGATGGGCGTCGCCGACGACGGCGAGGTGCTGGGACTGACCGCGGATGCCTTCGACAACGACGACAAGCGTCAGCTGCACTACAAGAACCTGATCAACCAGCATATCGGGCCGGAATACAACCGGTTCCTGCACTTCGGCCTGTTCCAGCTCGAAGGCAGGCAGATCGCCGCGGTTCAGTGCGAGCCGGCGGACGGCCCGGTCTTTCTGCGCCACAAGAACGGCGAATCCTTCCTGATCCGCACCGGACCGTCCAACATCGAACTGCCCATCAGCAAGGCCCTCGGCTACATCCGCGCACGTTTCTGAGCAATCCGGCCATCAACCGCCGGTGGGCGACAGGCAGGAACTACCGTAGCCATTCCACCCGCATTCGCTCCATAAGCCTATACTTATACGTAGGCGGCCATTCAGACCGCTGCGGAGGTAAACCGATGAAACTGAAACGCATGCTGGGTTTGTTCATCGCCGGCTGTCTGCTGATCCCGCCGGCACTGGCCTATGACGAGGGCATGGCCAAGACCTACGAACAGTTCTTCGCCGGCTTCCACGAACAACAGGTGCCGAAGGCCATGCACCTGATCCCGCCGGACAAGCTTGTCGCGGCGATCAAGAACAACGAGCCCATGGTGCTGATCGACGTGCGCACCCGTCAGGAGCAGTCCATCGTGTCCCTGACCTATCCTGGCTCGCTGAACATCCCCATGGACGAGATCTTCAAGCCCGAGAGCCTGGCCAGGATACCGACCGACAGAAAGGTCGTGCTGACCTGCCAGGCGGGCATTCGCAGCACCGTCATCGCCACTGCGCTCCGCAACATCGGCTTTGACAACGTCTACGCAGTAAAGGGCGGTCTGCTGGGACTGCTGCAGTACCTCAACGCCAAGACCGCCTTCTGACCCGGAAGGCCCGATCGGGCAGCACCATGAAAACGCTGGCTCATCCGGCGTTTTCTTCGACGCTCAACCCGCTTCCGGCAGGGGGCCGACACGGCGACGTACCGTGCGAATGGCCTGCAGCCGCGCGTCGTGGACCGCCGACTGGATATCCCCCGGTTGCACGCACGCCCGGGCGATGGCACCGATGTCGATGGCACGCACCGCGTCGGCGTACTCCCGCATCAGGCCACCCTGCAGGTAGGCCCGGTCCTCGAAGCCCTGCCGACCGCGGTAATCCGCCTCACAGGCCAGCAACATCTGCTCGAAGCGCTCCGGACGCCGGAACAGGTCCGCCCCCTCGAACAGGTTCAGCACGGTGCTGGCGCGCAATTCCGCCACCTTGTGCGCCTTGCCGTGGTAGCGGGCGGTGATGCGGGCCAGCTCACAGAAGCGCCTGGGCACCCGGAACCGGGCGCAAACCCCCTCCAGCAGGTCGACGCTGCGTTCCTCGTGGCCATGGTGCCGCGGCAGGATCTCCAGCGGCGTGGTGCCCTTGCCCAGGTCGTGGCAGAGAGCGGCGAAGCGCACCTCCGGCAAGGGTGACAGGCGCGCCGCCATGTCCAGCACCAGCATCACGTGCACCCCGGTGTCGATCTCCGGATGCCAGCGGGCAGGCTGCGGCACGCCCCACAGGCGGTCCAGTTCCGGCAGCAGCCGCGCCAGGGCGCCGCAATCGCGCAGGACGCCGAAGAACACGGACGGCCGCGCCTCGCCGAGGGCGCGCACCAGTTCCTGCCAGACCCGCTCCGGCACCAGCGCATCCACCTCCCCTGCGGCCACCATGGAACGCATCAGCGCCTGCGTCTCCGGCGCCACGCGAAAACCCAGCTCGGCATAGCGGGCGGCGAAGCGCGCGGTGCGCAGGATGCGCACCGGGTCCTCGGCAAAGGCCGGCGAGACATGTCGCAGCAGGCGTCGCTCGAGATCGGCACAGCCACCGTAAGGGTCGATGATGCGCCCCTGGGGGTCTTCCGCCAGGGCATTGATGGTCAGATCGCGGCGTTCCAGGTCCTGCTCCAGGGTCACGGAGGGATCCGCATGCACCGCAAAGCCATGGTAGCCGGGAGCGGTCTTGCGCTCGGTCCGTGCCAGCGCGTATTCGTCCTTGCTGTGGGGGTGCAAAAACACCGGAAAGTCCTTGCCCACCTGCCGAAAGCCGCGCCGACGCATGTCATCGGCCGTGGCGCCGATGACGACATAGTCCAGCTCGTCCACCGGCAGGCCCAATAACCGATCGCGCACCGCGCCGCCGACCAGATAGACCTCCAGGCCGTCGGCCGCCTCCGTGGGCGGCGGTGGCCAGCGCTCTGTGTGTGTCCCGCGTTGCATGTGACCCCCTGCGCGCGCCAATACCGGCACGAGTATACCCGTTACGCGCGCCTTTTCGATTTTCCCGGCCCAGTGGCACAGGGCTGGGCGACGGCCCGGAAAGACAGGGCACGCCAGCATTGACATATGTCAATGGCCATCGTTTCCCCTTCCGGTTTTGAGGGAAATCAAGGTTTGTCAACCCGATTCCCAACACAGTCCATCCTGGAAGCGACGCCTCCGCCTGGCGGACAGGCCCGCTCTCCGACCGGGATCCGATGCCCAAGCCCACAAAGAGGAGTGTGTCATGTCCACTGCGAATCAAGGCGCAAGCCGACCCCCGACCCGCGCATGGCGAGGCAGCCTCGCCCTCGCCGCCTGCATGCTGCTGGCGACCAGCGCCGCCCATGCGGTCCGTCCCGCCGGCCAGCCCGGCGTCGACTGGGGCGACCCCAAGGGCCAGGAATGCGTCGATTGCCACATGACGGAGAATCCCGGGCTGTACTGGGAGTGGAATCACAGTCAGCACGGCCAGAACGGCGTGACCTGCCTCGACTGCCACCAGGCGGCCGAGACCGACGTGGACGCCTGGCGACACGAGGGCACTTTCGTGTCCATCATCGTCACGCCGAAAGACTGCTCCAACTGCCACACAAAGGAATTCGAGGAGATGGACGGCTCCCATCACGCCAAGGGCGGACAGATCCTCGGCTCGCTCGATAATCTGCTGGGCGAAGTGGTCGGCGGGCCGGCCGCGGTCAACGCCGGCTGCAAGCAGTGCCATGGCGGCACGCTGGAGTTCGTCGACAAGGGCCGCGACAAGGGACGCCCATTGCCCGGCAGCTGGCCGAACACCGGCATTGGCCGCATCAACCCGGACGGCAGTCTGGGCTCCTGCACCGCCTGCCATGGGCGCCACCGCTTCAGCAAGGCCCAGGCACGCACGCCGGACACCTGCGGTAAATGTCACGTGGGCCCGGATCACCCGCAGATCGAGGTCTACAACGAGTCCAAGCACGGCATCATCTACCGCGCCAAGGTCGACGAGATGAACCTGGAGTCGGACAAATGGGTCGCCGGCGTCGACTACAGCGCCGCCCCCACCTGCGCCACCTGCCACATGAGCGCATCGCCCAGCGAGCCGTCCACCCACAATGTCGGCGAGCGTATCTCCTGGACCCTGCGTCCGCCCATCTCCACCAAGCTCAATCTGGTGAAGCTGGAAGACGGCAACGAGTTCGACGTGCCCGAGGGCCAGCCGGTGCCGGCGGTGGGTGATCAGGCCAAGGGCTCCACCGTGATTGAGGTGCTGACCTGGAAGGACCGCCGCAGCAACATGGAAGGCGTCTGCTACAGCTGCCATGAGCTCAGCGTCATCGAGGGCCACTACAAGCAGTTCGACGACGTGGTCGAGCTCTACAACGAGAAATTCGCCCGCCCCATCGCCGCGGTCATGGGCAAGCTCAAGGAGGGCGGTTACATCACGCCGGCGCCGTTCGACGACAAGATCGAATGGACCTGGTGGGAGATCTGGCACCACGAGGGCCGGCGGGCGCGCCACGGAGCGGCCATGATGGGCCCCGACTACACCTGGTGGCACGGCATCTACGAGGTGGCACAGCACACCTACTTCAAGTGGATTCCGGAGCTCAAGGACGTGGTGAGCAAGAAGGACGGCAACGACGCCGTCGCCGTCGCCCTGCTGGAAGCGCACTTCAAGCCTATCGAAGGCCATGACTGGTTTTTCAACGGCATGAGCAAGGACCAGATCGACAAGGTCCGCAAGGGCTTCGAGGCACGCTACGGCAAGGGCTCGCTGAAGTAGCCCGGGGCCATCGACCCTGGCCAGCCCGTCGACGCCGTCGGCGCTTCATCACGGGGCAGGGATGCCCCGCCCTGCACGGAGCTCATGCCATGCCCAAGACCCCGTCGAACATCACCGCGGCCTGCGCGATCTTGCTGGTCGCCAGTTTGGCCACCAGCCCGAGCGTCAGCCTGGCCGCGGAACAATCCTCGCCAAGTGTCGCTGCCCTGGTCCGCCAGGCGGAAACGCAACTGCAGCAGCAGGACATCGAAGGCGCCATCGCGACCCTGCGGCAAGCCATCGACCTGGAGCCGGACTCCGCCGTCGCACAGACGCGCCTCGGCGGCGCCCTGCTGCTGGCGCAACGCCATGACGCGGCCATCGCGCAATTCCGGCAGGCCATTGCCATTCCGGCAGTGCCGGACAGTGCGCGTGCCCCCGCCTTCATCGGGCTCGCCTTCGCCTACCTGCACACGCAACGCCCGGCGCTGGCAAAGGCCGCGCTGGTCGAAGCCCGGCGACTGGATCCGGGCAAGGCGCCGGAGATCGACCAGGCCATCCAGCGCATCGACCGGCGCGCCGCCGCCCCGCCGCACTAGCCGGACTCAGCGCTCGGAATCAGTGCTCGGACTCAGCGCTCGGACTCAGTGCTCGGAATCAGTGCCCGGACTCAGCGCTCGCCCTTGGTGCGCAGCAGCCCGGCCCAGCGGTTGCCCTGCTTCTGCGGCCCGCCACGCGGAAACAGCCGGTGCAGAAAACGGCTGCTGCCGCGTTCGCGCCCTCACAGCTGGCGGAAATGCACCAGCATCCAGGCAGAGTACCTGTTCGACGAGGCCCTGGTGCTGCCGACCTGGCGCTTCGGATGCTGCGAACGCTGATCACCGAGCAGGGAGTGCCGAGGGCACCGCCAATCACCTGACAGGCAACCTGGCCCGCAACCGGACCAGCGGCCGGGCCCGCAACCTGGCCGTCGACCGGCTCAGCCCGTGTTGCGCATGCCCGCGGCGATGGCGTTGATGGAGCGCAGCAGCGGGTCCAGCCACTGCTCGCGTTCCTCCGCCGCCCCCTCCTGTCGGTAACGCTCCAGCAAGGCGATCTGCACATGGTTCAGCGGGTCGAGGTAGGTGTTGCGCCGCGCCAGCGACACCTGCAGGTCCGGCGTTTCCGCCATCAGCCCGAGCAGGCCGGCGACGTTCAGCACCTGGGTCACCGTGCGCTGATACTCCTCGGCGATGGTGTTGTAGAGCACCTCGGCGCGGGCCGGATCCCGGGCCAGGCGCAGGTACTCGTGGGCGATGTGCATCTCGGCCTTGTACAGGGCCATCTGCGAGTTGCTCAGGATGGCGCGAAAGAACGGCCACTCCTGGTACATCCGCTGCAGCTTGGCCAGGCGCTCCACGTCGGATCCGCGCCAGCGCTCGATGGCGCTGCCGATGCCGTACCAGGCCGGCAGCGTGTGCCGCGACTGGGCCCAGCCGAACACCCAGGGGATGGCCCGGATGGAGCCGAGGGAGCGGTCGCGTTTCTTGCGGTGCGACGGGCGCGAGCCGATGTTGAGCAGCGCGATGGCGTCCACCGGGGTCACTTCATAGAAGTAGTCCATCAGGCCTTCGGTGCCGCAGACCAGCTCGCGGTAGGCCTCCTCGCCCAGGCGCGCCAGCTCGGCCATGATGCCGAGAAAGTCCTTGCGCGGCGGCGGCGGCGGCTCGATCACGCAACGACTGGCCTTGATCAGGCCGCTGATGCCCATGGTCAGCTCGTACAGCGCGGTCTCAGGGTTGGCGTAGCGGTAGGACAGCACCTCGCCCTGCTCGGTGAACTTGATCTGGCCATGCACCGTGTCGTCCGGCTGCGCCAGGATGGCCTCGTGGGTGGGACCACCGCCACGGCCCACGGTGCCACCGCGGCCGTGGAACAGCCGACAGTCGATGCCATGGCGGCGCGCCAGGGCCATGATCTTTTCCTGCGCCTCGTACAGGTTCCAGGCGGACGACAGGATGCCGCCGTCCTTGCAGGAGTCCGAATAACCGAGCATCACCTCCTGCAGATTGCCCGAGGCCTGCAGCAGCGCGGCATAGGTGGGGTTGTCGAACAAGGCCGACATCACCGCGTCGATCTGACCGAGGTCCTCGATGGTCTCGAACAGCGGCGCGATGCGGATGTTGCAGAACCAGCCCGCGGTGCCGCCGTTGGTGCGCCCGGCCAGCCCCGCCAGACGCGCCAGCAGCATGACCTCCAGCACATGGCTGGCGCTGTGGGTCATGGAGATGACATAGGCGCCGAAGACGTCCTCGCTGATCTCCGCCCGCATGCGGGCCATGACCTCGAACACCTCCAGCGTCTCGCGGGTCTCGGGGGTCAGGGTGGCCTTGTCGATGTGGAACGGATGCGGATGGGCGATGGCCTCGGCCAGGGCCAGCCGCTTCTGTTCCTCGCTGAAGGCGCCGTAGAAAGGCGCACCGGGCTGGCGGGCAAACAGCTCCACTATGGCCTGGGTGTGGCGCCCGGACTCTTGGCGGACATCCAGCCGCATCAGATGGAAACCGAAGCTCTCCACCAGCCGGATCAGATCCTTCAGCGGCCCGTCGGCGGCATTGGCATCGCCGTGGCTGATCAGGGAGTCGCGAATCAGGTAGAGGTCGTCGAGCAGTTGCTGCGCATCGGTGTAGCCCTCGGCCATCTGCGCCGAGTGTTCCACGCCGTCGATGCGCGCCCGCACCCGCGCCAGGCTCGCCCGCAGCCGGTGACTGACGATGGCCAGCTTGCGCCGGTAGGGCTCGTGGAAGTAGCGGCGCTGGGTCTGGCCCATGGGGCCGAGC
This sequence comes from Thiohalocapsa marina, assembly GCF_008632335.1. Lineage (GTDB taxonomy): Bacteria > Pseudomonadota > Gammaproteobacteria > Chromatiales > Chromatiaceae > Thiohalocapsa > Thiohalocapsa marina. The sequence goes on from NZ_VWXX01000007.1 coordinate 90,101, forward strand.
CAGTAGTCCTCGTCGGCGTCCAGGCTGTCGAGGAATTCCGGCGACGGCTCGCACAGCGCGCTGGAGTGGCTGAGCACGCGGGTCAGCCGCCCGACACGGGTCAGGTACTCGTCCAGCACCAGTTCGCAGTGCATGCGCACCGCCAGTTCCGTGGTCTCGGGCTTCACAAAGGGGTTGCCGTCGCGATCGCCGCCGATCCAGGAGCCGAAGGCGATGAAGCTCGGCACCTGGATACCGGCCTCATGGCCATAGAAACGCCGCACCGCACGCTCCAGGTTGCGGTAGACCTGCGGCAGCACATGGAACAGGGACTCATGGAAAAAGTACAGCCCCTGGCGCACCTCGTCCGTGACCTGCGGCTTGTGCACCCGCACCTCGTCGGTCTTCCACAGGATCTGGATCTCGCTCAGGATCTCGCCCAGCCGATCCTGCTGCTCCTCCTGGTTCAGCTTGTGCCGGTGCAGGTCCAGCGCCAGCAGGAAGATCCGCCGCTGGGTCTCCAGCGTGGTGCGACGTTTGGCCTCGGTGGGGTGAGCGGTGAACACCGGCAGGTAGGCGAGCCGGTCAAACAGCGTCTGCAATGCCTCCGCCGCGACCCCTTCTTCAGCGAATTGGCGCAGGGTGTGATCAAAGGAGCCACGCCAGAGCCGGCCACCGGCACTGACCGTAGTGCGGCGCTGCAGGAAGCCATGCACCTCCTCGGCGATGTTCGCCAGGGAGAAATAGATGGTGTACGCGCGGATCACCTCGGACAGGGTCTGCGGATCCAGGCCGTCGATCCGCTTCATCAGTTTGCCCCGCAGGGCCTCGTCGTCGTGCTCGCGCAGGGTCAGGAAACCGTCGCGCAGCCGCTCCACTACCACCAGCACGCGTTTGCGGCTGTGTTCCCGCAACACCTCGCCGAGCAAGGTGGCGAACAGCGCGATGTCGCGCTCTGGTCCAGCCGGGGTGACCGGCTCTGCTGGCTGATTCTCTGTCATGGCGGTGCTGCTGCGTGGGCTCGGGGTCGAAAACAACCCTGCAGTCTACCCCGCACGGGCGCCGCGTTATACCCATCGCAGGCGAGATTTCGCGTTTCCACCCCGTCGTCCTTGTACTTTGCGCCACATCGGCCAGACTTGTGGCAAGATTCGACGAATACGCCACTGGCGATGACAGCCGATGACGCACCACCACGCGAGGAGAGAGCCATGAACGATCCCGGCAAACACGGCGAGCACAAGGAACATGCAGCCGACTATCTGGTGGAGGCCTACGAGCGGATGCTGAAGGGCACCGAAGAGGCGATTCGCGAGGCCCGCGAGTCGGCGCCGAAGATGCAGCACATGCTGGAACAGGTGCGCGACAACATGGTGGAACTCGGCGAACTGACCCGCGAGGAGGCAAACAAGGTCGCCGACTATGTCCAGCGCGACATCGAGGATGCCGCCAACTACATCGCCGAGACCGGCGAGGACCTGCGCGACTGGTGGCACTTCGACCTGCAGCTGATGGAACGGCGCATGCTCGACGCCTTCACCAGCGTGGCGGACCAAACCAGCCTGCAGCTGAGCCAGTGGGCAGAGCGCGCGCGCCGCGCCGGCCTCTACCAGGCTGGCCAGATCACCGGGCCCGGCACCCTGGTCTGCGACAAGTGCGGCGCCGAAACCCACTTCACCCGAACCGGCCGTATCCCGCCCTGCGCGGATTGCGGCGGCCTGGCCTTCCACCGCCCCAAGCCGAAGCGGGACGAGGCCTGAGCGCACGGCACCTGACGGGCCGCTCCCTGACGACTGGCCCCTGACGCGTTGCCCCAGCATCAGCCGACAGCCGAGTGCCGAATTGTCCACGCATCACTTGGCAAGCCTCGCTGGCGTCGCTATAGTCTCGGTTCGGATTCGAGCCCGCGGGAGAGACCGCTGACGACCGGTTACCGGACGGCAGCGGCGCCGAAGGCGCAACACCGCCCGGAATCGCTCAGGCAAAAGGACCGCCGGCTCACGAACCGACTCTGGAGAGCGGCCGCTCAGCGCGGCCCACCGACGGGGCAGCAGGCCGCCTGATGCGGCGGCCAATGCAAACTCTCAGGTCCAGGACAGAGGGGCGACCGAGGAGCGGCAGCACAGGTGCGCCGACCCTGTTCGTCTTGTCCAACGCCCCGGACGGCTTTCGGCCGCCGGCCCGACCGCGAGGCCCGCTCATGGGTTCCAGAACACCATTGTTTGATGAACACCAGCGCCTTGGCGCCAGGATCGTCCCATTCGGCGGCTGGGAGATGCCGCTGCACTACGGCTCCCAGCTCGACGAACACCACGCCGTCCGTCGCGACGCGGGCATGTTCGATGTCTCCCACATGCAACCGGTGGACATTACCGGAGCGGATGCCCGGGCCTTCCTGCGTATGCTGCTGGCCAATGACGTCGACAAGCTGCGGGAGCCGGGCAAGGCGCTGTACAGCTGCATGCTCAACCCCAACGGCGGCGTCATCGACGACCTCATCTGCTACTTCCTCGGCGCCGACCGCTACCGGCTGATCGTCAATGCCGCCACTGCCGGCAAGGACCTGGACTGGATCAACCAGCAGGCGACCCCATTCGACGTCACCATCGGCCGTCGCGACGACCTCGCCATGGTCGCCATCCAGGGCCCCCAGGCGCGACAGAAGACCGCACCCTTGCTGCCGCAGGCGGTGCGTGAGCCGTCGCTGGCGCTGAAGCCCTTCCATGCGGTGGAGCACGACGGCTGGCTGGTGGCCCGCACCGGCTACACCGGCGAGGACGGATTCGAGATCCTGCTGCCGGCGGACCGGGCGGTGGCGCTGTGGCGCGGCCTGCTGGACGCCGGGGTGGTGCCCTGCGGCCTGGGCGCCCGCGACACCCTGCGCCTGGAAGCCGGCATGAACCTCTATGGCCAGGACATGGACGAGGACACCGACCCGCTCAACAGCGGTCTGGGCTGGACCGTGGCCTGGGAGCCGGCGGACCGGGCATTCATCGGACGCGCGGCGCTGGAGACCCGGCGCAACGCCCAGGACCTCTCCTGCGTAGTCGGCCTGCTTCTCACCGGCCGCGGCGTGCTGCGCAGCCATCAGACCGTACTCATCGACGGCCGTCCAGCCGGCGAGACCACCTCCGGCGGCTTCTCGCCCACGCTGCAGCGCTCCATCGCGCTGGCGCGGGTGGACGCCGGCATCGGCGAGGACTGCGCGGTGGAGATCCGCGGCAAGCCCGTCGCCGCGCGGGTGGTGAAGCCGCCTTTTGTGCGCAACGGCAAGAGCCGGATCTCGCTTTGACTGAGACCGACCAATCTATCCTGTAATCGATTCCGTTAGCTGCTGCCCAGGCCCCGTGATGCGTCCGGGCGCACCCACAACCCCATCGGAGCCCGCCCATGAGCAACATCCCCGCAGACCTGAAGTACACCGACAGCCACGAGTGGATCAAGGACAACGGCGACGGCACCGCCACCATCGGCATCACCGACCACGCCCAGGAGGCACTGGGTGACCTGGTCTTCGTGGAACTGCCGGAGGCTGGCCGCCAGCTCGCGGCCAAGGACGCCTGCGCGGTGGTGGAATCGGTCAAGGCCGCCTCCGACATCTACAGCCCCGTCGGCGGCGAGGTGGTGGAGGTGAATCCGTTGCTGGAAGACGCCCCCGAGACCATCAACAGCGATCCCTACGGCGACGGCTGGATCTTCCGGCTGAAACTGGCCGATGCGTCGGAACTGGCCGGCCAGCTGGACGCTGCGGCCTACGAAGCGACCCTGGCCGCCGAGGCCTGAGCGAGCAGAACCGATGCCGTTCATCCCCCACACCGAAGACGACGTCGCCGCCATGCTGGCGACCATTGGCGTCGATCGCATCGACGATCTGTTCGACGAGATCCCGCCGGAACTGCGTGCGAAGGACCTCGACGGCGTGCCCGCAGGCGTGTCCGAGATGGACATCAGCCGGGTGATGCAGGCGCGTGCCCGCGAGGACGGCCAGCCGCTCTGCTTCATCGGCGCCGGTGCCTACGAGCATCACATCCCGGCCGCCGTGTGGCAGATCACCACCCGTGGTGAGTTCTACAGCGCCTACACGCCCTACCAGGCCGAGGCCAGCCAGGGCACCCTGCAGGTGCTCTACGAGTTCCAGTCCATGATGACCGCACTGACGGGTCTGGACGTGTCCAACGCCTCGCTCTACGACGGCGCATCGGCGCTGGCCGAGGCGGTGCTGATGGCGGTCCGCGCCAACCGCAAGGTGAAGTCACCGCGGGTGCTGCTGCCGCGCAATCTGCATCCGGCCTATCGGCGCACGGTGCGCAGCATCGTCCGGCATCAGGGCATCGAACTGGTTGAAGTACCCTTCGATCGCGCCGGCGGCCACACCACGGTGGAGCAACTGGAGGCCGCGGCGGGAGGCGAATTCGCTGCCCTGGTGATCCCCCAGCCCAACTTCTTCGGTGTGCTGGAAGAGGTCGACGAACTGACCGACTGGGCCCATGCGCGTAATGCGCTGGTCATCGGCGTGGTGAATCCGGTCGCCCTTGCGCTGCTGTCACCCCCGGGCGACTGGGGCACGGCGGGCGCCGACATCGCCTGCGGTGAAGGCCAGCCCCTGGGCATGCCACTGGCGTCCGGCGGGCCCTATCTCGGTTTTCTGTGCTGCAAGCACGCCTTCGTGCGGCAGTTGCCCGGCCGCATTGCCGGCAAGACGCTGGACGCCGACGGCCAGGAAGGCTTCACCCTGACCCTGCAGGCGCGGGAGCAGCACATCCGCCGCTCCAAGGCGACCTCGAACATCTGCACCAACCAGGGGCTGCTGGTCACCGCCGCGACCATCCACATGGCCCTGCTTGGCGCCGAGGGTCTGGAGCGCGTGGCCGCCGCCTGCCATGCCAACAGCCGCAAGCTCAGCGACAGGCTGTGTGAGATCCCCGGCGTCGAGCCGCTGTTCGACCGCCCGGTGTTCCACGAACGCGCGCTGCGGCTGCCGGCCCCCACCGCCGACGTGCTGCGCTCCCTGGCGGCGCACAACATCCTCGGCGGCTTCGACCTGGGGCCCGACTACCCCGAACTGGAGCCGGCGCTGCTGGTCTGCGCAACTGAAGTCCGCACCGACGACGATCTGGACGCCTATCACGACAAGCTGGCCCGGGTCATCGCCACGCGCACCCAGGCTCGCTGCCCGGTGGAACCCAAGTTCTGACGCTCACCCTCCAACCCGCTGCCGCATCGAGATCCGACACGCCGCCATGCTGATCCACGACCTCTCCCGACCCGGCCGCCGGGCCACCGCCCAAGCCCCGCTCCAGGCGCCCATCCCGGAATCCACCCAGGCCCCAGGCGCCCGTTCCGATGCCGACGGCCTGCCAGCGGCATTGCGTCGCAAGCGTCGCGCCGCCCTGCCGGAGGTGTCGGAGCTGCAGGCGGTGCGCCACTATACCCGGCTGTCGCAGAAGAATTTTTCCATCGACACCCACTTCTACCCCCTCGGCTCCTGCACCATGAAGTACAACCCGCGCGCCTGCAACAGCCTGGCGTCGCTGCCGGGTTTCCTGGCGCGCCATCCGGCGGCACCGGAGAGCCACAGCCAGGGCATCATGGCCTGCCTGTTCGAGCTGCAGGAGATGCTCAAGGCGGTGACCGGGATGCACGGGGTCTCGCTGGCGCCTGCCGCCGGCGCCCAGGGCGAGCTGGCCGGCGTGATGATGATCCGCGCCTACCACGACGCCCGCGGTGACACCGACCGGCGCGAGATCCTGGTGCCCGATGCCGCCCATGGCACCAACCCGGCATCGGCGATCATGGCCGGGTTCGACGTGCGCGAGATCCCCACCGGCGCCGATGGCGACGTGGACATCGACGCGCTGCGCCGCGCCGTCGGCCCGCAGACCGCCGGCATCATGCTGACCAACCCCAGCACGGTGGGCGTGTTCGATCGCAACATCCAGGCCATCGCCCACACCGTGCACGACGCCGGCGGCCTGCTCTATTACGACGGGGCCAATCTCAATGCCATCCTCGGCAAGGTGCGCCCCGGCGACATGGGCTTCGACGTCATCCACATGAACCTGCACAAGACCTTCTCGACGCCCCATGGCGGCGGCGGGCCCGGTGCCGGTCCGGTGGGTGTCTCCAAACGGCTGGAACCCTACCTGCCGGTACCGCTGGTGGTGCGCGACGGCGATGAGTACCACTGGCAGGCCGAAGGCGACCGCCCGGACAGCATCGGTCGGCTGACCGCCTTCGGCGGCAACATGGGCATCCTGCTGCGCGCCTACATCTACGCCCGCATGCTCGGGGCGGAAGGCATGCGCCGCGTGGCGGACTACTCCGCGCTGAACGCCAACTACCTGATGGCCCGGCTGCGCACGGCCGGCTTCCAGCTGGCCTATCCCGAGCGGCGCGCCAGTCACGAGTTCATCGTCACTCTGAAACACGAGGCAAAGAACTTCGGCGTCAACACCATGGATTTCGCCAAGCGCCTGCTGGACTATGGCTACCACGCGCCGACCACCTACTTTCCGCTGCTGGTGCCGGAGTGCCTGCTGATCGAGCCCACCGAGACCGAGGACAAGGAGTCCCTTGACGGCTTCGTCGATGCCATGACCACCATCCGCGCGGAGGCCGAGCAACAGCCGCAGCTGCTCAAGGAGGCGCCTCACCGGTTGCCGGTACGCCGGCTCGACGACGTGCGTGCGGCCCGGCACCTCGACCTGGCCTGGCGGCCGGCCGAGTCTGGTTGAGCGCATCATGGCAAACGGCAGCGCCCGGGGCGGGGCCCGCCTGATCCGTGCCTTCGGCTACTCGATGATGGGGCTGCAGGCCTGCTTCCGCTCCGAGGCGGCCTTCCGGCAGGAACTCTTTGCCCTGATCCCGCTGATACCCCTGGGCCTCTGGCTCGGCGACACCCCGGTGGAGCGCGCGCTGCTGCTGGGCAGCCTGTGGGTGGTGCTCATCGTCGAGTTGCTGAACTCCGCCATCGAGGCCAACGTCGACCGGGTGGGGCTGGAGCGCCATGAGCTGTCGAAACGCGCCAAGGACATCGCCTCGGCGGCGGTCTTCACCAGCCTGGTCTTCGTTGCTACGATCTGGGGCCTGATCCTGCTGCCCAAGTGGTTCTAGGGAGACGCTGACTTATTGGCCACCCTGATCCGAGCCAGGCCAAAAACCAGCACGCGATTCGAAAACGCGGTTTCCGAATCGCTTCATTTTCAGCGGCTTACGCTGCTAAAAATGGCGGGGACTCCTGCCCCGCACGGGACATGCCGGATAAATCAGCATATCCCAAGACCCTTGTCATCTGACTGCCGGACCGATCGATACAGAGACCGCCGCACGCCATGAGCAAAACCCCGGACAACGCCCCTTTCCTGCCGCTGGACATCGCCATCCTCACCGTGTCCGACAGCCGCACCGAGGCCAACGACACTTCAGGTCACCTGCTGCGTGACAGCGCCACTGCTGCCGGCCACCAGGTGCGTGCAAAGGCCATCGTGCCCGACGACGTCTACGCCCTGCGCGCCGTCTTTTCCAACTGGATCGCCGACCCGGCCATCGGCGTCATCATCAGCACCGGCGGCACCGGCATCACCGGTCGCGACAGCACGCCGGAAGCGGTGACGCCGCTGCTGGACAAGTCCATCGACGGCTTCGGCGAACTCTTCCGGCAGCTGTCGTATCAGGACATCGGCAGCTCCACCATCCAGTCCAGGGCCGTCGCCGGGCTCGCCAACGGCACCCTGATCTTCTGCCTGCCCGGTTCCACCGGAGCCTGCCGCACCGCCTGGGAGCAGATCCTGGCGGCACAGCTGGACAGCCGTACCAGGCCGTGCAATTTTGCGCAGCTGATCGAGCGTTTTCGCGAGTCCTGATCGCTGCCGCCTTCAGCGATAGCGTCAGGTCCCGCAGGCCGACACCCAAGGCGCAAATACCCAACCTACGTCTGCAATGGGTCGACTCAACGGACATGAAACAGCCTGAACACGCCGCTGCCAACGACTGCGACACCGGCCCGGTAGCGCCCCCCCTGGCCGTCGAGGCGGCGCTCGCCCTGCTGCTGGACCACGCCCGCCCCCTGACAGATGTCGAAGACATCCCCACCGCCGAGGCCCGCAACCGGATCCTGGCCGAACCGGTGCCGAGCCGCGTCGACCTGCCGGGCTGGGACAACAGCGCCATGGACGGCTACGCCATTCGGCATGCGGATCTGGTGCAGCCCGAGCCTGCTTCCGGCCCGGCACCGACCGGGCGGCGGCTGCGCATCGCCCAGCGCATTGCCGCGGGACACTGCGGCCAGCCCCTGGCCCCGGGCACTGCCGCGCGCATCTTCACCGGCGCACCGGTACCGGCCAACGCCGACACCGTGGTGGTGCAGGAGATCTGCCAGACCGAGGGCGACAGCCTGATCATCCCGACCGCAGCGCTCGCCCGGATCCAGCCCGGCGCCAATGTCCGGCGCCGCGGCGAAGAGTGCCACGCCGGCGATGTCATCCTCACTGCCGGCATCCGGCTGGCCGCGGAACACCTGGGACTCGCGGCGGGCGCAGGCGTGGAGCGGTTGCCGGTCTATCGCCGGCTGCGGGTGGCGATCTTCGCCAGCGGCGACGAGTTGCGCATGCCCGGCGAGCCCCTGTCGCCGGGGCAGATCTACAACTCCAATCGCTTCCTGCTGCGCGCCCTGCTGGAGACCCTGGACTGCGAGGTGATCGACCTGGGCATCGTCGCCGACACCCTGGACGCAACCGTCGAGGCGTTGCAGCGCGCGGCCGGTCAGGCTGACCTGGTGCTTGCCAGCGGCGGCGTCTCGGTGGGCGAAGAAGACCATGTGCGCCCGGCGGTGCAGAAACTCGGCCGCCTGGACCTGTGGCGGATCGCGATGCGGCCCGGCAAGCCGCTGGCCTTCGGCCATATCGGCGAGACGCCGTTCATTGGCAGCCCCGGCAACCCGGTGTCGCTGTTCGTTACCTTCGGGCTGTTTGCGCGCCCCTTCATCCAGCGCATGCAGGGGGTTGACGGCGATCTGGCGCCACGGTACATCCGCGCGCGCGCGGACTTCGACTCGCCAAGGCCCGACAAGCGGCGCGAATACCAACGCGCACGCCTCGATCTCGACCAGGACGGCGAACCCCGGGTCCAGGTCTTCCCCAGCCGCTCGTCGGCGGCACTGAGTTCGCTGGTCTGGGCCAACGGACTGGTGGTAGTCCCCGAGGGCCGCACCATCCGCAGCGGTGATCCGGTGCAGTTCATTCCCATGGGCGAGCTGGCGCGATGATCCAGATCCGCTATTTCGCCAGCCTGCGCGAGCGGCTCGGCACTGACGGCGAGTCGCTCCCGCTCGACGACAGCCGCTGCGTCGGCGATATACTGGAGCACCTGCGACAGCGCGGCACCCCCTGGGCCGAGGCCCTGGCACCATCCAAAACACTGCTATGCGCCGTCAATCAGGAGATGGCCAGACCGGAGACGACTCTCACCGACGGCGACGAGCTGGCCTTCTTCCCGCCCGTGACCGGCGGCTGAGCCTGGGTCCATCATCACGGACACCGACGGCATGGAGGACACAGGCGACGCGAACGCCGGGATGTTTCCGGTCACGATGCCCCCTGTGTGTGCCCCTGAATCCCCCTCTGAGGGCCACCCCTGAATGCCCGATGGCTGCGCCGGCAAAAAAAGGGCCTGGACACTGACGCCCAAGCCCTTGTGAAGAAAACGTCTGTTTTGGCGTCAGTCGTTGTTGCCGCCAAACATCTTCATGGGATTCGGCATCATCTTCATCGGATTCATGCCGCTCTTTTCCTCTTCCGGGCCATAACCGGGGCCATAACCAGGACCAGGTCCGTAGTATCCCGGGGCGCCGTAGCCGGCGGGCGGATAGCCGGACGGCGGCATGTAGCCCTGGGGTGGCATCTGCCCGTACCCTTGCGGCGGCATCTGCTCGTAGCCCTGCGGCGGCATCTGGCCGTACGCCGCCGGCGGCATCTGCTCGTAGCCCTGCGGCGGCATCTGGCCGTACCCTTGCGGCGGCATCTGCTCGTAGCCCTGCGGCGGCATCTGGCCGTACCCTTGCGGCGGCATCTGGCCATACCCCGACGGCGGCATCTGCTCGTAGCCCTGCGGCGGCATCTGGCCGTACCCCGCCGGCGGCATCTGCTCGTAGCCCTGCGGCGGCATCTGGCCGTACCCCGGCGGCGGCACCATGTCGCGCGGGGGCTCATCGTCCTTGTTGCCACCGAACCACTTCGACGGATTCATCATCTTGGAAGGGTTCATCATCTCGCCCATGTCCACGGCGGCGGCGGACCCCCCCGCCAGCACCACGGCAATGGCCATGCCCGTCAATCCAGCCTTGCGTAACATGCTCTGTCGCTCCTCCGCGTCTTTTGATCGTGTTCTCGCCGGTGGGCATGGATTTCCGAGCTGTGGCCGCAAATCGCCATGCACCGCAGTTGTCGTCGACAGCCGGGAAGGCGCTGCCGAACCCCAGGCAGTATAGGGAACAGCGACCCTGCAGGGCAAAGCCCGCGACTCATCGGGTGCCGACGTCAGACCCAAGGACGTGCAGCAGGTGTTGCAACGCGGCGTTCAGGTTTGCCTGTGCGACCGTCGTGAGCCCCGCCCCCAACGCGAAGCCCTCACCCTGCACCGCCAGCAGCCAGGTGCTCGGTGGCCGGCCGTACAGACGCGAATAGACCGCGAGCAGGCCCCCCGGCGTGGTGCTGTGGGTGCTGCAGGACAGGCCGTTCTGCGGCATCAGCGCCTCCAGGGTCCAGGGGGCGGAGGGATCCTGGCTGGCATCGACCAGGAACACCCGCCTGCGGCCCCGCAGGTCGAGCGCATGCTCGGGCTGGAGCTGAAAGTCCGTCAACAGATCAACGTCGGTGAGTCCTTGCCCATCCGGTCGCCGGATGTCCTTCAACGCCGCCAGACGCTCAACGAGCAGCGGCCCGATCGCATCATCGCCGCGGGACGGATTGCCGATCCCGAACACCAGCGTCGGGGCCACTGCGCCCATTACCTCAAGGCGCATGGGCCTGAGTCCGGTTTCCATCGGGGTTCTCAGTGAGGAATGCAGGGGCAACGGCTGCGCGGATTCTTTTTCGCGGATCACTCATGACGCGGCCGAACAATGGCCGTCGTCGACAATGTTTCCATCGGCACGCTTGCGCAGGCGATCCAGCACGGCACCGTCGGCATCCAGCAACTCCAGCTCCAACGGCATCTTGCCCAGGGCATGGGTGGCGCAGGAGAGGCAGGGATCATAGGCGCGAATGGCGACCTCGATGCGGTTGAGCAGTGGCTCGGTCAGACGCCGACCGTCGAGTTCGTCCAATGCCACCTGCCGGATCGATTCGTTCATGGCCTGATTGTTGTTCGTGGTGGAGACAATCAGGTTGGCCTTGCGCACCAGGCCGTCAGCGTCGATCTCGTAGTGATGGAACAGGGTGCCACGCGGGGCCTCGATGACCCCGATGCCCAGCCGTCGCGGCTCGCCCTGCAACAGCAGATCACGACCGCCAAGGTCGGGGTCCTGCAGCAGCCGTTCGATCGCTTCGGCGCAATGCAGCAACTCGATCAGCCGCGCCCAGTGGGTAGCCAAGGTCGCCTGGACCGGCCGCCCCTGCCCCATGGCGACGAACTCCTGTCGCTCGCGCTCCGCCAACGGCGTGTCGATGGCATCACAGTTGCCCACCCGCGCAAGGGGGCCGACCCGATACCAGCCAGCCTCAGGCCCCAGCGCCCGGATGAACGGAAACTTCATGTAGCTCCAGGGCTTGACCTGCTCGGCCAGCAGATCCTGGTAATCAGCGACGTCCGCATGGTCGAACAGCACCGACCCGGTAGCATCCCGCGCCCGCAAGCCACCGTGATAGAGCTCCAGCTCGCCGTCAGGACGCACCAGGCTCAGGCTGTTGGCATCGATGGTGCCGAACCGTTGAAACGCTGCCGCATTTGCCCCGAACAGGCGCTTCATCAGGGCTACGCCGTCCACCGCCCACTGCACCACCTGGCCGATGTCCGCCTGCAGCAAGTCGCGTTCGGACGCCGAAACGGCCTTGTTCACGCCGCCTGGGATGGCGCCTGTGCCATGGATCCGCTTGCCGCTGGTGATACGGATCACCTCCTGGCCGTACTTGCGCAACAAGACCCCCTGGCGGGCGATGTCCGGATGGGCGTCCAGCACACCGATGATGTTGCGATGGGCCACCGGATCATCGAAGCCGAACAGCAGGTCCGGCGAGGACAGATGAAAGAAATGCAGCGCATGGGACTGCAGGATCTGGCCGAAGTGCATCAGCCGGCGGACCTTCTCCGCCGTCGACGTCAGCTGATCGACCCCGACCAGCCGATCGCAGGCCTTGGCTGCCGCCAGGTGATGGCTGACCGGGCAGATGCCGCAGAGCCGCTGCACCAGGACGGGGAGCTCCCAGAAGGGCCTGCCCTGGATGAATTTCTCGAAGCCGCGGAACTCCACGATGTGCAGCCGCGCCTGCTGCACATGATCGTCCTCATCCAGCAGCAGCGTCACCTTGCCGTGCCCCTCCACCCGCGTCACCGGTTCGATGGCGACGCGCTTCAGGCCTTGCGGATGCGATGCGGTTTCCAGTTGGCTGGGCATGGTCGTGCGATCCGTGATGGTCAATCATAGTGAATCTGCGTGTAGGGAAAGCCGATGGGCTTGCCCGCCAGCAGCTCGGTCAGAAAGGTCCAGATGGCATCGGCGGAGGGCGGACAGCCGGGCAGGAAGTAGTCCACCTTGACCACCTCGTGAATGGGATGCACCTGACTCAGCAGCAGCGGCAATTCGGGGTCGTTGGGTATCCCTTGGTTATAGAGGCCGACACCATCGATATAGGCCTCCTCCAGACAATCACTCAGCGCGAAGCTGTTGCGCATGGCCGGAATGCCACCGTTCACGGCGCAGGCGCCCACGGCCACCAGCACCTTGCAGTGGTGGCGGAACGTGCGCAGGACCTCAACGTTCTCGGCGTTACCGACACCGCCCTCGATGAGGCCGAGGTCGCAGTCACCGATGGTCTTGATGTCAGTGAGCGGCGTGCGATCGAGCTCCACCAGCTCCACCAGATCGATGAGGCGCTCGTCGATGTCGAGCAGCGACATGTGACAGCCAAAACAGCCGGCAAGGGACGTGGTGGCCACGCGCAGCTTTGGCCGGACACGGGTATCCATGCTCATGCCTCCTCGTTGGCCGCCACATCGCCGACGCGGCTGATGGGCGCGCGATCGTAAAGACGCTCACCGATGGGCACCCGGTAACCGCCGCGGCGGGGCAGGATGGCGCCGACGGGGCAGACATGGGCCGCCTTGTCGGTGATCGCGAAGCGGCTGTCGCCGAGTCGGCCGGTGGGCGAGTCGACGATGAGCCGGCTGCCGATGCCGCGCCCGCTGATGGCGAAGACCCGCTTGCCGTCCTGGTCGCGACTGGCACGGACACAGAGCTCGCAGAGGATGCAGCGGTTATAGTCGAGGATCACATCGGGATGTGAGGCATCGACGGCGCGGCGCGGAAAGAAATGCGTGAAGTGCGGCTCCAGCATGCCGCAGTCATAGGCCACCGCCTGCAGCTGACAGGCGCCGCTCTTCTCGCAGGCCGGACAGACATGATTACCCTCGACGAAGAGCATCTGCAGGATCGAGACCCGCAGGGCACGGATCGACTCGCTCTGGCTTTCCACCTCCATGTCCTTGGCCGCCGGTGCCGTACAGGCCGACACCTCGCGCCCATCGGCGCACACCACGCACACCCGGCAACTGCCGTGGGGAGCGAACTCCGGGTGATGGCACAGATGCGGGATATAGGCCCCCGCCGCCAGCGCGGCATCCATGATGGTCTGTCCCGGTGCGAACGGGATCGGCCGACCGTCGAGCCTGAAGGTGCTGTGTTCTGCCATCGTTCCTCCCGATGAGACATGCATGAGCCGAGCAATTCACCCGCCAATCGACAGGCGACGGCATTCAGCAACCCACGTCCGCGGCGATATGCGCGCCGACATCGTCGCGGCCGGTCAGGGCGCGAGCCTCGGCGAGCGCGGCGTCGAGATCGAAGGCCGGCGTATGGTCAGCACTTGCCAGCCTGGACGCGTAGATCTGCGGAAACTTGTCCAGGGTGTTCAGCACATGGTTTGGCGCGGTGTGCCCCAGGCCGCAGTGGCTGGCGCGGCGCATCACGTCGGCGATCCGGCGCATCTCGTCGAGGTCGTGCCGCGAGGCCTTGCGGGCCGCCACCTTCTCGACGAGATCGCGCAGCAGCTTGCCGCCGACCCGACAGGGGGTACAGAAGCCGCAGCTCTCGTGCACGAAGAAGTCCGCGAAGTTGCGCACCATCTCCATCAGGTCGCGGCTGTCGTCGAAGACCATGAAGGAGCCGGCGGTGGGCAGATCCTCGAAGGCCAGCACGCGCTGAAACTCGTCGACCCCCAGGGTGGCCCCGGCGGCGCCGGACACCTGTACCGCCTGGGTCCGCTGGGCGCCGCAGTCGCCGAGCACCCGCGCGATGCTGGTGCCGAAGGGGTACTCGTAGATGCCCGGCCGTTCACAATCCCCGCTGACGCTCAGGATCTTGCTGCCGGCGGATCTGTCGGTGCCCTCGCTGCGGAACCAGTAACCGCCGTGCTCGGCGATGCGGGCGGCGGCGAGGAAGGTCTCGACATTGTTCACCACCGTCGGCCGTTCCAGATAGCCCTCGGTGACCGGGAAGGGCGGGCGCTTGCGGGTGACGCCACGCTTGCCTTCCAGCGACTCGATCAGCGCAGATTCCTCGCCGCAGATGTAGGCGCCCGCTCCCAGGTGGATGCGGATGTCGAAGTCAGTCCCCGTGTCCGCCATCCCCTGCCCCAGCAGCCCCTGCTCGCGCCGGCGCTGCAGCACCGCCTCCAGATGTTCCAGTAGATAGCGGTACTCGCCGCGCAGGTAGAGGAAACCTTCGCGTGCACCAATGATGCCCGCGCAGAGGGTCATCCCCTCGAAGACGAGATCGGCATAGGAGGTCAGCAGCACCCGGTCCTTGAAGGTGCCGGGCTCGCCTTCGTCGGCGTTGCAGACGACGACCTTCTCCGGATGCGCGGCCTCGCGGCAGAAGCGCCATTTCAGCGCCGTGGTGAAGCCGGCGCCGCCCCGACCGCGCAGGCCGGCGCGCTCGATCTCGGCGAGCACCGCATCCGGACCCTGCTGCCTGAGCGCAGCCAGACCCGCGTCGCGCGGCTCCAGATCGGACAGCAGCAGCCCCGGACGATGGACGTTGTTGGAGACGGCAAAGAACGCCTGCGGCCAATGCGGCAGCGGCACCCGGGTGTCGACCAGCGCAGCAATGCGACGGATACGCGCATCATCGAGCCGCGTCAGCGCAAGGCCGTTGACCAGCATCGCCGGGGCTTGGTCGCACATCCCGGTGCAGGAGGTCAGACCGACGCTGACCAGTCCATCCGCCCGGGTGCTGCCGGGGGACATGCCGAGCAGCTGGCAGAGCTGCGTCATCAGCCGTCCGTTGCCGAGCATGCGGTCGGTGATGTTATCGCTGAACAGGATGTCGTAGTCGCCCCGCGGCGCCAGGTGCAGGAAGGCATAGAAGTCGATGGCGGCCAGGATCTGCGCCCGCGTGACCCCCAGGGCGGCGACCAGCCGATCGATGCCCGCCGGCGGCACAAAGGAAAACGTCTGCTGCAGCGCGATCAGATGCTGCAGCACCAGGCTCGGGTCGCGCCCGAGCCGGGCCAGGGAGCGCTCAACAGCAGCAGCGATCCGGGAGGGTGATGGATTCAGCATGGGATTTTTGAGACTCAAGCTTCCAGCCGCCGGTCGCCGGCCGCTGGGCGTAACCACACCTTCCAGTATAGACAGCGCTGCGCTCTTCGCCCGCTCGGGACGACCAAACAGGACCGCTGCCGCGGCACACTGGTTGTTTCAGCACATCCTTGCCAGGCGACACACCGCACCCGGATCGCCGGTCGGGTTCAATGACGCCCGGAATGATGTATCATTGGCGTCACCGTTCTGTGAGCGACGCAAGGGCTTCGGATTGACTCAGGCAGCCAACATGAGCATCGCATCGCGCACGCGCGTGCTCGTTACCCCGGGTCTGTTGTGCGCGGCGCTGCTGATGCCGTTGCAGACGGCGGCCGTGGACCTCTCCCTGCACGGCTTCGGCACCCTGGCCGCGTCCCGCTCCAGCGACGGTTCGGCCGAACCGGTGCGCGACCTATCCCAGCCCTCCGGCATCACCGATGCATGGAGCCTGACCAGCGACAGTCTCATCGGCCTGCAGGGCAATCTCCGCTTCAGCCCGACGCTGGAGGCGGTGGTTCAAGGCATCTCGCGCTACCGCTACGATGGCACCTACACCCCGGAGATCACCTGGGCCTTCGTCGGCTTCTCGCCGGACCCGGTCTGGACCCTGCGCGCCGGCAGGTTGGGCACCGAGTTCTACATGCTTAGCGATTCGCGCTGGGTGGGCTATTCGTTCAATACCGTGCGCCCGCCCTCCGATTACTACGGCACCCTGCCCTTCAACTATGTCGACGGCATGGACCTGGCCGTGACCCATCCCTTTGCCGGCGGCCTGCTCAAGGGCAAGCTGTTCGGCGGCGAGAGCCGCGAACAGTCCCCGTTCGGCGACCTGCGTTTCGACCTGGACGGCTCGCTGCTGCTGGGCGGCTATGTGGAATACTATCTGGGCGACCTTCAGGCCCGTATCGTCCATGTCGGGGTGCGCTTCGCCAACGACCTGCCGCTGGACGCCTTCTACCGCACCCTGCCGGCGGCCACGGCGAACGAGTTGCGGGTGGCAGACCGGTGGTCCCAGTTCAGTTCCCTGGGTATCGTGCATGACCGCGGGCCATTGCAGACCCAGTTCATGCTGAGCCGAACCCACAACGACCACGGCACCTTCCAGGACACCTGGGCGGGCTATCTCGCATTGAATTACCGCATCGGCGACTGGACGCCGTTCATCGGCCTGTCGATGGTCAAGTCCGAGGCCAAGGACCTCAAGCATCCGATCCCCGGCGTCACGGACCTCTACCAGGCCGACTTCCACAGCGACCACCGCACCCTGCTGATCGGCACACGCTGGGACTTCCGCCCGAACATGGCGCTCAAGGCTCAGGTGGACCTCATCCGGGGCAGCCCGGATTCGATCTTCCTCTTCCGGCAGGAAACACCGGACTGGGACGGCTCGATGAACCTGTTCACCCTGTCCCTGGATGTGGTGTTCTAGCCAGCGCCATGGAACGTCGCACAGGGGCACACCTGCTGCTGGCCATCGTGCTCGCAATCGGTGTCGGCGCAGCCCGGGCGGCCGAGCCGGTCCTGGTGGTCATGGACCCCGCCAGCGGCCTGGACCGTCTGACGCGGGAGCAGGTCATCAACATCTTTCTGGGCCGATTCCGGCGGCTGCCGAACGCGCAGGCGGCCGTCCCCATCGACCGCTCGCGCGATGAGGCGCTGATGACCGATTTCTACCGCCTGCTGGTTGACAAGAGCCCCGCCGAGATCCGCGCCTACTGGGCGCGGCTGGTGTTTTCCGGCAAGACCGAGCCGCCGCAGAAGGCGCACGACCTGGACGACATGATCGAGCGGCTTGCGAACACGCCGGGGGCGGTCGCCTACATTCGCCCGGACGAGCTCTCCGAGCGCCTCCGGGTCGTGCTCGGTCTGGGTCTGGGTCTGGGTCCGGAGCCAGGTCGATGACAGCCATCCGCACCCGCTGGCATCACAGCATTCTCGCCCGCGCCGGTCTGATCCTGCTGGGCGTGCTGCTGCTGTTCGGCGCCGTTACCGTCGCGATCAACCTGCATTACAATCGCGCCCGCGCCGAGCAGGCCACCGAACTGCGCCTCAGCCAGTTGCTGGACACGGTGGAGAGCACCGCCAGCATCGCCTGCTTCACCCGCGATGATGTCCTGGCGGGCGAGCTCATTGCCGGCCTGCTGCGCAACTCCGAGGTACTGTCCGTGGTGGTCGAGGCGGACGGCGTCCCGCTGGCGGACAGCAGTCGCCAGGCAACGGACGCCGCTGCCGCGGTGACGCCCGACAGCCGAGTGCTGGTGCGCGACATCTACTCCCCGTTCTCACCCCAAACACCGGTAGGCCGCGTACTGCTGACGCCCAACCAGGCGCTGATCGACCAGGAACTGCGGCAGGAGACACGGATCCTCATGCTGCAGATGGCCATGCAGCTGCTGCTGGTGGCGCTGGCGTTCGCCGCGGCAACGCTGCTGCTGATCATCCGCCCGATCAAGGCGATCTCCGACCGGCTGCACGGCATGGACGCCACCCGCGGCGAACGCCTGCAGGTGCCGGCCGGCCACCGCGGGTCCGAGATCGGCCTGCTGGTCGCGGACGTCAACCGCCTGGCCGACCGCCTGGTGCGAACGCTGGAAGACGAGCGCGCCCTGCGCATCCAGCGCGAGATCGACGAACAGCGCTACCACGCCATCTTCGAAAACGCCGATACCGGCCTGTTCCAGATCGACCACCAGGGCTTGCTCAGCTCCTGGAATCCCGCCTTCGCGCGACTGATGGGGCTCTCTTCGGAGACCCGTCCCGAGCGCGAACTCGCGCTGCTGGATCTGGACTGGCACGACCCACAACCGCTGGCCGAGCTGTTGTCCGACTGCCGCAACACCGGCGGGAACCCCCGCCGCGATTCGGGCGCGCAGGATACCCCGCGGACCCAATCGGCCGAACTCCGCCACACCCACCCGGATGGTGTCGAGCGCTGGCTCAGCGTGGTGCTCACACCCATCACCGACCGCTCCGTCCAGGGCGTGTTGCACGACGTGACCCATCACCTGGAGGCCGAACAGTCCGCCAGACGGCTGGCGGTGACGGACCGCATCACCGGCATGGCCAACCAGCTCGGCCTGGAACAGCGCCTGCGTGCCCTGATCCAGGCCTCGGACCCGGAGGCCGAACCACCCCGTCCGGAACGGGCCATCGCCCTGGTGCTGATCAGCCTGGACAACTTCAAACGCCTCAGCAGCGGTCTGGATCCGGCGATCGGTGATGCCCTGCTGACAGAAACCGCCCGGCGTCTGTCGTCGGGGATCGAGGGCGCCAACCTGATCGCCCGTGTCGGCGAGAACCAGTTCGCGCTGCTGATGGCGGACCCGGCACCCGCGCTGGAGATCGAGCGCATGCTGGAGCAGGTGTTCGCCGACGCGCAGCAGCCAGTCTTCATCGCCGGCGCACCGCTGACACTGACCCTCAGCGGCGGCATTGCCTTCCATACCGGTACGGTGGCAAACCCCGTGGCGACGCTGTTCCAGCACGCCGATCTGGCCCTGGCCAGCGCGCAGGCCGGCCCCGGTGGCCCGATCTGCTTCTTCGATCCGGATCTGGCCCGACTCGCCCAGGAACGGCATCAACTGGAAACGGATCTGCGCCATGCCATCCGCGACGGCCAGTTCGTGCCCTTCTTTCAGCCGCTGGTGGACCTGCAACGGGGAGCGCTGGTCGGCGCCGAGGTGCTGATCCGCTGGCAACATCCGCAGCGCGGGCTGGTGCCGCCGAACGCATTCATCCCGCTGGCCGAGGAGACCGGCCTGATCAACGACATGGGGCGCTGGATCCTGGAGTCCGCCGGGCGGCAACTGGCCGCCTGGCAACACGCGGGCCGGGACCTGTACCTGTCGGTGAACGTCTCCGCCCACCAGATCCCCAAGGGCCTCACGCCCGATGCCTTGCATGAACTGGCACAGCGCCTTGGCTTTGCGCCGGCATCGCTGGCGCTCGAGATCACCGAAAGCATCCTTATCAGCGATGTCGACGGCGCCCAGGCCTGGCTCGACGCCGTGCGCGCCCGTGGCTTCCGGGTCTTTCTGGACGATTTTGGCACCGGCTATTCGTCGCTTTCGTACCTCAAGCGCTTCACGGTGGACCGGCTGAAGATCGACCAGGGTTTCATCCGCGATCTCGCCACCAATGCCGGCGACCGGGCCTTGGTGGAGGCCGTCACGGCCATCGCCGACAGCTTCGGCATGCAGGTGGTGGCGGAGGGCGTGGAGGATGCGGAGCATGTGCGGAGGCTCCGGGCAATGGGCTGCCATTACGGCCAGGGCTATTTCTTCTCGCCGCCGGTCCCGCTGGACGCCTTCTCCGAGGTAGGCAGGCGCATTCCGGAACTGATGCAGCCATTCCTGGATGCAGCACCTGGGTCAAATCCAGAGCCAGCTTCCTGAGCCAGCCCCCTGAGTCAGCCCCCTGAGTCAGACCCCTGAGTCAGACCCCTGAGTCAGACCCCTGAGTCAACCCCCTGGAGTCGCCCCTCCGTCGCCCCCTGCGTCGTCTCGCAGCAATGATGCCCGGGACTGATCTCAGGCACCGACCTCCGGGTTCGGCACCCTGTCCCGGACACAACGGACGAATCGGCTGTCGCTCAGATGCACGGCATCGGGATAGGCCGCGGCACAGCCAGGGAGCGCTTCGGGGCAGCGCGGATGGAAATGGCAGCCCGCCGGCGGGTCGGACGGCGACGGCATGTCCCCGTCCAGCTGGATCCTGCGGCGGCGATGCGCCCGCTCCACCATGGGCACGGCAGACAGCAGCGCCCGGGTGTAAGGGTGGCGCGGGTCGTCGAGCACCTCGGCGGTAGTGCCGCGCTCGACGATGCGGCCCAGGTACATCACCGCCACCTCGTGGGCCAGATAGGCTACCACCGAGATGTCGTGGGTGATGAACAGATAGCTGAGCCCCAGGTCCTGCTGAAGTTGCTTCAGCAGGTTCAGGATCTGTGCCTGCACGGACACGTCCAGCGCGCTGGTGGGCTCGTCGCAGACGATGATCCTGGGCTCCACCGCCAGCGCCCGGGCGATGCAGATGCGCTGGCGCTGGCCGCCGGAGAACTCGTGCGGGTAACGCCCCATGGCCTGCTCGCCGATGCCCACCTGCTCCAGCAGTTCCGCCACCCGCCGCCGCGCCGCGCGTCCGCGCTCGATGCCCAGGGCCTGCAGCCCCTCGCCGACGATATCCCCCACCAGCATGCGCGGGTTCATGGACGCAAAGGGGTCCTGGAAGATGATCTGCAGATCCTTGCGATGGCGGCGCATGGCACCATCGCCGAGGCGGGCCAGATCATCGCCGTTGTAGCGGATGCTGCCGCCGGTGGGCCGCTCCAGTTGCAGGATGCCCTTGCCCACCGTGGTCTTGCCGCAGCCAGACTCCCCCACCAGCGCCAGGGTGCGGCCCGGACGCAGGTCCAGGTCCACGCCGTCCACCGCCTTCACATAGCCCACGGTGCGCCTGAACAGGCCACGCTGGATCGGGAAATGCACCTGCAGGTCGCGGGCCGCCAGCAGCGTGGGGTGTTCGGCCGGGGGCCTGTTGTCACGCTGCGCCTGCGCTGCCTGCCTGGGGGCGGTGGCCGCGGCAGACACGGCGGAGCTGGCAGGCCCGGCGGGCTGGGCCGTCTCGTCTGTCGCGGGCCTCGCCGCCGTCGGCCAGACAGTGGCCACGTCGGCATTCTCCCAGAGCAGGCAACGCACCATATGCCCGCTGGCGTCAGTCGCAGGATCAAGGCTCGCGTCCTGCGACCCCTTTGTGCCGGCGGCTGTATCGGCGGCCGGATACCAGCCGGGTGCGGTCTCGCCACAGCGGTCCATGGCGCGGAAACAGCGCTCGACGAAGCGACAGCCGCTGAACGGCCGGTCCAGCGGCGGCACGCGGCCCGGGATCACCGCCAGCGCCCCGTGGCGCTTGTCCGCGCTCGGCAGACTCTCCATCAGCTTGCGGCTGTAGGGGTGCGCCGGGCCGGCAAAGAAGTCCGCGCTGGTGGCCTGTTCGACGATCTGGCCCGCGTACATCACCGCCAGTCGGTCGGCCGTCTCAGCGACCACGCCCAGATCGTGGGTGATCAGCAGCACCGCCATGCCGGTCTGCTGCTGCAGCCCCTTGAGCAGTTGCAGCACCTGGGCCTGGATGGTCACGTCCAGGGCCGTGGTGGGCTCGTCGGCGATGAGCAGTTGGGGATCCCCGGCCAAGGCCATGGCAATCATCACCCGCTGCTTCATGCCGCCGGAGAGCTGATGCGGATATTCGCCGGCGCGGCGCGCCGGGTCCGGGATGCCCACGGCCCGCAGTAGCTCCACCACGCGGTCCTGTATCCATCGGCCGCTGCGTCCGCGTCCCCGGGGCGGCGTGCCATGCAGCTGCACGGCCTCGGCGATCTGGGCGCCCACCGTCAGCACCGGGTTCAGCGAGGTCTGCGGCTCCTGGAAGATCATGCCCATGCGCCCGCCGCGCACGCCACGCATGTCGCGCTCCGAGAGGCCGAGCAGATCGGTGCCGTCGAGCCGCACAGCGCCGGCCGTGATGCGCCCGGACAACGGCAGCAGCCGCATCAGCGATAGCGCCGTCATGGACTTGCCACAGCCGGACTCGCCGAGCAGGGCCAGGGTCTCGCCGCGGCGGATGTCGAAACCGACAGCGTCGCAGACCCGCACCGCCCCGCCGCCAGAGGAACCGGCAGCGGCAAGTTCGGTGGTCAACTGCTCGACCTGCAGCAGCACCTCGGTCATCGCGCACTCCTCAGCCGCGGGTCGAAGGCATCGCGCACCACGTCGGCGAACAGGTTCGCCGCCAGCACCAGGGTGAACATGAAGACGAAAGCCGCCGCCAGCGACCACCAGACGATGGGATCGCGGGCCAGTTCCAGACGCGCGCTGTTGATCATGTTGCCCCAGCTGTTCATGGTGGGATCGACGCCGATGTTCACGTAGGACAGCACCGCCTCGGCCAGCACCAGGCCGCTGAAGTCCAGCACCACGGTGATCATGACGATGTGCAGCACGTTCGGCAGGATATGCCGGCCGATGATGGTGGAATTGCGCACGCCCAGCGCAGTGGCCGCCTGCACGTAATCGGCGGAGCGCAGCTTCAGCGACTCGCCGCGCAGCAGCCGGCAGAGCCCGGTCCAGCTGGTCACGCCGAGGATCAGGCACAGGAACAGCAGGCGCAGGTCCGCCCGCTGCACCAGGCTGTCGAACTGCTCCGCATTATTGGTCATGTAGACCTGCAGCATCAGGATGGCCGCGGCGATCAGCAGCACCCCCGGGATCGAGCTCAGGGTGGTGTAGAGATACTGGATGATGTCATCGGTGAGCCCGCGGAAGTAGCCGGCCATGATGCCCAGGATCACCGCCGCCGGCAGCATCACCAGCGTCGTCAGGGTGCCGATGACCAGCCCGGTGCGGATGCTCTTCAGGCTCTGATAGAAGACGTCCTCACCCACCTTGTCGGTGCCGAGGATGTGATACGTCGCCGCCAGCTCCGCGGCGATGAAGCAGAGCACCAGCATCAGCCCCAGGGTGAGCAGGGCCACCCGCCAGGGGATGCCGTCGCCGGGCGCCCCCTCGCTGCCCATATCAGAAGGGTCATCAGAACGGCCGTCGCCCGCCGTGTGTGCGCTCAGCCGGCCGTGCCAGAGCGCCTCGCCCACGGCGCTGAAGGACTCGCCGCGGCGCCAGGCCAGCAGACCGACCAGCAGCACCGCCAGGACCGTCCAGGCCATCAGTCCCTTGACCAGGCCGAGCAGGCCCCGCAGCATCACATCCCGGTTGCGCTGGGCGGGATCCGCCAGATGCGCCCCGCCATGCGCCAGCCGCGGATAGGCCCGCAGGACGCTGCCGTCCGGCTGCTCGATCGCCTCCTTCACGAACAGGTGGGTCGCAAAGGGCGCGGAGAAGGTCTTCTCCTGACGCTCGCGCAGGCCGGTGAGCCACAGATCCAGCACCGACAGCACCTGGGTCGAGTAGCGCGCGGTCGGCGCGGCCTCCTCACCCGTCCCACCGGCATCGGCTGCCGCCGCGATCACGGACGGGGGCTCGATACGCGGATGAAAATGCAGCGAGTCCAGCAGCCCGATGCCGACATAGAAGCAGATCACCACCAGGGCCGCGACCCCCACCGGCGAACGTACGACGCTGCGCCAGGGCGCCCGCAGATGTTCGTGCCGGGCCGCGTAGACGCCAAAGCCGACCGCCAAGGCAAACAGCAGAAAGATCAGCACATCCGTGGTCAGCAGCACCGGCATCAGGACAACCTCACCCGCGGATCCACCAGCGTGTAGGACAGGTCGGTCAGGATCAGGCCCAGGATGTAGAGCACCGAGCCCAGGAAGACCATGGCCCGAACGATGGCGAAGTCCTGCCGGTTGATGGCGTCGATGGTGTAGCTGCCGAGCCCTGGCACGCCGAAGAAGGACTCGGTTATCAGCGCCCCCATGAACAGCAGCGGCAGCACCGCGACCACGCCGGTCAGGATCGGGATCAGCGCATTGCGCAGCACATGCCGGAACAGCACCACCCGCTCACGCAGCCCCTTGGCGTGGGCCGTGCGCACATAGTCGCGGTTGATCTCCTCCAGGAAAAAGGTCCGGTACAGCCGCGTGCCACTGCCGATGCCGCCGATGACGCCGACGATGACGGGCAGGATCAGGAACTTGGTCGCCTGCGGTCCGGTGTCGTAACCAGAGATGGGCACCAGATGGAACAGCTTGCCGATGAGGAACTGCCCGCCGATGATGTAGAACAGCCCGGAAATGGACATCATGGCCACCAGCAGCACCACGCTGCCCCAGTCGATGTAGGTGGCGCGGAAGAAGATGATCATCAGGGCATAGCTGATGTTGATCGCCAGCCCCACCAGCAGCACGGGTAGCGCAATGGCCAGGCTCGGCCACATGCGCTGGGAGATGTCGTAGCCGATGTCGCGGCCGCTGTCGGACGAGCCGAAGTCGAAGGCGAACAGCTTCACCGACTTCTGGAAGAAGATGGTCTCGGTGAACGCCCCCAGCCCGGGCGCATCGGCATTGAACAGCAGCGGTTGGTCGTAGCCGTGCTCTGCCTTCCAGCTGTCCACGGCCGCCTGGGTCACGCGCTTGTCGCCGAGCTGCATGCGCGCCATGTCGTCCGGCGAGTTGAGCACGAAGAACAATACAAAGGTGATCAGGTTCACGCCGATCAGGATGGGCAGCGCATAGAACAGCCGACGGATCAGGTAGGCACTCATCGCGCGCTGCTCCGCTCGCGCCGGCGGGCGATGAGCATCGCCGGCACCGCGCCCAGCACCAGCAGCAGCACGGCCGCGCCAATGGGCCAGAGCACCGGCGGATTCCAGGCCTCGCGCAGCCGCGCCCGGACCTCGGGCTGCAGCGCGCGGTACTTCAGGGTGTTGTTGGCCATCAGGTTCGGCTTGACGTTGTCCAGCCAGCGATGATGCAGGCTGAAGGACTTGGGATAGTAGCCGAAGGCCCAGGGCGCATCCTGGCGCAGGATGGTGGTCATGCGGTCGATGATCTGCTGCCGCGCGGGACCGTCCGGCAGGTTCTTCATCTGCTCGAACAGGCTGTCGAATTCCGTATTGCGGTAGTTGGCCGCATTCTCGCCGCCGTCGACCTTGGCGTTCGGGCCGTAGAGCAGAAAGAAGAAGTTCTCCGGGTCCGGGTAGTCCGCGTTCCAGCCCCACATGAACACCTGCCCCGTGCCCTTGCGCATCTTCTCCTGGAAGCGGTTGTAGTCGGTGGCCCGCACCACCAGCTCGATGCCGAGCTTGGCAAACTGCTTGCGCATCCAGTTCAGCCGAGCCTTGCCGTCAGGACCAGCATCCATGGCCTCGTAGTAGATGGTCAGCGGTCGACCGGTCTCGGGGTCACGACCATCGTGATAACCCGCCTCGGCCAGCAGGGCCCGGGCCTCGTCGACGCTTCGGCGCACCGGCCGACCGTGCTGCCAGCGGAAGACAGCCGGGTTGATGCCGGCCTCGCCCTCGCGATGACCAAAGATCCCCGGTGGCACCGGTCCCTGGGCCTCGACGCCCCGGCCGTTGGCGAAGATGGAGATGTACTCGCCGAAGTCCACGGCAATGCTGATGGCCTGGCGCAGCAGGCGCGCCCGCTCGGAGTCGCCCCCCAGCAGCGGGTCGCGCATGTTGAAGCCCATGTACATGATGGACGTATCCACCGCCGTCACCAGTTCGATGCCCTTCTCGCGCATGGCCTCGGTGAGCCCGGCCTGGCCGGCGGCATCGAACTGCACCGCCTGATCGAAGGCGTCGGAGCTGATGCCGGAGCTGTCGTAGTACCCTTGCAGGAACTTGTTCCAGTAGGGAATGCCCTCCTTCTCCAGGCTGTAGACCGCGCGATCGATCATCGGCAGTTCCTTGCCCGCATCGTCGAGCAGGCCCGCCTCGGCATCGCCGGGCATGCCCTCGCTGGGGTAGCGCTCGCCATGGAAGTCGGGATTGCGGCTCAGCACCATGCGCCGGTTGGGGTTGTTCTCGGTGAGCATGAAGGGCCCTGTGCCCACCGGATACCAGTCCAGCGTCAGGTTGCTCTGCTTCATGCCGGGCTGCTGATACAGCGCCTCCGCCTCCCAGGGCATGGGCGCGAAGAAGGGCATCGCCAGCCAGTAGATGAACTGCGGATAGCGACCCTGTATGCGCACCCGGAAGCTGTAGCGGTCCACCACCTCGGCGCCGTCGAAGGGCACCTTGCGCAGATCGAAGAAGGGCCGCTCGCCGTCCTGTGCCGGCGGCGCCAGCTCGCCGAGGCGACGCGACAGGTCGGCAAAGCCCAGGATGTGCTCCGCCATCAGGCCGGCGATGGGCGAATGCAGCCAGGGCGCCGCCAGGCGCTTGATCTGATAGACATAGTCTTCGGCGGTCAGCTCGCGACTGCCGGTCTCGGGCAGGTCCGCCAGGGTATTCAGCCGCCCTGCCTGCTCCGGGGTCAACGCGTGATAGCGGTAGCCGCCCGCGTCATCGCGGGCAAAGGCGGGGTGGGGCTGATAACGGATACCCGGACGGATGCGCACCAGGTACTCGCTGATCGCCACGTCGGCGGCGGCGTCCGCCGGCAGCGGGTTGCCCGCCGCATCCAGCAAGCGCGGCTCGGGCACCGATTCCGCCGTGAGCGGCACCAGCGCATAGGGCCGCTTGAGGTAGTGATACTGCAGCGGCGGCTCGTAGATCTGGGCGATGAAGGCGTATTCGTTCGAACTGTAGGAACGCACCGGGTCCAGGTGCTTTGGCCGTTCGCCGAAGGAACCATACAGCACCGTCTCCCCTGCCCGTTCCGGCGGATAGGGGTTGTTCCAGGGCGGCTCGCCACAGCCGGTCAGCAACAGCGCGACACACCAAACCGCCACCCAAGCGACAAAATCCCGTTGAACCGCAGAGGCGCTGAGGGCACTGAGAAAACACCGGGCATGCTGTGCCTTCCCGGCGTTTCTCGCATGTCCGCCGCGCCTCTGCGGTAAACAGGCCGCGGAGACCGACGCAAAGGGAGAACAAGCGGCCCCCTGACGGCAGACTTTCGCCGATGGCGCGGTTTCGGTAAGGTTATGCGCTGCAAGCATGGCGGCATCATCGCATCCCGCATTGCCCTTGTCAGCCTTACCCCACCACAGAGTGAGAAACCATCGCATGGGATTCCTGACCAACAAACGCTTCCTGATCACCGGTGTCGCCAGCAACCGCTCCATCGCCTGGGGCGTCGCGCAGGCCATGCAGCGCGAGGGCGCCGAACTGGCGTTCACCTACCAGGGCGAAAAGCTGCAGGAGCGCGTCAAGGATCTGGCCGCCAAATGCGGCTCCGGCATCGTGCTGCCGCTGGATGTCACCAGTGACCAGGAGATCGACGCCTGCTTTGGCGCCCTGGGCGAGCAGTGGGACGGACTGGACGGCATCATCCACTCCATCGCCTTCGCGCCCAAGGAGGAACTGGAAGGGAACTATGTGGACGTGCTGACACGACAGGGCTTCAACACCGCCCACGAGATCAGCTCCTACAGCTTTGGCGCCCTGGCCAAGGCCGGGCGCTCGCTGATGGCCGGGCGCAATGGTTCCCTGGTGGCCATGAGCTACCTCGGTGCCGTGCGCGCGGTGCCCAATTACAACGTCATGGGCGTGGCCAAGGCCAGCCTGGAGGCCAACGTGCGTTACCTGGCCGCGTCCCTCGGCCCGGAAGGCACCCGCGTCAACGCCATCTCCGCCGGCCCCATCCGCACCCTGGCCGCCGCCGGCATCTCGGACTTCCGCTCCATGCTCAAGCAGGTGGAAGAGAAGACACCGCTGCGCCGCAACGTCACCATCGACGAGGTGGGCAACGCCACCGCCTTCCTCTGCTCCGACCTGGCATCGGGCATCACCGGCGACGTGCTCTACGTCGACACCGGCTACCATATCCTCGGCCTGGGCTGAGCCGTCATGTCCGGCATGAAAGGGTCCGCGCTCGAGCGCACGCCCCGCCGGAGCGCTCGGGTCACGCGCACCATCGGCGCCCTGGGTGCCGGCGCTCTGCTGAGCGGCGCGTTACTCAGCGGCTGCGGCGGGGGGCTGGTGGCGCCGGAAGGCCCGGCCAGCAATGCCTTCCTGGACCAAGTGCAGGCCCGATGCGGCAACCACAGCATCGGCAGCCAGACGATCGGCTTTCTGCTGGGCACGGCGAGCGACGACACCTATTTTGTCGACGTGACCAGCAAGCTCGGGGCCGGCCGGATCGACGCCACCACCTTCTCCAGCGACATCGACAGCTTCTATCCGGCGGGCAACAACCAGGCGGCCATCGACTGCATCGTCGGGCTGCTGTAGCAACCGGCGACGAAACCTCGGTTAGCGTGGGCTGAGGAAACGCTGATTCATTCAGCGTTTCCCGCGCGGGGCAGGAGGCCAAAAAATCAGCGTCTCGCTAGACCTCGAGCCAGCCGGTGGCGCGATCCTGCTCCGCCACCAAAAACGCGGCGTCGATGCCTGAATCGACGCCGCGCACCGCCTCCAGCGCCAGTTCCGCCCGGTTGTTGCGGGCGCTGATATGCGACAGCAGCACACGCCGCAGTCCGCGGTGGTTGACTGCGTCCAGCACTTCCGCCGCCTGCTGATTGCTGAGATGCCCGAACGGGCCGGCGATGCGCCGCTGCACGCTGGGCGGATAGGGTCCGTCACGCAGCAGGTGCGGATCGTGATTGGTCTCCAGGATCAGGCTGTCGCACTCGCGCAGGTGCTCGCGGATGCGCGCCGTCAGGCAGCCGGTGTCGGTGAGGATGCCGAGCCGGCGGCCATCGCCCTCCACCGTGAACTGACAGGGCTCGCGGGCATCGTGCGGGACCGGTATCGGCCGGAAGCGCAGATCTCCGATGCCGAAGCCGCGACCATGGCCGTTGAACAGGCGCAGCCCGGGCACCTCCGGGGCGCCGGCCCCCTTCCAGGTCCCCGGTGAGGTCCAGACCTCGATGCCATGCCTGGTAGCCAGCCGCGCGACCCCGGTGACGTGGTCGCTGTGCTCGTGGGTGACGACGATGGCGCCGATGCTGGCTGCTGCCACCTCGATGTCCGCCAGCCGACGCTCGATCTCGCGCAGCGCGAAGCCGCAATCCACCAGGACGCGGCTGCCGCGCGACTCGATCAGCGTGGCATTGCCGCGGCTGCCGCTGCCGAGGACAGCGAAGCGCATTCAGCGCAGTTGTTCATGCAGCAGGCTCAAGATCTGCTCCGCCGTGGGCGAGGTATCGCGCTGGCCAGCGGCATCGAGCACCGTCACCCGCGTCTCGTCGGCACCGCCCACCAGCTTCACCCGGTATTGCTCGGGTCCCTTCTTCGACGAGCCGTCGGACCAGAAGGCCATGCGGGAGAGCATGCCCGTTTTTTTCTTGCCGTCGCGGGTCGGATCATCATAGCGGACATAGAACACACCCTCGCTGCGATTGCGGTCTTCCACCGCAAAGCCGGTGCGATCCAGTGCCAGCCCGGTCCGGCGCCAGGCCTGGCGGAATTCCGTCGGGATCACCAGCTCACTACCGCCGCCGGACTGCACCAGCCGTGCGCCGACGGTGCGGCTGGTGGTCGCGGCGCTGCCGCCGCTGGCGGCCAGCATCCGTGAGGCCTCGCCGTCGGAGACCCCCAGATAGAGCATCAGGCGCCGCAGCATGGCGGCCTCCACCTCCGGATCCGACGGGGCCGGCTCCCATACCGTGGTCGACCCCTCGCCGACGGTGTTGCGCACCAGGCGCTCTTCCATGGCGCGATGCGACAGGTAGATCTCGGTGGTGTTGCGCGCCGAGCCAGCGTCGATGCGCACGCGGAACTGGTCCCGCGTGCTGGTGGCGTAGAGCCCGTCGACAATCTTGCGCAGCTGCCGGGTAACGAAGTCCTTGCGGATCTCGGCGCGATTCTCCAGCCAGTCGGTCTTCATGACGCCGACCGCCGGATCCTGCTCCAGCAGCAGGATGCCCTGCTCGCGCCAGAAGCCCACGACCTTGGGCCAGACCGTCTGCGGCGAGGCCTCCACCTTCAGCCAGCGGCGGTCGCCGGAACGCTCCAGCGAGACGCCGGACACCTCCGGCAACACCTCGCCGCTGCTGGCCACCTGCCGCCGCGCGGCGCGTCCGCCGGCGTAGTCGGAGTAGGTGGTGGTGCCACTGGCGGACGGGATGTCCAGCACGTCGTCGAAGGTGGCGCCCGCCAGATCCGGCGGCAGTTCCAGGTTCTCGGAGGCCTCACGCTGTTTCTTGTACTCCAGCGTCTGGTCCGGCAGGATCTTTTCCACGGTCTTGGAGGCGCCGCAGCCCACCAGCAGCGGCAACACGAGCAGCGGTATGAATCGGTGCATGGCTTGCATCATCCAGGGATGGCCCCTTGGGCGAGTTCTGCCGCTGCCTTGGCAGCGGGGATATAAGGCATCGCGCGTGGGCTCCAGCCCTGCCGGCGGGTGTCGACGCGCTCAGGTTTGTGTTGCTGTCAGATGGCCCCGGCACGCACCATGGCCGCACGGACCTCGTCCTGAAGGGATTCCGACAGCCAGGTCAGCGGCAGGCGGATGCCCCGTTGCGCCAGGCCCATCTCCGTCATGGCCCATTTCACCGGGATTGGGTTGGACTCGACGAACAGCTTGTGGTGCAGGCCGTCCAGGCGCTCGTTCAGCGCCAGGGCCGCATCACGCTGGCCCGCCAGGGCGGCGCGACACATCTCCGCCATCAACCGGGGGGCGACGTTGGCCGTGACAGAGATGACGCCATCGCCACCCCGCAACATGAACTCGCAGCCGGTGGCGTCGTCGCCGCTGTAAAGCCCGAAGTCGGGTCCGCAGAGGGCGCGCAGTGTGTCCAGGCGCGCCAGGTCGCCGGTCGCATCCTTGACGCCGACGATGTTGTCGACCTGCGCCAGCTCCGCCGTGGTCTCGGGCAACAGGTCGCAGGCGGTGCGCCCAGGCACGTTATACAGGATCTGCGGGATATCCACCCCAGCGGCGACGGCCCGGTAGTGGGCAATCAGCCCCTGCTGAGTGGGCTTGTTGTAATACGGCGTCACCAGCAACGCCGCATCGGCGCCGGCATCCCGCGCACAGCGGGTCAGACGGATGGCCTCCGCGGTGGAGTTGGCGCCGGTGCCGGCGATGATCGCCACGCGTCCGGCGGCGAGTTCCACCGAGCGGGCAATGACGGCGCAGTGCTCGGCCTCGCCCAGGGTGGCGGACTCGCCGGTGGTGCCAACCGCGACGATGGCGTCGGTGCCCGCCTCCACGTGGAAATCGATCAGTCGCGCCAGCGCCTGGTCATCGACCTCGCCCTGCGCATCCATCGGCGTGATCAGCGCCACCATGCTGCCCTTGAACATGTCCATGCCCGCTCCCGCTGCGCCCAAATCTGACGATGGTAGCCCGCAGACTCCGGCCCTGACAAGGGCGGCATCCACCCCGCCGCTTCGCGGTCGAACCGACAGTTCCGATAGCAACTTCAGCGGCAGCCCCGCCGGCGACTCGGGGACAAGGCCGCATTGGCCCGACACAGCACATGCTATACACTCATGCCACGGCGGTTGACGAGCCCAAGCCGAACCGGGTGGCTGGCGCAGGGGCTCGACAGACGCAGAACCGAAAACCAGCGCGCAACGGGTATCACCAAGCATGATGAGCACGCAAAAGACCTTCCTTGTTATCTCCGCCCTGGGCGAGGATCATCCGGGCCTGGTCAACAAGTTGTCCAGGGCAATCCTCGAACAGGGCTGCAACATCGAAGACAGCCGCATGACCGTCCTCGGCGGCGAGTTCGCGGCGATCCTGCTGGTGGAGGGCAAATGGAACACCCTCGCCAAGGTGGAAAATGTGCTGCCGGAACTGGAACGCACCCTGGGCATGACCATCAACTGCAAGCGCACCGGCGAGCGCTCGCGCAGCAGCGACAAGGTGCCCTACGGCGTGGACGTGGTGGCCATGGATCACCCGGGCATCGTCAATAAGCTAGCGGAGTTCTTTGCCGACCGCGGCATCAACATCGAGGACATGTCCACCAGCACCTATTCCGCCGCCCATACCGGTACGCCCATGTTCGCGGTGCACATGACCGTCGGCATCCCCGGCTCGACGCATATCGCCAGCCTGCGTGAGGAGTTCATGGACTACTGCGACGGCCTGAATCTCGACGCAGTGCTCGAGCCGCTGAAAATGTGATCCACACCAACCGGAGACAGGCATGCCAGCCATGATCGGCGAAACCGTTCCAGATATCGAACTCCCGGCCACCGGCGATAAGACCGTCAAGCTGTCGGACTTCCGCGGGCAACGGCTGGTGCTGTACTTCTATCCTAAGGCGAGCACCCCCGGCTGCACCCAGGAGGGCCTGGACTTCACCGCCGCCGCGGCGGACTTTGCCGCCCTCAACACCGCCATCCTCGGCGCCTCCCGCGACGGCATCAAGGCGCAGGAGAACTTCAAGGCGAAACAGGGTTTCGGCTTCGACCTGCTGTCCGACAAGGAAGAGACCCTGTGCAGGGCCTTCGACGTCATCAAGCTGAAGAAGATGTACGGCAAGGAGTCCCTCGGCGTGGAACGCAGCACCTTCCTGATCGACGAGGCGGGCGTGTTGCGCCGTGAGTGGCGCGGGGTCAAGGTCAAGGGCCATGTAGACGAGGTGCTGCAGGCCGTGCGCGACCTGGGCTAGGCCCCGATTCGCCTCCCCGATTCGATCCGTCCGGATCCCCAACGGCAGGCGCACAGCCTGCCCGGCCCCTTTTGCGCGGCGCCCCATCATGATCAAACGCGAAGAAGACAAGCTCTGCCTGTTCGTGCTCGACACCAATGTGCTGATGCACGACCCGACCGCCATCTTCCGCTTCAAGGAGCACGACATCTTCCTGCCCATGGTGGTGCTGGAAGAACTGGACGCCGGCAAGAAAGGCCTGTCCGAGGTGGCGCGCAACGTGCGCCAGGCCACGCGCTTTCTCGACCAACTGATGACCGACGCGGACAAGGCCGACATCGACGCCGGTCTGCCCATCCATGCGCTGAATGACTACGGGCGCGGCTTCACCGAGCCGCCCACCGGTCGGCTGTTCTTCCAGACCGAGCCGCTGTCGCGGCGCCAGGAGCCGAGCCTGCCCGGCACCTCAGCCGACAACGACATCCTGGCCACCGCCCGGAGCCTGCAGGACCGCAGCAACACCCACACCGTCGTCATCGTCTCCAAGGACATCAACCTGCGCATCAAGGCGGCGGTGCTCGGCATTCCGGCGGAGGACTATTCCAACGACCAGGTGCTGGAGGATGTCGACCTGCTCTACACCGGGGTGCAGGCCCTCGAGGCCGGCTTCTGGGAGCATCACGCCAAGGAACTCGATGCCTGGAAGGAGGAAGGCCGCAGCTTCTACAGCATCAAGGGGCCGGATGTGGCCGACTGGTACCCCAGCCAGTGTCTGTACATGGAGGGGGATGACGCCTTCGAGGCCATCGTGCGCGAGAAGCGCAGCGAGACCGAGGCGGTGATCGAGCTGGTGGACGACTATCGCCCGAGTAAGCACGCGGTCTGGGGCATCAACGCCCTGAACCGCGAGCAGAACTTCGCGCTCAACATGCTGATGGACCCAGAACTGGACTTCGTCACGCTGCTGGGCACCGCCGGCACCGGCAAGACCCTGCTGGCGCTGGCCGCGGGGCTGACCCAGGTGCTGGACAGCAACATCTACCGCGAGATCATCATGACCCGGGTCACGGTGCCGGTGGGCGAGGACATCGGCTTCCTGCCCGGTACCGAAGAGGAGAAGATGACCCCCTGGATGGGCGCCCTGATGGACAATCTTGAGGTGCTGACCCAGCCCGAGGGCGGCGAATGGGGCCGTGCCGCCACCAACGACCTGCTGCGCAACCGCATCCGCATCTCGTCGCTGAATTTCATGCGCGGGCGCACCTTCCTGCACAAGTACATCATCCTGGACGAGGCGCAGAACCTGACCGCCAAGCAGATGAAGACCCTGATCACCCGCGCCGGCCCGGGCACCAAGATCGTCTGCCTGGGCAACATCGCGCAAATCGACACGCCCTACCTGACCGAGACCACCTCAGGCCTGACCTATGTGGTGGATCGCTTCAAGCACTGGCAGCACAGCGGCCACATCACGCTCATCCGCGGCGAGCGCTCGCGGCTGGCGGACTTCGCGTCGGAACAGCTATGAACACTTCCGCCCACAAGCTCGGGCCGATCCATCTGGCGCCCGACGTCCTACCGCGGCACACGATCAGCTTCCTGATCGCTGCCTTCCTATCCATCGGCCTGATGACCTTCGTCACCATCGGCCAGACCTACGTGCTCAATGAGCATCTGAACATCCCTGAATCCGAGCAGGGCTCCATCAGTGGCGATCTGGTCTTTCTGACGGAGATCTTCACGCTGCTGTTCTTCCTGCCCGCCGGTATCCTGATCGACCGCATCAGCCGGCGCTCGATCTACGCCATCGGCTTCCTGATGCTGGGCGCCACCTATGTGCTCTATCCGCTGGCCGATTCGGTGGGCGACCTGTACTGGTACCGCTTCGTCTATGCCCTGGGCGTGGTGGCAGTGGCCGGTGCGCTGTCCACGGTGCTGGTGGACTATCCGGCGGAGCAGTCACGGGGCAAGCTGGTGGCCGCCATCGGCGTCTGCAGCGGCCTGGGCGTGGTGTTCATCAACCAGGGATTCGGCGCCCTGCCCGACGCCCTGGTCGGCGGCGGCATGGACGGCGACCAGGCTGGCCTGATCACCCACCTGGTGGTCGCCGCGCTCTGCCTGGTGGCGGCCGTGCTGGTCATGACCGGCCTGAAGGCCGGCATCCCCATCAAGCGCGAAGAGCGCCCAACGGTCCGCCAGCTGTTCTTCAGCGGCTTCGCCCAGGCGCGCAACCCGCGCATCGCGCTGGCCTATTCGGCGGCCTTCATCGCCCGCGGCGATCAATCCGTCAACGCCACCTTCCTGATCCTCTGGGGCACCCTGGCCGGCAAGGCCGCCGGCATGGACACTGCCGAGGCGGTGCTCAACGGCACCCTGATCTTCGTCATCGCCCAGGTGGCGGCCCTGGTCTGGTCGCCGGTCATGGGCCCGATCCTGGATCGCCTGGACCGCGCCACCGGGCTTGCGCTCTGCATGGTGTTGGCCGCCATCGGCAACCTGTCATTGCTGTTGCTGGACGACCCGCTGGCCGACAACGGGCTGATCTTCTACATCCTGCTCGGCATCGGTCAGATCAGTGTCTTTCTTGCTGCCCAGTCGCTGATCGGCCAGGAGGCCCCGGCCAACAAGCGCGGCTCGGTGATCGCCGCGTTCAACATCTCGGGTGCCCTCGGCATCCTGCTGATCACCTCCAGCGGCGGCCGGCTATTCGACGCCATCGACCCGCGCGCCCCCTTCGTGGTGGTAGGCAGCATCAACATCCTGCTGTTCCTGGCCAGCGTCTATGTACGCCTGAAATGGACATCGCCGCCGACACCGAAGGAGGCCTGAGCGCTACCGCAGCCCTGAGCGCCACCAAAGCCCGGCGCCTGTCTGCCCCGCCCGGCACCACATGCCCGTCCCGACCTATGAGCCCGAGCACTACAACGAGCACCTGGTACTCAAGGTGCCCCTGGTCCTGTGGCTGGTCCTGCTGTTCCAGGTCCGCCACCTGCTGCTTCTGGGCATCACCTTCCTGCCCACCACCGGGCAGGAGATCACCGTGCTGCGCCAGCTCGTGCAGCCGGCCTACCTGATCGCAGATCTGATCGCGCTGCCGCTGCTCGTCACCGCCGCCCGTCGCCGTCCACAAGCGCCGGACTGGATGCGCCGACTCTGGCCCCGGGGCCGCTGGCTGCTGACCCTGTCCGGGCTCGCCTATCTGGGCGTGCTGGGCTGGTCCCTGACATACGGCGGGGTGCATGCCGGATTGCAGCGGGGGCTACTCGCCGGCGGACGCACCGCAGGCGCCGTCGACGAAGCGGTTCTGACTTCCACCTTGCTGACCCTGGCTGCCATAGCCTACCTGTGGCGCTCGCCCCGGGTGCGCGACCTGTTCCGGGAGTTCCCGCCCCGGCACTGAAAACCCGACGCCAAAAAAATCGGCGTTGCCGCGGAACCTAAGACCCGATATCCTGTCCTATCTTATACTTTGGGGGCGACATGGCTTCGACGTGGGTCGCAAAACCCGAGGTGCATGCCGAGGTGCGGAGTGCCTCGTAAAACCTGCCGCAAATCTATAGTTGCCAACGACGACAACTACGCTCTCGCTGCTTAATCCCAGCGGGCCTCACACCGTTTCTTGCCTGTGGGCGACGGATTCGTGGGGTAACATCACACAGGATCGCGGTGACGGGGGTCCGGACCTGATCCGCTAAAACCCAAATTCGGAATCGCCGACTGATCGCCCTGCCCTTCGGGCGGCAGAAGGTTAAAAACAATAGAACGGGCTAAGCATGTAGTACCAACGGCAGAGGGCTTGCGGACGCGGGTTCAATTCCCGCCGCCTCCACCACTTAAAAAAGACAGACCCGTCCACTAACCGCGTCCGGTTATTGGACGGGTTTTGTTTTTCTGCGTATTGTCAGCGACTTACGTCGCTTTTAAGGTGTCTGCGATACTGGCCCGATCACTCCATTTTCGGGAAATCCGTCATACCTGGCTTCTCTTTCGCCTCAAAATTCTCCGCATTCTTACCCCCATTCTCCGGACCTCGTCCGGATTCCTGCATTTTTTCCTGCAACCGCTGCTCGGCGATATCGTCGGCAAACTGGTTGATACTCTTCATGATTCCGTCAAACAGGTCGTTGATGTCCATGGTCGGTTACTCCTCGTTGCGGGTTCAGCCCTTACTTACCGGAGAGACGGAGAAAGTGTCGGGCGTCTGATGAAATTTTTTCGTGATGGCCTTCTGGTGGCTTACTTACCGAGTGGCGGCGGGATGTGTCGGTGAAAATCAGAAAAAAAACCCACAACTGACCCAGGTTTCCCGTTTTCTTCTTGTTTTCATGAATGGCTAGGGTTATCTTTTTTTATCAATTTTTCACTACGAATCTCTTCCGAACGGTGAGGTTATGGATAAAATCGACAAATGGCTGACCATTGATGAACTGGCGGGCTACATCAAGATGAGCCGGACCAAGCTCTACGGCATGGCCCAGCGTGGTGCGATTCCTGCCTCCAAGATCGGCACCCAATGGCGTTTTGACCGGGAGGAGATCGATCAGTGGATGAAGGCGCACGCGACCGGAAATGTCGGATCTGACGATAAGGACAAGAAGCAATGAACGGTGAAACCCACAGCCAACTGGCCAACTTTATCTGGTCCATCTGCAACCTGCTGCGCGGCCCCTACAAGCGCAACGAGTACCGCAAGGTCATCCTGCCGCTGACCGTTCTGCGCCGCTTCGAGTGCCTGCTGGAGCCGACCCGCCAGGCCGCTCTTGAAGAATTCCAGTCGCTGAAGACCAAACCCGAGCGTGTCCAGCAGGCGCGGTTGCAACAAATCACCGGCCACCGCTTCTACAACCTGTCGCGGATGCAGCTCACATTGCCGGGCGAAAAAATCCACTCGCTGCTGGACGACCCCAACAACCTCGCGCCGAACTTGAACAGCTACATCAACGGCTTCTCCCCCAACGTCCGCGCCATTATGGAGAAGTTCAAGTTCAGCGAGCAGATCGCCCACATGGCGGAAAAGAACATCCTGTTCGAGGTGATCAAGGCCTTTGCCAAAATCGACCTCTCGCCCCAGCGGGTGGATCAGATGCAGATGGGCTACGTGTTCGAGGAGCTGATCCGGATCGGCGCGGAACAATCGAACGAAGAGGCAGGAGAGCACTTCACCCCCGCGAGGTGATCAAGCTGATGGTCAACCTGCTGCTGGCTCCGGAGCAGGATCTCGCCAAGAGCGATGTGGTCAAGACCATCTACGACCCCGCCTGCGGCACCGGCGGCATGCTGTCGGTGGCCGAGGAGTACATCCGCCATCTCAACCGCGACGCACGCCCGCATCTCTACGGCCAGGACTGGAACGACGAGGCCTGGGCGGTGTGCAAGTCCGACATGCTGATCAAAGGCGAGGACGCCGACAACGTCATCCTCGGTGACACCTTCACCCGCGACGGCTTCGACCGCGACTCCGATGGCAACAAGTGGACCTTCGACTACATGCTGGCCAATCCCCCCTTTGGCGTGGAGTGGAAGCAGCAACAGAAATACATCAACCAGGAGGCCGACACACTCGGCTATGCCGGGCGCTTCGGGGCGGGCACCCCGCGCATCAACGACGGGGCGCTACTCTTTCTGCAGCACATGATCTCCAAGATGCGTCCCGTCGACAAAGACGGCAGCCGCATCGGTATCGTCTTCAACGGCTCGCCGCTCTTCACCGGCGACGCAGGCAGCGGCGAGAGCGAGATACGCCGCTGGATCATCGAAAACAACTGGCTGGAGGCCATCGTCGCCCTGCCGGAACAGCTCTTCTACAACACCGGCATCTCCACCTACATCTGGGTGATCACCAACCGCAAGGCCAAAGCGCGCAAGGGCAAGGTGCAGCTCATTGATGCCCGCAACTTCTGGGTGCCGATGGAAAAATCGCTGGGCAACAAGCGCCGCCGCATCGGCGACCCGCAGGACAAGGCCAAGGACCCGGACCACATTGCCGAGATCACCCGCATCTACGAAAACTTCCAAGACGGCGAGACCCGCACCTTCCTCCTCGATGGCAAGGAGAAGGAGCTGGTGGTCAGCAAACTGTTCGACAACGACGACTTCGGTTATCACAAGATCACCGTCGAGCGCCCCCTGCGCCTCAACTTCCAGGCCACGGCGGAGCGCATCGCCCGGCTGGAAGAACAGACCGCATACAAGAACCTTGCATCCAGCAGCAAGAAGAACGAAACCGTTCGCCAGCAGGAGATCGAGGCAGGCAAGGCACGACAGCAGGCCATCCGCGACCTGCTCGCCGCCTTTGCCGAGCAGCACGGTGACCCCCTGTTCATGGACCGTAAAAAGTTCCTGCTGACCCTGCGCGAGGTGGACCGGGCAAGAAATGTCAAACTCTCCGCCCCAGAGCTGAAAGCGGTACTCGCCGCCCTGGGTGAACGGGAAGAAACCGCCGAGATCTGCAAAGACAAGAAGGGCGAACCCGAGCCGGACACCGACCTGCGCGACACCGAGACTGTGCCGCTCAAAGAGAGTATCGAAGAGTACTTCCGCCGCGAGGTGCTGCCCCATGTGCCCGACGCCTGGATTGACCACGCTAAAACCAAGGTTGGCTACGAAATCCCTCTGAACCGGCACTTCTACCGCTACGAACCACCGCGCGAGCTGACCGAGATCGAGGCCGAGATCAAGGGGCTGGAAGGCGAGATTCTCGACCTGCTCAAGGAGGTGACCGCATGAGCCAAGTCATCGAATTTCTAACCCCGCGCATGGTCGGGCCGCGTTTTGCCGAACACGCCATCCCGTTGGAGTTGCTTAAAGATCTGGCTGTGCTGGAGGAGATGGTCATCGAGGTCGCCAAATGGTGTTACCTGCGGGATCACCCTGAGCGCAAGCGTTCGCCCAAGGGCTTTACTGATGGTGTCGCACTCAAGCTGTCCGGTGTCGGCGAAGGCAGCGCCGTGCCCCACCTGAGTCTGGTCGTCGAACAGACGCAACTCTTTCCGCCGCAGGCGCAGACCTATTTCGAACAGGCCCGCACCCATCTGATCGGCGCGATTAATGCCGCCGAACATGACGAGCCCATCACCCAGCATCTGCCCGATGCGCTGTTGGCCTATTTCGACCGCTTCGGTCGCGGCCTGCGCGATGGCGAAGCCATTGAATTCGCACCCGAGGCAGCCGACCGCAAGGCCCGGCTCACCAAGGCCACGCGCCGCAAACTGGTGCTGGCTTCCAGTCAGGTGCAGGAACTCACCGAAGAGGTCACCCTGCGCGGCAGCATCCCCGAAGCAGACCAGGGCAAGATGACCTTTGAGCTTCAGGTCATCAACGGACCACGGGTGGTCGCCCCCATTGCAGGCCCGCATCTGCCGACCGTGATGGATGCCTTTAACGGCTACAAACAGGGGGCGCGTGTGCTTCTGCAAGGCATCGGCCGCTACAACCGTTACGACCGGCTGCAAAGCCTGGAAACCGTTGAGCACCTCAGCCTGCTGGACGTGAATGACATCGCCGCCCGACTGGAAGAGCTCAAGACCTTGCGCCACGGCTGGTTGGACGGCAAAAAGGGCTTTGCGCCCGACAGGGCAGGTCTTGACTGGCTGGCAGAGGCGTTCCAGCACAACTACCCGGATGAACTGACCCCGCCCTATCTCTACCCGACCGCAGAAGGCGGCGTGCAGGCCGAATGGTCGGTAAATGGCTGGGAGATCAGCCTGGAAATCGACCTCGATCAGTATCAGGGCCAATGGCATGCCCTGGACATGGCCAATGAGCAGGAACAGGAAAAAACACTCAACCTGAATGAGCCCGCCGACTGGCAATGGCTGGCAACGGAGATCACCGAGCGGACAGGGGGTGAGGCGTGAACAACGACACCCTGCTGCTGCGCCAGATCCACCCCGGTTTCGTGCAGGATGGGCGGCCCTCATCCCAGGCTTTCCGCCCCACACCCAAGGATGAACAGAAGCTCTCCGTCTACGACGGCGACCAAATCACCCCCGCCGATGCCTTTGAGCATTACACCAAGGACCTCACGCTGGGGAGTAGCGGTGTGCTGGCGGTATCCATGGCGGAGTGCGGGACGCTCGAACTGCCCGTGACGCCCGACCCTGAACCCTTCCCGGAACATGCGCTAATCGACTTTTCCGCCTACGGCAAGAGCGCCACCGAAAAGAAAGCCAAACTGCTCAAGGCGAAGGCGGAAGCGCGCGGCTGGCTCTACCGGGAGGTTATGGCATGAGGCATCCGGTTTACCCCGAATACAAGGAGAGCGGCGTCCAGTGGCTGGGGCCTGTGCCGGGGCATTGGGAGGTGAAGCGCGGTCGGTTCGCTATGCGCGTAAATCCACCCGCACCATTACTCCGCAATCTGGAAGAAGACCAAGAAATTTCGTTTGTCCCAATGGATGCCGTAAACGAAAACGGCGGTATCCGACTTGACCAGACAAGGGTAAAGGCTGAGGTCGGTGGGGGATACACCGAGTTTCAGAATGGTGATGTTGTCATCGCCAAGATCACGCCTTGCTTCGAAAACGGCAAAGGTTCGATCGCGACTGGTCTGGTCAATTCGGCAGCCTATGGAACAACCGAATTGCATGTGCTGCGAGCATCTCAGGCGCTTGATTATCGTTTTTTGTTCTACCTCACCATCACAGACAGCTACCGTAAGCTCGGAGAATCGGAAATGTATGGAGCGGGTGGGCAAAAGCGTGTGCCACCGGAATTCTGCAAGGATTTTCTGACACCGTTACCCCCTCTCCCCGAACAAACCGCCATCGCCGATTTTCTCGACCGGGAGACGGGGCGGATCGATACGCTGGTGGCGAAGAAGCGGCGGCTGATCGCGTTGCTCAGGGAGAAGCGCACCGCCCTCATCTCCCGCACAGTCACCCGTGGCCTGCCTGAAGCCACCGCCCGCGAATTCGGCCTCGAACCCCACAC
Organism: Thiohalocapsa marina; assembly: GCF_008632335.1. Lineage (GTDB taxonomy): Bacteria > Pseudomonadota > Gammaproteobacteria > Chromatiales > Chromatiaceae > Thiohalocapsa > Thiohalocapsa marina. The sequence continues at coordinate 131,919 of NZ_VWXX01000007.1, forward strand.
CCGCTTCAAGGACTCCGGCATCGAATGGCTGGGCCAGGTGCCGGAGGGGTGGGAGGTGCTGCCGTTCACAAAAATACGTTGATGACAAGTCTGATTATCGAGGCAAGACGCCAGAAAAAAACAGATGACGGAATCTTTCTTGTAACGGCAAAGAATGTTCGGATGGGCTTCATCGATTACGAGGCGTCCAAAGAGTACGTTGCCGAAGAGGATTACGATGAAATCATGCGACGAGGACTGCCGAAGCTGGGAGATATTCTCTTCACAACAGAAGCACCTTTGGGGAATGTTGCGCTTGTAGACGATGAAAACGTAGCAATGGCCCAACGAATTATTCGCTTCCGGATGAAGAAGGTCAGATTCGAATCGAGTTTCACACTCTATGAAATGATGTCAGATCATTTCCAAAATCAACTCAAAAGCCTATCCACTGGGTCGACTGCTGAGGGGTTGAAGGCCAGCAAGCTCACAATACTGAAAATAATTTCTCCCCCTCTCCACGAACAAACCGCCATTGCCACCTATCTTGACCGCGAGACCGCCAAAATCGACCGGCTGGTGGCAAAGGTCGATGCGGCCATCGCCTGCTTGCAGTAGTATCGCACCTCCCTGATCACCGCCGCCGTGACCGGCAAGATCGATGTTCGGGAGGCGGTAGCATGAACGAGTTCACCATCAACAGCTTTGAAGAGTATCTCCGAATCGTTAGTGACGATATCGGCGTCACCGATCAAAAAGGCCAGCGCAAGCGCCGCTATTTTCGCGGCCAGACCAAGCGGGCCTTCGAAGGTTATGACCTAAAACCCTCCATCGGTCGCTATGCCCACCTGAACAGCCTGCCGCCCGCCGAGCGCGACCGGCTGGAAAACGAGGTGCTGGAGACCTTCAGCAACCACCTGCTCACCTATGTGAATCACCTGCCGCGCAATGACTGGGAGGCACTGGCCATCGCCCAGCACCACGGCCTGCCGACCCGTTTCATGGACTGGACCACCAACCCGCTGGTGGCGCTCTACTTTGCCTGCCGTGATTCCAAGAAAGACAAGGCCGGCAACCCGCACGACAGCGCCGTTTATGTGCTGATCAGCGAGCCGCCGCGCTTCAGCGAATTGCGCCGCCAGCAGAAGAACGGCGCGGCCAGCGCGGAGGAGCCGGAATCCGCTGCGCCCGTTTCAGGCGACGACGACGGCTACGACGACTTCGGGCTGGATGAAAGCGGCGAACCGCTGGTGCTCGCGGACGACGAGCTGGAAACGGCCACCGCCACCCGGCCCCGTACACAGCCGGAACCCACCAAAGAAGGCGAGCTGTCGCCCTTCGACATCAGCGGTAACGTCATCTACGACCCGCCGCACGTCTCGCCGCGCATCCGCGCTCAGGACGGGGTACTGCTGGCCTGCCATCAGCCGATGCAGCCTCTGGAGGAAAAGGACGTGCTCGAGCTGGTGATCAGTCAAGCCGCCCATGACGACATTCGCCGCCGACTGGACCAGTACGGCGTCTTTGACAAACAGCTGTTCCCCGATCTCGACGGCATCGCCAAGTGGCTCAAGTATCGGGTGTTCAAGATCAACGGAATGACCTGAGGGGAAGCGCTATGAGCCAGACCACCGAAAAAGCCTTCGAATCCTACGTGGAGCAAATGCTGCTAGCCAAGGGCTGGCAACCGGGCAACGTGAGCGGCTGGGACCGGGAGCGGGCGTTCTTCCCGCATGCGATCACCGATTTTATTGCCGCCACCCAGCCGCAGCTGTGGGAGGCGATGCGCACCCAGCACGGGACGCAACTGGAGGCGATGCTGCTCTCCACCCTGGTCAAGGAGCTGGCCATTAAGGGCTCCCTGCATGTGCTGCGCCACGGCTTCAAGTTCTACGGCAAGACCTTCCGGCTGGCCTACTTCAAACCCGCCCATGGCCTCAATGAGGAGGTGCTGGCGCAGTACCGGGCCAACCAGCTCACCGTCACCCGGCAGGTGCCCTGCCATCCGGGCGACCACTCCACCGTTGACCTAGTCTTTGCCGTAAACGGCCTGCCGGTGGGGACCTGCGAGCTGAAAAACCCCTGGACCGGCCAGAGCTGGCGCCATGCGGTGCGCCAGTACAAGGAGGACCGCAACCCGCGCGCGCCGTTGTTCGAGTTCAAGCAGCGGGCGCTGGTGCACTTTGCCGCCGACCCGGACGAGGTGCACATGGCCACCCGGCTGGCCGGGGGCAAGACCTTCTTCCTCCCCTTCAATCGCGGCAGCCACCCCGGCGAGGTGCAGTGCGGCGCGGGCAACCCGCAGCACCCTTCCGGCTACCGCAGCGGCTATTTTTGGGAAGAGGTGCTGGAGCGCGAGAGCTTCCTTGACATTCTCGGCCACTTTATCTTCATCGAGAAGAAGGAAGAGAAGGTGGACGACGGCAAAGGCGGCAGCCGCATGGTGAGCCGGGAAGCGATGATCTTCCCGCGTTACCACCAGCTCGACGCCACCCGCAAACTGATCGTTGCCGCCCGCGCCGAGGGGCCGGGGCAGAACTACCTGATCCAGCATTCGGCAGGCAGCGGCAAGACCAACTCCATCTCCTGGCTGTCGCACCGGCTGGCGAGCCTGCACGATGGCGACGATCACAAGGTGTTCGACTGTGTGATCGTCATCACCGACCGGCAGGTGCTCGACCGCCAGTTGCAGGATGCCATCTACCAGATTGAACACGCCCAGGGGGTGGTCAAGGCCATCGATCAGGATTCGAAGCAGCTGGCCGAGGCGTTGATCGACGGCACCCGGATCGTCGTCACCACCTTGCAGAAGTTCCCCTTTGTGCTGCGCGGCCTGCTCCATGCCGCTGGGGCCGAGAGCGCGGACGCGCCGGATGAAGCGGCCAAGGCACAGGCCAAGGCCTGGGAGGCGGAGATTGGCAAGCGCCGTTATGCGGTGATTGTGGATGAGGCGCACTCCTCCCAGACCGGCGAGACGGCGCGGGAGCTGAAGGCGATTCTGGGTGCGAACACGGGTGGCAACGGCGACGAGGAGGAGTCGGACTGGGAAGACCGCCTGAATGAGGTGATGGCCTCGCGCGGTCGGCAACAAAATTTGAGCTTTTTCGCCTACACCGCTACCCCCAAAGGCAAGACGCTGGAGCTGTTTGGCCGCACCGGGGTCAGCGGCAAGCCGGAACCCTTCCACCTCTACAGCATGCGCCAGGCCATTGAGGAACGGTTCATCCTCGACGTGTTGCAGAACTACACCACCTACAAGACCTACTTCAAACTGGTCAAGGCGGTGGAAGACGATCCCGATCTGCCGAAGAAGAAGGCGGCGCGGGCGCTGGCCAAGTTCCTGGTGATGCACCCGACCAATATTGCCCAGAAGATCGAGGTGATCGTCGAGCACTTCCGCAACCATGTCCGCACCCACCTGGGCGGGCGGGCCAAAGCGATGGTGGTCACCAGTTCGCGTCTTCAGGCGGTGAAGTACATGGAGGCCTTTCAGCGTTACATCGGCGAACACGGTTACGACGACATCCGGCCGCTGGTGGCCTTCAGCGGCAAGGTGCGCGACCCGGAAACCGGCCTGGAATACACCGAACCGGGGATGAATACCGATGTGGTGAGCGGCAAGCCGATCAGCGAAAAGCAGCTGCCGGAACGCTTCGCCTCGCCCGATTACCAGGTGCTGCTGGTGGCCAACAAGTACCAGACCGGCTTCGACCAGCCTCTGCTGATGGCGATGTACGTGGACAAGCGGCTCGACGGTGTGCAGGCGGTACAGACCCTGTCGCGCCTCAACCGCATGATACCAGGCAAGGAGACGCCCTTCGTACTCGATTTCGTCAACGAGGCCGAGGACATCTACCGCGCCTTCAAGCCCTACTACGATGCCACCAGCCTGCAGGAGAGCTCCGACCCCACCCAGCTCGAACAGCTCAAGCACGAGCTGGATGCCTTTCAGGTCTACCACTGGAACGAGGTGGAGGCCTTTGCCCGCATCTTCTACCGGGTGCCGGGCAAACAAAACCCCGCCGACCACGCCCACCTGCAGCGCCATCTGCAACCGGCAATGGATCGCTTCAAGGCGATGGAGGACGAGGAACAGCGCAACGAATTCCGTGACAAGCTGAGCGGCTACGTGAAGGTGTATAGCTTCCTGAGCCAGATCATCCCCTACGGCGACCCCGACCTGGAGATGCTCTACAGCTTCGGCCGGTTCCTGCTGCCCCACCTGCCTCTGGAGCGTGACACCAGCGCAGTCAAGCTGGGTGACGAAGTGGGCCTGCAGTACTACCGCCTGCAACGGGTCTTTTCCGGGGCCATCGAACTGCGCGAGGGCGAAGGCGAGTACGGCGTGAAGAGCCCCACGGACGTCGGCACCGGCAAGGCCAAGGAGGAGAAAGCACCACTTTCGGAGATCATCGAGGTGCTGAACGACCGCTTTGGCACCAATTTTACCGAGGAGGACCGGTTGTTCTTCGAGCAGATCAAAGAGAAGGCCACCAATACCCCGGAAGTGGTCCGCCTGCGCCAGGCCAACCCCTTCGATAAATTTCAGTTGGGCCTGCGTCAGATGCTGGAAGACCTGATGATTCAGCGCATGAATGAGAACGACAAGATCGTCTCGCGCTACATGGATGACAAAGCCTTTGAGGACGCGGCCTTTGCGGTGCTTTCGAAGGTGATTTACGACACCATCCCGGCAACGGATGCGGTGGATTCTGGTGGTGAGCGATGAAAACCTTTCTGCCTCAATTCCCCATCACAAACCGCATGACCCAGGCGATCACCCGCATCGAACGGGCATCTGTTGCGTGGAATCGTGTTGAGCTGGGGCACTGCGCGACATGGTTTGCGCCGCTTCAATTAGCGAGGGAGGCGACATGAAATATCAGCCCCCCTACACCATCACTCCGGCGATTGTGAATCTGGTCGCCGAGATCGGCGAGATCATCGGCCGCTACACCGTGCTGGCCGAACAGAACCTGACTCCGCGCCTGCGCCGTGAGAACCGCATCCGCACCATCCAGGCCTCGCTGGCCATTGAGAACAACACGCTCACCCTTGAACAGGTGACCGCCGTGATTGAGGGCAAACGGGTTTTGGGACACCCCCGCGAAATTCAGGAGGTGCGTAACGCCTTTGCGACCTACGAAGCCATGGAGGAATGGGACGTCAGTGTCGAGAAGGATCTGTTGGCGGCGCACGAGTTGTTAATGCGCGGGCTGGTGGATGAAACAGGTCGATATCGATCCGGCGGGGTCGGCATCTTCCGGGGAGAACAGCTGGTTCACATGGCTCCACCTGCTGATCGTGTGCCCAAGCTGATGGCGGATCTGCTGGATTGGCTGGCAACTACCCGCGAGCATCCCTTGGTGGCCAGTTGCATTTTTCACTACGAGTTCGAATTCATCCACCCCTTTGCTGACGGCAACGGCCGCATGGGTCGGTTGTGGCAAACCTTGATTCTCCGGAACTGGAAGCCGCTGCTGGCCTACCTGCCGGTGGAGACCGTAATCCGTGATCGCCAGGAAGATTATTACCGGGTAATCGCGGTGGCCGACAGCCAAGCGGATGCCACTCCTTTTGTCGAGTTCATGCTGGGTGCGCTGCGCGATGCCGTGCGCGAGGCTGTGTCGACCGACCATGTAGGCGACCAAGTAACCGACCAAGTAGCGGCATTGATCCGTGCGATTGGGATCGGCGAGTTGGGCAGCAACGATTTGATGCAGGCTTTGGGTTTGTCACACCGGCCCACGTTCCGGAACAACTACCTCAACCCGGCCATGGAAGACGAGTGGATCGAACGTACCCAACCCGATTCCCCGCGCAGCCCGACTCAGCGCTATCGGTTGACCGGTAAAGGCCATCGGTGGCTGCAACACCATGCCGACGAGTAGAGGGATACTTGCGACAAACTCGCGACATGGCTTGTGACAACCGGGCCATGGCATATCAGGTCGATGGAGATATTGACAAGAGATGGTATCGGGTGGCGAACAAGACGAACTACGGCGACTGCGCGAGGAGAACACCCGCCTCAAGGAACTGCTGACCCAGCACGGTATCGCCTGGCAAGAACCGACCATCCCTAAACCAGTCCCCGCCCCGACTGAATCCGCACCAGCCCAAACCCATTTCAGCACCGACGACAAGATCGCCCTGTTTCGCCGTCTGTTCCGGGGGCGGGAGGATGTCTACCCCCAACGCTGGGAGTCGGCCAAAGGCACGTCAGGCTATTCACCGGCCTGCGGTAACGAGTGGAAGCCCGGTATCTGTCACAAGCCCCGGGTGAAATGCGGCGACTGTAACCAGCGCCAATTGCTGCCCGTGACCGATCAGGTGATCTACGACCATTTGGCCGGAAAACAGACCATCGGCCTCTATCCGCTCCTGATCGATGACAGTTGCTACTTTCTGGCGGCAGATTTCGATGAGGCCGACTGGCGGGAAGATGCCAAGGCTTTCCAGCAATCCTGTCGGGAGCTCGGCATTCCGGCAGCGCTGGAGATTTCACGCTCCGGCAATGGCGCTCACGCCTGGATCTTTTTTGCCGAGCCGATTCCGGCCCGCGAGGCCCGGCAGCTCGGGGCCGCACTGATCAGCCACACCTGCGACCGCACCCGGCAATTGTCCCTGACCAGCTACGACCGCCTGTTTCCCAACCAGGACACCATGCCCAAGGGCGGCTTCGGCAATCTGATCTCGCTGCCCCTGCAGAAACAGCCGAGGGAATTAGGGCGCAGCGTGTTCGTTGATGAACAACTGCAACCACATTCAGACCAATGGGCTTTTCTGGCATCCATCCGTCCCATGTCTCGGCGGGACTTGGAAGACGCCATCTTGCGGGCCAGCGGTGGCCGCAATCCCCTTGATGTGGCCTTTGCCACCGAGGAAGATGACAGCAAGCCATGGCAACGGCCATCTCCTGTACCCGCACGGATTACCGATCCACTGCCGGAATCATTGACCCTGGTGCTGGCCAACCAGATTTTCATCGCCAAAGCCGATCTGCCGCAGCCACTGGCCAATCGCCTGATCCGGCTCGCCGCCTTCCAGAATCCGGAATTCTACAAGGCCCAGGCCATGCGTCTGCCGGTGTGGAACAAGCCGCGAATAGTCGGCTGCGCCGAAAATTTTCCCCAGCATATCGGCCTGCCGCGAGGCTGCCTCGATGCGGTGCTCGATCTGTTACAGGAGAACGATATTCGTCCGGAGCTACAGGACGAGCGCTTGGCGGGACGGAAGGTGACGGCCAAATTCACCGGCACCTTGCGAAAGGATCAGAAAGCGGCGGTGCGGGAGACGCACAAACACGAGGTTGGCGTGCTCTGCGCCCCGACGGCTTTCGGCAAGACCGTCACCGCCGCCGCCCTGATCGCTCGGCGCAAGGTCAGCACGCTGGTGATGGTCCATCGCACCGAATTGCTGCGCCAGTGGCAGGAGCGGTTGACTGGATTTCTGGAAATCCCCAAAGGGGGATTGGGCGTCATCGGCGGCGGCAAGAAGAAGCCATCCGGCAAGATCGATATAGCCGTCATGCAGTCTCTTTCCCGCCGGGAAGATCTGGGCGAGCTGCTCGACCAGTACGGGCAGATCATTATCGACGAATGCCATCACCTGTCGGCGTTCTCCTTCGAGACTATCCTCAAGCAGGCCAAGGCGAAATTTGTTGTGGGCCTGACCGCCACACCGATACGGCGCGATGGGCATCAACCGATCATCTTCATGCAGTGCGGGCCGATCCGCCATAGTGCCGCCAGGCCGGAAACCGCCCCGGCGAAATTGGAGGTCTGGCCGAAGGTGCTGCCCGCACCGGAAATCCCGCCGGATTCACCAATTCAGGATGTGTTCCGCATCCTCGCGGGCGATGTGACCCGCAACCGGCGTATCGCCGGGGATGTGCTGGCCGCCTACCGCTCAGGGCGAAAGGTGTTGGTGCTTACCGAACGAACGGATCATCTGCCGCTGTTGCAAGAGGCGCTGGGAGATGAGGTCGAACACTGCTTTGTCCTGCATGGCCGTTTGTCAAAGAAGCAGCGAACGGCTGTGTTCGCGGAACTGGATGCGTTGGATGAGTCGGCACCGAGGGTGCTGCTCGCCACCGGCCGCCTGATCGGCGAAGGATTCGACCATCCACCGCTCGACACCCTGGTGTTGGCTATGCCGATCTCCTGGAAGGGAACCTTGCAGCAGTACGCCGGACGCCTGCACCGGGAACACGCCGACAAGCAGGATGTGCGTATCTACGACTATGCCGAGACCGATCAGCCCCAGCTCAGCCGCATGTGGAACAAACGTCAGCGCGGCTACCGAGCCATGGGGTACGAGATCAAACCGATGGAGACCGTAGGTTTAGGAAACGGCACGATTTTAAAATAAGGCGAGCCGCTATTTTAGGTTAGCGGCTCCATCTCCAGCAGAAACCGCCAGACCGGCAGTGCCTGAATGGTGCCGAAGCCCACGGGGATGGCTTCATCGGTGCGCCAGGTGACGATGGTTCCCTCCGCCACCGCCAGATCGACCATGGCTTCGGAGAGGGAGCGGACTTCGCTCTGCTTGACGCGGGGATCGGCCAGCGCGGCGCAGACCTGGATCAGCATTACGGCTCGATCCTGTCCCGGCCCTGACGGTAGCAGCGCGACAAGGTCCACCTCCCGGCCTGTCTTGGTCTTGTGGTAGAAAATCTTCGGGGTCACACGGCGCAGAGCGACGAATACCAGATTTTCCAGCAGGCTGTCGCGGTTGGTGAGAATGCCGGAGTTGACCGAGGTCACCAGTGCGTGGTCGATACAGTAGACCTTGCGGGGATTGACGCTGATCCGGGTCGGCGAGTTTGAAAAGATGTTCACGTTGAACAGCAGTCCGGCATCCTCGAACGCGGTGAGCCAGTCCACCACCGAGTTTTTGCGCACCCGGTGGCCAAGAGATTTTAGGAAATCGGTCAGGTGGCTGACGGAATAATAGGAGCCGGTGTTGTCCACCAGCCAATGGGCCAGATCGATCACCGCCCGAGGGTGTGAAAGGTTGTGGTGGCCGATGATGCTGGCGAGGATGGCGTTCCAGTTGGCCTGATGGACTTCAACGCACTGCCGCTGGTCGAGGCCGTTCACGCCGGGGAAGCCGCCGATCTCCCAGTAGTCCTCGAACGCTTTCTGGATAGTCAGCGGCTGCTTCGTGGATAAAGGGCTGTCACACTCGATGTCCTTGCCGTCGAGGAACTCATGGAACGAAAATGGGAAAATCTCCCAGGAGACGATCCGGCCGCTCAAAGGGCTGGTGGCTTCGCCCTCCGGTGAAGGCAGCAAGGAACCGACGACGTTGATTTCGCATTTCTCGGTACGCAAAAGGCGGTCGATGAAGAGCTGCCAGTGCGTGAGCGCCTGAATCTCATCAAAGAAGCAGTGAACCGTCTCGTTGCCGCGCTTCTGTGGATGGAGCTCGAAATAGGCCTCCAGGATGATGTCCGGGTTTTCGTGCCGCATCCAGTAAAACCGGTCATCGGCAAAGTCGAGATAGAGGATGTTTTCGCTGGGAACCCCGCAGTCAATCAACTGCCGGATACGCTGGCGCAGTAGGGTGGCCTTGCCGCTCCCCCTGACGCCGGTGACCACCGAAACCTTGCCAGGCAGGCTGCCAATGGCAACACGTCTGGGAAGTAGCCCTTCCGGTGGCTCAAGGTTCTGGTATTCGCGGATGATTCGTTTCAGGCATTCGATCATGACATGGCCCGGCGCTCCCTGTTTGTTTGGCAACCGGTGTCATTCATGCTTGGCGTGCCGGAAAAAGCAAATGGTTTGTCGAAACGGCAGGCCTTTCCATTCGATTCCGCTTTTGGGAACCGAACCGCCGTCCGTAATCTTTTCCGGAAGCAATCACGCTTTGCGGAAAACGGGCGCGGATGTTACATAGAGGAAGTGCGGTTTACGCCGCTTCCCGCTCATACCAAGCGACAATGCCGCCGAGTCGCTCCTGCCGTTTGACCGGGCCTGAGGATGTGTGCCGGAAATCGGCGGAGATGACGTTGTTGCCGGCGCCCTGGTGGGGCCGCTGGGTGTGGTAGTAATCGAGCCAGACGCGGTTGATGTGGGCTAGCTGGCCAAGACCCAAACAGACAAAGTGGTTCAGGCACTGGTGCTTGAAGGTGCCGATGAAGGATTCACAGAAGGCGTTGGCCTGCGGCGCTTTCGGCGGGATGCGGATGCAGCGCACCCCGGCCCGCTTCCAGAAGGCATCGAACTGCTTGGTGAACTTGGTGTCGCGGTCATGAACCAGGTATCGAGCCTCAATGCCGTGGTCGTCGAGCCACATGGTCACATTCCGTGCCTGCTGCATCACCCAGGCCTCGTCGGGATGAAAGGTTGGTTGGCTCAAGTGACCCAGCGGCTGCCGAGATGCAGGAAGACCAGCACATAACCATCGAGCTTGCCGCGCAGGGTGTAGACCGGTTTGGTGAAGAAATCACAGGCCACCAGCGATTCCATGTGGGCACTGACGAACTTCGACCAGGGAAGGGCGGGCCTGCTCTTGGTCTTCTCAGGCGGCGGCGGGCAATCTGAGCGCTTGAGGATGTCGCGGATGGTGGTGAGTCCGACCGAAATGCCGAGTTTCTTCAGTTCGCCGAAGATGCGCTTGTATCCGGCCATTCCAGGCCGTCATTGCGTTTCTGAATCCGATTGTTTTAGTGCCAAGTCCGAACGCAACGGCGCCTTGGCAAAGCGTTCTTTCCACAGCCTTGGCGTGAGCGCGATGACATCGCGATTCGGATGCAGACTGACCCGCTGCAGGACATCGACCAGGTAGACGTAGGGATCCACCCCCTGCATGCGACAGGTAGTCAGCAGGCTTTGGATGACGCCAACCTGCTTGGCGCCGACCTCTGACCAACAGAACAACCAGTTGCGCCGACCCATGGGAATCACCCGCAGCGCACGCTCCAGGTGATTGGTATCCGGCGGCACCTCGGGATCACTCAGGAACACCCGCAACGGTGCCTCTCGCTTGGTGGCGTAGGCGAGCGCCTTGGTCAGCGGGTTGCTGGGCGTCAGATCCAGCCGCTGTCGCTGTTCGTGACACCAGGCGAAGAAGCGATCGACCACCGGCAGGCTGTGCAACGCACGATAGTCGCGCTTTTGCGCTCCGGTCAGGTCCTTGTCGCGCATCTGCTGCTCGATCACATAGAGCGCGGCGATGAGCTCGAGGGCTTCGGCCGTGGCTTCAGGTTCCAGCTGTTCGGCCTTGAGGAACTCACGGCGCGTGTGCACCCAGCACTGCGCCTGGGTGACCTGATCGCGCTGCTTGGCATAGCAGTCATAGGCGCTATAGCCATCCGACAGCAAGGTGCCGGCAGAGTCGCCCAGCACGGACTCAAGGTGCTGCGTTGCCCGTGTCGGCGAATAGGTGAAGACGATCTCCTCATCCTCGCCGAAGACCGGCCAGAACCAGCCCTGATGCAGTTTGCCCTTGCCTTGCATGCCGGCCTTGATCGGCGTCTCGTCGACCGCCAGCACCCGGCTTTGCAGGATATGCTGCAGCTGCGCATCGACGATGGGTTCGAGCAGGGCGATGCTGCGCTTGACCCAGTTGGTCAGGGTGCTGCGACTGAGCGTGATGCCGGCATCGGCCAGGCGCTGATGCTGGCGATACAGGGGCAAGTGATAGGCAAACTTGTCGACCAGGATACCGGCCAGGACGCTGACGTCGGCGATGCAGCCGGGGAAGACGGCGCTCGGCATCGGCGGGCTGATCAGCGCCTCGCTGGCCTTGTGCTTGATGATCGGGCGGATGTACTCCAGCACCACATAGCTGCCCGGGCGCTGGGCCAGCCGATAGCTGCGTTTCTCACCGATGGTGTCGTACTGATCGGCCTCGGGGCCGCGCAATTGCGCCGGGGTGAGCGCGATGGACTCGAGCGGGACATCTGCGCTGAAGCGCAGGCCCTCAGCAGTGACATCCGCCTCACTGCGCGGCTTCTTGCCCTGGCGTCGCTGATAGGTGATGGTGTCCGTCGGCTCGGCCTTGGCCGGCTGACCGACCAGGCCTTCGAACAGCGAACCCTGGTCGGGATTGGCCTCGATCAGGCGTTTCTCGCTTTTTTGGCCGAACAGTTGGCGCTTGAACCAGTCCAGTTGCTGCTCGAGCGACTGGATGGTGTCGCGCAGCTGGCGATTTTCCGCGATCAGCGCGGCGCTGTTGCCGGGTCTTCCCCGGGCGCTCTGATCGATGTCGATGGCGTTCGGCATGTGCCTGATTTTACATCAAAACCCGTCGATTTTCGATAGCGCTTATAGCGTCGAATCGAGCGCCAGTCGATGCCTTCGAGCAGGCAGGTCAAGGCCGTCGGATCCAGGGCCTGTTTGTCACCGCGCGCCGCATCCCAATGGAACTGGCCACGCTCGAGGCGCTTGCTCCAGAGGCAGTAGCCGGTGCGATCGAAGTACAGCACCTTCATCTGCGTGCGTTTGCGATTGATGAAGGCGAACAGCTGTCCGCTGAGCGGGTCTTCGGCCAGTTGCTGCTTGACCAGGGCTGCTAAGCCATCGAAGGATTTGCGCATGTCGGTCGGCGGCGTATAGAGCCAGATGCGCACGCCGCTGTCAGGAAACCACATCACCGCACCACTCAGCGCTGTTGCAGGCGCAGGATCAGGCCTGGGCCGAGTTCGAGTTCCAGGTCCCAGCGGCCGGTGGGGGTCGCTGATGAACGCTTCGATGTCAGCGGCGGTTGCGGCGGCTGCGCCGGCAGCGTCAGTTCGATCAGCTCGGGCGCGGCGGTGGCTGGCCTCCGCTGTGCTGCGGCGCCTTGCGCTTGCAGCGCACGTCGACGCTGGGTGAAGGTGGCGTACTTGATGCCCTTTGCCTTGCAGAAGGCGCGCTGGCTCAGGCCGCTCGCTGCCCAGTCGTCAAAGAGTGCCTGCCATTGCTGCGTGGTGCCCGGGGCGCGTACTGGGTGGTCGCTGTGCCCATGGGTGACTCCCGTTGTTGGATGACGGGGTCACAGTAGGCCAGTTAACCAGGGCCGGGAAGAACGGTCGGGTTTGACCGCTTACGATTCGGGGAGCTTGGATTTCAGGCTGCCCGATGCGTGAGATTCTTGAATTGACCGATGAGGCAGATGACGCGTGCAAGGAGGCCTATGGTTTTCAGTTCCCTTGGCTGATCCACGCCGCTGCACAGCAGCTCAAACAGATCGGAAACGAAGAGTTATCGGAGATTCTTGCGGCCATCGCACTCTTGGTTGAGCTTGGCGTTCCTTCAGAAAAGGCCGCATGGGCCTTTCTTGCCGGAGTGCGTTCGCGTGCGTCTGCTACGGAACTGGCTTCGTGTGATATAGATATTGGGAATTCACCATCCATGGTCCGTAAAAAGCTTCGTGAGCTAGACACATTCGCGGCATTGCGCTGCCAGGTCAGCGAGCAGACTCAGGCTTGGCTTGATCTCCATTGGTCCAATTTCGATAGTGAACCAGCCAATATCCCATCGTTCCCCAGGTTTACTCTGGAGAAGATACCCGACGCTGGTACGATCTTAGTTCGTCGTTACAATCAGAGCACGTATCTATGCAGTCCGGACGGACTCCAGAGGATGGCGGTTAAAGTTTCAGAAGAATGGCCATTTGATCGCATTGCCAATGATTACCGATTTGCTTTTACAAGGGCGACTGACGGGAGTTTTGATTTGATCAGTCGTGACCCTCGGATAGAACTGATTCAGCCTGAATAGCCAAGGTGTTCTCAGGAACAAGGAGGGGCAAGCTGACGTGATCCGTTCGATTCCCGTTTTGGGAACCGAACCGGCGTCCGAAAACTGGATTCGAAGTTGTTGCTGCTCGACGCCAGGTATCCGGTTTTACTGCAAACCCGTCACCCTCGTCCGGTGCAGGGAAATCAGGGGAGAAATTCGTTTCTCTGGTCTGGTTGGTGGGAAATGGTTGTGCGAGATGACTTCGGCGTTTATTATCAAGGAGTTACGAGGAGCGCGGGCTTTGAGGCTGTTTTGCGGTAGGTCGTCGCTCCCTCCGATTTTGCCGGTCTGAGAGCTAACGCAAATCGGACTCACCTCGAAAACGCAAAAATTATTCACCCCGATTTCCCGCGTTTCCGACCTTCCGCCGACACTGCCTCACACCGAAATCCCGATTTTACAATGGGTTGAGCGTCAAGCGCAGTTCAAGACGAGTTCGAGAGATTTTTCGGTGGAACGGAGAAAACGCACGTCCGAAAGCGACCCCGAAAAGGAAATGGGATTGAAACGGTACTTCCCTCCCCCGGAGAATGCCCATTCCGGCCAACGGCCCGAAACCCTTTGACAGCAGGGGCTTTCCGGCAACCGAAAAATCGGAGCCGTGGTTGTAATTTTTTTCCGCTTTAGCAAGTGCGTTGCGACGTCGAACGCTCGTCTGAGGAAATCGAAACGGCCAATCGGGAAATCCGCTTGATTTTTCCTTCTCGATTCTTTATTTTAGGATGTGCAGTGAAAATAAAATAAAGACGAACCTTATTTTAGGTTCGAGGCAGACAGGATGCAGCGAGAACTCCAAGGCAGATACGTGACCATATCGACGGTGGGTGAGAAGGCCCAGGCCTTCGTTCCCGCGCCGCTGCCGCCACGTCCACCCATCGACTGGTCGCCGGAGCTGCGCAGCAAGTTCGACCAGGCGCTGCTGGCGCTCGGGCATCTGGACAGTGTCTCGACCCTGCTGCCGGACACCTCGCTGTTCCTCTACATGTATGTTCGCAAGGAAGCGGTGCTCTCCTCCATGATCGAGGGGACGCAATCGTCGCTGTCCGACCTGCTGCTGTTCGAGCTGGATCAGGAACCCGGCGTCCCGCTGGATGACGTGCGGGAGGTCAGCAACTATGTTGCCGCCCTCGACCATGGCCTGCGCCTGCTGGAGGAAGGGCTGCCGCTGTCGCTGCGATTGTTCCGCGAGATCCACGGCGTGCTGCTGACCAAGGGACGGGGCAGCAATCAGACCCCGGGCGAGTTCCGGCGCAGCCAGAACTGGATCGGTGGCACCCGGCCGAGCAATGCGGCCTTTGTTCCGCCGCCTGCCGAAGAGGTACTGGAGTGCATGAGCAAGCTGGAACTCTTCCTCCATGACCAGCCGGAGCCGACCCCGGTGCTGCTCAAGGCGGCGCTGGCCCATGTGCAGTTCGAGACGATCCACCCGTTCCTCGACGGTAATGGCCGTCTGGGGCGTCTGCTGATCGCGCTGCTGCTATGCGAGCAGAAAGTGCTGCGGGAGCCGATGCTCTACCTCAGCCTCTATTTCAAGACGCACCGTCAGTATTACTACGAGTTGCTCAACAACGTACGGATGACCGGCGACTGGGAAGCTTGGCTCGATTTCTTCGCCGAGGCGGTCCTTGTCACTGCCACCCAGGCGGTGGAAACGGCGCAGCAGCTCCTGGACCTGTCGAACCAGGACCGCGTCAAGATCAGCGGCCTGGGACGGGCGGCTGCATCCACCCTGCAGGTCCACCGGGAGCTGATGGAGCATCCCATCGCCACCTCGGGTTCGCTGGTGGAGAAGACCGGCATCACCCCGGCCACGGTCAACAAGGCACTCGGCCACCTAGAGCAACTCGGCATCGTCAAGGAGCTGACCGCCCAGAAGCGCAACCGCCTGTTCAGCTACGCGGGCTATATCGAGATCATGAGTCGCGGCACGGAGCTGCCAGTCGGGTAGGCCAATTCGATTCGGTTTTCGGAATCGAATAAGATTCGTTGGGATGCTTTTCTTGGTATCCGTTCCCGTTGCAAACCCAGCATCCTCGTCCGGAGCTTGGAAATCGGGAGAGAAAAGTTGCTTCCCGGCTGGGAACTTGGGGCGTGACTCGACTTCCTATGTGAAACCCTTTTCTTTCAATGTGTTACGGGGTGGTTGGAGGCTGGAGACTAGGTTGCGGTCGAGAGCTGTTTGCTCCACCATTTACAAAAGACAAACCCGTCTCTCTGGGGTCAAACTCCGGGGTGACGGGTTTTCTTTTTCCCCTTGTTTCTAAAGGGTTTGCGCCCGTTTGACATCTTTCCAAATCCCCCCTCCGCACCATCGATTCTCCCCATCCTCCCGCCTTTCTTTCTCTGTTTGGCCCCTGATTCTCTGGCATCGAAGGACGAAGTCCGAAGCGCGTCCGGAAAGCTACATCCTTGATTGATATGGGTTTGCGGCTGATAGCCGTTTTTGGCGGTTGTCTTAGGTCATCGTTCGATGCCGCAACCGGACGTTTTTTTCGAAATCGCCCGCCACGTCCATGAAAAGAAGCGTGGTCAACTCCGCTTTCCTGCCCCCTAAAGAAGAAAAGCCGACGCTGATGGTCGGCTCTCTGGGGTGGTCTCCGGTCCGGTCGTCAGTCGGTTGCGAAGCCGAACTGGCGGCGCTGCTCGGCCCAGTCCTCGGGAAAGGTCTGGGTCAGTTTGGCCAGCGAGAGCCCGTTGGGTTCCTCGCCGTTGATCAGGGCTTCGATGATGTCGGGGGCCAGGGTCGTCAGCTTGAGAATGCGGGCCACATACGAGCCATCGACGTCAAGGGTACGGGCAAGCTCGCTGATGGACTTGATCTGGCCGGATTCGAGGATGTCGGCCCAGGAAAAGGCCCTTCCCAGCGCCTGGAGGATGGCGGACTGCACCGGTTCCTGCGCTCCGGTGATTTCTCCATCCAGGGCCTGGGGAGCGATGACCGTCTTGCGGCCACGCATGCGCCGGATCAGCATCGGAATGTGGATCTGCAGGTTGCCGTTGTCGGCAACGGTAATGGTCGGCTTCATTTTGTTCGCCCCGTCCCTGGGGCTCACCCCTTCGGGGCCGCCCTGACGGGCGTCTAAAATCGTTCCAGACGATTTTTTCATCGGCTTGCCCTCCGTTCAGTGACTTCGCATGCCAGACCGGCAAGCTCGGCGATGAGCGTTGTCAGCCCGTTGGTTCGCAGCTCCATGTCGATTCCGGTCTCGCGGATCTCGACCTTATCCACCAGGAGTCGGATGAGCCGGTTTCGCTCCACCGGGAAAAGGTCTTCCCAGAAGCCCTCGACATTCTGGAAGGCCTCCGACACATCCTGTTCCGTGATGCTGTTCCCTTGGTAGGCTCTGCATCGCTCGCTCACATGGTCAGTTGTTTCGAGAGCTCGACCGCCTGGCGATTGACCGTCGTCAGCATCTCGGTCTTGCCCGACTGATCGTTGCCGGACTTCATCAGTTCAAGTGCCTGCTCCCGCGCCTGCGACAGCTCCATCTCGAGTTGGGCTTTCTGCTTGAACAACCCCTCCCGCTCCGCCTGCTCGATGTCCCGGGCCGCGAAGTAAGTCTTGGCCACCAGCGTCGGTGTGCGGAACACCGCGCTCAACTGCTCGATTACCGCCTGCTCGATGTCCCCGGCGGGAATCCGTTTGAGCGGGCACCGGCTCACGGTCCGCTTGCTGTCTTTCTGGCAGATGTAATAGGTGTAGTGGCGTCCGTTCTTGCGAGCGTAAGTCGGTCCCATCGAGCAGCCGCAGTGGCCGCAGCGGATGACGCGTTTCAGCGGAGCTGACCATTTTCGTTCTGGCCATGGAA
Organism: Thiohalocapsa marina; assembly: GCF_008632335.1. Classification (GTDB taxonomy): domain Bacteria; phylum Pseudomonadota; class Gammaproteobacteria; order Chromatiales; family Chromatiaceae; genus Thiohalocapsa; species Thiohalocapsa marina. The sequence continues at coordinate 149,440 of NZ_VWXX01000007.1, forward strand.
ATTTTGACCGGTTTGTTGTCCTCCAGGATGGCCTGAACCTTGTCCCAGGTCGCCCGGTCGATGATCCCTTCGTGCTCACCGGGGTAGCTGCGGTCCTTGTGGGCGATCTCGCCGATATAGATCCGGTTGTTGAGCAGCCGGTAGATGTGGGCGGTGTTCCATTCGGAGCCCTCGCGCACTCTGCCTTTCTTGGTGGTCCAGGCCTTGGTGCGGTAACCCTGTTCATTCAGCTCCTGGCCCAGCTTCTTGGCCGAGCCTATTTGGATGAAGCGGCGGAAGATGTACTGCACCGTCCTGGCTTCATCCGGGTTGACCAGCAGCTTCTTGTTCTCCCGGTCGACGTCGTATCCGAGGATGGGCACGCCACCGCAGTATTTCCCCCGGCGCTTGGCGGCCGCCACCTTGTCACGGATACGCTCGGCGATGACCTCCCGCTCGTACTGAGCGAAGGTGATCAGGATACCGAGAAACATCCGGCCAGTGGGGTCGGTGGTGCTGCGATTTTCAGACCTGAAATAATCGTCGTTGCAACAGTGTTTGCATGTCGCGACGGCCGTCGGCAATCACCATGACATAAACATTTTCGGCCATGACTCGATAGATGATGCGGTAGGGTTTGAAGAATATCTCACGGTATTCGCGAAGCCCAATGGCCAGCAGTTCTTTTGGATAGGCTCCTCGCTCCGGGTTCTCGGAGAGGGTCGAAAAGGCCTTCTCTATCTGATCGAGAACGTAATCCGCTTTTCCCGGCGCGTCGTGGGATGCAATGTAGTCGTACAACTCCTCCAAATCCCGTGACGCATCGTCGGTCAGAAAGACCTGGAAGGTCATCAGCGACTCTTGCTCCGGTCGCGAAGCCGCTGAATGACATCACCGGCGGGCTGGACTTTGCCTTCCTCGATCTGACGCGAGCCGAGCGCGAGGATCTTCAGAAGGGCCATGGTCTCCTGGGTTTGTTCATAGCTTTCGATGTCCTGCATCACGACCTTGGCTTCGCCATTCTGGGTGATAACCAGGGGTTCACCTTGCCCGGACATGTTGCGCACGATTTCTGCGGCATGGGCTTTCAGGTAACTGATCGGTTTAATTTGGCTTGATAGCTTCATATGCACCCTCCTATTCATGACCAAATATAGTCCGAAGACTGGTCTACCAACAAGTAAAAATTCAGGAGCCGCACCCAGACCATCTTCGTGCCCCATGAACCGCTGGCCCAGACTTTCAACACTTGCAACAAGATCCGCTACAAGGCCGAAATGACCAGCACACTGCTGCTGTTGCGGATGCGGGCCGAGGTGGTCAGCCCGGTGCTCGGCTACGACGACATCCCGCAACTGCAGGAGGCGGTCCGGGCCATCCGCCGCGCCGGGGGCAAGATCAACAGCCAGTGCGGCATCCACATCCATATCGATGCCGCTCCCTTCGACGGCAGGCACCTGGGTAACCTGGCCAAGATCATCTACAAGCAGGAACCGCTGATTCTCCACGCCCTCGGCATCAGCCGCGACCGGCTCAACCGCTACACCCGGCCGGTCAGCGACGAGCTGATCCAGCGCATCGAACAGCATCGCCCCCGCACCAAGGACAAGCTCAACCGCATCTGGTACGGCTACCACAACCGCCAGCCCCAGCACTACGACAGCAGCCGCTACCACGGGGTCAACCTGCACAACGTCTGGTACCGGGGCACGGTGGAGTTCCGCTGGTTCGAGGCGACCCTCCACGCGGGGCGGATCAAGGCCTACCTGCAATTCTGCCTCGCCGTCGCCGCCAAGGCGCTCAATGGGCGGGCCGCCTCCAGCCGCAAGCGGGATTTCGATCCACAAAGCGCCAAGTATGACTTCCGGGTCTTCCTGCTCCACCTCGGCCTGATCGGCGACGAGTTCAAGACCGCCCGCAAGCATCTGATGGCCAACATGCCCGGCGACGCCGCCTTCAAGAACGGACGGCCCAAACCGGAGGACGTCCTTCCGGATGAAACCGAAACCACCAATCTCACCAACGAGGCCGGGCAAGTTCCCGGCCTCACTGTTTAAGGAGGTGCCCCATGAAGATTCTGATCCGCTCCACCACGCTGCACGGCGAACCGATCCCCGGCAGCGGGGAAACCATCCAGGCCGCCGACTGCCTCGAAGTTGTCGAGCTGATGCGCGGCCAGACGCCGTTCACCGCCAGCCGTGCGCTCCGGGACTACATGACCGAGGTGCTCTCCGGCATCGAAGGCGGGCCGACCCAGCCGTTGCCAGAGGAGGACGCCGCTGCGGCTGCCGAGTTTCTCACCCGTCTGGCCCGGCACGGCCTGATCGAATTCCTGCCCGACGACAAGGCCAGCGATCCCTGGCCGGAACGCTTCCTCGAAGCCCTGGAGACGGTGCGACTCTCCGGGCGCACCAACATGCTCGACCACCCGGAGGTGACCCGGCTGACCGCCGAGATGGGCTTCCCGGAGGTGGCCGAGTGGCTGGCGGACCACCGGCGCGAATACGCGGCCTTCGTCCTTGAGGGGACGAGACCGCTCGGCAAGAACTTCAGCGGCAAGGAGGTCCCGGCTCCATGTGCGGACAAGTAGGCATCATCTTCGGCCGAAAGCGCAGACGGCCCGACGAGCGGGATTACCTGCGCGAAGTCTTCATCCGCATGCTGCTGCACAGCGAGGAACGCGGCCCGCACGCCTCCGGTCTGGCCTGGCTCAAGACCGACGGCAGCCACCGGATCTTCAAACGGCCGATGCGGGCGCACGAGCTGGTCTACGAGAAGCCGTTTATTCGCCCCATCCCTGGGGCTCACCCCTTCGGGGCCAGCCTTCGGCTGTTCAAATCCGCTCCCGGCGGATTTGTCAGGAGCTGCTCGGGCAGGTCGACAACGAGACCACCATCCTCATGGGGCACACCCGCTGGCGCACCCGGGGCAACGAGTTCAACAACCGAAACAACCATCCAATCCGGGCCGGGATCGTCATCGGCACCCACAACGGCACCATCTACAACGCCGATTATCTGTTCCGCCGCCTCGGGCTGCCTCGCTACGCCGAGGTGGACAGTGAGCTGATCTTCCGCCTGGCCGACCGCTTCGCGCCCGAAGGCCCCATCGACCAGGAGGGGCTGAAAAAGGCGCTTGCCCTCTGTCGTGGCCAGATGAGTGCCGTGCTGGCCTCACGGCTCGACCCCGGCACCATCACCGTGCTCAAGGGCAACAAGCCGCTTTGCCTGCGCATCCACCGCCAGCACCGGGTGGTGCTCTACGCCTCGGACGACGCCTTTATCGACTTTGCCGTGGACAACGAGAAGAGCTGGCGCGAGCTGGAGGTGCCGCCCATGACCATGCTCACCATCCGCCACGAGGATGTGCGGGCCATCGAAAACAGCGAATTCCGCTTCATACCCCAGGAACGCAAGGGGACACTGCCCAAAGGAGTGAATGCATGAACATTGGAGACACCGTAAAGCTGAACACAAACCCGGAAGACAGTCCCGAGACCATCCTCCGGCTCTTCGTCTACGGCACCCTGAAACGGGGCTACTGGAACCATCAACGCTTCTGCGCCCAGGCCCGCAGCATCGAACCGGCCGTGGTCTGGGGCAGACTCTACCATCTCCACGCCGGATTCCCGGCCCTCGAGGTGCCCGAAGGTCTGATCCTGTCCCGGGGCAGCGCCGATCCACTGACCGACGCCCGCAGGCAGCAGAAGATCGGCACACCGCGCTTCGGCCGCCCGACCGGAGACTGGGATCTGATCCATGGGGAACTGGTGACCTTCTCCGATCCGCTGCGCGACCTGCCGCCCATCGACCGGCTGGAAGGCTTCCGGCCCGGCGGGCACAGCATGTACCAGCGGGTGATGGTGGCAGCAGCCAGGGGCTCAATCGCCTGTGCGGTATGGACTTACACCATGTATGCGCCTCAAAACGGCCACCGGATCACCAACGACAATCAGGCCGTTTTTTGGAAAAGTCGGCACTAATCGGCACAAAACGCTTGATTTTGGCAATCCGCCAATGTAATTTGTGGAGGTTAATTTGCGGCACTGTGTCCGGATTTCGGGTTTCCCGGAGACCTTCGGGCTTTTACCGAAAACATGATGAACGAAGGACGAAGGCTATGGATGAGAGATGGCTGACGGTCGATGACATTTGCAAATATCTGAATGTAAGCAACGAGACGGTCTACAAGTGGATCGAACAACGGGCTATGCCCGGTCATCGCGTCGGCCGTCGCTGGATGTTCAAACAAGACGAAGTGGATGAATGGGTCCGCTCCGGCGGTGCGGCTGATAAATCCGATAAGCCGGACACCGAGCAGTAAGGAGCGACCATGGCCGAACCGATTCACGACAAGATAAAACGATCCCTCCAGGCAGCCGAAGGGCTGTATCACCGCCTGGTATTGCTGGTGGGTGAGACCGGTTCCGGCAAGACCGGCGTCCTTCGGGACGTTGCCGAGGAGTTCGGCTCATCTGTCGTCAACGTCAATCTGGCGCTTTCAGGCGAGCTACTGGAACTGACGGCAAAGCAGCGGTCGCTTCGGCTACCGGGCATCCTCGACCAGATCGCGGACCAGGCTCAGTCACCGGTGGTGCTGGATAATCTCGAGATCCTCTTCGACAAGGATCTCCAGCAGGACCCCTTGCGCCTGCTGCAGTCCATTTCAAGAAACCGGGCCGTGGTGGCTTCGTGGAACGGAATCATGAATTCCGGGAGGCTTTTGTACGCCGAAACCGGCCATCCCGAGTACCGCAGCTATGACTCGGTCGATGCGCTGATTGTGGGCATGGATGGCACGGCCACGGTCGATTCGGCAAAAAACAATAGAGAGGCAGGACAAGCATGAAATACGGAGACCTTATCCAATTCGACCCGATTGAGTCGGTCGTTCAGTTGCGTGACGCGGACAAATCGAGCGCCGCGCACACCCTCGTGAACACCTATGTCATTTCCGAGGAAATGGCCGAACGGCTCACCCAGCTTGTCATTCCTCAGATGCAGTTCGACCAGCCGGTCGACAACAAGGGCCTGCTGGTCGTCGGTAACTACGGCACCGGTAAGTCACACTTGATGTCGGTGGTCTCCAGTCTTGCCGCAGACGCCTCCCTGCTGGAAGGGCTGAACCACGCCGGTGTCCGCGATGCAGCCTCTCAGATCGCCGGTCGGTTCAAGGTCATCCGTACCGAGATCGGAGCCACCACCATGTCCCTGCGCGACATCCTGGTGGCCGAACTGGAAGAGCATCTCGAAAAACTCGGCGTGGAGTATGTGTTCCCCGAAGCCGGGACCATTACCAGCCACAAACGGGCCTTCGAGGACATGATGGCCAAGTTCGGCGAGGTCTTCCCTGAACACGGACTACTGCTGGTGGTCGATGAGCTGCTCGACTACTTGCGTACTCGCAAGGACCAGGAGCTGATCCTCGACCTCAACTTCCTGCGCGAGGTCGGCGAGGTTTGCAAGGATCTGCGCTTCCGCTTCATGGCCGGTGTCCAGGAAGCCATTTTCGACAGCCCGCGCTTCGCCTTTGTCGCCGACAGCATCCGCCGGGTGAAGGACCGCTTCGAGCAGATCCTCATTGCCCGCAACGACGTCAAATTCGTTGTGGCCGAGCGTCTGCTCAAGAAGACCGCCGAGCAACAGGCCAAGATCCGCGACTACCTGGTGCCCTTTGCCAAATACTATGGCGGCCTCAACGAGCGGATGGACGAGTTCGTCCGGCTCTTTCCGGTGCATCCCGATTACATCGACACCTTCGAGCGGGTCACCGTGGTGGAAAAGCGCGAGGTGCTCAAGACCCTGTCCATGAGCATGAAGGGCATACTCGGCAAGGACGTGCCGCAGGACGAACCCGGCCTGATCGCCTTCGACAGCTACTGGAACACGCTCAAGCAGAACGCCTCGTTCCGCGCCATTCCCGAGATCCGGGCGGTCATCGATTGCAGCCAGGTTCTGGAATCCCGCATCGAGAACGCCATCACCCGGAAACAATACAAGCCGATGGCGCTACGCCTGATCCATGCGCTGTCCGTCCACCGCCTCACCACCGGCGACATCTATGCCCCCATGGGCGCGTCCGCCGAGGAGCTGCGCGACCGCCTCTGCCTGTTCGATCCACTGATCGCCGAGCTGGGCAGCGACGAGCCCGACAAGGACCTCCAGACCCATGTGGAAACGGTCCTGCGCGAGATCCACAAAACGGTCAGTGGCCAGTTCATCTCCTTCAATGCCGACAACCGCCAGTTCTACCTCGATCTGAAAAAGACGGACGACTTCGACGCCCTGATCGATAAACGGGCCGAAAGCTTAGGATCTGGCCAGCTCGACCGTTTCTATTACGAGGCGCTCAAGCGGGTCATGGAGTGCCAGGACGCCACCTACGTAACCGGTTACAAAATCTGGCAGCACGAACTGGTCTGGCAGGAGCACAAGGCCGCCCGTACCGGCTACCTCTTTTTCGGCGCTCCCAACGAGCGCTCCACCGCCGTGCCGCAGCGGGACTTTTACCTCTACTTCATCCAGCCCAACGATCCGCCGCGCTTCAAGGACGACAAGGTCAACGATGAGGTCTTCTTCCGCCTGAAAGGCACCGACGAGGAATTCCAGACCGCGCTGAAGAGCTACGCGGCGGCACTGGATCTTGCAGCCACCTCATCGGGCCACGCCAAGGCCACCTATGAATCGAAGGCCAACGGCTTTTTGAAGAAGCTGGTCCAGTGGCTGCAGAAGCACATGAGCGATGCCTTCGAAGTCACCTATCAGGGCCGCACCAAGTCCATGACCGAATGGGCCAAGGGCAAATCGATCCGCGACCTGTCCGGTCTGTCGCCTCACGAGACCATCAACTTCCGCGATCTGGTCAACACCATCGCCGGTGTCTGCCTGGCTCCGAACTTCGAGAACCAGGCCCCGGAGTACCCGTTCTTCTCGGTCCTGATCACTGGCAACAACCGCGCCCAGGCCGCACAGGATGCCCTGCGGGCCATCGCCGGGCAGAACCGCACCAAGCAGGCTACCGCCGTGCTGGACGCGCTGGAGCTGCTCGACGGCGAGAAGATCGACCCCTACAAATCGAAGTACACCAAGTTCATCCTCGATGCCATCAAGGCCAAGGGCCACGGCCAGGTGGTCAACCGCAGCGAGATCATCCAGGACGACCACGGGCTGGAATACATGAGCCCGGGCGGTTCGCGTCTGGAGCCCGAATGGGTGAGTGTCCTGGTGGCTGCCCTGGTCTACTCCGGCGACATCGTGCTCGCCATCCCGGGCAAGAAATTCGATGCCACCGGCCTGCAGCAACTGGCCGCGACCGGCATGGACGAACTGGTCCGCTTCAAGCATCTGGAGCAGCCCAAGGAATGGAACCTGCCCGCGCTCAAAGCGCTGTTCGAACTGCTCGGCATGACACCGGGTATGGCCCAGCTCGTCACCCAGGGCAAGGACGAGCCGGTGCAGAACCTGCAGCAGGCGGTGGGCAAGATCGTCAAGCGCATCGTCATGACCCAGCAGACCCTGCGCGAAGGGCTCTCCTTCTGGGGGCTGGATCTGCTCGCGGGAACCGACCTGGCCAGCCAGGCCAGCGGACTGGACGAGGCCAAGGGCTTCTTTGAATCGCTCCAGGCCTACTCCTCGCCGGGTAAGCTGAAAAACTTCCGCTACAGCGCTCCCGAAGTGCTGGCCCACGAAAAGGCCGTGAAGGCGCTCGATGAGCTGGACGCCCTGCGCGAGTTCATCATGGACCATAGCCCGACGGCAGCGTGGCTTGCTTCGGCCGAAGCCTCCGCAAGCAGCAGTTACGAGTCGCGAGTGGTGAGTGGCGAGTTGAAACCGCAGGGACTGGATCTCTGGGTTGAGCAGGTGAAGGTCATCCGGGGCGATGTTTTGGATTCCATCAACTCGGAACTCAAAACTCAGAACCCGCAACTCGCGCGCCTTTCGTCCGAAGTCGGCGAAAAACTCAAGAAACTCAAGCGCGACTACATCAACCAATACATCTCACTCCACGCGCGCGCCCGGCTGGGCGTGAACGACGACAAGCGCAAGGCGGGCCTGCTCAACGACCAGCGGCTGCAAACCCTGCTCAAGCTGGCCGGTATCGACCTGATGCCCCGGCAGCAGCTCACCGATTACCAGAACCGCCTGGCCGGACTGAAGAGCTGCTTCGCCCTGACCGAGCAAAACCTCGACGCCTCGCCCATCTGCCCGCATTGCGGGTTCCGGCCTTCCGTGGAAACCGGCACGACAGCAGGCTCGCAGATGATCGACCAGATGGACGCCCAGCTCGACGCCATGGTGACGGCCTGGACCTCCACCATCCTCAGCAACCTGGAGGACCCGATCACCCAGGCCAACATGGATCTGCTGAAGATCGATGACCGCGAACCACTGGAAGCCTTCATCAAGTCGAAGGAGTTGCCGGTGCCGCTGGACAGCAACTTTGTCCACGCCCTGAAGGAAGTGCTCTCCGGTCTGGTCAAGGTCACCGTCAAGGCGCAGGAGCTGCAGCAGGCCCTGCAGGTTACCGACGGCCCGGCCACCCCGGCGGAGATGAAGAAGCGCTTTGAGGAGTACATCGATCAACTCACCAAGGGCAAGGACCCGGCCAAGGTCAGGATAGTTGTCGAGTGAGCGAGTCACGAGTTGCGAGTTGAACTATGGGAACGATTCAGAAATTTGAGGACATCGACGCATGGCAGAAAGCTCGCGTATTGACACGCGAGATTTACGCCGTGACGGGTGATGGCGCGTTCGCCAAGGACTTTGGCCTGCGCGACCAGATCCGGCGTGCCGCCGTATCGGTCATGTCGAATATTGCCGAAGGGTTTGATCGCGGCGGTGTTCGTGAATTTATCCAATTCCTGTTCATTGCCAAAGGTTCAGCCGCAGAAGTTCAGGCCCAACTCTATGTAGCTCTCGATGCCGGTTATATCAAACCGGAACAATTCAAAGGCCTTTACGACCTGGCAGGCGATACAGGACGCCTCATCGGCGGTTTTATCCGCTATCTGAAAAGTCGTGAACAAGCAGGAGGAAAACGCTGATGCAGGAAGAGCTTTTTAACTCGCAACTCGAAACTCGGAACTCGAAACCGCAACCGGTCACCTGTCTCGGCATCGAATTCCCCAGTGACGAAGCAAGGCGGGAACACTTTACTAACCTGCTCCGCGACCGGTTGCGCGACCCGGAATTCCGCAAGATCGAGGGCTTTCCCATCGGCAGCGACGAGGACATCCTGAACCTGAGCGATCCGCCGTATTACACCGCCTGTCCGAACCCGTGGATCGCTGACTTCATCGCCGAGTGGGAGGCGCAAAAGCCGGAACAGCCTGAAGACTCCCAGTACCATCGTAAGCCGCTTGACGTTGAGGTCAACGCAAGCCGCAACAATAAATTCGTTAATGCGCATTCATACGCAACAAAAACACCGCATGAGGCGATCATGCGATGGCTCCTACATTACACCAACCCCGGGGACATTGTGCTGGACATGTTTGCCGGAACAGGAATGACAGCAGTCGCGGCACAGCTGTGTGGAACCCCGGAGCCTGACTTTAAAGCTCAAATCGATAGCATTGGCGAACCAGTTAAATGGGGGGCGCGAAACGTGATCGTCGGTGATCTTGGGGTTGCTCCAACATTCATCGCGCGGAATTTCAATTTTGAAGACAGCCACGAAAGTTTCGTGCGTGAAGTCCATTCAATGACTGACAAAATCGAGAATGAGCTCGGTTGGATGTTCAAAACGAAATTACATAATGGTCAGCTGGGCGATATCGTTGCAGTACTATGGTCTGACATCTTTATATGCACAAACTGCAGCGAAGAATTTTCATACTGGGACGCGGCTGTAGACATTAAATCAGGAACCGTCGCTGCAAAAGTAACGTGCCCGCACTGCGGCAGCGTGAACGATAAGAACAAGCTGGCTAGGGCATGGTCAAACGAATTCGATGAAATCTTGGGAGCCACTATTCGCTTGGTAAAATCTAAACCGATGGTCATTATTTATGACCATGGCGGAAAGAGATTTGAAAAAGAACCAGACGAATATGATCTTGATATATTAAATCAGATAAGAAACTTCAGAATTCCTTATTGGGTACCCAAAAAGGAAATGCCTCCAGGCTTCAATACCGAACAACCAAGACGCTCGCACGGACTAACCCACGTGCACCATTTCTTCACGAAACGTAACTTAGCAATGCTTTCGTGCGCGTGGAGCGCCGCCACCAGTGAAAGGACAAAATTTCTCCTAACATCATTGATGTATAAATCTAGCGTGCTATGCGCACCGTTGATGTCGAACTATTTCGCCGAAAAAAAAGGAAAGCCAAGAGGCGGATGGATTGGAAAGGAGCGCTCAGGAACCCTTTATTGCCCCGCAATACATAGCGAGGTAATGCTTATGCCACAAGTTTCTTCTCGCGCGAGATCAGTATTTATCTCTGCAGGCGATGGCTCAAATTCAGTAATTACCACACAATCGGCAACCACGCTTGGACTCCCAAATGATTCTGTAGACTACATCTTCACAGACCCTCCATTTGGAGCCAACAGAATGTACTCGGAGCTGAATTATATTTGGGAATCCTGGCTGAGGGTAACCACAGACGATAATCGGGAAGCCATTGAGAATCCAGCGAGAGAAAAAACGTTAGGAGATTATCGTGAGCTGTTGCTTGAATGTTTCAAAGAATACTACCGCGTTCTCAAGCCTGGCCGCTGGATCACAGTCGAATTCTCCAATACTAAGGCAGTGGTTTGGAATACACTTCAGACAGTAATTGGCGAGGCGGGATTCGTTGTTGCGGCAGTTAATGGTCTTGACAAGAAACAGGGGAGCATCGAGGCGTACACATCGTCAATTGCGGTAACCAAAGATCTTGTTATCTCAGCCTACAAACCCAATGGCGGCTTTGAAGAGCGCTTTCAGACGGAAGCGCAAACCGAAGAAGGCGTTTGGGATTTTGTCCGCACCCATTTGAAGTATCTGCCGGTCACTAAGCAGCATGGAGCCTTGCTGCAGTTCGTCCCGGAACGTGATCCGCGCATACTGTTCGACCAAATAGTGGCTTACTATGTCCGCAAGGGCTACCCCGTGCCGATCTCCAGTCAGGAATTCCAAATCGGGCTGTCGCAGCGTTTCATCGAGCGCGACGGCATGTTTTTCCTGCCGGATCAGGTGGCCGAATACGACCGCAAGAAAATGACCACGGGCGAACTCAAGCAGATGTCCCTATTCGTCTCTGACGAGGCATCCGCCATCCAGTGGCTCCGCCAGCTCATCAAGGAAAAACCACAGACCTTTTCCGACATCAACCCGCAGTTCATGCAGCAGCTCGGCGGCTGGAGCAAGAACGAGGCTCAGCTCGACCTGCGCGAACTGTTGAACCAGAACTTCCTTTGCTTCGACGGAAAAGGCCCGGTGCCCGAGCAAATCCACGCCTACCTCTCCACCTACTGGAAAGAACTGCGCAACCTACCCAAGGATGATCCGACTCTGGTCGCCAAGGCCCGCGACCGCTGGTACGTGCCCGACCCCAACAAGGCAGGCGATTTGGAGAAGCTGCGCGAGAAAGCGCTGCTCAAGGAGTTCGAGGAATATAAAAAGGTCAAAAAGAAACTCAAGGTCTTCCGCCTGGAAGCTGTCCGCGCCGGATTCAAGAAAGCCTGGCAGGAGCGTGACTACGCCGTCATCGTCGCCGTGGCCGACAAGATCCCCAACAACGTCCTGGAAGAAGATCCGAAGCTGCTCATGTGGTATGACCAAGCCGTCACACGGCTTGGGTCAGTGACGAGTGATTAGTGGCGAGTGGCGAGAGGGAAACCGGTATGCAAGTGAAGAGTTATAAGGATTTGATCGTTTGGCAGAAATCGATGGACTTGGTGGCAATGGTGTATCAAGTGACCAAGATGTTTCCCAGGGAAGAACTGTATGGGTTGACCAATCAACTTCGCCGGGCTGCGGTTTCCATTCCTTCAAATATTGCTGAGGGACAAGCCCGAAATTCAACTGCTGAATTCAGGAATTTTTATCTCAATTGCCCGAGGCTCCCTGGCTGAAGTTGAAACGCAACTGCTTATTGCCGAGCGGTTGAATTATATCGATCCGGGAAAATTGGGTGAGCTAATGAGTGTCCAGGCGGAAATCAACAAAATGACGAACGCGCTGATGAGCAAACTCGCCCCTCGTCACTTGCCCCTGACCACTACAAAAGGAGGTGAGTCATGATCGTTGGTATTTCCATAAAAAATTATAAAGGCATTCATGAAGTAACAAATCTCCCTTTGTCACGATTTCATGTTCTGGTCGGGCCGAATGGTATTGGGAAGACGACATTTCTTGATGCCATCGACTTTGTACGTGATTGCCTGGCGCATAGTCCGGCTATTGCCGTCGAATCCCGTCATATTGCCGATTTCAATGACCTCACTTGGATGCGGCAGGGCGGGACGATTGAAGTTGAACTATGGCTAGATCTTTCTGATCAACTGCCAACCTTGGCTGAAAGCTTGATTAACTACCGACTTGCCATCAAGCAGGATCAGAAGCTTGGCGTTTGTGTCGATGATGAAATCCTTCGCCAGTATTCGAAAAGCTGGCTTCCAAGTGGTAAGACCATCGAATTTAGCCCTAAGGTAAAACCCAAACGACTACTGGGTAAAACCACCAAAGGGACCGATTTCTATACCCGAGAGAAAGGAACCTACCAGGATTCGTTTAATTTCGGCTTGGATAAGTTGACGCTTGCACTTACACCACCAGACGAAGAACGCTATCCGACAGCGAATGCTGTCAGGCGATTCTTGATGCAAGGGGTTCGCTACATTCAACTCAATAGTCCAGCCATGCGTTTGCCTTGTCCTGCCACTCGCCCAACCGATTTAGAGCTGGATGGAACCAATCTGGCCCGTGTTGTTGGCCGACTGCTTGGTGCAAATGGCGGCTTGGGGCCTTACTGGGCGGAGGCTGGGACGCAAGTATCTAACTGGGCTGAGCATTTGCGTTACGCATTGCCTGACTTGGTGAACATTGGATGGGCAAGAAGGCAGGCGGATAACGCTGAATATCTGATGCTCCGATATGAAAACGGGCTTGAGGCACCTAGCTGGGTACTGTCGGATGGCACACTGAGAATGCTTGCATTGACTTTGCCCGCATTCCTGCCACCAGAACCGGCCTTGTACATGGTAGAAGAGCCGGAAAACGGAGTTCATCCGAAGGCGTTGGAGATCATTCTGCGCTCACTTTCAACGGTGCCGGGTTCTCAGATGCTACTGGCAACCCACTCACCATTTGTCGTACAGCAGTGTGGCATTGAACCTCTGCTTTGTTTCAGTCGTGATGGTGAAGGCGCGCATATCACTGCCGGCGCTCATCACCCTATGTTGAAGGACTGGGATGGCGCGCCTGATCTGGGAATCGTGTTTGCGGCGGGGGTGCTTGAATGAAGGATTTGCTCCTCTATGTTGCCGACGCCGATGCCCAAGCCTTCATGAATTCCCTCCTGAATAAACCTTTGGCATTGGGCATCAGAGAAATCACTTTCGATATTGAACGTCACCCTCAGCGAGACTCCGGGATGGTACAGAGTGGTTCCGAACTGACGAGGATGAAGAAGGGGAAATACCAAAAAGCGCTTCTTACATGGGATCATCACGGTTCCGGTCGTGACCATAAACAATCGCCCGAGCAAGTTCGCGATGAAATTCAAAATAAGCTCGACTCCTACACCTGGAGCGAAAACAGTTCAATCACTATTTTTGTACCCGAGTTAGAGCAATGGCTTTGGTATTGCGAAAACGCATTGGTTTCCTATTGCGGCACATCAGCAGAGCAACTGAATGTTTGGCTTGCGGATCGTGCAGGTAAGCTCGGCAAGCCTGTGGATGTGCTCAAGGCTGAACAGCCCAAGGAACTGTTTGAGTATGTGATGAGGGAACGCTTCAAAAGAACCATTTCGCCAAGAGATTTTGCTGAAATAGGAAAACTTGCCGGGGTGAATGGATTGATGGACTGTGAAACGTTCCGATCCGTTGTTGATGTGTTGCGGGCCTGGTTTCCTCGATGAATATGGAGTGGCAATACAGCACCGTTCATAACAGCGCCTGCAAGGTCATTGAAGAACAGACCTTGTGGGGGCAGATGGTGTGCCGCGTCTGGTTGCCGAACCAGGACGCGGTGGTGCGCGTGCCCCGCTCCGCTTTGCGGCCGCTGAGTGCCGACCTGCGGCCGGAGATTGAGGCCGGGCGCATTGCCTACGTCGCTGCCGCAGCCAAGGTGGCCGAGGTGCTCGAAGGGTCCACCAGCGCCACCGACGGCCATGTATTGCTGGCTCCCATGGAGTCCAACGTCATTCCGCTGCCGCACCAGATCCACGCCTTGTCCCGGGCCATCTCCGGCGACCGCGTGCGCTACCTGCTGGCCGACGAGGTGGGCCTTGGCAAGACCATCGAGGCTGGGCTGGTCATGCGTGAGCTCAAGCTGCGCGGGCTGGTTCGGCGAATCCTGGTCGTCTCTCCCAAAGGCATCGCCACCCAGTGGGTGGCGGAAATGCAGACCCACTTCAACGAACAGTTCCAACTCGTGCTGGGCGACGACATCGGCACCTTGCAACGCCTGGCTCCAGGCGCGGATCACCGGAACTCAGCCTGGTCGATGTTCGATCAGGTCATCGTTTCCCTGGATTCAGTCAAGCCCATGGACAAGCGGCGCGGTTGGACCGCTGAGCGCGTCGCCGAATACAACCGCAGCCGGTTCGAAGATCTGATTACCGCCGGTTGGGATCTGGTGGTGGTGGACGAAGCGCACCGCCTGGGCGGCAGCACCGATCAGGTCGCCCGCTACAAACTCGGCAAGGGCCTGGCGGAGGCCGCGCCCTATGTGCTGCTCCTTTCGGCGACTCCCCACCAGGGGAAGACCGATGCCTTTCATCGCCTGATGAACCTGCTGGATGACGACGTCTTTCCAGACGTGGATAGCGTCTCCCGCGAGCGGGTAGCCCCGTATGTTATCCGTACCGAGAAGCGCAAGGCCATCGATGCCGACGGCAAGCCGCTCTTCAAACCCCGGCGCACGCAGATGGCCCCGGTGGCCTGGGAGAGCCGTCATCACCTGCAACAGCTTCTTTACGAAGCGGTGACCGACTACGTGCGCGAGGGCTACAACCATGCCCTGCGCGAGAAAAAACGCCACATCGGTTTTCTGATGATCCTGATGCAGCGTCTGGTGGTCTCCAGCACCCGGGCGATTCGCACCACACTGGAACGACGGCTCGCGGCGCTCAAGGAAGGCGAACAGCAAGCCAGCCTGCGACTGGCGGAGCTGGAAAACGGTACGGAGGGATCGGAAAGCCCAGACGATGAAATGGCCGAGCTCTACGACATGGACGGCCAGGAGCTACTCGATGAGCTGCTGAAATCTCATGTGTCGGCTCTGCAGAGCGAAGGCAGCCATGTAGAGACCCTGCTCGATGCGGCGGTTCGCTGCGAACAGGCTGGACCGGACGCCAAGGCCGAGGCGTTGATCGAGTGGATCTACGAGCTGCAGGCCGAGGAAAACGAGCCGGACTTGAAAGTGTTGATCTTCACCGAATTCGTGCCGACCCAGCAGATGCTGAAGGAGTTTCTGGAGGCCCGGGGGATCTCGGTCGTCACCCTGAACGGTTCCATGGATATGGAGGAACGCAAGCAGGCCCAGGACGCCTTCCGCAAATCGCACCGCGTGCTGGTTTCCACCGACGCGGGTGGTGAGGGCCTGAACCTGCAGTTCGCCCACGTCATCATCAATTACGACATCCCCTGGAACCCGATGCGGCTGGAACAGCGAATCGGCCGCGTGGATCGTATCGGCCAGCCCAAGAAGGTGCGGGCAATCAATTTCGTGTTTGAGGACTCGGTCGAGTTCCGCGTCCGCGAAGTGCTGGAGCAGAAGCTCTCGGTAATCTTCGACGAGTTCGGCATCGACAAGACCGGCGACGTACTCGACTCCGCCCAGGCCGGTGAGCTGTTCGAGGATGTGTTCGCCTCGGCCATTCTTAATCCTGACGGCATCGAAACCTCCGTCGATCACACGGTGGCCCGGCTTCGCGATGAGATTCAGCAGGTGCGCGAGGCCTCCGCCATCTATGGCATCTCCGAAGAACCGGATGTGCAGGCGGCTGAGCGTCTGCGCTCCCATCCGCTGCCTCACTGGGTGGAACGGATGACGGTCGGCTATCTCAACTCTCACGGCGGCGCGGCCAGCCGCAAGCGCTCCTGGTGGGATCTGAATTGGCCGGACGGCAAGGAACATCGCAAAACTGTGTTCAATGCCCGGGAAGCGGATCGCCTGACCGATGCGACCCTGCTCAATCTTGAAAACAGCCGTGTCCGTGGGCTGGCCTTGAACCTGCCGCAGATCGCGGCTGGCCAGCCATTGCCTTGCGTAAGCGTGAGCGGATTGCCAGGCAGCATCTCCGGGCTCTGGGGGCTCTTTGAAATCCGCCTTCAGGCCGGGATGCACCAGAAGACACAACTCCTGCGCATTCCCATGGTGCGGCGTGGCTATGTCAGTGTGTTCCTGAGCGAGGAAGGCAAACTGTTTCTGCCCACGGCCCGGCATATCTGGGATGCGCTGCAGACAGCGGAAGCCCAGGTGCAGGCCACCCTCGGCCAGGATGAATCCATCATCGCCCATGAGCGGTTGCAGGAAGCGGCCGAGCAAGCCGGACAGGAGCTGTTCGACGCATTACAGCAGGCGCATCTCGCCTCTGTGGCTCGCGAGGAGGAACGCGGCATCGTCTCCTTTGCTTCGCGCCGCAAGGCCATCGAGCGGGTTGGATTGCCGGAGGTACGGCAATTCAGGCTCTCCCGTTGCGATGCGGACGAATCCGAGTGGCGGCACGAACTGCAATCAGCAAGGCAGATCGTGCCGGAAATCCGGCCGCTGCTGATGCTGCGGATCATCAAGGGAGGCGCTCAATGAGTAGTTGGCGAGACGCCATCCTGAACGATTTTGTACCGAACGTCAGCAAGCTGACCCTGGTCGCCGATCCGGATTGCTTGTTGACCGAAGAGAAGCTGGCGCTCGAATTACGAGGGCGCGGCTTCGACCTGATCGAGTTCAGTGACCCGGTCGAATTCAGATACGCCTATGAGTCCAAGTACCGTTCGATCTGGGACCGGGGTGAGCACACCGATCTGGTGGTGGTCCTTCGCTTACAGAATGCGGAGCTGGAGTCCCTGCCATACGATTTGCTCCAGGCGGGCCGGAAGCTATCGTTCAACTTGGGGGATCTCTTTCCCCATCTGAGCTACCCGGTCATCGAAAAACTCGACCGGAGCCTGCTGGACGCGCTATTCGATGCCCAGCGCAAGTCGCAGCCGGATCGCATGGGCGACAACGCCACCAAGGATTTCATTCTCCGCCATGTGTTCGGCATTGCGGCGGAGCTGATCGCCAACGAGGTGGAGCTGCTTCGCGCCTTGCTCCGTCTGCACTACGGCAAGCTCCAAATCCCGCTGATGCTGGCCGAGCGGCTCATCCAGGTTCTGAAAGGCCATGATGGGTTCAAAGCCTGGCCGCTTTCCGAGATCGTTCCGGACGATGAGGCCTTCTTCGCCTTTTTGCAGGAACGTTGGCCGCTCTTTCTTTCCCGGCTTGGTAGCGTCAATCAGGTGCGGGAAGATTCACCGGAATACGGCCTCAAGTATCCCGGCCCTGACCGCCTGCCGTTCGACCATCAGGACATCAAGGTATACATCGACAACCTGTTCCTGGAGGGGAAACTCACCCCCGTCGAGGCCGCAGATATTGATGTGGATGACGGGTCCTGGGTCCGTAGCGGTATCGCCACTTCCGGCACGGACAATGACGCGCTTCGGATTTCCCGCCTGTTTGACCTTGTCGAAAAGGAGCTGCCCACTGCGGAAGCGCGTTACTCGGACTGGACCGCCTTTGCATTGAAATGGGCCGAACTTTCTTCGCTGGTTCACTGCGGCAACAGCACCGAGCATCAGACCCGGCTCAAGGAAATCGGCGATGCACTGAACTCGACCTTCGCCGGTTGGCTGGCGGACCACTACTCCAGTCTGATCAACTTGCCGCCGACCAATCCAGCCATGCTGCACCATGTACCGCGCCGCCTGGCAAGGGACATCGAGGACTCCGGTAGCAGCCGTGCCGCGCTGATCGTGGTCGATGGCCTGGCCCTGGACCAGTGGGTGACCATTCGCCAGCTTCTGCAAAAGCAAGATGCCAATCTTGTCATGCGCGAATCCGCGACCTTCGCCTGGATTCCGACTCTGACCTCGGTATCGCGGCAGTCGATCTTCTCGGGCAAGCCGCCGCTCTATTTCCCGTCATCCATCAACTCGACCAACAGCGAAGAGAAACTCTGGAAGCAGTTCTGGGAAGGCCATGGTCTGTCTCGGCTCGATGTCGCCTACCAGCGTGGCCTTGGCGACGGTGATGCTGCGGGCGTCCTCGACTCCGCAATCCACCCCGGGAAAACCAAGGTGGTGGGGCTGGTCGTGGATAAAGTGGACAAGATCATGCACGGTATGCAACTCGGTTCGGCCGGGATGCACAACCAGATCAAGCAGTGGTGCCATGCCGGATTTCTTTCAGTGATGGTCGGCCAACTGCTGGATTACGGCTATGAGGTCTGGCTGACGGCCGATCACGGCAACATCCAATGCGACGGTAAAGGCCGCCCATCTGAAGGGGTGATTGCCGAAACTCGCGGCGAGCGTGTTCGTGTCTATCCCACGCCGGAACTCCGCGCTCAGGTGGCTGGGGCCTTTCCGTTTGCCCACGAGTGGCAGCCGGTCGGGTTGCCCGCAGATTATTTCCCCCTGGTGGCCGGTGGCCGCGACGCATTCGTAAACCCGGGAGATGCCATCGTAGGTCACGGCGGTGTAGCCATCGAAGAAGTCATCGTGCCCCTTGTGAAGTTTGAAAGGAGAACACGGTGATGGGCAAAAGACATGAAGCCATCGGCATCAAGCAGGCGATCCGTTTCGAGTGGATGCAGAAGGCAGCCAATCTGCTGCTGGCAGGACTCGACGCCAAAACCATCCGTCAGGAGCTGCATGAGTTCCTCGCGGACAGAAAAGGCAATGGCTCAGAGGGCGAACGAAGCGATCAGACCCGGACCTTTGTCGTCAACAACCTGATGAAGATCTGGGTCTCTCCTGACCCCGAGCTGATTCCATTCCGGGATGCCTCGCTGGCGTTTCTGCGGGAAAACCCGTCCATGGCCCTGGCGGTTCACTGGGGGATGATCTCGGCGGTCTATCCGTTCTGGTTCAACGTGGCCCGCCAGACCGGCCGTTTGCTGGCCTTGCAGGATCAGGTGACTCAGACCCAGATCATCAACCGCCTGAAGGAGCAGTACGGCGACCGGCAAACCGTCAGCCGCTATGCCCGGTTCGTCATCCGCTCCTTTGTCGCCTGGGGAGCCCTGAAGGATTCCGAGGCCAAAGGCTGCTATGAGAAAGCCACCCCGGTGAACATTGCCGAGCCAAACCTGGCCATCTTGATGTTCGAATCCGCACTCCTGGCCACTCCGGAGGCCAAGGGCGCATTGGGGCTGCTCCTAAACAACCCGGCATTCTTCCCATTCCAGCTCCCCGTGATGACCGGTGACTTTGTATCCCAGCGTAGCGACCGGATCGACGTGGTTCGCTATGGACTGGACGATGAGCTGTTGAAATTGAAGGGCAACTAAATCAGGGATGGGACGTGAATGCCTTGGACTTCGGAACACACTAAATGGCTGGTTGACACCGGCGAACGACTGAAGACCGCCGACGGCAAGGAGGTCGAGGTCTGGGAGTTCCGTCATGAGAAAGACGAGGCAGTGCTCTCCGCCTGGGCGAAACACTTCCGGAATCATTACTGTCTGGATACCGAGATTGATTTCCTCCGGGGAAGGCAAACTCGTAAAGACTATCTCAATACACTTAAATTCCCTTGCAGTTCTACGAAGCTTGGCCCGGGAATACGCGCCGGTGATTTTGGTGAAATCCTCGTTGCTGACTACCTCCAGTGGCTCCTCGGCTTCTGGGTTCCGAGAGTACGCTGGGGCTCCAAAGTCATTCGAGACGAGTCACCCAAAGGAAGCGATGTCATTGGATTTCGCTTCCACAAAAAGGACTGTTCGACATCTCCAAAGGATGTGTTGATTGTATTCGAGGCAAAAACTAAGTTCTCCGGTTCTGGAAAAAACCGGCTACAAGATGCCATTAATGATTCAGCAAAAGATCACCTCCGCATCGGTGAATCACTCCACTTCATTAAGCAAAAGCTGTTCGATAAAGGAAACAGAAAGCAAGCTGAGCTAATTGATCGATTTCAGAATCCAGTAGACGTTCCGTACAGGGAGTCCTTTGGTGCCGCAGCAATCATCTCAGATGAACATTTCGATACGAATGTCATAGTGTCTTCCAACTGCGGGAAGATTCCGAAGTCTCCAAAATCAAAGGAGCATATTCCTCACCCAAATGGAGACAATCTGGTTCTTTTAGTTATCAAGGGACCCGGCATGATGGATCTTGTCCACGAGCTCTACAGGAGGGCTGCGGATGAGGCCTGAAAAGAAATCCCAACTCCTGCTCGGTGTTACCAGATCAAAAGCCAAGATGCTCGAGTACGGCGTTCCAGAAGAGCATCACATCAAAATCACCCAAGATCCGGCCAAGCTGTTCACCATCTCGATTGGCCTGCTGGGCGACCTTGCCGCTGCTATCAACCGGAACGAGCCAGATCCCGATTCCCTCTCGGAGCTGAGAACCAATCTGCTGTTTTCCGCCCGCTTTTTTGACTCCTACCTCCAGTCAAAGCTGAACGAGACACTTGATCCATACCTCGTGCTTCTGGGCTCCGCCTCCTATTACCTGTGTGATCTTCCCGGAAGCGCGTCGGTATTAGCGAAGCGCATCGATGGTGACTGTCCTGATCTGGATGGCGATAGTTTGGAGGACCTGTTGCTCTGGTTGCTGCAGGCCGATCTGGAAACCTATTTTGATGGAGCTGAGGGACCGTTCGGCGGATTCATCGACGGGATTTCAAAGTGGATTCTCCAGTTTTTTGAGGATGGGAACGGCGAAGAAAATCTTCTCGATTTGGCCACGAAACTGCGGGACGCCGTCTATGAATTCGGCACGCCCAGACAGCTTCTGTTTGGTGATGTGATCGCGGCCGTTCTGAGGAAAAAGCTGGAAAATTCCGCCTGGAAGGCTTTGCCGTCATATTCGGGACTGCCCCGAGACAAATGGCTCCATGCGCTGCAAAAAGATTCGTTCATCAAGGAACTCTGGCCTGCACAACACCTTCTGGGTAAAGCTGATGTTCTCAAAGGTGAGTCTGCCATCGTTCAAATGCCCACCAGCGCTGGCAAAACGAAGGCAACGGAGTTGATCCTTCGAAGCGCGTTCCTGGCTGAGCGCGTATCACTGGCCATCATCATCGCCCCGTTCCGGGCGCTGTGCCATGAGATCAAGAACAGCCTCGTCGAAGCGTTCCACAACGAAACCACCAAGGTGGATGAATTATCCGATGCCCTACAGACCGATTTCGAGATTGCCGAACTCCTTGGGCACCAACAGATCCTGGTCGTAACCCCCGAAAAGCTGCTCTACGTTCTTCGACACGCTCCGGAGCTGGCTGCCCACGTTGGCCTGCTGGTTTTTGATGAGGGCCACCAGTTCGACAGCGGTACCCGAGGCATCACATACGAGCTGCTCCTGACGTCGCTGCGCTCCATGATTCCTGAAGGAACCCAGAAGGTGCTGATCTCAGCGGTCATCAGCAACGCCGAGGCTGTTGGAGAGTGGCTGAATGGGGAACCCAATGTCGTCGAAGGCACAAGCCTGATTCCGACTTTCAGGTCGGTCGGGTTCGCGAGCTGGCTCGATCAGTTGGGAAGGATCGAGTACGTCGACAGCCGTGACGCCGAACAAGGCGAATTTTTCGTTCCGAGGGTGATCGAAAGATTCAATCTCGGGAGGAAGCCAAGAGAGAAGTCTGATCGTTTTTTTCCGGAACAAGCTCTTAAAGCCAATGGCAAACCAAATCCTGACTTTGGAAAAACAGTCGCACTTTATCTTGGCCTAAAACTGTTTAAACAAGGCAGCATAGCGATTTTCTGCGGAAAGCCAGAAACAGCATCGAATATATGCAAAAAAGCCGTTGAGTATTATTCAAGAGGGCTTTCATTACCTTTGCCTTCAAATATTTCTAACGAAAAAGAGCTTGAAAGACTTCATCGTCTTTATATAGCAAATCTCGGTGCAGATGATACATCCACAAAGGGTGCTTTGCTTGGCATTTTTTCTCATCATGGCAATACACCTCATGGAATCAGATTGGCAGTAGAACACGCCATGCGAGAGAGTCTCGTCAAATTCGTAATTTGCACATCCACCTTGGCCCAAGGAGTTAACCTTCCTATCCGTTATCTTATCGTAACTGGTTTTTATCAGGGAGAGGAGCGCATCAAAGTACGCGACTTTCACAACCTGATCGGCCGAGCCGGGCGTTCTGGAATGCATACTGAAGGCAGCGTTCTGTTTGCAGACCCATTTCTTTATGATAAACGACATAAAGCCGGAAAAGATAAGTGGCGTTGGAGGCAGGTCAAAGAGCTATTGGACCCTGTCAACTCAGAACCATGCATAAGTAATCTGCTCTCTATTTTTGACCCAATTAAAAGTGACGATGAAAAGGTTCCATTGCGCATGGGGGCTTTGGATTTTGCCAAGGCCTACATCAGCGATCCTGATGAAGTAGGCCAACTCGCCGCAAGGATTGCCGCACAACATGGGAGCACAGGGTTCTCACGTGAAGGGGTTGAGCGGCAAATCGCCTGGAGAATCAGTCTCATCTGTGCCGTCGAGAGCTTCCTGCTATCTCATTGGGATGAATCTGAAGATGACCTTTCGGAAGCGGATGTGATCCGCCTGGCCGAAGGGACGCTGGCTTTCTTCCTGGCTGATGATCAGAAAAAGGAGCATATCCGCGAGTTGTTTCAGCTTCTCGCTGGGAACATCTCTGCAAACATCACAGATCCGGCTCGCCGTAAAATCTATGGCCGGACACTTTACGGTATTCAAGATGCCCAAGCCATCGAGGGATGGGTCCAAACCAACGCCGACAGTCTGCTTTCGATTGTTGATGAAACAGACGCGCTCGATCTTGCCTGGCCATTGCTTACCCGGCATATCAACAGTGGCGTATTCACCAAGTTCGATAAGCCGGAGGTGCTAAAAGAAATCGCGCATGGGTGGATCAGTGGAAAGCCCTTCAGCGATCTCCTGAAAATCATCCGTAAACGGAAGGCCAAGATGCTATGGGGTTCCAAGCGGCGAGAGTTTCAGATCGACCATATCGTAAACGTCTGTGAAAAGACACTCGCATATGACGGTGCACTATTAATTGGCGCTGTGTGTGAATTCATCGAAACCCTCGACCAAGATGGCACTGGAGACCTGATCAATCGCCTGCAGCTTTTTCAAAAGCGCCTGAAATATGGTCTTCCGACCGAAACCACCATAGCCCTTTACGAGCTTGGCTTTTCGGACCGCGTCATCGCTCAGGACCTCGCCGCATCCTTGAACCTGACATCGACCCAGAAGAAGGATCTCGTGAAGGCGCTGAAAAAGGATCAGGACGGAGCCAGGACGGTGATGGAGAAATACCCCAGCTATTTCCAGGAGAGGATGAATGAACTCCTGTAGCAGGAAACGCAATCAACGGGTCGTGATTCTATGCCAGACAATTTAAAAACTGCAAAAACTGCCCTCGCCAAACTCCATCACGACATGGAGGCCATCAACAAGCTGGCCAAGCCGTCCTATCTGAGCGTGATCGAGCAGATGGAGCGCACGCTGGAACCGATCCGTCGTCAGCAGTTGGAAATCAGTCGCGCTCTTGAACTGTCTGGAGCAGCGGCCCGGATACAGGAGATCGTCAGTGCCAATCAACACTGGCAGGATTTAATAAAACAGGCCACCGCGACAAGTCGTATTACCGAGAGTCTTTCGGCTGCGCATCAGTCATGGCTTGATACGATCAAACCTATCCAGCACGACTTCTCGCAGCTTTCACAGCTTCAAGCCTCCGCCAAGCTGGCCCTGTGCGATACCTCCCTGCGGCTTGCCGCCACGGAACGGTTCATGGCGGGCATCGATTTCGAGGCGATAAGGGGTCGTTTCCAGATCGAGATCCCGGTCATCGAGGGGCTGGAGAGCTCAATAGCCCATGTGGCAGCCTCGTATGGGGGATTGTCAGAGTCGCTGCGGGAGGTCTCGGACATCACGCGGCTGCCTGCCTTCGTTTTACCTGGGGCCACCCGTGAGATCTACACCACCAGCTTCGCGCTCGAGACCCTTCGCCCCTGGGATGAACGGGATGAGGACGAGGCCGAATCGGACATTCAGCTTGTCGCGGAAGCGGAGCTGGAAACATCAGGCTGCATCGCTCTCCTGCAGCAGGTCGATCCCGGGCTCGCTCGGCCGTACATCGGCGCTCGAGATGCCCTGCATGGGAACAATGCCGACCGAGCAAGGCATATTCTGAGCTCGCTTAGGGAGCTGTGGAACCATCTGCTCAGGTGTTTGGCACCCGATGATCTCGTCGCCACGTGGATTCCGGGTGTGTCCAACCAAAAGGATCTGCTACATGACGGCAAGCCTACCCGTCGAGCCAGGGTACTTTATGTCTGCCGGGATCTGAACAACGATCCGCTGACCGACTTCCTGATGCACGACACCCGGGCGCTGGTGAAGATGATCGAGCTGTTCAATCGGGTTCACGAGTTGGAGACTGCGCTGACCGATGAGCAGCTCAGGGCCATTCTCCTCAGGACCGATTCGTGGCTGATGTACATACTGCAGATCTCTTCGGGAAATTTTCACAAGTAGACAGGAGGCAACCATGCCAAAGAAACCAGGATCACATCATGTTGTGCCCAACGCCGACGGCGGCTGGGACGTCAAGAAAGACGGTGCGACCCGTAGCAGCGGCCACTTCGACAAGAAGCAGGATGCCGTCGATGCCGGGCGCAAGATAAGCCAGAACCAAGGCACCGAGTTCTACATCCACGGCAAGGACGGGAAGATCCAGAACAAGGACAGCCACGGGAACGATCCGTATCCGCCGAAGGGCTGATGCCCGGGCCAATTCGATTCCCGCTTTGGGAACCGAACCGGCGTCCGAAAATCGGATTCGAAGTTGTTGCGGTTGAGCGCCAGGTATCCGGTTTCACTGCAAACCCGTCACCCTCGTCCGGTGCCGGGAAATCTGGAGAGAAAATGGTTTCTCTGGTCGGATTTGTGGGAAGTGGTTGTGCAAGATGACTTCGGCGTTTATTATCAAGGAGTTACGAGGAGCGCGGGCTTTGAGACTGATTTGCGGTAGGTCGTCGTTCCCTCCACCATTTAGAAAAGACAAACCCGTCTCTATGGGGCCATTCTCCGGGGTGACGGGTTTTCTTTTTCCCCTTGTTTCTAAAGGGTTTGCGCCCGTTTCACATCTTTCCAAAGCACCTCTCCATACCATCGATTCTCCCCATCCTCCAGCCTTTCTTTCTCTGTTTGCCCCCTGATTCTCTGTTTTCTCCGGACGAAGTCCGAAGCGCGTCCGGAAAGCTACATCCTTGATTGATATGGGTTTGCGGCTGATTGCCGTTTTTGGCGGTTGTCTTAGGTCATCGTTCGATGCCGCAACCGGACGCTTTTTTCGAAATCACCCGCCACGGCCATGAAAAGAAGCGTGGTCAACTCCGCTTTCCTACCCCCAAAATAGAAAAGCCGACGCTGATGGTCGGCTCTCTGGGGTGGTCTCCGGTCCAGTCGTCAGTCGGTGGCGAAGCCGAACTGGCGGCGCTGCTCGGCCCAGTCCTCGGGAAAGGTCTGGGTCAGTTTGGCCAGCGAGAGCCCGTTGGGTTCCTCGCCGTTGATCAGGGCTTCGATGATGTCGGGGGCCAGGGTCGTCAGCTTGAGAATGCGGGCCACATACGAGCCATCGACGTCAAGGGTACGGGCAAGCTCGCTGATGGACTTGATCTGGCCGGATTCGAGGATGTCGGCCCAGGAAAAGGCCCTTCCCAGCGCCTGGAGGATGGCGGACTGTACTGGCTCCTGCGCTCCGGTGATTTCTCCATCCAGGGCCTGGGGAGCGATGACCGTCTTGCGGCCGCGCATGCGCCGGATCAGCATCGGGATGTAAATCTGCAGGTTGCCGTTGTCGGCAACGGTAATGGTCGGCTTCATTTTGTTCGCCCCGTCCCTGGGGCTCACCCCTTCGGGGCCGCCCTGACGGGCGTC
>NZ_VWXX01000080.1 GCF_008632335.1 Thiohalocapsa marina
GCCCAGCGCGATCGTGCGCGCCCACGCGCACCGCGGCATCGAGTGAGAATCCGCTGTTCTCCCAAGCGAGCATCTCGCGGACATCCCCTGGCTCGATCAGCCCGCTGCGGGCGAACCAGCGCAGCACCCGCACGCGCACCTGCTCGGCGATGGCGGCGACGGCCTCTGATGTCAGTTCAGCGGCGGGGCGAAAACGGACGGATTCCGGAAAATCACCGGCATCTTCGGCCGGCTCGAAGACCCCGTCGATGACGCAGCAATGGTAATGGACGTGCCGGTTGAGGGAGGCACCGAAGCGGTGGATGAAGCTCACCGCCCCGAAGCGGGCCTGCGCGCCGGCGTCGCTGTTCTGGCGCAGATGGGCCTCGATGACGCGCAGCAGGATGTGCAGCACGGCGCTGACGGCCTGAGGCTCTCGCTCCAGGTACCAGCGCAGGCGTTTGGGCACCGAGAGGACCCACTGGCGCACCGGCAGCGGCGGGAAGATGTGATCGACCAGGTGCGCCGCGGTCTCCGCCATACGCCGGGCGTTGCACGACGGACAGAGTCCCCGTCCTTTGCATGAGAACGCGACCAGGAAGTCATGCCCGCAGTCCGGGCATCGGGCGCGGGCGAAACCGTAGGCGAGGATGCCGCATTCGAGGTAACGACGAAATTCGCGTTCGACATAGGCCGGCATGCGCTGCCCGCCCCAGTCGTCTTCCCCTGCGAGCGCCAGGTAGGTCTCCAGGTGCTGCTGGACGACTTGGTAGAGGACGGTTTGCTCGGGATGGCGGCGGCAGTATGGGGCAGGTCCGCATCCCGGTGACGCGACGGCCATGTTGCTATCCGGCTGGATTCTGGCGCTTAACTGTATTTATATATAGTCTAGCTCTGGGCACAACCGTCGCCGTCACGCTGGTGCCGACAAGACGCAGGCCACGACCAAGAGCGACATCGACCTGGCCCGCAAGCGCTTTGAGCGCATCATGCGAGCGAAACCATGAGCGAAACCGAAACCGAAACCGAAATCGAAATCGAGACCTTCGACAGTGTCTGGGATGCGATCTCCGAGACCCATTCGGCTGGCCAGTGCTGTATTGCTGCTTGCAGCCTGGCTACTGGCACGCCGAGCAAAGGCCAGCCTGCGCGCGGTTGCGGCACGACGCCACGGCAAGCAGGTCGAGCAAGAGGCCAGCACGCGCGCGCAGCAGCTTCTGCATGCGCACGGACTTGCAGTGGAGTGCGGCCGTCGTGTACGCGGCTTGGGCGATGTGGATTTGCTGGTGACGGGGCGGCGACATCTGCTTG
>NZ_VWXX01000081.1 GCF_008632335.1 Thiohalocapsa marina
GGCGTGGCCGACGTGCTGGCGGCGGTGAAGGACCAGCCGTTCATGGCCTCGCTGCTGTACTTCTTCGGCATCCTGACGCTTGCCGGTGAGGGTGCGCTCGCCAAGCTGGTGTTGCGCATCCCCAACCTGGTGGCGCGCGCCCTCTACGTTGAGCGGCTGCGTGAGCGCTGGCTACCGGGGTACGATGAGCAGAAGGCCGCGCGCAGCGCCGCGGAGACCCTCTACCTGCGCGGCGATCCAGCGCCCCTGTGCGACCTCATCGAGCAGCGCTACTTCCGCGTCCTGTCCAACCGCGACTACCGCTGGAGCAACGAGCTGCTGGTGAAGTTCGCGTTCCTGACGCTGTTGTTCGACGACCGACTCTACATGGCCGTCTCGGAGCTGGAGACCGACCGCGGTTATGCGGATCTGGCCCTGATCCTGCGCCCGGACATGCGGCGTTTCGATGCGCTGGATCTGCTGCTGGAGTTCAAATACCTGGGGCTGAAGGAACTGGGCCTGAGCGGCGAACAGGTGCGTACCCAGTCGCGCGAGGCGCTGGCGGCCCTGCCCGCCGTCGCGGCCAAATTGGATGAGGCCGCGACCCAGGCGGCGGACTACGGCGCCACCCTGCGCCAGCGCCATGGTCTGAAGGATCTGCGCGCCTTTGCCGTGGTGGCACTGGGGGTGGAGCGATTGGTGTGGCGGGCGTTATGACGGGGAATGGTTGCGCCGGGGGCGGCGTTCCTACGGACAGGGCGCGTTTTCGCGTCAGGGGCGTTCAGGTGGTAGGAGGCCCGCCCTCGGGCCGATTCGCGTCGAAATGGTGAGGCCGATTCTCGCTTCAGCGTGTGCCGGGGCGACGATCGGCCTCGGTGGTGTGCCGGTTTGCTAGACTGCGATGAAACCCCGGCCTCGGCGGCCGCGGTGTCGACAGAGGCACCCTGAACAGCCATGAAATTCCCCTACGGCCTGAGTGACTTTGGCACTCTGATCAGAGACGGCTACTGGTATCAGGACCGCAGCGACCGTCTCGCGCTATTGGAGACAACCGGGCGGCAGCTGATCTTTCTGCGCCCGCGCCGTTTTGGCAAGAGCCTGCTGCTGTCGCTGCTGGAGCACTACTACGACCTGAA
>NZ_VWXX01000082.1 GCF_008632335.1 Thiohalocapsa marina
GCGACGATGCAGCCGTCGTTGTTCGACAGCACCACCACGGCGCGCCCTTGCAGGTCCGGGCGGAACACCTGCTCGCAAGAGGCATAGAAGCTGTTGCAGTCGACCAGGGCAATGCGCGGCTCTGGGGAGCCAATGACAGGGGGCATGGCTGGGCCTCAGAGGGTCTTGATGACGCGCGTCACCACGCCCCAGACCTGCAGCTCCTGGCCGTCCTGGAAGCGGATCGGGGCATAGTCCGGGTTGGCCGCCTCCAGGCGCACGCCATCGCCGCTCAGATGCAGGCGCTTGACGGTGAACTCGCCGTCGACCACGGCGATGACGATGCGCCCATGGCTGGGGGTGAGGGCCTTGTCTACCAGGAGTACATCGCCGTCGTCGATGCCGGCGCCGGTCATGGAGTGACCGCGCACGCGCAGCAGGAAGGTCGCCTCGGGGTGCGGCACGAGCAGCGCATTGAGGTCGATGGCCGGCTCCTGGTCGTCCTCCGCCGGGGACGGGAAGCCGGCCTGCACCGGCCAGCGCATCACCGGCAGGCGGACGCGGGGTGTCGATCCCGGCAGCGGCAGCGGGCCGAGCCACTGGGCAGTCGTCTGGCCCCGGCTGGGGCAGCGGTGGAGGTGGAGCGCGCGCATGGGGTATCCGTGCGGGTCGGGGATGCCCGCAGGATACGGTAGAACCGAGGTACTGTCGATATCAACAGTACCCCGGTTTTTGGTTCGGATCGGGGGATCCGATCCGGGACCCTGATCCGGGATCCTGATCAGGGGGTCTGCTTAGCGGCTTAGGCGCTGACGAAGGTCAGGTGGTCGGCCTTGTAGTCGTCGCGCTGTTGCTTGGACTCAGGGTCCAGGCCGGCGGCGAGCATCTTCTCTTTGAGCCAGCGCGGCAGCGGGCCCCGCTTGTAAGTGTTGCTGGGGTCGTCGGGGTCGACGTAATAGCTGCCGCTGATCGGGGCGACACTGCCGCGCTTGCGCCCGAGCAA
>NZ_VWXX01000083.1 GCF_008632335.1 Thiohalocapsa marina
CCCCCACCCACGCATCCACCCGACCGCGGGCTGATCAGGGATTCGAACCCAAGCGAGTCCGTCCGAGGCAGCGGCCCTGCGTGCTATGCTCAGGGCCATGACCCAGCCCCATGACACCGGCTACAAACTGCTGTTCTCGCATCCCGAACTGGTGCGTGACCTCATCCTCGGCTTCGTCCCCGACGACTGGCTGCATTCGCTCGACTACGACACCCTGGAGCGCGTCCCCGGCAACTATGTCAGCCGCCGCTACCGCCAGCGTGCCGACGATGTGGTCTGGCGCCTGCGCATTGGCGGCGACTGGCTGTATCTGTACCTGCTGATCGAGTTTCAGAGCAGCGTCGATCGCTACATGGCCGTGCGCATCATGACCTACGTCGGCCTGCTCTACGAGGACCTGATCCGCCGCGGCGAGTTGTTGGCCGATGGCCGTCTGCCGCCGGTGCTGCCCATCGTGCTCTACAACGGCCGCCCGCGCTGGAGCGCCCCCACCGAGGTTGGCGAGCTGATCCCGCCCGTGCCGGGCCTGGTGGCACACTTCAAGCCGAGCTACCGCTACCTGCTCATCGACGAGGGTCGCTACAGCGAGACCGAGCTCGCGGCGCTGAACAACCTGGTCGCGGCGGTCTTTCGCCTGGAGCAGGCGCCCACGCCTGAGGGCATGCAGCAGCTCATCGCCCGGCTCAAGGACTGGCTTGGCGAGCGCGAGGACTTGCGTCGCAGCTTCGCCGTCTGGATTCGCGCCGCGTTGATGCGCCGCGAGGACTATCATATCGTCTTACCGGAAATCGATGATCTGGAGACACTGACCATGGGCCTGTCAGACCGCTTGGAGGAATGGGCAACGGAATACAAGGCGGAGGGCCGGCAAGAGGGCCGGCAAGAGGGC
>NZ_VWXX01000084.1 GCF_008632335.1 Thiohalocapsa marina
CGAAACGGCTTGGCCATTGTCTTATTGAAATGCTCGATGAAGTCGGCGATTTTGGCCTGCAGGTCCTCCACTGACGAGAAGTTGCCGCGGCGGATGACTTTGCGTGCGAGGATGGAGAACCAGATTTCGATCTGATTGAGCCAGGAAGCGTGTTTTGGGGTGAAGTGAAAGACGATGCGATGGGCCGGATCGCGCAGGAAGCGCTCGCGCGTGGCCATGGACTTGAGGATGCCGCACTTGCCTTTGATCCCAAGATCGCCGGTGAAGCCGATCTGCTCGGCGACGAGGCGCACGAGCGCCTCGGAGCAATGGATGTTGAGGTTGTCCATGATCAGGTGCCAGTGTGTCTCGGGATCGCGGCATGCAAGCAGCGCCGCGAGGTAGGCGGCGAAATCGGTCTCGGTGCGCGTCGGGCCGAGGCGATAGAAGACGTTGCCGGTGACGACGCTGAAGGCGGCGATGAGCGTGAGGGTCCCATGGCGGATGTACTCATACTCGCGTCGCTCCGCCAGGCCGGGGCGCATGGGCTGGGTGGGTGCGGCGCGCTCGAGCGCCTGCACGCCGGTCATTTCATCGAGGCTGCGCGTTTCGATGCCGGCAGCGGCGCGCTCGGGCGCGAGACGATAGGTCTCGCAGACATCCCGGCTTTTCTCCTCGAACTGCGCGTCGCGCGGGGTATTGAGCCAACCACGGATGCGATGCGGCTTGAGGTCCACCTCACGCAAGAAACGGCCGACCGAGGGCGCGGAGATCGCCTCAACCAGCCCCTCCTGCACGGCCACATGCGCCAGAGCGGCTTGCGTCCAATGCGTCTGCACCAGGTTGTACGCACTCGG
>NZ_VWXX01000085.1 GCF_008632335.1 Thiohalocapsa marina
AACGCCAGGCGACGCGCCTCCTCATCCGCGCTGAGTTCGCGGATCCGATTCATGGCTTGCTTGACCGGCTCGTGCGTGATCTCAGACATCGTCAAGTCCTCCCGCCAGTGCTTGAAGAAGGTGATCCAGGCTCGCAGCGGACCGGGCGATAACCCGAGCCGATCGGCCTTTTTCAGTTCGATCAGATTCATCTGCAGGATGTTCCCCAGCGTGATGGCCGGCTGGCGTTCATCGCGCATCTCGAAACGCCACACCGCCTGCTGGCGCTCGGCTTCGGTCGCGTCGAACAGATCGAAATCCAGCAGATGCAGCCCGACCGACGCACGCAACTCACGATAATCCTCGCCGGCATCGAGCTGCCCGCCCAGGGTGCGCACCAGATAGAACAAGCCGCGCTTGTGCCAGGCGCCGTAGCGGCGCACCTGGATCTCGACATTGTAGCAATGGCCTTCGCCGTCCCGCGCCAGGACGTCGAGGATGATGTACTTACCCTCCAGTTCGTTGGCATCGATCGCGGGGTTCAGCACCTCGACCGAGGCGATATCGGGCAAATCCGGGCGCAGGTCGTTGATCAGCGCCACCAGCAGTTCGGGCGCGCCCGTGAACAGACGCTTGAAGACGTAGTCGTTGGTTGGGTCGAGCAGGCTGTGCATGGGGCTGGTCAGGCACTGAGGTGCTGCTCGAGATGGCGCAGCAGGCGGTATTGTTGTTCGTCTTTACCGGACATTGAGGACAGTGCGTCAGCGGCGGGCGAGCCGGGCCTCGAGGTCGGCGGGGCCGGTGAAGTCCAGCAGGTCTTCGCC
>NZ_VWXX01000086.1 GCF_008632335.1 Thiohalocapsa marina
CTCGCGGCCATCCTCACCAGCCTCGGGCTGCGCGTGGATGCCGCGGCCAGCGGCGAGGAGGCCCTGACCCGGCTGCGCGAGGCCCTGGATGACCCCTACCAACTGGTGCTGCTGGACTGGTGCATGCCCGGGCTCGATGGCGTGGCCACGGCGCGCGCCATCGAGCAGAGCAGCGATATCCGCCCGCCGCCGACCCTGCTCATGGTCACCGCCTACGGGCGCGAGGAGGCCGTGGCCGCTGCCGCAGGGGTCGACATCCGCGGCTTCCTGAACAAGCCCGCCACCCCCTCGGACCTGCTCGATGCCATCCTGCGCGCCCTCGGCCGCAGCAAGGCGGCCCAGCTGCGGCCGCGCCACGACCGTGGCGCCGCCACCGAGGACCTGGCCCGGCTGCGCGGGGCCAAGGTCCTGCTGGTGGAGGACAACGAGATCAACCAGGAGCTGGCGCTGGAGCTTCTAAGCAGCAACGGCCTGCTGGTCGCGGTGGCCAATCACGGCGAGGAGGCCCTGGCGCTACTGGATCAGGAGCCCTTCGACGGCGTGCTCATGGACTGCCAGATGCCCATCCTGGATGGCTACGAGGCCACACGTCGGCTGCGCCAAGACCCGCGCTTCAAGGATTTGCCCGTTCTGGCCATGACCGCCAATGCCATGGCCGGCGACCGCGAGAAGGTGCTCGCCGCCGGCATGAACGACCACATCGCCAAGCCCATCAATGTCGCCGAGCTGTTCTCGACCATGGCGCGCTGGATCAGGCCGTCTGCG
>NZ_VWXX01000087.1 GCF_008632335.1 Thiohalocapsa marina
TTGAGGACAGTGCGTCAGCGGCGGGCGAGCCGGGCCTCGAGGTCGGCGGGGCCGGTGAAGTCCAGCAGGTCTTCGCCCAGGGTTTCGATCTGTTCGACCAGGAGCGATTCGATGCGCTGGCGATACGCGTTCCATTCATTCTCGTCCAGCATGGCGTAGATGTCGATGAAGTCGGAGGCCGTCCGTCATTCCGGCCTGGAGGCCGGAATCTAGGGCAGGGATAGCAATGTTTCCGTCACCATCAGCGCTGGAGTGATACGCAAGTTTCCTTTCCCTGGCCTGGGTCCCGGCTTCCCGGCCGGGACGACGGACGCGGCAGGTCGTGGCGGTGACATCCTTCGTCATTCCGTTTTCAAGCAACGAAGAAGGTGATCCAGGCTCGCAGCGGACCGGGCGATAACCCAAGCCGATCGGCCTTTTCAGCGCGTAGGGTGCGGTGAGGTACGAACCGCACCGTGAGTTAACGTTGGCGTGAGCAATGGTGCGGTTCCTGCGTCACCGCACCCTACGGGCCTGCCCAGATCCAGTCGCTCGGGGTAAGTGCCCGGATGCAGGAAGATCACCACTGGCACCACGCGATCCGTACCATAGAGCTCGGCGAGGTCCAGGCAGTAGTGGGCCAGGCGATGGATGGAGAAGCGTCCGGGGTCGGTTTCCTCTTCCAGCACGAACAGCAGCGCGGCGCGGCGGCCGTCGGGCCATTC
>NZ_VWXX01000088.1 GCF_008632335.1 Thiohalocapsa marina
TAGAGCCGTTTCAGGGTCACCTCCCCGCCATTGATCAGCGCGACCACGGTGGCGCCGTTCTCGGCGCGCGGGCGCTGGGCGACCAGGATGAGGTCGCCATCCTCGATGCCGTCCTCGGTCATCGAGTCGCCGCGCACCCGCAGCGCGTAGTCGGCGCGGCGCGCGAGGTCTTCGGGGATGTCGATGGTCTCGGGGTCCTCGACGGCCTCGATGGGCTGGCCGGCCCTGACGGTGCCGAGCAGGGGCAGCGTGGCAAGCGGGTCGGCGTCGGCTTCCAGCGGCTCGGGGTCGGCGGCAAGCACGGTGGGGCCGAGGTGTCGGATCAGGTAGGTGGGTTTTGCCATGGGGTCCCTGAGCGGCGGTCGTTGATAGCGGCCATGGTACGCGTGACGAGGCCATGTCCGCGCTGTGACATGCGACAATGCTGTCCGAAGACACCCTCGCTCACCGCCCCAACAGGAGCCAAAGCCCCATGCGCGAGACGATCCGGCTGGCGACCACGCAAGCCCAGGTCTTGGTGGACATCACCGACGCGGTGCGCGCCGTCGTTTCGCGCAGCGGCATTCGCGACGGCCTGGTGCATGTCTACGCCCAGGGCGCGACGGCTGCCATCATGATCCAGCACGGTAGGGGGGGTAATAGAAGCGCCAACCCCCCCCGCCCCCACCGCGGGGGGGCGTGGGGTTTAAGCCCGACAGTGGTT
>NZ_VWXX01000089.1 GCF_008632335.1 Thiohalocapsa marina
CGGGTAGCCAGGACCGCTATGAGGCGCTGCTGTACGGCGAGGGGCTGCTGAAGACGGTGTTCAAGGCGGTGAAGGCGGGCGCCGGCGGACTGGGGCTGGATCGGGTGTTCATCACCGGTGTCTCGCCGGTGGTGCTGAGCGACATGACCAGCGGCTACAACGTTGGCAAGAACATCTACCTGGAGCCGGAGCTCAACGCCCTGTGCGGCTTCACCGAGGCCGAGGTCGGCACAGTGCTGGGGCACCTGTCCGCCGAAGGCGCTGACGGCACCGCAGCCGAGCCGACCGCCTGGAACCCAGCGGCGGCGCTGCAGACCATGCGCACCTTCTACAACGGCTACCGCTTCAGCGAGGACGCCACCGAGAGTGTCTACAACCCGACGCTGAGTCTGTACTTTCTGGACGCGCTGCGCCGCCATGGCCGCTATCCGCGGCGCATGCTCGACGAGAACCTGGCGATGGACCGCAACAAGCTCATCTACATCGCCCGACTGCCGCATGGCGAAGACCTGCTGATCGAGGCGCTGAGCGGTGACGACCGGGTCGTCATCCCCGAGCTGGTGCAGCGCTTCGGCGTGGCCGACGTGCTGGCGGCGGTGAAGGACCAGCCGTTCATGGCCTCGCTGCTGTACTTCTTCGGCATCCTGAC
>NZ_VWXX01000008.1 GCF_008632335.1 Thiohalocapsa marina
GTTGTGGCCTGTGGCGGATGCGCTTCGCTTATCCGCCCTACCGTGCATCCGTGTAGGTTATTTCTGAATCGTGCCTAAGCGGTTTCCTTAGGTGTCGCGCGCGCCGAAGCGCCGGTAGAGGATCGGCAGCAGGATCAAGGTCAGCGCCGTTGCTGTGACCAGTCCGCCGATGACCACGATGGCCAGCGGACGCTGGATCTCCGAGCCCGGCCCGGTGGAGAACAGCAAGGGCACCAGCCCGAAGGCGGCGATATTCGCGGTCATCAGCACGGGTCGCAGGCGGCGGCGCGCGCCTTCCACCACGACCTCGTCCATGGGGCGCCCGAGGGCGCGCAGCTGGTTGAAATAGGTCACCATGACCACGCCGTTGAGCACGGCGATGCCGAGCAGGGCGATGAAGCCCACCGAGGCCGGCACCGACAGGTACTCCCCGGTGATGGCCAGACCGAAGACCCCGCCGATGAGGGCGAAGGGGATGTTGGACAACACCAGCACGGCCTGGCTCACCGAGCGGAAGGTGGAGAACAGCACCAGAAAGATCAGCCCAAGCGCGATCGGTACCACCAGGGCCAGCCGGGCGGCGGCGCGCTGCTGGTTCTCGAATTGACCACCCCATTCCAGCCAGTAGCCGGTGGGGAGGTCGACCTCAGTGCTGACCAGGCGGCGCGCCTCCTCGACAAAGCCCACCAGGTCGCGTCCGTCCACATTGGCGATGACCACCGCCATCTGGTTGCCGCGCTCGCGCGTCAATGCGACGGGCCCCTCGATGCGCTCCACACGCACGAGATTGCTCAGCGGCACGACGCGTCCATCAGCCAATGCCAGCTGCAGCCCGGTGAAACGCGCCGGCGAATTGCGCTGCTCCTCGGCACCACGGATGACCAGCGGCCGGCGCTTGCCCTCCAGATAAACGGTGCCGATGGTGATTCCCTCGACCTGCGCACGTAGCAGGCCTGCCAGCGCGTCGGCATCGATGCCGAGGCGGCCGGCCTCCAGCGGATCGATGACAAGATTCAGATACTGGGCGCCCTCGTTGCGCGGCGTATAGACGTCCCGTGCGCCGCTGATCCCCTCCAGCACGGCCACGACCCGCTCGGCGGTCTGGTTCAGCCGGTCCTGGTCGGTGCCGAAGATCTTCACCGCCAGATCGCCGCGCACCCCGGTCAGCATCTCCGAGACGCGCATCTCGATGGGCTGGGTGAAGGCGTAGTCCACGCCGGGAAAACGCTCCAGCACCTGTCGGATGGACGCGATCAGCGCATCCTTGGTGGCAAAGCGCCATTGCTCCCGGGGCTTGAGCACCAGGAAGCTGTCCGTCTGGTTGAGCCCCATCGGGTCCAGGCCCAGTTCGTCCGAGCCGGTGCGGGCGATGATGGCCGCGATCTCCGGCACCTCCGCCAGCAGCGCCCGCTGGACGCGCTGGTCGATGGCAATGGACTCGGCCAGATTGATCGACGGCAGCTTTTCCAACTGCACGATCAGATCACCCTCGTCCATGGTCGGCATGAAGCTCTTGCCGATCTGGGTATAGACCGCGCCGGCGCTGATCAGCAGCGCCAGGGCCGCGCCGATCACCAGCGGCTCGCGGCGCAGCGCCCAGCCGAGCACGGGCATGTAGATACGGGTCAGCTGGCGCGGCAGCCAGGGCTCATGATGACCGCCGCCGGCGCCGAGCAGGTAGGAGGCAAGGACCGGGATCACCGTCAGCGACAACAGCAGCGAGCTGGCCAGTGCGAAGACGATGGTCAGCGCCACTGGCACGAACAGCTTGCCCTCCAGCCCTTGCAGCGTCAGCAGTGGCAGGAAGACGATGATGATGATGGCGATGCCAGAGGTGACCGGTACAGCCACCTCGCGCGCGGCCCGATAGATCAGGTGCAGTCGCGGCAGCCGTCCGCCCGCGGCGCCCCGGCCAAGCTGGGTAACGATGTTCTCCACCACCACCACAGCGGCATCCACCAGCATGCCGATGGCAATGGCCAGACCGCCCAGGGACATCAGGTTGGCCGAGAGACCGAACTGACGCATGAGGATGAAGGTGGCCAATGCGGACAATGGCAGGATCAGGGCAACGGTGAGCGCGGCGCGCAGATCGCCCAGGAACACCACCAGCAGCACCAGCACCAGCACCGTTGCTTCGATCAATGCCTTGGAGACGGTATGCACGGCCTTGTCCACCAGCACGCCGCGGTCGTAGAAGACATCGATATGCACGCCTTCGGGCAGGCTCGGTGCGAGCGCGTCGAGCTTGGCCTGGACCGCCTTGACCAGGGTGCGGGCATTGGCCCCGCGCAGCCCCAGCACCAGACCCTCCACCGCCTCTCCCTGGCCATTGCGGGTCACCGCGCCGTAGCGGGTGAGGGCCGACAGACGGACATCGGCAACATCGGCCACGCGGATCGGCTGGCTGGGCTCGCCGCCGACGACGATGGCGCCGATGTCGTCCAGCGTCTGGATGGCGCCCTCGCTGCGCACCAGCAGCACCTCCTCGCCCGCGTCCAGGCGTCCGGCGCCGTCATTGCGGTTGTTGGCCGCGATGGCTGCGTGCAGGACGTCGAAGCGAATACCGCGCGCCGCCATGCGGACGTTGTCGGGCACGACCTCGAAGGTGGTCACGAAGCCACCCAGAGAATTGACCTCGGCGACCCCCGGCACCGAACGCAGCGCAGGGCGGATGGTCCAGTCGAGCAAATCTCGGCGCTCAGCGAGCGTGAGATCGCCGCCTTCGATGCTGAACATGAACATCTCCCCAAGCGGCGTGGTCATGGGGGCGATGCCACCCTCCAGCCCCTCGGGCAGATCGGCCCAGATGGCATTCAGCCGCTCGGCCACCTGCTGGCGCGCCCAGTAGATGTCGGTCCCTTCGGCAAAATCCACGGTGATGTCGGTCAGGGCATACTTGGCCACCGAGCGCAGCATGGTCTGCCGCGGAATGCCGAGCATCTCGACCTCGATGCGACTGGTGATGCGGGCGGCCACCTCCTCCGGCGTCATACCCGGCGCCTTGACGATCACCTTGACCTGCGTGGTCGAGACATCCGGAAAGGCATCGATGGGCGTCTGCTGGAAGGCATTCCAGCCGCCGCCGACGAGCAGCACCACCGCCAGCAGCATCAGCAGCCGTTGGGTGAGCGCGAACTGGATCAGGCGCGCAAGCATCAGTCACCTCCGGATGTGGTACCGGCACCGGTTCCGGTCTCTGTGCCGGTCTCGGTTTGCCCGGGGGCCTGCAGCCAGGCGGCCTTGAGGGCAACGATGCCGCTGACCGCCAGCCGATCGCTGGCGCTCAAGGGCCCGCTGACCAGCGCAGTCTGTTCTTCCTCGCTGAGGAGCTCCACCTCACGGGCCTCGAACGCGCCCTCACGCGCAACGAAGACGACACTTTGCTCACCCTGACGCGCCAGGGCGGCGGCGGGCACACGCCAGCCGCTGTGGTCGGCCACGGCCGCCAACTGCACCTCCACGAACTGGCCCGGCCGCAGCTGTTCGGCCCCGGCGCGCACCTCTGCGATCACGGTCACGCCCTGGTCCTGTCCGTGGACCAAGCGACCAACGGTGACAACTGCACCCATCACATCGAATCTGGGCAGCACCACCCGGCTGCCGACATCGATGCCCGCCAGCTGAGCGACCGGAACATGTACCTGCAACCAGAGTGGCTCCAGCTGGGCAAGCCGATACAGCGGCTCGGCAATTTCCACGGACTGTCCAGTGCTCACCAACTGTTCCAGCACCACAGCATCCATGGGCGCATGGATCGGTAGCAGACTGCTGAGCCGTCGCTCCCGGGTCAGCGTCTCGATATCGCGCGGATCCAGGCCGATGAGTTCCAGGCGTTGTCGACGCTGTTCCAGCAGCATCGCCAGTTCGCGCTGCCTGGCCGCCGTCTCCAGCAGGCGGCGCTCGGCGATCACCCCTTCCTGATGCAACTGGCGGTCACGGGCAAGCTCGCCGTCGGCGAGTTCGAACCGGATCAGGGTCTCCAGATAGGCACTCTGGCCTTCCAGCAGACCGGGGCTGCGCAGTTCCGCCAGCACTTGGCCTGCGCTCACCCGCTCGCCCTCTGCCACCAGCAGGCTCTCCAGTACCCCGCTCTGCGCGGCCGCAACCACCCGCATCTGTCGATTGGGCACCTGCACCTCGGCGGGGTAGCGGGACGACAGCGTCTCGCTGGCGGCCACCGGTGGCGCCAGCACGATGCCGAAGGCGCGCTGCTGTTCGGCGTCGAATGCAATCAGGTCGCCTGCCCGGGCGGTACCGGACAGGAGCGGAATCAGCACGGCGAGTGCGTAGATCAACGGATGGCTCATTGCGGAATGACTCCCAGGGCTTGATTGAGTCTGGCCTGCGCACGGCCGCGCTCAAGGCGACTCAGCTCCAGCGCGATGCCGGCCTCTCGCGCACGCTCCTCGGCGCGCAATAGACTGGTCAGATCGGTCTCTCCCAGATCGAATGCGCGCCGCACCAGGCCCAGGGCCTCCTGCGCCAGCGCGTGGCGCTGCTCGGCCACGGCCAGGGCCGCGTCAGCGCCCTGCCGCTCGAGTCGGGCCAGCGCCAGGGAGCGCTCGGCCTCCAGTTGCACCTGATGTCGCTGGGTCGATCGCTCGGTGTAGGCGCGTTCGGCGGCGGCCAGTTCCGGAGCCGACTGCGCCGCCAGGCCGAAGGGGATGTTGATCTCCATCTGCACCATGTTCTGGATGTCGCCACCGCGCTGGTCCTGGGCGCGCTTGCCGCCAAGGCTCAGCACCGGGTGACCGACGCGGTCGCGCTGCGCCCGATCACGCTCGGCGCGGGCCAACACCAGGGCACCCTCGGCATCGCCGAGCAGGGGGTGATCCGCCGGCAGCGATCCGGCATTGCCCACCGGCTCGAGCAGGGGGGCCGGCAGCGCGGTTCGCCCGGTGAGCTGTGCATACCGGGCCATCGCATCCTGTGCCTCCAACGAGGCGGCCTGCCGCTCGGCCTCGCGCTCCAGGGCATCCTGGCGGGCGAGCAACAGGTCGACCCGCGGCAGTTCACCGGCTTCGACACGCGTCGCCACGTTATCTTGCAGGGCCTGCGCGGTCTTGAGCGCCTGCTCGGTCTGACGCAGTCGCCCCAGCGCAAGGGCTGCGCTCCAGGCTACCTCGCGCACGCGTCCAGCCATCTCCCAGCGCAGCAAACGGTCCAGGGCATCGGCCTGTCCGCCCAGCGCTGCGGCAATCTCCCGACGCACGCCGCGCTGCCCGGGCATCCATAACGGCAGGTCCACCATCGCCTCCCATTCATAGGCGCCGGTGTCATCCGTGAGTTGGTCGGACAGATACTTGAGGCGCAGGCTTGGATCTTCCGCCACCAGACTTTCTGCATGGCGGCGCACGGCCTGGCCCTCGCCGCGGATGGCGGCGACACGGGCCTGCTCCGCTGCACGGGACAACGCGGCGGAGACGTCCTCGCCAAGGGTGACGGCAGTGGCCGGCGGAACGGCCAGCGGGAGCGCCAGACCGAGGGCAAGACTGAGGACAAGACGGGGTGCCGATCGGCGCCCCTGGATCCGGCTTGCGGGAGATGACGAATGACTGTTCATGCGGTGTATTGTGCTTGTCGCATCCTGACCAATCGCTGACAACGCCCGACAGGCTCCGGTCAGCGCCTGGGGGCTAGGCTGTGCCCCGGTCGCGATCCGACGCGGTGCAGCGACCGACCACCTACACTGAATGCGAGGAGCCTGCCATGACAGCACACGCCACCGATGTCACCCGTAGCCCCACCGGGGCGTCGCAGCAAACAACCTCCGCTGCGGAGGCCCAGGTCTGGGACCCCCTGGTGCGGGTCTTCCACTGGAGCCTGGCCGCGGCCTTCGCCGTCGCCTTCATCGTCGAGGACCATCTGCTCGGCGTGCATGTCTGGGCCGGCTACCTGATGCTCGCACTGATCGCCGTCCGGCTGGTCTGGGGTCTGGTGGGCACGCGGCACGCGCGCTTCAGCGACTTCGTGCGCGGACCGCGCCAGGTGCTCGCCTACCTGCGGGATGCCGTCCGATTCCAGGCGCCGCGCCACCTGGGACACAATCCCGCCGGCGGGGCCATGATCGTGCTGCTGCTGGTGGTGATCACGGCAACGGGCGTCAGCGGCCTGGCGTTGTACGGCGCCGAGGAACTCGCAGGTCCGCTGGCGTCGCTGATGCAAGGCCTGCCGGCGGACTGGGGACACGCCCTGGAAGAGGTGCACGAGTCCCTGGCCAACCTCGCCCTGGGACTGATTGCCCTGCACCTGCTCGGCGTGGCGGTCTCCAGCCTGAGCCACCGGGAAAACCTGGTGCGCGCGATGCTGACCGGCCGCAAGCGCAGCGCACACCTGTAAGCACGCGCCACGGCGCCAGCCTTGCATCCAACGGGAGATGACCTGTGAAAACGACCCGACCGAACCCGACCCACCGCCCATCCGCACTGCTGCTCGCCGTGGTCGGATGTCTCGCCGCCGCTCACACCGCCCTCGCCCAGCCCGGCGGAGGACGCGGCCCCATGGGCTTTGCAAACTTCGATCGGAATGCCGACGGCGTCATCACCGAGCAGGAGTTCCAGCAGGCACGGGCCGAGCGCATCGCAGAACGCTCGCAACAGGGTTACCGCATGCGTAACCTGGCCGCCGCGCCACCGTTCACCGACCTGGATCTGGACGCCGACGGAGAGTTGAGCCCGCAGGAGTTCGCCGATGCCCAGGCCCGACATCGGCAACGAATGATGCGCCCGCCCCGGTAGTTACGGCCATGCGCCTACGTGACTGCAGCCGCCCGCAGCTTGACCGGCCCGGCTTAAGGCTGTATTTTAGGCGGTCTTGTTTCGGCTGGGCGTAGCCGTATGCCCGCCTCCCCGGCCGAACAGTCAGACGCATCAGGCCCCGGGGCCGTTCGTTCGATTTCCTGACACATCGGGCCGCCGATTCCACGGCGGTCTTGCAGTTTTCTCTTGAGGAGAGGGGCCATGTCGAAAGTCTGCCAGGTGACGGGCAAGCGTCCGATCACCGGAAACAACGTCTCGCACGCGCACAACAAAACGCGTCGTCGCTTCCTGCCCAACCTGCACTACCACCGCTTCTGGGTGGAGAGCGAAAAGCGCTGGGTCCGCCTTCGGGTCTCCACCAAGGGCATGCGCATCATCGACAAGAACGGCATCGACTCGGTGCTGTCGGACCTTCGCGCCCGCGGCGAGAAGTTCTGAGTCCAGGCACCCCTTCGGAGAACACACCATGGCTAAGGCAGCACGCGAAAAGATCCGCCTGAACTCCAGCGCGGGTACCGGTCACTTCTACACCACGACCAAGAACAAGCGGAATCAGCCGGGCAAGATGGAGATGAAGAAATTCGATCCCGTCGTCCGTCAGCACGTGATGTACAAGGAAGGCAAGATCAAATAATGATCCTGCCTGCCGGTTGCGCCCCGCGTACCGGAAGCAGTCTTCCTGAAACCCGCCTCGGCGGGTTTTTTCATGGGTCGAGATCCCAGTCAGTCATCCGACAGGGCCAGCGGATCATCGCCCCGCCACAGGTGCAGGTTGCTGGCGCGATCCCGCAGCAACTCCCAGCCGGGGGCCAGCCAGGTGGTGGCCACGGGATCCAGAACGATGGCCGGGCCGTGCAGCTGGGCGCCGACCGGCAACGCGCTCCGCGACAGCACGGGCACAGGCGCCTCGCAGCCGAAGACCTGAGTGGTCTCTGCGGTCGGTCGCTTTCCCTCCGAAAGCGGCTCTGAATTGGATGCAGACTCCAGCTCCTCCACCTCCGGCAGCATCACCGCCGGCGCCGGCGCGGTGAGGCGCACCCGCAGGTTCACCAGCTCCACCGGCAGGTCCAGGTCGTGCCCGTAGCGCTCGCGATGCAGCCGACGAAAGGCATCCGCCGCTGCTGCGCCACCCTGCCAGGGCACGTTCAGCGTGCAGGACTGGCCCCGATAGCGGAGGTCCAGGCTTTCTTCCCGCGTGATGCTTCCGGCTGTCACGCCTTCGGCGCCCAGGGCCGCCGCGCCTTCATCGCCGAGTTCGCGCAGGGCCGCGGCGATCTCCGCATCGCTACGCCGGGCCAGTTCGCCGAGCCAGGTACGGGTCAGCAGCCGTCCTGGCGGCGTCACCAGCATGCCCAGCGCCGACAGCACCCCCGCCCGCTCCGGCACCAGCGCTCGGGTCATGCCCAGGGCGTCGGCCAGGGCGCACACGTGCAGCCCCCCTGCCCCGCCGAAGGAACACAGATGGCTATCGCGCGGGTCCAGCCCCCGTTGCACCGAGATCACCCGCAGTGCACGTGTCATGTGCTCGTTGGCCAGATCGATGATGCCCAGGGCCGCCTGCTCCGCCGACAATCCCATGCGCCGACCGAGCCCGGACAGCGCGTCGCGGGCGGCGGCTAGGTCCAGTTGCATGCGCCCGCCGAGGAAGGCCGCTGCACGCAGCCGCCCCAGCACCAGGTTGGCATCCGTGACCGTGGGTTCGCGACCACCCTTGCCGTAGCAGACCGGGCCCGGGTCGGCACCGGCGGACTCCGGCCCTACCAGCAGCGCGCCGCCGGCATCCAGCCGCGCGATCGAGCCGCCCCCGGCGCCGATGGTGTGCATGTCCACCATGGGCACGGCCACCGGGTAGCCAGCGATGCGTCCCTCGGTGGTCAGGTGCGGTGCCCCGTCCACCAGGGCCACATCCGTCGAGGTGCCGCCCATGTCGAAGCTGAGCAGGCGCCGGATGCCGGCACCGCGGCCGACGAAGCCGGCACCGGCGAGCCCGCCCGCGGGCCCGGACAGCAACAGTCGCACCGCCTGGCGGGCGGTCTGCCCGGCGGCGACGGCCTCGCCGCTGGACTGCATCACCGACAGCCGTGCATCCGGCAGTTGCGCCTGCAGCCGACGGATGTAACCGCCCACCAGCGGCCCGAGCCGCGCATTCAGCCAGGTGGCGATGCCGCGCTCGTACTCCCCCAGCAATGGCAAGACCTCGGACGAGCGCGAGACGAACAGCGACGACGGCAGCGCCTCGGCGATGGCCCGCTCGGCGCTGTCGTCGATGAAGGAAAACAGCAAGTTGATCGCCACGGCCTCGGGACCGCGGGCAGCGACGACACGACCCAGCGCGTCCAGGTCCGCCGCCGTCAGCGGCTCCACCAGCGTGCCGTCAGCGGCCAGCCGACCGCCGGTCTCGACGCAGTCCGCCGCGGGCACCGGCGGCGGCCGGTCCTGGGGCTGCAAGGCATACAGCTCCGCGCGGGCCTGGCGACCGATGGCCAGCAGGTCGGCCAGCCCGCGATTGGCGACATACAGCGTCCGCGCCCCCTTGCCCTCCAGCACGGCGTTCGTTGCCACGGTGGAGCCATGCACCACCTGCAATGGCGTCCCGGTATCAGCCAGCGACAACCCCAGGTCGGCGATGCCCTGCAGGATGGCGCGCTCCGGCGCCTGCGGTGTCGACAGCACCTTGTGCACGCGCATGCGCCCGTCCTGCCAGAGCACGAAGTCAGTGAAGGTGCCGCCGGTGTCGATGCCAAGCCGTATCATGGGGTGAAGCATCGCAAGCCACAGGCGAGTCGGCAAGCCCGAACCGCAGAACACTTGGCAGCGACGGCGTCACGCGCTACTGTCCGACCCTATGCAAACCCCGCGATGGACCAGCCCCTGATGCCCGAACTGCCGGAAGTGGAGACCAGCCTGCGAGGCATCGCACCGCATCTGCAGGGGCGGCAGATCGAGCAGTTGATCGTGCGCGAGCGACGGCTGCGCTGGCCT
The DNA here is from genome assembly GCF_008632335.1 of Thiohalocapsa marina. GTDB lineage: Bacteria > Pseudomonadota > Gammaproteobacteria > Chromatiales > Chromatiaceae > Thiohalocapsa > Thiohalocapsa marina. Next base: position 9,744 of record NZ_VWXX01000008.1, read on the forward strand.
ATCGCACCCGACGTGGAGGCCGCCGTGGCCGGACAGCAGGTCCGCGATCTCCGGCGCCGCGCCAAATACCTGCTGCTGGACCTGGACACCGGCGCGCTGATGCTGCACCTTGGCATGTCCGGCAGCCTTCGCGTGCTGCCCGCGGATACACCGCCCGGCGCCCATGACCATGTGGATCTGCGGCTGGACGACGGCCACTGCCTGCGGCTGCGTGATCCGCGCCGCTTCGGCAGCCTGCATTGGGTGCCACCGCCGGTGGAGCAGCACCCGCTGTTGCGCGCCCTCGGGCCGGAGCCGCTGTCCGACGCCTTCCACGGCGACTACCTGTATCGCCTGTCCCGCGGGCGTCGCAGCGCAGTGAAGTGCTTCATCATGGACAGCCGGGTGGTGGTGGGCGTAGGCAACATCTACGCCAGCGAATCGCTGCACCTGGCGGGCATCCATCCCGTCCGGGCGGCTGGACACGTCGGCCGCGCGCGCTACGAGGCGCTCGCCGACGCCATCAAGGCGGTGCTGAACGCCGCCATCGAACAAGGCGGGACCAGCCTGCGCGACTTCGTGCGCGAGGACGGCAATCCCGGCTACTTCAAGCAGGCGTTGCGGGTCTACGGGCGGGAGGGGGCGCCGTGCCCGGGCTGCGGGCAGGCGGTGCGTCAGCGGCGCATCGGGCAGCGTTCCAGCTTCTTCTGCCCGCGCTGCCAGCACTGAGGATGGCGGCAGGTTACAACCGCTGAGGCGCGGAGAGCGCAGCGCAGCGCAGGCAGCAGCCTTGTCAAGTCTCTGCGCGTTCTCCGTGCTTTCAGCGCCTTTGCGCTAAGGGCGCCTTAGCAGTTTGCCTTCCGCGTCAGCCGGCCTGCTGGATGCCGTTGATCAGCCAGTCGCCGTCGGCGCTGTCCCAGGCGTGGGCCACGTGCCAGACCTCGTCAAGCGGTTTGGCCGGGCTGTTCTCGTCCTCGCGGATCAGGCCGGTGAAACGCACGCTGGCCACCACCTGATCCCCGTCGCGCTGCACCGACACCAGCTCGGCGTTCAGCGTGACCACCTCGGTGTAGTTGGGCGCATCGCCCAGGGATTCGCGCTCGCGCTTGATCTCGGCGAACAGCTGCGGAGAGGTGTATTCGCGGATGTCGCGAAAATCCGATTTGTCCCAGGCCGTCTGCAGGCGCACGAAGTGGGTCTTGGCACCATCGGCAAAGGTTCCGGCATCGAACCAGCCCGGCGCCTGAGACTCGCCGGAGGTCGCTTGTGCAACAGGCCCCTGGCCAGACATCGAGCTGGAAGTCCCGCCGAAGGGCGACGCGGCCTCGCGCGCCTGGACATCCGGCATGGCCGCACCCTGACCACCGTAGCCCGCCGCGGCCGCGGCAGGCGCCGGCCCTGCGGTCTTTCGGCGCAGCATGCGGAACAGCATGAAGCCGCCGAACACCAGCAGCGCAATGATCAGGAAGTCCATGATCTGGAAGCCCTCGAAGCCGTCGCCGAAGAACATCGACGCCAGCAGGCCGCCAGCGGCGAGACCGGCCAGGGGTCCGAGCCAGCGACTGGCACCGCTCTTCTGCGCACCTTGGGCGGCAGCCTGCGAGGCCGCCTGCTGCCGCGACGGCTGCGCTGACTGTCGGTCGGGGGCGGCGCGGGGGGTGGAATACTGCTTGCCCAGGCTCTTGCCGGAGCCGAAGCGCTTCGCCTCGGCGGCATCGGGCAGCAGCAGCGCGCCCGCGAACAAGGTCGCCATCAGGGTGACGATCAGGGTCTTCATGGGGTGTTCCTCAAAGCTTGGCCGTCAGGGTCGATTGGCCGCCAGAATCCATGGGCCGTCAGAATCGATGGGGCCCACAGGCTCGGTGGACCGCCAGCAGGGAAAGACGTGACCGCGCCGGGCGCAGGCCCCCGCGAGGGCCCGCACTCGGCGGATCGGCAATCGGCGCTCAGTCGCCGCCGGTGATGCGCTCGTACTTGGCGCGCAGTTCATCCTCGGTCTCGGTGTGGTCCGGATCGACGATGATGCAGTCCACGGGACAGACCTCGACGCACTGGGAGGTCTCGTAGTGGCCGACGCACTCGGTGCAGAGGTCGGGCTCGATGACATAGATCTCGTCGCCCTGCGAGATGGCCCCGTTCGGACACTCCGGCTCGCAGACGTCGCAGTTGATGCATTCATCGGTAATCAGCAATGCCATGGGAAAGGCTCCTTGGGCTACAACGGATGGTCATTGGATGTGTATTGCGGCACATTGGGATGCCGCGCAGTTTATCCAAACCGCTGGCGCAATGCAGCATGCACCTCGGGCGCGACAAAGGCGGAGACATCGCCGCCGAGCCGTGCGATCTCCTTCACCAGGGACGAGGAGATATAGGCATACTGTTCCGCCGGTGTCAGAAACAGGGTCTCGATGTCCGGCGCCATGCGTCGGTTCATGCCCGCAAGCTGGAACTCGTACTCGAAGTCGGAAACCGCGCGCAGGCCGCGCATGATCACATGCACCTGCAGGCGCCGGGCGAACTCCACCAGCAGACCGGAAAAGGCGACGACCTCGACATTGGGCATGTCGGCGCAGATGGTGCGCGCCAGGGCCACCCGCTGCTCCAGATCGAATGCCGGCGCCTTGCCGGTATCGCGCGCTACCGCCACGACCACGCGATCGAACAGCTTCGACGCCCGAGAGATCAGGTCGGCATGGCCGTTGGTGATGGGATCGAAAGTACCAGGATAGACGACGCTGCGCATGGGAACCACGGGTTCGGCTTGAATTGAGGCGCGAAGGATACCAAAACCGGCGCCCTGTCAGGGCATCACAACGGTCTAAGGCACCACCTCCGCCAGCGCATAGCGCACTTGCCCCGCCCGCTTGTCGCGGATCAGTTGCCAGCCGGCGGGCAGATCCGGCAGCGCCCGGGCGCCGTCCGTTTCCAGATAGATCAGCGAGCCGGGGCCGACCCAGCCGCGGCGCGCCAGCAGCTCACAGGCGGGCCCCAGCAGGTCGCCGTCGAACGGCGGATCCAGGAACACCAGGTCGAACCGGCGCGATGTCTGCCGACGCAGCCAGTCCAGCGCATCCGCCTGCGCCACCTCGATCTGCACGTCGGCCGAATCGGCAGCCAGCGCCGCCAGATGCCCCCGCAACTGCCGCGCGGCGGCTGCCGCCTGCTCCAGCAGCACCACACTGGCCGCGCCGCGGGAGGCCGCCTCCAGGCCCAGGGCGCCGCTGCCGGCAAAGCAGTCCAGGCACTCGCTGCCCTCGATCACCGGCGCCAGCCAGTTGAACAGGGTCTCACGTACCCGATCGCTGGTCGGACGCAGCCCCGGCTGCTCGACGAAGGCCAGGCGGCGGCCGCGCCAGCGCCCGCCGATCAGCCGCAACACACCGGGGCCGCGGCTACCCTGCCCCTTCGGCGTCTTCGGCCTATCCCTCGCCACCGGCGGCCCGGATCAGCGCCCGCACCGGAGCCTGGATTGGAACCTGCATAGGAGCCCCTGCCGAAGCCGGCGTCGCGGTCGCAGTCGCATCCCCCCCGGCGACGGACGGCGGCGCGGCCTCGGCGGGGGCCGATGCCCCGTTGTTCACCGTCTGACTCCGGCTGTCCTGTTCACCGCCCACCAGCACGGTGGCCAGCCGGTCCGGATGGATGCGGCGACGGTAGGCATCACGGATCTGCTCCGCGGTCACCGACGACACCCGCTCGTTGAAGCGCTCCAGATAGTCCAGCGGCAGATCGTAGAAACCGATCACCGCCAGGTAGCGGACCACGCTGCGATTGCTGGCGATGCGCAGCGGGAAGCCGCCGGTGATGTTCTTCAGCGCCGCATCCAGTTCGTCGGCGGTGGGACCGGAAGCGACGAAACGCTGCAGGGTCTCGAGCATGACCGAACGGGCCTCCTCGGCCTGTTCGTTCCTGGTCTGCAGGCCCATGACCATGGGCCCATTCTGCGACAGGGGCAGAAAGTAGCTGTAGGCGCTGTAGGACAAGCCGCGCTTCTCACGCACCTCGTCCATGAGCTGGGACACCAGCCCACTGCCGCCGAGGATGTGGTTACCCACATACAGCGGAAAGTAGTCCGGATCGCCCCGGCGCATGCCGGGCTGGCCCAGGTAGACGTGCGTCTGGCTGGAGGGGAAGTCGATGCGCTGCAGCTGGCCCTGGGACAGTGCCGCCACCGGCGGCAGGTCCGCCGGTCGCTCCCCCGCGGGCAGCCCCAGGCTGACCAGCTCGGCCACCACTTCGGCCTGCTCCCTCGTGAGGTCCCCCACCAGGGCCAGAGTGGCGTTGGCCGCGGTGTAATGGTGGCGGTGGAAGTCCCGCAGATGCGCCGGCCGCAGCGCCGAGACGGTCTCAGCCGTGCCGGACGGATCATCGGCGTAGGGGTGATCACCGAACACCATCCGGTACAGCGCCTTGCTGCCGACGGTCTTCGGGTCCTGCTCGGCCAGGCGCAGGGCAACCAGGGTGTTCTGCTGCACCCGCTCGAAGTCCTCGGCCGGGAAGTCCGGCGCCGTCAGCACCTTGGTCAGCAGATCGAGGGCCCGTTCCAGCGCCTCGGGGTCGGTCAGGGTGCGCAGGCTGACCCAGGCCATGTCGCGATCTGCACCGCTGCCGAGCTCGGCGCCGACGGATTCGATGCCCTCGGCGATGGTGTCGGCGCTCAGGCCGGCCGCGCCCTCGGTGAGCATGCCGGCGGTCAGGGACGCCAGCCCGTGGCGGTCGCCGTCGCGCGCACTGCCGGCGTCGAACACCACGCGCAGGTCCAGCATGGGCAGGTCGGGCGCGGCCACGAACAGGACCTCGGCGCCGTTGTCGGTGCGCCAGGTCTCGATCTGCGGCACCGCCGACGCCAGCGTCGGCAGGAGCAGCATCAGCGCACCCAGGGCCGCGGCGGCCCGACGCGCCATCAGGTGTGTCACCAGGCGCGCCATCGGGCGAGCCATCGCTGTCGTGGGTCGATTACTGCGCATCAGTCTGTCCTCTGCTCTGTCCGGCACGGGCCATGGCCGTCTGTGGCGCATCGCCGTCCAGCGGCTGCGGTTCGAGCACGGCGACGGTCCGTGCCTCCGGCACCAGGTACTTGCGGGCCACCGCCTGGATCTGCGCCGGGGTCACGGCCGACAGCTGCTCGACGTAATCGTCCACCAGTTCCCAACCCAGCCCCACGGTCTCCAGCTGGCCGAGTTGCATGGCCTGATAGAATACGCTGTCTTTCTCATACACCTTGTCTGCGATCAACTGGCTGCGGATGCGGGCCAGCTCGTCCGCCGCCACCGGCTCGCGGCGCAGACGTTCGACCTGCGCCAGCAGGGCCTGCTCCAGCGCCTGCACATCGCGGCCCTTGGCCGGAGTGCCGTCCAGCAGCAGCATGCCGGGCAGACGGGAGAAGGCGCTGTAACTGGCCCCGGCGGACGCAGCAATGCGCTCACCGCGCACCAGCTCCCGGCTCAGGCGCGCGCTGGTGCCGCCATCGAGCACCGACGACAACATCTCCAGCGCATAGGGCTCCCAGGGCGCTTCCGCATGCCCGAGGGCCGGCGTCTTGTAGCCGATGAGCAGGTAGGGCTCCTTGGCCGGCGCCTGCACTCGCAGCCGCTTCTCGCCGCGCTGGGGCGGCTCGACCCGCGGCTTCGGTGCCGTGATCGGCTCCGGCGCCAGCGGACCAAAGTGCGCCTCGGCCAGTGCAAGCACCGCCTCCGGCTCGACATCGCCCACCACCACCAGGGTCGCGTTGTTGGGTGCATACCACTGCCGGTACCAGCGCCGCAGATCTTCCACCTGCATGGATTCCAGATCGCTGGCCCAGCCGATGATGGGGATGCGGTACGGAGAGGCCTCGTAGGCAGCCGCGTTGAACTGCTCGTAGGTCAGGGATTCCGGGTCATCGTCGGTGCGCAGCCGGCGCTCTTCCTTGACCACCTCCAGTTCTTTCAGGAACTCATCCTCGGGCAGTGCCAGCCGGCGCATCCGCTCCGCCTCCAGTTCGAAGGACACCGGCAGACGGTCCGCCGCCATGGTCTGGAAATAGGCGGTGTAGTCGCGTCCGGTGAAGGCATTCTCATCGCCGCCGTTCTCGGCGATGATGCGGGAGAACTCCCCCGGCTCCAGGTTCTCGGTGCCCTTGAACATCATATGCTCGAGCAGGTGCGACACGCCGGTGACGCCGCCGTGCTCATAGCTGGAGCCGACCTTGTACCAGACCTGGGAGGTCACGATGGGCGCGCGGGCATCGCGCTTGACCAGCACCTTCAGACCGTTGTCCAGCGTGTGCTCCACCACCGCGGCGGCGGCGGGCGTCAGCGGCGCCAACGCCAGCCCCAGGGCGGCGAACAAGACCGCGGCGCCCCGGCGCGGCGCAATGGAAAGGTTGTCGAGCATAGGTCCTCCGTGGAGATGGGGGTATGATGGCGGCTCTCGGCGAAGTGGCGCCGCGGACCCGCGGTTGCAATGCGCCGTCTCGACGCGGCTCATCGATTGGTCCGCCGCCGGCGCCGCGGGTTCCGTGCCGCATGACCGGCCCAAGCTGCCGTGCGGGCCGCCCCACACAGAGACACACCCAGAAGCACATGTTTGGTTTCGGAAAGAAGAAGCGAACCCAGGTCGAGACACCGACGGAACAGGCCACGAAGGCCGGCATCGATCAGGGCGACGCCGACGCGCACGCGCCCCGCATCGTACCCGCCGCCGACAGGGTGGTGACCAGGGCGCCGGCGTCGGCACCGTCATCGGGGCCGGAGCCGAGCGCCGCGCCGGTCGGCATAGGCACCGCCGAAGCGTCAGCCCGGCCACCGGAAACCCGGGCCGCAGAACCACCGGTCCGGATACCGGCACGGGCACCAGTACAATCATCGGCGGCTCCGTCCGCATCCGCAGCTGCGGAGCAGAACGGTCAGGCCAACGGCCGGCTGGCCCAGGCCATTGCCGAGCACGCGGCGCGGCGCACCGACGAGCCCGAGCGCAAGCGCTTCCTGTCTGGCCTGCGGGCCGGGTTGGCGCGGACGCGCGAGGTGCTGAACGCCGACATCTCGGAACTGGTCACCGGCCGCAAGGAGATCGATCAGGACCTGCTGGACGAACTGGAGATGCTGCTGCTGTCGGCGGATGTGGGCATACCGGCCACCACGCGCATCATCGACGACCTGAGCTACCGCGTGAAACTGCGCGAGGTATCGGACCCCGCCGGCCTGCTGCGGGCGGTGCGCGCCCAGCTCGCCGAGATCCTGCGCCGCAATGATGCACCGGTGCGCCAGCCGGGCCGCGGCAAGCCGCAGGTGATCCTGATGGTGGGCGTCAACGGCGTCGGCAAGACCACCAGCATCGGCAAGCTCACCAAGCAGCTGCAGGCCGAGGGCAACACTGTGATGCTGGCCGCCGGCGACACCTTTCGCGCCGCCGCCGTCGAACAGCTGCAGGCCTGGGGCGAGCGCAACCAGGTGCCGGTGGTGGCCCAGCACGCCGGCGCCGACCCGGCCTCGGTCATCTACGACGCCCTGCAGGCGGCCACCGCCCGCGGTGTCGACGTGCTCATCGCCGACACCGCCGGGCGGCTGCACACCAAGGTCAACCTGATGGAGGAGCTGCGCAAGATCGGCCGGGTAATGAAGAAGATCGATCCGGACGCGCCCCACGAGGTGATGCTGGTGGTGGATGCCACCACGGGTCAGAATGCACTGCACCAGGCGGTCCAGTTCAACGAGATCCTGCCGCTCACCGGCATCACGGTGACCAAGCTGGATGGCACCGCCAAGGGCGGCATCCTGTTCGCCATCGCCGAGCGCTTGCCTGTGCCGTTTCGCTTCATCGGCGTCGGCGAGCGCATCGAGGACCTGCGGCATTTCGACGCCGAGGAATTCCTCGACGCGTTGCTGGCACCGTGATCCGCTTCGAACACGTCACCAAGCGCTACGCAGAACGCGGCGACGCGCTGCGGGACGTCAGCTTCACCCTGGAGCCTGGCGAGATGGCCTTCCTGACCGGCCATTCCGGCGCCGGCAAGAGCACCCTGCTGCGGCTGATCGGCCTGCTGGAGCGACCCACCCGTGGCCGGCTGTCGGTGGCCGGTCAGGACCTGGGCGCCCTGGGTCGACGGCAGATCCCGCTGCATCGGCGCCGCGTCGGCATGATCTTTCAGGACCACCGGCTGCTGCCCGACCGCAACGTCTTCGACAATGTCTCCCTGCCCCTGCTGGCGGCCGGCATGCACCCGCGGGAGCTCGGCAAGCGGGTGCGCGCGGCGCTGGACCAGGTCGGGCTGCTGCGGCTGGAGCACGCGCTGCCGACGTCCCTGTCCAGCGGCGAGCAGCAGCGGGTCGGCATCGCCCGCGCCGTGGTTGCCCGGCCGCCGGTGATCCTCGCCGACGAGCCCACCGGCAACCTGGACCCGGCGCTGTCCCGGGAGATCTTTCACTTGTTCGAGCGTTTCCACCAGGTCGGCGTCAGCCTACTCATCGCCACCCACGACCTGGAACTCATCGCCACCCAAGGCCATCGCACCCTGCGGCTGCACCAGGGCCGGCTGGTTGCCGACTCCGGCAACTGGTGACCGACCCATGGCCGGCCGATCGAACACCCGTCGTCCCGCCCTCCGCCGCCAGCCGTCTTCACCCTCAGGTCCGAAGGCGGGACCAAAGGCGAGCCAGAAGAGCGGCCGGCAGCCTGGCCACAACCCGGCCCGTGGGCGGCCGCAATCCCGCGTTGGAACGCGGCGGGAGCCGCCTTGGCTGGGCCGACTGCCGGGCCGCTGGCTGGGCAACCATCTGCAGGCAGGCGCCGACACCCTGCGGCGCCTGCTGCGGGCGCCGCTCTCCACCGGCCTGACGGTGGCCGCCATCGCCATCGCGCTGGCGCTGCCGGCGGCGCTGCGGGTGGTGCTGACCAACCTGGAGCAGATCAGCGCAAACTGGGATCAGGACGCGGCGATGACGCTGTTCCTGCGGCCCGGCGTGGATGAGCAACGCGGCGCCGAACTGGCAACGCAGCTGCAGGCCCGCGCCGACCTGGACACGGCCATCCTGATCTCGCGCCAGCAGGCGCTGGCGGAGTTTCGCGCCTACAGCGACTTCGGCGCCGCGCTGGACCACTTGACGGACAACCCGCTGCCGGTGAGCCTGTTGCTCTATCCCGCCGCGCCCTATCTGGTGCCGGGCCAGGCGCTCGGTCAGGAGTCGGAGCAGGCAGCGAATACGGCCCCGCCTGCAACACGGGACCTGTCATCGGATCAGCCGCCGGTGCATGCGCCGGTCGATCTGGAGCGTCTCGCCAGCGAACTGGAGGCCCTGCCGGAGGCGGATTTCGTCCGCGTCGACGCCCTCTGGCTGCAACGCTTCGCCGCCATCCTGGCACTGCTGCGCAACGCGGCACTGCTGCTGGCGGCGGTGCTCGGTCTCGCCGTGCTGCTGGTGGTCGGCAACACCATCCGGCTCGAGATCGAGCATCGCCGCGCCGAGGTGGAGATCATGAGCCTGGTCGGGGCCACGCCGGCCTTGATCCGACGGCCGTTCCTGTACATCGGTGCCTGGTACGGCCTGCTCGGTGGCCTCGGCGCCTGGTTGCTGATCGCGGCGTCCGTGCTGCTGCTGCACGCCCCCGTGGAGCGGCTGACCGGGCTCTACGACACCCGCTTCGACCTGCACGGCCTGGGCCTCGCCGAGTCCCTGATCCTGCTGGCCGCGGCCACGGGGCTCGGCATCGTCGGCGGCTGGATTGCCGTCGGCCGCCACGTCCGGCAGCTGGAACCCCGCTGACACGCCCGATTGCGAGGCGCAAAACCCCGCACAATACTGCGGATATGTCGGGTATACTCATCGCCGACGGCCGCGGAACTCCCGGCGATCCACTGATGTCGGATCGGCCTCAGGCCCGCCGCCCGCATCTGCGATCAGATCTGTCTTAAGAACTGCAGGCGGCGGGCGGAAATCCGGTCCAGGGAACCTTCCAGCCGAACCCTGCTCGAAAAACCCGGGGTTGATAGTTGTCAACGCGCCCTGCCGGTGCTAGCATAATTTCCGAGCATTTTACTTGGGTATCGCAGCCATGACTGACGCAACGACGAAAGACATTGCCGCAATCGGGTCCCTCTCCACCGGGACGATCGACGCGTACATCTCCAGTGCGTATCAGATCCCGGTGCTGACCCTCGACGAAGAACGCGAATTGGCGCTGCGCCTGCGCGATCAAGGAGACATGATGGCCGCCCGCCGGCTGGTGCTGTCGCACCTGCGCTTCGTCATCCGCATCGCCCGCGGCTACCTGGGCTACGGCCTGCCCCTGCCGGACCTTATCCAGGAGGGTACGGTGGGCCTGATGAAGGCCGTGCGTCGCTTCGAGCCGGACGTGGGCGTGCGCCTGGTCTCCTTCGCGGTTCACTGGATCCGCGCCGAGATCCACGAATACATCCTGCGCAACTGGCGCATCGTGAAGGTCGCCACCACCAAGGCGCAGCGCAAGCTGTTCTTCAACCTGCGCAGTTCCAAGAAGCGCCTCGGCTGGTTCACCAAGCAGGAGGTGGAAGACGTCGCCGCCGACCTGGGCGTCAAGCCCGAGACGGTGCTGGAGATGGAATCGCGGCTGTCGAACCACGACATGGCCTTCGACGGCTACGACGACGATGACGACGACGGCCCGTCCGCGCCGTCCACCTACCTGCCGGACATGCGCATGGAGCCGGCCACGGCGCTGGAGCGCGAGGACAGCGAGGCACACCAGCGCAAGCGGCTATTCGCCGCGCTCGAGGGCCTGGACGAGCGCAGCAAGACCATCCTGCGCGAGCGCTGGCTGACGGAGAAGAAGCAGACCCTGCATGAATTGGCACAGCAGTTCGGCGTCTCCGCCGAGCGCATTCGCCAAATCGAGAAGAACGCCATGAACAAGCTGCGCAACCAGCTCGAACTCTAGTCTTGCCGCACGCCACGAGCCACTGCAGGCCCGCCGCTCGGCGGGCCTTTGCGTTAGCCCCATATATGGCTGGCCACGCACTGGCACACAGCCCACAAACCCGATAATCTTGACGCAGACAAGGCCACTGCGCCCGACATCGGCTGACTCGTGACCAACGTCTACACAGGCAGACAGCCCGCAATACCATGACGCTTCCGGTTGACCACCGCCAAGGCCTCGGCGCACGACTTCTGTGCAGCCTGTCAACGAACTTGCTGCATCGACTGCCGCGACTGTCGTCGCGCCGGCTGCCGCACCACTTACCGCATGGTCCGCGTGGGCTGCCGCACCGGCCGTTCCCGGGCCTGGCTTCCGGTTCGCCGCGGGTCTGGTCAAAGGTCTGCCTGGCCGCCCTGTTGCTGCCCGGCGCCTTGCTGCCTGCCGCTGCCCGGGCCGACATCCCCGCCACACCGGTGATGACGCTGTACGAGTTCAACGGCCCGCTACAGGTGCCCTACTACCACATCGGGCCCGACGGCCCCGGCGCCCGGGCCGGCAGCCTGGCCCAGGGCACATCCGTGATCCCCTGCCTGGTGGTGCGCAACGGCCGGGCGCTGACGGACGCCCAGGGCACCCCGTATGTCGGCTTCGAGATCGTCGTGGACGCCGCCAAGGCCACCGATGGCTCGGCCACCGACACCTTCCGTCGCGCGGTCGCCGAGCGAAAACGGCTGCGCGTGCCGAATCACCACTGCCCCGACGACACCCGCCACGTCCTCAGCATCCGCGACCTCTACGCGCTGGAAAAGGCCCCGTTCTTCGATCCACCCGGCCGCGGCGATCCGGCGATCGCCGAAGGCGACGGCACAAGCGACCTCGATCGCCTCGTGCGCCGCTTCCACAACTCGCCCCAGTGCGCCACGGTCAATCGGCAGCTGACCGGGCGCCACGAACGGCTGGCCACCGCCTGGGACACATTCATCGCGGACAACGCCGCCCGCGTCGACAAGACCACGCTGGCGCGCGCAAAGCATCTGGACTACGCCATGCGCACCGCCATCTTCGAGGGCCACCTCGATCGCGGCTGCTCGGCCTACGGCGCCTGCGAACGTAACACGGTGGTGCTCTCGGTGCGCAACCGAGCCGTCGGCCAGTGTCTGCTGCGACAGGGCTGCCGCTTTCCGGGGGACTTCCAGGGCGTCGCATCGGCCACGTCGCAATACAACATCTGGGACGCCTACCTGACCCAGATCTCGGGCCTGACTGCCTGCTATCTGCGCACCGACCTGTCCGGGCTGAGCCCCTACGATCGCATCCAGGCCATGTACAGCCAGACCGTGGGCGACGCCGAGCGCATCCTCTACGGCAGCGACACCGACCTGCAGGCGCTGTTCCCCGGCAACGTCCTCGCCGACGTGACCGAACTGCGCCACTATTATCATCCGCCGGCCATGGGCAAGTGCTTTCCGGAGCACGACCGCATCGAATACATGTCCGGTGCCGTGGCAACCCGGGGCCGGGACCATGCGCTGATCGCCAACACCCGCATCCAGGTGGGCGACGCGACAGACGGCGGCTACCGCTTCAAGGAATTCCGCTTCGAGCAGGAGGCCACCGGGGATCGCATTCGCGTCGAGGACAACTATCCCGGCTTCGTCGTCGACGGCCGCAAGGTGCGTCTGGGCGGCGGCGGTGGCTGCACCGCCTACGGCGTCTCCAACGGCTGCCGCTTCGACAGCGTCGGCCGCTACCGGCGCACCCCCGGCTGGCTCACCGCCGGCCGGCCCCTGGCGCTGAACTGCCGCATCCAGGACCGGGGCGAATCCTGCCGCGGCAACGCCCGGCTGACATCCGTCAGCGTCGGCGGCGCCTGCGACATCGAGATGATGCCGGTCACTGGCGTGCACTGATCGAAGGCAACGCTAACCAGGGAGACGCTGAAATCACCATGACACGCGCAGAACTGATCGAACGTCTCACCGCGCAGCAGCCCCACCTGACCGAGACGGACATCGAACTCGCGGTGAGGACCATCATCGACCAGCTCAGCGACGCCCTGGCCGGCGGCGAGCGGATCGAGGTGCGCGGCTTCGGCAGCTTCACGCTGCGCTATCGCAGTCCACGGATCGGGCGCAACCCCAAGTCCGGCGAGCCCGTGTCCGTCGACGGCAAGCACATCCCCTACTTTCGCCCAGGCAAGGAACTGCGCGACCGGGTGAACGCGGCGGCGCATCCCTGACGCCCAGGGAACTGCTGAATCAGACCTGTCGCAAACGAGAATGATGCAGAAACCTGGAAACCGCGTTTTCAGCTTTCGTGCGAATTTTCGGCCTTGATCGGATCAGGCTGGCCAATAAATCAGCGTCTCCCTACGGCGACGCCGCCTCCCCGTCGCGCGCCACCACCAGCTCACGCAGGCGCTGGCGATCCGCCTGGCTCAGTTCCTCCAGCTGCACGCCCAGGCGATAACGCTCCTGATGCGCCGCCCGCGCGACCCAGCGCACCACACCGACGGCACGGACAGGCACAGAGAACGGCTCCTGGCCGCCCTGGGCCTGCGGATCTGCGGGGTCAGCGGCCGGATCGATCTCCATCAGCAGCCGCGTCTGCACCGGAAACAGCGTCGGCGACAGCAGCATCAGACCCAGCTCGCTGAGGTCCTCCGCCAGCAGCGCCCAGCGTTGAGCCGGATGGCCGATCACACTGACCTGCACCGGGTCACGATAGCCCACCCGCCGATACGCCCGCTTCTGCACCCCGTAGTCGTCTTGCATGGCCCTCGCCTCCGCTGCCGGGCAGGCGGTGCCCGTGCCCTCCGCCGCATCAGTTTAGGCTACACTCGCCCCATCGTCACCCGCCCTGCAGGAATCCCCTGATGTCCCATCGCCGGCTCCCCCGACCCCTTGGCACCCCCTTGCCTGCCCCGCATCCATGCACGGAGGCGACGGGGGGCGTAACCGGAAGCGATGCCCGCCGCAGGGCGCTTGTGCTGGGGCCTCTTCTGGCAACCCTGCTGGTTGCCCTGCCCCTGGCTGGCTGCCGTCAGGAGCCGGCACCGGCCCCGCCCTCGCAGCCCCCCTCCGTGGTCGCGGTGAAGGCCGTCGCCAAACCCATCGAACAGCAGGCCTCGTTCGTCGGCCGTGTGGTCGCAGTCAATCGGGTGGAACTGCGCGCCCGCGTCGAGGGCTTCCTGGACGAGCGTCGCTTCACCGAGGGGCAGCCGGTCAAGACCGGCGACCTGCTGTTCCTGATCGAGCCGGACCAGTACCAGGCGGCGGTGGAGCAGCGCCAGGCGGACGTGCAGAAGGCCGAGGCCGACCAGCTCAACACCAGCGCCCAATTGAAGCGCGGTCAGGAACTGCTGGCGGACGACAACATCGCCCAGGCCAAGGTGGACGAACTGCAGGCGGCGGACTCCATCGCCAAGGCCAACATCGCCCAGGCGCAGGCGGCGCTCAACCAGGCGAAGCTCGACCTGAGCTACACCCGCATCGTGGCGCCGGTGGACGGCCGCATCGGTCTGGCCAGCTACACCGTCGGCAACCTGGTGGGGCCGAGCTCCGGCACCCTGGCGACCATCGTCAGCCGTGACCCTATCTATGTGGAGTTCCCGGTGACCCAGCGCGAACTGCTGGAGGCCCGCGAGACCATCGAGCAGAAGGGCGGCAACGCCAAAAACGTGCAGGTCCGCGTACGGCTGCCCGACGGCAGCCTGTACGAGCAGGTTGGCTACCTGGATTTCGTCAATGTCACCACCGATCCGGAAACCGACTCGGTGACCCTGCGCGCGTCCTTGCCCAACGCCGACGGCACCCTGGTGGACCGCCAGTACGTCGGCGTGTTGCTGCAGTCGGGCACGCCCACAAGCGCCATCCTGATCCCCCAGTCGGCGCTGCAGTTCGACCAGCAGGGGCAGTACGTCATGATCATCGACGCCGACGGCAAGGCCCAGGTGCGCCGCGTCGAGACCGGACAGGCGCGCGGCACCGAGGTCATCGTCAGCGAGGGTCTGAAGGCGGGTGAACTGGTCATTACCCAGGGTATCCAGAAGGTACGGCCCGGTCAGGCGGTGAAGGCAACTCCGGCTCCGGCAGAAACAGCGGCATCTAAATCGACATCGGCATCGGCAGACACAGCGGCACCGGCTGCGGCCAAGGGCGACACGCCATGATCTCCTCCGTCTTCATCGACCGGCCGAGGCTGTCCATCGTCATCTCGGTGGTAGTCACCCTGGCCGGGCTGATCGCCATCGGCCTGATCCCGGTGGCGCAGTTTCCGGACATCGTGCCGCCCCAGGTCACGGTCAGCGCCAGTTATCCCGGCGCCAGCGCCGACGTGGTCGAGTCCACGGTCGCGCAACCCATCGAGTCCCAGGTCAACGGCGTCGACAACATGCTGTATATGCAGTCGACCAGTGCCAACGACGGCAGCTACACCCTGACCGTCACCTTTGCCCTGGGCACCGATCCGGACATCAACACGGTCAACGTGCAGAACCGGGCGAACCTGGCCAATGCCCAGCTGCCGGAAGAGGTGAAGCGCCAGGGGCTCACGGTGCAGAAGAAGTCCAATGCCATGCTGCAGGTGGTGGCGCTGTATTCGCCCAAGGAGTCCTACGACGCCCTGTTCCTGAGCAACTACGCCACCATCAACATCATGGACACGCTGGCGCGGGTGCCCGGCGTCGGCCAGGCGACACAGTTCGGCGCGCTCAACTACAGCATGCGCATCTGGCTGGACGTGGACCGCCTCACGGCGCTGTCGCTGACGCCCACGGACGTGATCAACGCCATCCAGAGCCAGAACGTGCAGGCCGCCGTCGGGCGCATCGGCGCCCAGCCCATGAGCGATGATCAGCAACTGCAGCTGACCCTGCAGACCCAGGGCCGCCTGGCCGACCCGAAGGAATTCGAGCGCATCGTGGTCCGTGCCAAGGCGGACGGCTCCACGGTCCTGGTGCGCGACCTGGGCACCGTGGAGCTGGGCGCCCAGAGCGCCGACGCCTTCAGCCGGCTGGACGGCCACCCCGCCACTGCCATTGCCATCTACCTGGCCCCCGGCGCCAACGCCGTGACCGTTGCGGACGACATCCAGGCGGCCATGGACCGGCTGGCCGAACGTTTCCCGGACGACCTCGCCTACCGCCTGGTGTACGACACCACGGACTTCGTCAAGTCCAGCCTCGAGGACGTGATCCACACGCTGTTCGAGGCGTTCGTGCTGGTCATCATCGTGGTGTTCCTGTTCCTCGGCAGCTGGCGCGCCACCCTGATCCCGCTGGTGGCCGTGCCAGTGGCGCTGGTGGGCACCTTTGCCTTCCTGCTCGCCATCGGCTTCTCGGCCAACACCATCTCGTTGCTGGCGGTGGTGCTGGCCATCGGCATCGTCGTGGACGACGCCATCGTCGTGGTGGAAAACGTCGAACGCATCATGGAAGAGGACGGCCTGCCGCCGCGCGAAGCCGCCAAGAAGGCGATGACGCAGATCACCGGTCCCATCATCGCCGTGACCTTGGTGCTGCTGTCGGTGTTCCTGCCGGTGGCCTTCATCCCCGGCATCACCGGTCAGCTGTTCCAGCAGTTTGCCGCCGTGGTCGCCTTCTCGATGCTGATCTCGGCGATCAACGCGCTGACCCTGTCGCCGGCCCTGTGCGCCGTACTGCTGAAACCCGGCGGCCAGCGACGCGGCCTCATGCGCCATGTGCTCGGCGCCATCGACCGCGTGCGCGACGGCTACGGCCATGCGGTGGCCCGACTGGTGCGCTTCTCCACCCTGGTGCTGCTGGTGGTGGGGGTGTTCGGGCTGGCCACCGGCTGGCTGTTTAAGGTCACGCCCACCGGCTTCCTGCCGGAGGAGGACCAGGGCGCCTTCATGGCCGTGGTGCAGTTGCCCCAGGGGGCGTCGGTGAATCGCACCGCCGCGGTGCTGAAGGAGGTGGAGCAGATCGTCATCGCCGATCCGGCGGTGGAGCACGTGGTCACGGTCACCGGCTACAGCATCCTGGACGGTGCGGTGGAGTCCAATGCCGCCACCGTCATCGGCCGGCTGAAGCCGTTCGACCAGCGCACCACACCGGAGCTGTCGGTGGATGCCGTCATCAACCGGATCGCGGCGCAGACCGCCGGCATCCCCAACGCCCGGGTCATGCCCTTCAATCTGCCGCCCATCATCGGCCTGGGCACCGGCAGCGGCTTCGAATACCAGCTGCAGGATCTGCAGGGCCGCTCGCCGCAGGAACTGGCCGGCGTCATGCGCGCGCTGGTCATGGCGGCCAACCAGGATCCCGCCCTGGAGCGGGTCTTTTCCACCTGGGCCACCGACAATCCGCAGATCTACCTGGACATCGACCGCGACAAGGCGCAGACCCTGGGGGTGCAGATCAGCGATGTCTTCAGCGCCCTGCAGGCCATCCTGGGCGGCTATTACGTGAACGACTTCAACAAGTTCGGCCGCGTCTGGCAGGTCCAGGTCCAGGGTGAGCAGATCGATCGCGCGCGCATCGACGACCTGTACCGTATCCATGTGCGCAACGCCAACGGCGAGATGGTGCCCCTGCGCGCCTTCCTGTCGACGCGCGTGGTGCTGGGTCCACAGCTCATCCAGCGCTACAACAACTACGGCAGCGTGACCATCCAGGGCGAGCCGGCACCAGGCTACAGCTCCGGTGAGGCGCTGGCGGCCATGGAACGGATCTCCGCCAAGACCCTGCCGTCGGGCTACGGCTTCGAATGGACCGGCACCGCCTTCCAGGAGAAGGAGGCTGGCGGCAAGACGCCCATCGTGCTGGGGCTGGCAGTGCTGTTCGCCTATCTGTTCCTGGTGGGGCTGTACGAGAGCTGGTCCATGCCGGCGGCGGTGCTGCTGAGTGTCACCGTGGGGCTGCTCGGCGCCATGACGGCGCTCTGGGTTTCAGGCCTGCCGAACGACCTCTATGCCCAGGTGGGCATCGTCGTGCTGATCGGGCTGGCGAGCAAGAACGCCATCCTCATTGTGGAGTTCGCCATCGCGCAACGCGCGGCCGGGGTGTCCATCCTGGAGGCCGCTGCCGGTGCCGCCAGGCTGCGTATCCGGGCGGTGCTGATGACCAGCTTCGCCTTCATCCTGGGGCTGGTGCCGCTGGTCATGGCCAGCGGCGCCGGCGAGGCAAGCCAGCGGGGCGTGGGTACCGCGGTGTTCGGCGGCATGCTGGCCGCATCACTGATCGGCGTGTTCCTGATCCCGATGCTGTATGTGGTGTTCCAGCGCCTGCGCGAGCGCTTCCACGGCGGCGCCGTCAGCCGGGGTGCCGCAAACTGACCGGCTGACCGGCTTGCGGTCTGGCTTCTGGTCTGGCTCCGCTCAGCCGGCAACCGCCAGACGCGGCGGACCGCCCAACTCCGGCAGGCTCGGGCGCAGCTGCAGTTCGCGCTGGTAGACCACCTCGACCCCGGCATCGCCCAGCAGACGCCGCAGCTGCTTCAACAGGGCATCGGTGGGATCCACACGCCAGGCGTCGCCGCAACGCATCCGGCCTTCGGCGCCGGGACGGCGATAGTGCAGCCGCAACCGCAGGCCCTGCGGGGCACGATGGGCGTCCAGGATCGCATGCAGCGCGCGAATCCGTGTCTCGGCCTGGGCGTGATCATGTGGATCGGCCAGGTCGAGACGCAGCAGCAGATGATCCGCCAGTTCCGCCCGTGCCGCGGCCAGGCTGCGCACCTCGCGGGCGATCAGCGTCCAGCCATTGGTGAAGTCGTCCGGCTTCAGGTTGCCGGACACCACCAGGATGGCGTCCGGCACCAGCAGCTCGCGCACCTGTTCGTAGACATCGTTGAACACGGTCGCCTCGATGCGGCCGGTGCGGTCGTCCAGCGTCAGCGAGGCCATGCGACCTCGGGCGGTCTTGTTGCTGCGCATGGCCACCACCAGTCCCGCCACGCTGCGGCTGTCCCGGTCGCCGCCGCGCAACGGGATCACGCCGGGGCTCGACACCCCCTGCGCCCATTCCAGCAGCTTGCCGATGCGCTGCGACACCATGGCGTTCAGCTCGTTGTCGTAGCGGTTGATGGGGTGCCCGGTCAGATACAGCCCCAGGGTCTCCTTCTCTCCCTGCAGGCGCTGCTCCTCGTCCCAGGCAGGCCAGCGGCGGGCGGCGATCTGCGGATCCGGCTCGCAGGCGTCGTCGGGCGCCGCGTCCAGGGCGCCGAACAGATCACCCTGCCCGGCCTGCTCGCGCTCGTGCTGCTGCTCCGCCAGGCCCAGGGCCAGCGGCAGCTGGTGCATCAGCGTGGCCCGGCCGTCGGCGCCGGCGTCCGCCAGATCATCCAGTGCCCCGGCGCGAATCAGCGCCTCGAGCACCCGCCGGTTGGCCTTTTGCAGGTCGATGCGCCGGCAAAAATCCCAGATGTCCCGGAACGGCCCGTCACGCCGGCGCGCCTCGAGCATTGCCGCGATGGCCGACTCGCCGACGCCCTTGATGGCACCGAGGCCGTAGATCACCGTTCCCCCTGTGGCCTCTTCGCGGTCGTCGGCCCGGGTGCCGCCGTGACTGCTGAACCTGAACTCGGAACGATTGATCTTCGGCGGCTCCACCCGCAGCCCCATGGACCGGCACTCGTCGATCAGTGTCACCACCTTGTCGGTGTTGTCCATGTCCGCCGACAGCACCGCCGCCATGAAGGCCGCCGGATAATGCGCCTTCAGCCACAGGGTCTGATACGAGACCAAGGCATAGGCGGCGGAATGGGATTTGTTGAACCCATAACCGGCAAATTTCTCCATTAAATCAAAGATATAGGTCGCCGTCTTGGGCTCGACACCGCGCTCCGCGGCACCGCGCTCGAAGATGGCGCGCTGCTTGTCCATCTCCTCGGCCTTCTTCTTGCCCATGGCGCGACGCAGCAGGTCGGCCCCGCCCAGGGAGTAGCCGGCCAGCACCTGGGCGATCTGCATGACCTGCTCCTGGTACAGGATCACGCCATAGGTGGGCTTGAGGATGGGTTCAAGGTCCGGATGCGGATAGGCCACCTCGGCGCGGCCGTGCTTGCGGTCGATGAAGTCGTCCACCATGCCGGACTGCAACGGCCCGGGGCGGAACAGGGCCACCAGCGCGGTCATGTCCTCGAAGCTGTCGGGCTTGAGCTTCTTGATCAGCTCCTTCATGCCGCGGGATTCCAGCTGGAACACCGCCGTGGTCTCGCAGCGTTGCAGCAGCGCAAAGGCGTCCGCGTCCTTCGGATCGATCAGATTGATGTCCAGCGGCGCCTGCTGCCGCGCCTGGCGCTCGGCATTGATGGTGGCCAGCGCCCAGTCGATGATGGTCAGGGTGCGCAGGCCCAGGAAGTCGAACTTGACCAGCCCCGCCTGCTCCACATCGTCCTTGTCGTACTGCGTCACCAGGTTCTCGCCGCCGGGCTCGCAGTACAGCGGCGCGAAATCCGTCAGCCGGGTCGGCGCGATGACCACGCCGCCGGCATGCTTGCCGGCATTGCGCGCAACGCCTTCCAGCTTGCGCGCCATGTCGATCAGCGCGGTCACGGCCTCGTCCTGCTCGTAGGCGGCCTTCAGGTCGGCGCTCTCCTCCAGCGCCTTGTCCAGGGTCATGCCGAGCTCGAACGGCACCATCTTGGCAACCTTGTCGACGAAGCCGTAGGGATGCCCCAGCACCCGGCCGACGTCGCGCACCACGGCCTTGGCCGCCATGGTGCCGAAGGTGATGATCTGCGACACCGCGTCGCGGCCGTACTTGCGCGCCACATAGTCGATGACGCGGTCGCGCCCTTCCATGCAGAAATCGATATCGAAGTCCGGCATGGACACGCGCTCCGGGTTCAGGAAGCGCTCGAACAGCAGGTCGTGCTCGATGGGATCCAGATCAGTGATCTTTAGCGCATAGGCCACCAGGGAGCCGGCGCCGGAGCCACGCCCCGGCCCCACCGGGATGCCGTTGTCCTTGGCCCACTGGATGAAGTCCGCAACGATGAGAAAGTAGCCCGGAAAGCCCATCTGGCAGATGACGTCGAGCTCGGTCTGCAGCCGCTCGTCGTAGACCCGGCGCCGTTCGGCGAAATCCGCCGCCGTGCGCTCGAAGGTCCGGTCCAGCCGCCACTCCAGTCCCTTGCGCGCCTCGGCGGCAAAGAAGGAGTCGATGGTCATGCCCTCGGGCACCGGCGAGTCCGGCAGGAAGCTCTTGCCCAGGGTCAGCTCCAGGTTGCAGCGCCGGGCGATCTCGACGGTGTTCTCCAGCGCCTCCGGGATGTCCGAGAACAGCTCAGCCATCTCCTCGGGCGTGCGCAGATACTGCTCCGGGCTGTGGCGGTGCGGCCGGCGGGCGTCATCCAGCGTATGCCCGCTGTGGATGCAGCAGCGCACCTCATGGGCATCGAAGTCCTCGGCCTGCAGGAAGGCCACGTCGTTGGTGGCCACCACCGGCACGCCGCGAGCAATGGCCAGGTCGACGCTCGCCTCGACGCAGGCGTTGTCGCCGTCGCGACCGGTGCGCATCAGCTCCAGGTAATAGCGGTCGTCGAAGGCCCGCAGCCAGTCATCCAGCAGGCCCTCGGCGTCCGCCCGTCGGCCGTTCACCAGCGCCCGCCCCACGTCGCCCTGGGAGCCGCCGGACAGCGCGATCAGTCCGTCCGACGCCTGCAGCACCCAGTCGCGCTGCACCTGCGCCAGCCCCTGCTGCTGGCCCTCGGTGTAGGCCCGCGAGATCAGGCGGGTCAGGTTCTTGTAACCGGACAGGTCCTGCGCCAGCAGCACCAGGCGATGGGGCTTGGCCGGCTCCTCCGGGTTCAGCACCGCCAGTTCGGTACCGGCAATGGGCTTGATGCCGGCCGCCAGCGCGGCCCGGTAGAAGCGCACCAGGCAGAACAGGTTGGACTGATCCGTCACCGCCACCGCCGGCATGCCGGCGGCCGCCGCGGCCTTCACCAGGGGCTTGATACGCACCAGGCCGTCGACCAGGGAGTATTCGGTGTGCAGATGCAGATGGACGAAGCTGGGTTCCATGGAGCCGCATTCTACCCCATCGCTGCCGTACGACCGGATTGCGCCGGTGAATGCTGACTATGCGACGGATCAGGTCGAAGGGGAAGGGTTGGCGGGAAGACGGGCGGACTCCGCGCTGAAACGGCGTTGCAGCGGATAAGGAAAGACATCTTCGACACAGCCGGCGCGGATGGCGGCCTGGCGCGCGCGCCACCAGGCGGGATCGAAGATCTCCTGGTGCAGCGGCAGAAAGGCCTTGCGGAAGCGCGGATCGGTGAGCAGGAAGGTCTCGAACTCCTCCGGGAAGACATCGCCAGGGCCCGCCGTGTACCAGGGCGTCGCGTCGAATTCCATCTCCGGGAAGGGTGGCTCAGGGATGTCGCGGAAGTTGCATTCCTCAAGGTAACAGAGTTCGTCGTAGTCGTAGAACACCACGCGGCCCTGGCGCGTGACGCCGAAGTTCTTGAACAGGAAGTCACCGGGAAAGATGTCCGCCGCCGCCAGCTGCTTGATGGCGTCGCCATACTCCTGCGCCGCATGCACGATTTCATCGTCGTCGGCGCTGGCCAGGTACAGGTTCAGCGGCGACATGCGCCGCTCGATGTAGAGATGCTTGACGATGACCTGATCGCCATCCATCGCAATGGTATTGGCGCACTCGGCGCGCAACAGCGCGATCAGCTCGTCGGAGAAGCGCTCCCGCGGGAAGGCCACGTGGGAGTACTCCCAGGAGTCGGCCATACGCCCCACCCGGTCGTGCAGCTTGACCAGACGGTACTTCTCCTCGACCTGCTCGCGGGTGATCTCCTTGGGCGGCGGAAAGCGGTCCTTGATGACCTTGAATACATAGGGAAACGACGGCAAGGTGAACACGCACATGACCATGCCGCGAATGCCCGGCGCCACCACCAGCTGGTCGCTCGAATAGCGCAGGTGCTTGAGAAAGTCGCGATAGAACTCCGCCTTGCCGTACTTCTGCAGGCCGATGGCGGTATAGAGCTCGGCCTTGCCCTTGCGCGGCATCAGCGGGCGCAGAAAGTCCACCACCGCCGCCGGCACCTCGGTGTCCACCATGAAGTAGGCCCGCGAGAAGCTGAACACGTCGCTGATCTCGTCCTCGCCGGTGAGCAGGGTGTCGACAAAGAGCCCGCCCTGCTCGTCGTTGAGGATGGGGACGACGAAGGGCACCTGATCGGCGCCGTTGATGGCCTTGCCGATGATGTAGGCGGCCTTGTTGCGAAAGAAGGGCTCGCAAAGCACCAACACCTGGAAGTTCTGGTGCCGCGCGCGGTTGGCCGGGAAGCGCTGGCGAATGGCGCGCATCAGGTTGCGCACGTCGTGGCGCAGGTTGCGGAACGGCACCCTGAAGTCCAGATCCATCAGCAGGTCGCCGATGACCTGGGCAAAGCCGTCGCGGGCCGGATAGTAGGGGCGGAAGATGGGCACCTCCGCCTCCAGATGCTCGGTGGAGAGCATCGGCCAGACGAAGATGTGAGCGTTGTTGTAATAGCGGCGGTCGAACAGCCGGCAGAAGACCGAGTTGTAGAAGGTCTCCGCTAGCTCCGGCTGACGGTGCTGGGGCAGCAGGCGGGAGTATTCGATCTTGACCCGCTTCCACAGGCCAGATTCGGCACTGCGCAGGTGGAACTCCCGGCGCAGCACGGCCACGGTCTCGGACACGCGGCAGTCGTAGAAGTCGATGCGCTCCCGTGCCGTGATCTGCACGCCGGTCCAGTCCGCCTGCTCGAACCGCCGTCGGGCCGCTGCGGTACTCTCGCGGAACAGCCGGTAGTGACGATCGAACCCATCGAGGATGGCCTCGGCGACCTGCTTGGCTTCGACCCAGGCCATGGGTCAGTTTCCCGTCTGCACCTGATCCGGCAATAGCGGCGCATCGGCGATCAGCAGGCCGTCGCCGTCACCATAGACCCAGTCCCCCGGACACACTTGCACCCCGGCGATCTCCACCGGCAGATCACGCTGCCCTTCGCCACGCCGGACGCTCTTGCGCGGGATCGCCGCCAGCGCCTTGATGCCGAGATCCATGGTCGCCAGCCGCGCGCTGTCACGCACACAGCCCTGAATGACAACGCCGGCCCAGCCATTGCTGACCGCGCTCTCGGCGATCAGGTCGCCGAGCATGGCGCAACGCAACGAGCCGCCGGCGTCCACCACCAGCACCCGCCCTGCCCCTGCCTCAGCCAGGGTCTCCTTGATGCGGGAATTGTCCTCGAAACACTTGACCGTCACCGCCTGGCCAAAAAAGCGCGTGCGCCCGCCAAAGTCACGAAACACCGGCGCGCAGACACGGACGGTCTCGCCATGGGTGTCGTACAGATCTGCGGTACTGAATTCAGGTGGCATGGAGCATCTCCGGCCAGGCGACTGTAAAGATTAACCGCAGAGCCGCGGAGGACACAGAGCACGGAAGAGAATACTTCAAGATGAAGCCTCCGTGTCGTCTCTGCGTTCTCTGCGACTCTGCGGTAAGACTTGAAGCTGGCAGCTCTCTTAGAACTGCTCTTCTTCGGTGGAGCCGGTCAGCGCGGTCACGGACGACGCACCGCCCTGGATGGTGGTGGTGACGTCGTCGAAATAGCCGGCGCCCACCTCCTGCTGATGGCTGACGAAGGTGTAGCCCTTGTCGCGAGCCTCGAACTCCGGCTGCTGCACCTTCTCGACATAGTGGCGCATGCCCTCGCCACGGGCGTAGTCGTAGGCCAGATCGAACATGTTGTACCACATGTTGTGGATTCCGGCCAGGGTAATGAACTGGTACTTGTAGCCCATCTCCGAGAGCTCGTCCTGGAACTTGGCGATGGTGGCGTCGTCCAGGTTCTTCTTCCAGTTGAACGACGGCGAGCAGTTGTAGGCCAGCAGCTTGTTCGGGTTCTTTTCCAGCACCGCCTGGGCAAACTCGCGGGCGAAGCCCAGGTCCGGCGTGCCGGTCTCGCACCACACCAGGTCGGCGTAGGGGGCGTAGGCCAGGCCGCGGCTGATGGCCTGCTCAAGGCCGTTGCGCACCCGGTAGAAGCCCTCGGCCGTGCGTTCGCCGGAGACGAAGGGCCGGTCGTTGTCATCCACGTCCGAGGTCAGCAGATTGGCCGCTTCGGCGTCGGTGCGCGCCAGCACCAGCGTGGGCACGCCACAGACGTCCGACGCCAGGCGCGCGGCGACCAGCTTCTGCACCGCCTCTGCCGTGGGCACCAGCACCTTGCCGCCCATGTGGCCGCACTTCTTCACCGCCGCCAGCTGGTCCTCGAAATGCACGCCGGCAGCACCCGCGGCGATCATGTTCTTCATCAGCTCGAAGCCGTTGAGCACGCCGCCGAAGCCGGCCTCGGCATCGGCCACGATGGGCAGGAAGTAATCGATGAAGCCCGCATCGCCGGGACCAACACCCTTGGACCACTGGATCTCGTCGGCGCGCTTGAAGGCATTGTTGATGCGCCGCACCATGGTCGGCACCGAGTCATAGGCGTACAACGACTGATCCGGGTACATGGTCTCGGAGGTGTTGCCGTCGGCGGCAACCTGCCAGCCGGACAGGTAGATGGCCTCGATGCCGGCCTTGGCCTGCTGCAGGGCCTGCCCGCCCGTGATGGCCCCCATGCAGTTCACATAGCCCTTCTTGGCACCGCCGCGCACCAGCGACCAGAGTTTCTCGGCACCGTTACGGGCATAGGTATATTCTGGCTGCACGCTGCCGCGAAGCCGCACGACGTCTGCTGCGCTATAGCCGCGCTTCACGTCGGTCCATCGGGGGTTTTCGGCCCAGTCGGTCTCCAGGGCCTGGATCTGCTGCTCACGGGAAAGGGGCTGGCTCATCACATTCTCCTCAGTGAAATTCGACCGGTGCCCGTTGCGCGCCACGCGGAGGCGCCGCTGGCGGTGCACCGGCTAATCGTTGACCGAACGCGTCGGTTTAGGAGAAGGTACTCGCTGGTCCAGTATGTGAAAAGCCAATTGGATAAATTTTAGCTATTGGTTTTGCGAATCCTCATTGCACCGCAGACCGACGCCCGGCGATGAAGATGCGCAGCACCTGCTCCGCCGCCCGCTCCAGCAGCCGCTGGGCCTGCGCCTGTGCCCGCTCCAGCGTCATTGGCTCGTGGCACAGGCTGACCAGCGCCTGAAATCCCGCCGCCTGCGGATCGGCCAGCCCGCCATCTTCACCCCAGGGTACTGCCCCGGCAATGCCGATGCAGGGCACGCCCAGCCGCGCCGCGCGCGCCGCGACCGCCCCGGGGGCCTTGCCGAAACCGGTCTGGGCGTCGATGCGCCCCTCCGTGGTCAGCACCAGATCGGCGCCGCACAGGTGGGTGTCGAAGTCCACCAGATCCAGCACCAGCTCGGCGCCGGGGCACAATCGACCGCCGCAAAAGGCGATCAGTCCCGCACCCAGCCCGCCCGCCGCCCCCGCGCCGGGCAGATCCCGCACATCAACGCCAAGGTCGCGCCGGACCAGGTGTGCCAGATGGGCAAGCCCCTGCTCGAGCAGCTCCACCTGCTCCGGACGCGCGCCCTTTTGCGGGGCATAGGTCCGCGCCGCGCCCCGGGGTCCGAGCAGCGGGTTGTCCACATCGCAGACCACATCGATTCGCGTGCCGGCAACGCGCGCATCGACCCCGTCGACGTCGATCCGCCGTATGCGCGCCAGATTGCCGCCCACCGGCGCCACCTGCTCGCCCGCACCATCCAGAAACCGGTAGCCGAGCGCGGTGGCCATGCCGATACCGCCGTCGTTGGTGGCGCTGCCACCAAGGCCGATCACCAGCCGCTCGGCGCCAAGATCCAGCGCCCGCCGCATCAGCTCGCCGCTGCCGCGGGTCGTGGTGGCCGTGGGATCGCGCTCCGGCCCCGCCAGCAGCGCCAGCCCACTGGCCAGGGCTGTCTCGATAATGGCCGTGCGCCGGGCCGGCAGCCAGGCAACCGGTGCCTCGACCTGACCCCGGCGTGGGCCGGCAACCCGAAAGCGCAACAGCTCCGCCCCCAGAGCAACACCAAGCACCTCCAGCAGTCCGTCGCCGCCATCCGCCACCGGCAGCTGCACGATCTCCGCACTCGGCAGGGCCCGCCGCACCCCCGCCGCCAGGGCATCCGCAGCGACACTGGCGGTGCAGCTATCCTTCAGCGCATTGGGTGCAAGCACGATCTTCAACTGCCCCTGCCTCCGTCGGGGTTATCCTTGTCCAGTAGGCGAGCTCAACGCCTGCCGATCATCTCGACCGGATAGCCGTCCGGGTCTTCGATGAACGAGATGATGGTGGTGCCGGCATTCATCGGGCCGGCCTCGCGCAGGATCCTGGCGCCTTTCTGGCGTGCTGCCTCGGTGGCCTGGTACACGTCGTCCACCTCGATGGCGATGTGGCCATAGGCGTCGCCCAGGTCATAGCGGTCAGTGTCCCAGTTGTGGGTGAATTCGATCACCGTGTTGTCCGATTCATCCCCATAGCCGACGAATGCCAGGGTGAAACGCCCCTGCGGATAGTCCTTCTGCCGCAGCAACCGCATGCCCAGCACCTGGGTGTAGAAATCGATCGAGCGCTGCAGGTCGGTGACCCGCAGCATGGTGTGCAGGATTCTCATGTCGTGCTCCTCTGGTGTCAGGCGGACGGATTGCGGATATAGTCTACTTGACCCCACCCAGGTCTTGTCTTTCGCTTCGCGGTGTGTGGACCCGACCTGGCCCCTATTCTTGACCCAGCGTCCCTGATCGGGATTGAGGCTATCCGCATGCGTCGGGACATGGGCCATCTGGTGTATTTGGCGATTGTGCTAAGCCTTGCGATAGCGCTGATTTCCATGGCGCTCATTTGGCAGGCGCCGGACACTAAGGAGCCGAGCATGGCCGAGCAGACAGATTACGCACTCCCGCCGCCCACGATGGCCTCGGACGTTCCACTGCAGGCGGTCCTCCGCGGCCGCCGGACCGTTCGAGCCTTTGCGCCAAGGCCGATCGCTCTGACGGATGTGGCACAACTGCTCTGGGCCGCCCAAGGCATCACATCCGACAGGGGGCTGCGAACGGCGCCCTCGGCCGGCGCCCTCTACCCCCTGGAGCTGCACTTGGTGGCCGGCGAGGTCGAGGGGCTGCCCGCGGGAAGCTACCGTTACAGCCCGCGGCATCACCGTCTACGGCTGGAGGTGCCGGGTGACCTGCGGGCAGCCGTTGCCGCCACGGCCCTGCAGCAGGACTGGCTCGCCCAGGCCCCCGCACTGGTGGTGGCGGGCGCCGTCGAAGCGCGGACCATGGTGAAATATGGCGAGCGGGGGATTCGCTATGTGCACATGGAGGTCGGGCATGCGAGCCAGAACCTGTTGCTTCAGGCGGTCGCCTCGGGGCTGGGCGGCGCCACGGTCGGGGCCTTCAACGACGCGCGTCTCAAGCACCTGCTCAAGCTGCCGAAAGCGGAATTGCCACTGCTGATCCTGGCGGTCGGGCATCCGCGCTAGCGCTGCTGCGAGGCACCGACACGCCGCCAGCGTTTCGCAGCTTCCTGGCGAACTGCAGACCACAAGCATGGGGTGATGCTGGCCGCACAAAAAAGGGGCGCCAGGCGCCCCTTTATCGTCAGTCTCGACCGTCGATCCCCGATCCCGCGACCCCCACCCAGGCAGGGGGCAGGAGTCCGAGGACCGGGGTCGCGGGTGCCGCTTAGATCACTTGATCTTCGGGTCGAGCTCGCCCTTGGCGTAACGCGCGGTCATGTCATCCAGCGACATCACCTTGATCTTGCTGGCGTTGCCGGCGGTACCGAAGGCCTCGTAGCGCGCCTTGCAGATGTCCTTCATGGCCACGGTGGCAGCGGCGAAGTACTTGCGCGGGTCGAAGTTCTTGGTGTTCTGCGCCAGGTGGCGACGGATGGCACCGGTGGAGGCCATGCGCAGGTCGGTGTCGATGTTGACCTTGCGCACGCCGTTCTTGATGCCCTCGGCGATCTCCTCGACCGGCACACCGTAGGTCTCGCCCATGTCGCCGCCAAACTCGTCGATGATCTTCAGCCAGTCCTGGGGCACCGACGAGGAGCCGTGCATGACCAGGTGGGTGTTGGGGATGCGGGCGTGGATCTCCTTGATGCGCTCGATGGCCAGGATGTCACCGGTCGGCGGACGGGTGAACTTGTAGGCGCCGTGGGAGGTGCCGATGGCGATGGCCAGGGCGTCGACGCCGGTCTTCTTGACGAAGTCCGCGGCCTCTTCCGGATCGGTCAGCAGCTGGTCGTGACTCAGGGTGCCCTCGGCGCCGATGCCATCTTCCTCGCCGGCCTGGCCGGTTTCCAGGGAGCCCAGGCAACCCAGCTCGCCCTCCACCGAGACGCCGCAGGCGTGGGCGATCTCGACCACCTTGCGGGTGATGTCGACGTTGTATTCGTAGCTGGTCGGGGTCTTGCCGTCCTCGCCCAGGGAGCCGTCCATCATCACCGAGCTGAAGCCCAGCTGGATGGAGCGCTGGCACACCGGCATGGAGGTGCCGTGATCCTGGTGCATGCACACCGGGATGTGCGGCCATTCCTCGATGGCGGCCAGGATCAGGTGACGCAGGAAGGGCGCGCCGGCGTACTTGCGGGCACCGGCGGAGGCCTGGACGATGACCGGGGAGTCGGTCTCGTCGGCGGCCTCCATGATGGCGCGCATCTGCTCCAGGTTGTTGACGTTGAACGCCGGCACACCGTACTGATGCTCGGCGGCGTGATCCAGCATCTGACGCAATGAGATCAGGGCCATTAGGGTTCTCTCCTCTGCTTTCTCTCGGACTGAAGTTGAACGGACTCGTCAGGGTTTCGGTAGACCGACTGGCAGATGGCCGGGCAGCCGACCGGACCCAGCTCGGCTAGTCGTCGGCGAGCAGCTCGTGCTCGCCGACCCGCATGATCTTCATGATGTTGGTCTGCCCCTCGACACCGGAGCGGTCGCCCTTGGTGATGATCACCAGATCGCCGTCCTGCACCGTGCCGCTGCGCTTGAGTTCCTCGATGACCTCGCGGTTCACCTCGTGGATGTTGGTACTGACCACGTCGAACCGAACCGGGTAGACACCCCGGAACAAGGTCACCTTGCGCTGGGTGAGGGGCTGGCGGGTCATGGCGTAGATGGGGATGCCAGAGCTGATGCGCGACATCCATTTGACCGCCGAGCCGGACTCGGTGAGCGCGGCGATGGCCTTCACACCAAGATGGTTGGCGGTATACATAGCGGCCATGGCGATGGACTCGTCGACCCGGCCGAAGACCGAGTCGATGCGGTGGCCGGAGCGACGGGTGTTCTTCTCGGCCTCGAGACAGATCCGGTCCAGGGCCTCGACCACCTTGGGCGGATTCCTGCCGATGGACGACTCGGCGGACAGCATGACCGCGTCGGTGCCATCCAGCACCGCGTTGGCAACGTCGAACACCTCGGCGCGGGTCGGGATCGGATGCTCGATCATCGACTGCATCATCTGTGTGGCGGTGATGACCACGCTGTTGCGATCCCGCGCCAGGCTGATCAGGCGCTTCTGCACCGCCGGCAGCTCGGCATCGCCGATCTCCACGCCCAGATCACCCCGGGCCACCATGATGGCATCGGCCGCGTCGATGATGTCCTCCACCGCCCGCAGGGCCTCGGCCCGCTCCACCTTGGCGACGATGCCGCCATGGCCACCGGCCTCGCGAAACAGCTCCCGCGCCAGCCGCACATCGTCGCCGTTGCAGACGAACGAAACCGCCAGATAGTCGGCGTCGAGCTCGGCAGCAAAGGCGATGTCGGCCTTGTCCTTGTCGGTCAGCGCCGGCGCCGACAACCCGCCACCCTTCTTGTTGATGCCCTTGTTGTTGGACAGGGTGCCACCGACCACCACCTGGCAGTGGATGCGGGGGCCGTCGACCTCGTCCACCAGCAACTCGATGGCGCCGTCGTCCAGCAGCAGGGTATCGCCCGCGGCGACATCGTCCACCAGGCTCGGCAGGGTGGTGCCGACGCGGGACTGGTCGCCGGCGTCCAGCGGACACTCGGCATCGATGGTGAAGCGCTCGCCGCAGAGCAGCTGGATCGGGCCCTGGGCGAACTTGCCGATGCGGATCTTCGGTCCCTGCAGGTCCATCAGCAGGCCGACCTCACGACCGGCGGCGGCAGCGCGCTCACGCAGCAGGGCGGCGCGGGCGCGGTGCCGGTCGTGGCTGTCGTGGGACAGGTTCAACCGCACCACGTCGAGTCCGGCGCGAAGCATCGCGTCGAGCACCTCGGGTTCGTCCGTGGCCGGGCCGAGGGTGGCGATAATCTTCGTACGTCTTGGCATGCTTGATTCTCGTCTGACGTGATGCGGTCGCGGGTTTGCGGGTGGTCTCAGGCCTTGGCCCGGGCCTCCAGCATGGCCACGGCGGGCAGGGTCTTGCCTTCGAGGAATTCCAGGAAGGCGCCGCCGGCGGTGGAGATGTAGGACACGCGGTCGTAGATGTCGTACTTCTGGATCGCGGCGATGGTGTCGCCGCCGCCGGCCAGGGTGAAGGCGTCGGTCTCGGCAATGGCCATGGACACGGTCTTGGTACCTTCGCCGAACTGGTCGAACTCGAACACGCCCACCGGGCCGTTCCAGACCACGGTGCCGGCCTTGCTGATGATGTCGGCCAGTTCCTTGGCGCTGTCCGGGCCGATGTCGAAGATCATGTCGTCGTCGGCAACCTCAGCCGCCGGCTTCAGCACCGCGGGCTCGTTCTCGTCGAACCGCTTGCCGCAGACCACGTCGGTGGCGATGGGGATGGTGGCGCCGCGGGCGGTCATCTTTTCCATCAGGGCCTTGGCGGTGTCCACCAGGTCATCCTCGCAGAGGGACTTGCCGACGTTGTGGCCGGCGGCCTTGAGGAAGGTGTTGGCAATGCCGCCGCCGACCACCAGCTGGTCCACCTTCTCCGACAGGGCCTCGAGCACGGTCAGCTTGGTGGAGACCTTGGAGCCGCCGACGATGGCGACCATGGGCCGGGCCGGCTGGGCCAGGGCCTTGTTCAGCGCATCCAGTTCCTCTGCCAGCAGCAGACCGGCGCAGGCCACCGGCGCAAACTTGCCGGCGCCGTGGGTGGAGGCCTGGGCACGGTGGGCGGTGCCGAAGGCGTCCATGACATAGACGTCACAGAGGGCCGCGTACTGCTTCGACAGGGCCTCGTCGTCCTTCTTCTCGCCCTTGTTGAAGCGCACGTTCTCCAGCAGCACCAGCTCGCCGTCGGCGACCTCGGGGGCGGCGTCCAGATAGTCCTTCACCAGGCGCACCTCGCGGTCGAGCTTGGCGCCCAGGTCGGCGGCCACCGGCGCCAGGGAATTCTCATCGGAGTAGACACCCTCTTCCGGGCGGCCCAGGTGGGACATGACCATGACCTTGGCGCCGGCCTCCAGGCAGTGCCTGAAGGTGGGCATGGACGCGGTGATGCGCGCGTCGGACGTGACCTTGCCGTTCTTGACCGGCACGTTCAGATCGGAGCGGATCAGCACCCGCTTGCCGGCGAGATCGAGGTCGGTGAGCTTGGTGAAGGACATGGCTGTCTTCCTCAGTGAATCATGCTGTTGATGAAAGCGATCTGGAAAGCCGTAAAGGGCTTTCCGGATGGCTCATTGGGGCGAGCTACCAGCCTCCAGCCTCCAGCCTCCAGCGAAGAGCATGCTTCCCTGGTAACGCATATCTGGCTGGAAGCTGGCGGCTGGCCGCTTACTTCGCTACATGCTCGACCAGGCGCAGCATGTTGCAGGTGTAGCCGTACTCGTTGTCGTACCAGGCGACGATCTTGACGAAGGTGGAGTCCAGCATGATGCCGGCCCCGGCGTCGAAGATGGACGGGGTGCCGTGGCCACGGAAGTCGGTGGAGACCACCTTCTCGTCGGTGTAGGCCAGCACGCCGGCCAGGTCGCCGGACTCGGAGGCGGCCTTCATGGCGGCACAGATCTCTTCGTACTTGGCCTCCTTGTTCAGTTCAACGGTCAGGTCGACCACGGAGACGTCGGAGGTGGGCACGCGGAAGGCCATGCCGGTGAGCTTGCCGTTGAGTTCCGGCAGCACCTTGCCGACGGCCTTGGCGGCGCCGGTGGAGGACGGGATGATGTTCTCCAGGATGCCGCGACCGCCGCGCCAGTCCTTCATGGAGGGGCCGTCGACGGTCTTCTGGGTGGCGGTGGCTGCGTGCACGGTGGTCATCAGGCCGCGCTTGATGCCCCAGTTGTCGTGCAGCACCTTGGACACCGGCGCCAGGCAGTTGGTGGTGCAGGAGGCGGCGGAGACGATGGCCTGGCCGGCGTAGGTGTTGTGGTTGACGCCGTAGACGAACATCGGCGTGCTGTCCTTCGACGGCGCGGACTGGACGACCTTCTTGGCGCCGGCCTCGATGTGCTTCTGGCAGGTCTCTTCGGTGAGGAAGAAGCCGGTGCACTCGATGACCAGCTCGGCGCCGATGTCGCTCCACTTCAGGTTGGCCGGGTCACGCTCGGCGGTCAGGCGGATCTTCTTGCCATTGACGATCATGGTGTTGCCGTCGACGGCGATGTCGCCCTGGAAGTTGCCGTGCACCGAGTCGTACTTGAGCATGTAGGCCAGGTAGTCCGGCTCGAGCAGGTCGTTGATGCCGACCACCTCGATGTTCGGGAAGTCCTTGGCGATCGCGCGGAAGGCCATGCGGCCGATACGGCCGAAGCCGTTGATACCAACTTTCAGGGTCATTGACGTACTCCTGGTGGATGAAATTGGGGTGGATGAAATTGGGGTGGATGAAAACCGGCAGTCTGTCGCCGCACCGGCACTACCCGGGCACCGCGGGGATTGCGCGGGGGAGCCACGAGCGGGTGCGGCGGTGCGGCGAGGGATCGATGCCTAGAGCAGGCTGTTCACGGCCTCGACCACGGCGTCGGTGGTGACGCCGAAGGCCTTGTAGACGTCGCCGGCCGGGGCCGACTCACCGAAGGTGTCGACACCGATGACCTTGCCGTGCATGCCGACGTACTTGGGCCAGAGGCTGGAGACGCCCGCCTCCACGGCCACGCGTGCACGCACGGCATCCGGCAGTACGGACTCCTTGTAGGTGGCGTCCTGGGCATCGAACGCATCCATGGACGGCATGGAGACGACCCGCACCTGACGGCCGGCCTGGGCCAGCTGCTCGGCGGCGGCCATGGCCAGTTCCACCTCGGTGCCGGTGCCGATGATGATGGCGTCCGGCGTGCCGTCACAGTCGCGCAGGATGTAGGCGCCCTTCTCGATGGCGCGGAGCTGCGCGTCGGTGCGCGGCATGTGCGGCGCGTTCTGGCGCGAGAAGATCAGCGCCGTGGGGCCGCCGGTACGCTCGATGGCCAGCTTCCAGGCCACCGCGCTCTCAACCGCGTCGCAGGGGCGCCAGGTGGACATGCGCGGGGTCAGGCGCAGGATGGACACCTGCTCGACCGGCTGGTGGGTGGGGCCGTCCTCGCCCAGGCCGATGGAGTCATGGGTGTAGACGAAGATGGGGTTGATCTTCATCAGCGCCGCCATGCGCACGGCGTTGCGGGCGTACTCCATGAACATCAGGAAGGTGGCGCCATAGGGCTTGAAGCCGCCGTGCAGCGTGACGCCGTTCATCACCGCGGACATGCCGAACTCGCGCACACCGTAGTAGACATAGTTGCCGGAGGCGTCCCGGGGACCGACGCCCTTGCAGCCGGACCAGAGGGTCAGGTTGGAGCCGGCCAGGTCGGCGGAGCCGCCAAGCAGTTCTGGCAGCAGCGGGCCGAAGCCGTTGAGTGCGTTCTGCGAGGCCTTGCGGGTCGCGATCTTCTCGGCCTTGGCGTCGACCGCCTTGATGAAGTCCCAGGCCTTGGCGTCGAAGTCGGCGGGCAGTTCACCGCGCATGCGCCGCTCGAACTCGTCCGCCTCGGCGGGGTGCTCGGCACGGTAGGCGGCGAAGCGGTCGTTCCAGGCGGCCTCGGCCTCGGCACCCCGTGACCGGGCATCCCAGCCGGCGTAGACGTCATCGGGGATGTGGAACGGGCCGTGCTTCCAGCCCAGGGCCTCGCGGGTCAGCGCGATCTCGTCGTCGCCCAGGGGCGCGCCGTGACACTCCTCTTTGCCCTGCTTGTTCGGCGAACCGAAGCCGATGATGGTCTGGCAGCAGATCAGGGTCGGCTTGTCGCTGACGGCGCGGGCCTCTTCGATGGCCGTCTTGATGGCATCTGCGTCATGGCCGTCCACCTTGCGGATCACATGCCAGCCGTAGGCCTCGAAACGCTTCGGCGTGTCGTCCAGGAACCAGGCCGGGGTGTCGCCGTGGCCGCGGACCTCGCCATCGATGGAGATATTGTTGTCGTCGTAGAAGGCAATCAGCTTGCCCAGACCCAGCGCACCCGCCAGGGAGCAGGATTCGTGGGAGATGCCTTCCATCAGGCAGCCGTCACCGAGGAAGCAGTAGGTGTAGTGGTCGACGATATGGTGGCCGGGCTTGTTGAACTGGGCCGCGAGCACCTTCTCGGCCAGGGCCATGCCGACGGCGTTGCTGATGCCCTGCCCCAGCGGACCGGTGGTGGTCTCGACACCGGGGGCGTAGCCGTATTCCGGATGTCCCGGGGTGCGCGAATGCAGCTGGCGGAACTGCTTCAGGTCCTCGATGCCGAGGTCATAGCCGGTCAGATGCAGCAGCGAATAGATCAGCATCGAGCCGTGACCGTTCGAGAGCACGAAACGGTCGCGGTCGGCCCAGTCCGGATTGGCCGGATTGTGCTGCAGGTAGTCGTTCCAAAGGACTTCGGCGATGTCCGCCATGCCCATCGGCGCGCCCGGATGGCCGGACTTGGCCTTCTGCACCGCGTCCATGCTCAGCGCGCGCA
Organism: Thiohalocapsa marina; assembly: GCF_008632335.1. GTDB lineage: Bacteria > Pseudomonadota > Gammaproteobacteria > Chromatiales > Chromatiaceae > Thiohalocapsa > Thiohalocapsa marina. The sequence goes on from NZ_VWXX01000008.1 coordinate 45,375, forward strand.
CGGCGTTCGCAAGATCTTTGCGTGAGGACATAAGTCGCTCCTGTCGTCTCGTTATTGATGATGATTCGCAGACTGCGGCCGACCGCCAGCGCGGACCGGCTTTGGGTGAGGCGGATGGAACGGACACGGCAGGGCGCCCTGGTTTCCCCGGTCGACATCGGCGTATTGTGACCCAGAACGCCTGCGTCTGCCAGAACGCTGCCCGTCTCCAGTCGGCAAAACGATTTATTAATCCCTAATATTAAGGATTACCGGCACTGATCGGCAACCCCCAGGTGCATCCGGCGATGCGTGCGCCACCGCCGGACGCCCTGACCGGGGGCGTTGCGGGTCACTCGCCACGCCATTTGATCGAGCAGCCCATGCTGGGAATCTGCTGTTCCGGCCCCCTGCCGGTGCGCGCCACCTGTGCCATGGCCTCGAACAGGTCACGCCGTGCGTCCGCCGGCGCGGTCTCCTTGCGGCTGGCATCCAGGCGGCCGCGATACTGCAGGCCGAGCTGTGCGTTGTAGCCGAAGAAATCCGGCGTGCACACCGCCCCGTAGGCCCTGGCGACCTCCTGGGTCTCGTCCAGCAGGTAGGGAAACGGATAGTCGAAGGTCTCGGCGACGTGCTTCATGTTCTCGAACGAGTCTTCGGCGTACTCGGCGGGATCGTTCGACTGGATGGCCACACAGCCGATACCGAGGCCGGCCAGCTCGCGGGTGTCGCGCACCAGCCGCTCGCGCACGGCCTTGACGTACGGGCAGTGGTTGCAGATGAACATCACCAGCAGACCGTTCGGGCCCGCGCATTCATCGCGTGACCAGGTACGGCCATCCACGCCGGGCAGGGAGAAATCCGGGGCCGGCAGATCGAACTCGCAGACGGGTGTCTCCAACGAAACCATGCTTCAGTGCTCCTGTTGTCCGAAATCAGGCGGCAAGCCGCGAAACGGCCTGCCGCGGGCCTGCGGACGCCCGTACCGGGCGCCCGTCCGGGGCCAGATGTTGCCCCGGGTGCGGCCGAAGCCAAGCCCTGCCCTGTCATTCCCGGGCATTCTTGGCTACACTGCCGGGTTCTACTCAACCCTGACTTGATCGAGCATCTCACAGCAATGGCCAACGATTACGTGTTCACCTCCGAATCCGTTTCCGAGGGACATCCGGACAAGGTCGCGGATCAGATCTCCGACGCCATCCTTGACGACATCCTGACCCAGGACCCCAATCCGGCCCTCGCGCGCGTGGCCTGCGAGACGCTGATCAAGACCGGCGCGGTGGTGGTGGCCGGCGAGATCACCACTGACCATTGGGTCGATCTGGACGTGCTCGTGCGCCAGGTGGTCAACGACATCGGCTACACCAGCTCAGATGTCGGCTTCGACGGCTCCACCTGCGCGGTCATGTCGCTGATCGGCAAGCAGTCGGCGGACATCGCCCAGGGCGTCGATCGGACCAGCCCCGAGGAGCAGGGCGCCGGCGACCAAGGCCTGATGTTCGGCTACGCCACCAACGAGACCGACGTGCTGATGCCGGCCCCGATCACCTACGCCCACCGCCTGGTGGAGCGCCAGTCGGAGATGCGCAAGGCCCATGTGCTGCCCTGGCTGCGCCCGGACGCCAAGAGCCAGGTCACCATGCGCTACCGCGACGGCAAGGTGGTGGCGGTGGATGCCATCGTGCTGTCTACCCAGCATGACCCGGACGTGGACTACGACCACCTGCGCGAGGCGGTGATGGAGAACATCATCCAGCCCGTGATCCCGCCCGAGTGGATGCACCGCGACACCAAGGTTCATATCAACCCCACCGGCAGCTTCGTCATCGGCGGCCCGGTGGGCGACTGCGGGCTCACCGGTCGCAAGATCATCGTCGACACCTACGGCGGCATGGCGCGCCACGGCGGTGGCGCCTTCTCCGGCAAGGACCCGTCCAAGGTCGACCGTTCCGCCGCCTACGCGGGGCGCTACGTGGCCAAGAACGTGGTCGCCGCCGGCCTGGCGGACCGCTGCGAGATCCAGGTCTCCTACGCCATCGGCGTTGCCGAACCCACATCCATCACGGTGGAGACCTTCGGCACCGGCAAGATCGACGAGGCACGCATCGCCGAGCTGGTGCGCGCGCACTTCGACCTGCGCCCGTACAACCTGATCCACATGCTGGACCTGGTGCGCCCGATCTACCGCAAGACCGCGGCCTACGGCCATTTTGGCCGCGAACTGCCCGAGTTCACCTGGGAGCGCACCGACAAGGCCGAGGCCCTGCGCGACGCCGCCGGAATCTGAGCGGGCATCTGACGCCCAGACCCTTCTCCCAACCCTCTGCCGAGGAGCGTTGCAACGGGGCCCGACGGCCCCGCCAGGCTCGGCGGGGGGCGCTTTGTTCAAACGGCGCTCACTCTGATAATCACAGGAGCTGACTACCATGAGTGAGTTTACCGACTACAAGGTTGCCGACATGTCCCTGGCCGATTTCGGCCGCAAGGAGATGGTCATCGCCGAGACCGAGATGCCCGGCCTGATGGCCCTGCGCGAGAAATACGGCCCGTCCCAGCCGCTGAAGGGCGCGCGCATCACCGGCAGCCTGCACATGACCATCCAGACCGCAGTGCTGATCGAGACCCTGGTCGAGCTCGGCGCCGAGGTCCGCTGGGCCTCCTGCAACATCTTCTCCACCCAGGACCACGCCGCCGCCGCCATCGCCGCCGCCGGCATCCCGGTCTATGCCTGGAAGGGCGAGACCCTGGAGGAGTACTGGTGGTGCACCGAGCAGGTGCTGAACTGGCCGGACGGCCAGGGCCCGAACATGATCCTGGACGACGGCGGCGACGCGACCCTGCTGGTGCACAAGGGCGTCGAGTATGAAAAGGCCGGCGCCGTGCCCCAGGCCACCGCCGACGACAACGAGGAATGGACCGCCATTCTGGGCGTGCTCAACCGCACCTTCGATCGCGACAACCACCACTGGCATCGCACCGCCGAGGGCATCAAGGGCGTCACCGAGGAGACCACCACCGGCGTGCATCGACTGTACGATATGTTCAAGAAGGGCGCGCTGCTGTTCCCGGCCATGAACGTCAACGACTCGGTCACCAAGTCCAAGTTCGACAACCTGTACGGCTGCCGCGAGTCGCTGGTGGACGCCATCAAGCGCGCCACCGACGTCATGATCGCCGGCAAGGTCGCCGTGGTCTGCGGCTATGGCGACGTCGGCAAGGGCTCCGCCGCCTCGCTGCGCGGGCTGGGCGCCAACGTCTGGGTCACCGAGGTCGATCCCATCTGCGCCCTGCAGGCGGCAATGGAAGGCTACCGGGTGGTGGATCTGGATGACGTCTGCGATCAGGCCGACATCTTCGTCACCGCCACCGGCAACAAGGACATCATCACCGTCGCGCACATGGAGCGCATGAAGGATCAGGCCATCGTCTGCAACATCGGTCACTTCGACAACGAGATCCAGGTCGACGGCCTGAGCAAGTACGAGTGGGACGAGATCAAGCCCCAGGTCGATCAGATCAAATTCCCCGACGGCCACCGCATCACCCTGCTCGCCCGCGGTCGCCTGGTGAACCTGGGCTGCGCCACCGGCCATCCCAGCTTCGTGATGTCGAACTCCTTCACCAACCAGGTGCTGGCCCAGATCGAGATCTTCACCAAGCCCGAGGAATACCCCGTCGGCGTCTACATCCTGCCCAAGCACCTGGACGAGGAAGTGGCGCGGCTGCACCTGGAGAAGATCGGCGCCAAGCTGACCAGACTGCGCCCGGATCAGGCGGAGTACATCGGCGTGACGGTGGACGGGCCGTACAAGCCCGAGCACTACCGGTACTAGGCGTCGCGGAGGGCGTCCGGGCATCATTGCGCACCGGGATCAGCCGTTTATCGACGGCTGATCGCCCGAAAATGGCCCCGGATCGGCCGGGGGATCGGCCGGGGGATCGGCATCCCCACCCCCATGAGCGGGGCGGCTGATCTCCCATGCCGACGATCTCTGGTCGTGGGTCTGGCTGCGGCCGCGGACCAAGGCCCCTGTCCAAGCCACCCCGCGCCGGCCTTCGCTGCCGGCCGTGCGCGAGCGCGCCAGTTCAGGCCGCAACCGTTCAGGCCGCGCCACCTCAGATCGAGCCAGCTCAGGCCGGATCGCGTTCGCGCCCGGCGCTCCGGACCCAGCCAGCCAACCCTGATTTCCATCGGTTCATCCCATGAGCAACACCCCAACGCCATCAGGCAACCGGCCCGACATCCGGTCCCGCAACTTCAGCTTCGAACTCTTTCCACCCAAGACCGCCGACGGTCTGGACAAGCTCAAGCTCGCTGTCCGTCGGCTCCAGGCCGTCGGGCCACTGTACTTCTCCTGCACCTACGGCGCCGGCGGATCCACCCGCGAGCGCACCTTCGAGACCGTCGACTGGCTCCGCGAGCAGGGCATCGAGACCGCCCCGCATCTGGCCTGCATCGGCTCGGACAAGGACGAGATCGGCGCCATCGTGCGCCGTTACATCGACGAAGGCATCAGCCGCATCGTTGCCCTGCGCGGCGACCTGCCCTCCGGCATGGGCCGCACCGGGTTCGGCACCTTTCGCTATGCGAACGAGCTGGTGGAGTTCCTGCGCGCAGAATTTGGCGACCACTTCCATATCGAGGTCGCCGCCTACCCGGAATTCCATCCCCAGGCACCGTCCGCCGACGCCGATCTGGCCAACTTCAAGCGCAAGGTCGAAGCCGGCGCCGATGCCGCCATCACCCAGTACTTCTACAACGCCGACGCCTACTTCGGCTTCATGGACGACTGCGAACGCCTGGGCATCGACATCCCCGTTGTGCCCGGCATCATGCCTATCACCAACTACAGCCAGCTCGCACGCTTCTCGGATGCCTGCGGCGCCGAGATCCCGCGCTGGATTCGCAAGCGCCTGGAAGGCTACGGTGACGACCGCGACGCCATCCGCGCCTTTGGCCATGACGTGGTGCTCGACCTCTGCCGGCGGCTGCTCGACGGCGGCGCCCCCGGCCTGCACTTCTACACCATGAACCAGTCCGCACCGACACTACGGCTGTGGGAAGACCTCGGCCTGCCGACCTCCGCAGCCTGATCCGCTCGTAACGGCCACCCGCGACGCCCGCAGAGCCGTTCCGCAGGGACCGCGTTCCGCAAGGACGCGGTTCTCCGGGGACGCCGTCCCCCAAGGACGCCGCTCTACGGGGACGCCGGTCTCACGGTGTTCATTGCACCCGGCACTGCGCTCCATCGCAATGGACGCCGGCATGCGCCCTGGATGTCCGCTGCAGGACGGCCATCGGGACAATGACTGCCTGGAAACGGCAAAAAAGAAAAAGCCGCTCCAAAGAACATCAGGGAGCGGCCGCAAGAGGAGGAGTGGATGGTTTCGCGTCTAAGTGTAGCAGCACGATTCAAACATGCATTTGATAATCCGCAATTACTGGACATTTAGTAGCAAAACCGTTGTTTCTCCAAAAATACGTCAGGCCCTGCCTGAAAATCGAGCATCCAGAATCAAAGTGACGGTATAATTAACTAACGGCAATCATGGTGACGGTATTTATCATGAACCGTAGGTGAAAGTTCTCTAATTAATGTACTGTCACTGTATTAACCGCGATGACGGGGACGGCTCCGCTCCATGGACATGGACCTGGTCCAGGCCGTCGTAGTTGCCGTCGGCGGCCAGGTGGTAGCCGACGATGTCGTCGCGGGCGGCGTAGAACTGATCTTCGTACCACAGGGGTACATAGGGCAGATCGGCGTGGAGCCGGGCCTGCAGCTGCCGGTACAGGGCGGCGCGGCGCGCCGGGTCCGGCGCCTGTTGCGCCTGCTCGATGAGCGCATCCACCACCGCGCTGCGGTACCGACCGCGATTGGCCCCCGCCGGAGGCAGCGCTGCGCTGTGGAAGACGTAGCGGAAGATGTCCGGCGTGCGAATGCCGACCCAGGTCAGCCCGTAGAGCTGGAAACGGCCCGCCTTGATGTCGCCGAAGAAGGTGCCCCAGTCGTAACTCTGGATGCGCAGATCGATGCCCACGGCGGCCAGCTGGGACTGGATGACCGTGGCCAGCCGGAGCCGGAACGGATCGCTCGAGGTCTTGTAGCTGAGCACCAGCCGACGTTCGCCGGACCAACCCGCATCGGCCAGCAGCGCCCTCGAGGCGGCCGGATCGTACAGATGACCGCGCAGCTCCGGCGCCCCGGCCCAGTGTTCCGGCGGGAACATCGCCTCGGCAGTGCGCCCGCCCCCGCGAAACAGATACCGCAGGACCGCCTCGCGATCGATGCCGTGGGCAACCGCCCGCCGCACCCGTGGGTCGCCAGTGGCCGGATCCTCCAGGTTGAAGCCCAGATAGGAGAAATTGACGCCGTCGATGCGCTCCATCCGGATCCCCCGCCGCCGGCGCAAAAAGGCCACCAATTCCGGTGCCAGATCGTTCTGCAGCAGATCGATCTCGCCGCGCAACAGTTTCATCACGCGGACATTCGGATCCTTCACCGTGACCAGCTCGAAGCGCTGGCGATCACGGCGACGCTCCAGCAGAAGGCGGCCCGGCTCCGGCCAGTCCAGCAGGCGGAAGGTGCCGCTGCCCACCGGCACGCGCTGAAATCCCTGGCCGGATTCGATCAGGCCCGCCGGCAGGATGCCGACGCCCAGATAGGCCGGAAACAGCGGATCCGGGGCTTGCAGGCGAAACTCCAGCCGATCCGCATCCAGCACTTCGACCGCGTCGATAAGCGACAGCGTGGCCCGGTGCGGCGAGGCCGTGGCCGGATCCAGCACCGATCGGTAGGTAGCCGCGACATCTGCGGCCGTGAGCCGTTGTCCATCGGCGAATCGACGCCCGCCGTGCCCCAGCGTGAACCGATAGCGGGTGGCGTCGCGCTGCTCCCAGGTCGCCAGCACCGGCACCGGCCGACTGGCGGCATCAAAGTCCACCAGCGGCACATACAACAGCCGGTTGACGCGGGCGGAGGTGGCATCCGTGGCCAGCCGCGGATCCAGGTTGCGGACCGGCCCGGCGAGACCGAAGCGCAGCACGTCGTCGCGGCGCCGAGCCGGCGCCGGGGCGCAGCCACCGAGCCAGGGCAGCGCCAGCGAGGCGGCCAGAAAACCGCGCCGCCTCACCAGGTGCTGAAGGGATGCTGCGCCAGACTGGCGTTGTAGTAGCGGCGGTCACCGGTGACCTCCCGACCGGCCCAGTCCGGCCGCTCGAAGGCCTCGTCCTCGCTGTCCAGTTCCACCTCGGCCATCACCAAGCCGGCATTGGCACCGGCGAAGACATCCACCTCCCACAGATGTGCGCCGCAGCGCACCCGATAGCGGGTCTTCTCGATGGGGGGCGAGACCGCCAATTCTTTCAGCATGGCCTCGGCGTCCGTCACCGGAATGGGGTACTCGAACTCGCTGCGGCTGATGCCCGTGGGCTGCCCCTTCACGGTCAGAAAGGCGGCATCGCCCTTGACCCGCACCCGCAGCGTGACCGCCTGATTGCCGGTCAGATAGCCCTGCACCATCTGCGCCTCGGACTCGATGTCCTCGCGCCAGGCGTCCCCTTCCACCAGAAACTTGCGCTCGATTTCGGTTGCCATGGATCTCCCTCAGGGCGGTGAGCGGATTCAGCGCTCGAACAGGGCCATCGACTCCAGATGCGCGGTATGCGGAAACATGTCCATCGCCCCCGCCGCCAGCAGCCGGAAGCCCAGCCCGTTGACCAGATAGTCTGCATCACGCGCCAGCGTCGACGGATAACAGGAGACGTAGACCAGTCGGCTCGCGCCGCTGTCCGCGATCAGGTCCAGCACCTCGCGGGCGCCGCTGCGGGGCGGATCCAGTAGCACCTTGTCGAACCGTTGCCGCCGCCAGGACGCCGGCTCCAGATCGCCGTACAGGTCGGCGCTGTGGAAATCGACATTATGGATGGCGTTGCGTTCCGCATTGGCCCGCGCCCGACGGACCAGCCCCTCGTCACCCTCCACGCCGACCACCAGTCGGGCCTGTCGCGCGATGGGCAGGGTGAAATTGCCCAGCCCGCAGAACAGGTCGAGCACCTGCTCGTCCGGCTGCACATCCAGCAGCGCCAGGGCCTGATCCACCATGCGCCGGTTCAGTTCCAGGTTCACCTGGGTGAAATCCGTGGGATCGAAGCCGATGCGCACCTGATGCCGAGGCAGGCTGTAGTACAGGTCGATCGCCTGCCCCGGCAACGGCCGCACCGTGTCCACGCCGCCCTCCTGCAAATAGACATGAAAGCCGTTGTCGGTACCGAAGGCCTGCAAACGCGCGATGTCTGCATCCGACGGGGGATCCAGCACGCGAAACACCAGCACCACCGGTCCGTCGCCCTGGGCCACCTCGATCTGCGGCAGGCGCTCGCGGATGTCCAGACCCTCGATCAGCTGGGCCAGGTCCGAAAGGCGCGTGCCGACGCTGGGATGCAGCACCTCGCAGCGCTCGGTGTCGGCTATGAAGGCCGAACCCCGTTCGCGAAAGCCCACCAGCACGCGCCCCTTCTTCGCCACCCAGCGTACGCCCAGGCGCGCCTTGCGCCGGTAGCCCCAATGCTGATCCTGCAGCGATACCGGTTGCGACCCTGGTTCGGCCTCCGGCTGGACCGGCTCACCGGCGGTCAGCGGCTCAAGCCAGCGCATCGGCTCCACCTTGCCGATGCGCCGCAGCACATCCTGCAGGATCGCCTGCTTGGCCTGGATCTGCGCCTCGCTGTCCATGTGCTGCAGCGAGCACCCGCCGCAGACGCCGAAGCTGGCGCAACGCGGCGTCACCCGCTGCGGCGAGGGCGTCAGCACCGCGTCGACGACGCCCTCGTCATAGCGACGCTGGACGCGGGTGTAACGCAAACGCACCCGCTCGCCGGGCAGCGCCCCATGCACGAACACCGCCTTGCCGCCGACATGGGTCAGGCCGCGGCCGTCGTGGGTCAGATCTTCGATCAGCGCCTCCACCGGCTCCGGCAAGGCCTTGCGTTTCTTACCCATGGCCGTCAACCCGGATAGACGCCGGTGGACAGGTAGCGATCGCCCCGGTCACAGATTATCACCGCGATGACCGCATCCTGCACCTCAGCGGACAGCCGCAGCGCCGCCGCCACCGCACCGCCAGAGGAGACGCCCGCAAAGATGCCCTCGCGGGCCGCCAGCGCGCGCATGGTGTCCTCGGCCTCCTGCTGCGACACGTCGATGATGCGATCCACCCGCGAGGCGTCGTAGATCTTCGGCAGATAGGCCTCGGGCCAGCGACGGATGCCCGGAATGCTGGCGCCCTCCTGGGGCTGCACGCCGACGATCTGCACCGCCGGGTTCTGCTCCTTCAGGTACCGGCCGGTGCCCATGATGGTGCCGGTGGTGCCCATGGCGCTGACGAAATGGGTCACCGCCCCGGCGGTGTCGCGCCAGATCTCCGGACCCGTGGTCTCGTAATGGGCCTGCGGATTGTCCTGGTTGGAGAACTGATCAAGCCGCGTGCCGACACCCTGGGCCTCAAGCGCCAGCGCCAGGTCGATGGCCGCCTCCATGCTGCCTGCCTTCGGTGTCAGCCGGATCTCGGCGCCATAGGCGGCCATGGCCTGGCGACGCTCGACGCTCATGTGCTCCGGCATGATCAGCAGCATGCGGTAGCCCTTGATGGCTGCGGCCATGGCCAGGGCGATGCCGGTGTTGCCGCTGGTGGCCTCGATCAAGGTGTCACCCGGGCGGATCTGGCCGCGGGCCTCCGCCCGGCGGATCATGCTCAGGGCCGCACGGTCCTTGACCGAACCGGCCGGATTGTTGCCTTCCAGCTTGGCCAGGATGCGGTTGCCGGTGTCCCCCGGCAGGCGCTGCAGACGCACTAGCGGGGTGTTGCCGACGAAGTCTTCGATAGTGGGAAAATCCATGGCGTCGCGGAGGCTCGTTGGTTCAAATCGCGCGCAGCAGGACTGCGCAATTGGTCATTGTGCATCAGCCCGGGCCAGCACGGAAGGCGTGCGCGGGCGTACTGCAATTCCAAATTCAAACCGCAGAGGCCCAGAGAACGCAGAGATCAGCCAGCGTTTTCCTCAGCTTCTCTGGGTGCGCTTTGCGTTCCCTGTGTCTCTGCGGTTAATCAAGCTGCGGCAAAGCGGCAAATTTGAACGTGCTGGCGGGCGTTCCGATCCAGGCGGGTGATGCCGAGCGTCGACCTAACCGGCACGGCGCAGCAACAACAGGGCGCCGGCGACGAACAACAGCGGCGGCAGCAGCGCGGCCAGCGCCGGATCGAAGCCGTACAGCAACGCAAAGTAGGCAAAGCTGCGGCTGACCAGGTAAAAGGCGATGCCGATGACGATGCCGAAAAAGATCTTCACGCCCAGGCCGGAGCTGCGCGCAGAGCCCAGCAGGATCGGCGTCGACACGAAGATCATGGCCAGGATCAGGAACGGATGCACCAGCTTGGCCCACAACGCCACCTGATAACGGTCACCGTCCTGTTCGCTCTGCTGCATGTAGCGCACGTAGCGGTACAGCCCCAGCACCGACAGCGCATGGGGCTCGGCGACGATGAGTTTCAGCAGGTCCGGGTCCAGCAGGGAATTCCAGCCGGCCTCGTCGATACGCTCCACCCGCACACCCTCGGCAGAGACATGGCTGCGCTCGATCCCTTCCAGCATCCACATGCCGTCGCGATAGGTCGCCGCACGGGCGTGGGTAGCGGACACCAGTTCGGTGCCGCTGACCCGGTAGATGGAGATGTCGCGCAGCTCCGCGCCCGGCTTGACCTCGCGGATATTGATGAAGCTGTCGCCGTCCCGGGCCCACAGGCCGCTCTCGGTCAGCTGCATGGTGTCGCCGGTCTTGGCCGCCTGCCGCATGGTCAGTGCATGGCGCTCCGCCGGGGGCGCCAGCGCCTCGCCCATGGCCACCGCCAGGATCGCCAGCAGCAGGCCGCCGAGCATGGCCCCCAGCACGATGCGGCCCACCGAGACACCGGCGGCGCGCATCGCCACCAGTTCCGAGCGCCCGGCGAGGGTGCCAAGCCCCACCAGCGCGCCAATCAGGGTCGCGATCGGGAACACCTGGTAGGCGTAGCGCGGCAGGCTCAGGGTGACGAACAGCGCGGCATCGGCAAAGCGGTAGTTGTGGGTGCCGACATGGTCCATCTCGTCGGCGAGCAGGAAAAAGGCCAGCAACGGCAGCAGCACCGCCAGGGTCAGCAGCGTGCCGCCGATGACGGCACCGGCGAGATAACGATCGAGAATCCTCACGGTCGGTACGAATCCTGTAGACTCCAAGGCCGCGAAAAGTAACACAGCCGGCCGGCAAGCGGGCCCGTCGTCGCGTCTCGCGCCCGCATCGCCCGCTGCCGCCGCCAGGCCCCGGCAAACGGAGACCCCCATGCAGTTCGACATCAGAAGCGGCGACATCGCCAAGGCCAAGACCCCCTGTCTGATCCTGGGGGTGTTCGACAAGGGCCGACTGTCCCCGTCGGCGGCGGCCGTGGACAAGGCAAGCGGCGGCGCCCTGACAGCCCTGCTGGGCAAGGGCGATCTCGGCGACCAGGCCGGCAGCACCCTGGTGGCCTACGATCTGCCGCAGATCGCCGCCGAGCGCGTGCTGCTGCTGGGCCTGGGCAAGCGCAAGGCGTTCACCCGCGGGGCCTACATCAAGGTGCTGGACGCGGCGCTGAAACGCCTGGCGGACATGCGTGTCAGTGACGCCTTGTGCGCCATCGCCGACCTGCCCAGGGACATCGACCCCTACCACGGCGCGCGCATCGCCCTGCTGCGGGCCGCCCAGGCCGGCTACCGCTACGAGCACACCAAGAAACCCGCCCGTGAGGCGGCGCCGGCCCTGCAGCGCCTGGACCTCTGGCTGGCGCACAAGAAGGACGCCGACGCCTTTGCCCTGGCCGCCGCCCATGGCCGGGCGATCGGCGCGGGCGTGACGCTGGCCCGCGAGCTCAGCGACCTGCCCGGCAACATCTGCACACCGACCCATCTGGCCGAGCGCGCCCTGGAACTGGCCGAGCGCTACGACACCCTGAGCACCGAGATCCTGGAAGAGGAAGACATGCGCCGGCTCGGCATGGGCGCCCTGCTGTCAGTCTCCAGCGGCAGCCGCCAGCCGGCCAAGCTCATCGTCATGCGCCACCGCGGCGCCGGTGCACGCAAGGACGCCAAGCCCGTGGTCCTGGTGGGCAAGGGCCTGACCTTCGACGCCGGCGGCATCTCCATCAAGCCGGCCGAGGCGATGGACGAGATGAAATACGACATGGCCGGCGGCGCCAGCGTCTTCGGCGCGCTGCTGGCGGCCTGCGAGATGCAGCTGCCGCTGGACGTGATCGGCGTGGTGCCGGCATCCGAGAACCTGCCCGGCGGCGCCGCCAACAAGCCCGGCGACATCGTCACCAGCCTGTCCGGCCAGACCATCGAGATCCTCAACACCGACGCCGAGGGCCGCCTGATCCTGTGCGACGCCCTGACCTACGTCGAGCGCTTCGACCCGGCCCTGGTGGTCGACATCGCCACCCTCACCGGGGCCTGCATCGTCGCCCTGGGGCGGCACCCGTCCGGGCTGTTCACCAACGACGACGACCTGGCCGCGGAGATCACCGCTGCCGGCGAGGACGCCGCCGACCGGGTCTGGCGGCTGCCGCTCTGGGACGACTACCAGAAGCAGCTCGACTGCAACTTCGCCGACATGGCCAACGTGGGCGGCCGCGACGGCGGCGCCATCACCGCGGCGGCGTTCCTGTCGCGCTACACCAAGGCCTACCCCTGGGCGCATCTCGACATCGCCGGTACCGCCTGGCTCACCGGCAAGGAGAAGGGCGCCACCGGCCGACCCGTGCCGCTGCTGAGCGAGCTGCTGATCCGCCGCTCCGGCGCCGCGGACTGACGCACCCGGGATCAGTGGGGAACAGGAGCGGCCGGTGACGCGGATCGACTTCTATGTCATCAAGCCCGACGGGCGGGGCGACCGCTTCGCCCTCACCTGCCGGCTGGTGGAACGGATCTATCCCACCGGCATGCGCATCCTGATCCACTGTCCGGATCCGGAGCAGATGCGGCATCTGGACCGCCTGCTGTGGACCTATCGGGAAGACAGCTTCCTGCCCCACGGCATCGTCGGCGAAACCGACCCGGCACTCACGCCGATCCTGATCAGCGCCGACGGTCAGCCCGCCGACGAGGACCAGGTGCTGATCAACCTGGCGCCGGAAGTGCCGGAGTTCTTCAGCCGTTTCGAGCGGCTGTGCGAGCCCGTGGACAACGCCCCCGACAGCCGCGCCGCCGGGCGCCGGCGCTACAGCTACTACCGCGACTGCGGCTACCCGCTGCACCACCACGCGGTGAGCGGCTGAGTCGGGCGAAGCCTAGCCCTCCGCCGCAGCGCCGTGGCCGCGGGTGTTGAAGGACACGCGCCACGGCTTGTCGGTGCCGGTGAGGGGGATCGCGGCCAGCTCCAGCGTGCCCACCTCGGACACCGATGCCTGCAGCCGCACCGGCACCACCTCGCCCCGCTTGCGATTCTCCGCCGGCAGGCTGGTCTGGATCTCCTCCAGCTCTTCCAGCTCTTCCGCGGACCAGTCCTCCAGCAGCTCGCCCACGCGGTCGTCGCGCCGGACACTGGAGCCGAAGAAGCGGAACCGCACCGGCTCGCCCACCACCAGGCCGAACTCCTGGGGCGCAGACACCGGCTCGGAGCCCTCCTCGAGGCCGAAGGGCACCACGCACAGGGCCTGCAGCTCCGGCTCCATGCCCGGGATCGCCGGCATGCTGGGCTCGACGCCGACATAGTAGGAGTGCGACGTGCCGCCGCGGATGCGCACGCCACCGTGCCGGCGGACATAGGAATAGAAGGCGGCGCCCCGGGCCACGGCCAGGTCCAGGTCCTGTGCCTGCAGCAGCCGTGCCGGTGGCGCATCCTCCCCGCCCAGCCACTGGTTGATGACCTGCAGCACGCGCTCGCGCAGCACCTCGGCATTGAACACGCCGCCGTTGAACAGTACCGCCGTGGGATGCAGGAAGCTGGCCCAGTGGGCGTGCTCGACGAAGCCCTCCAGATCTTCGGTGGCGCCGGACTGCTTGCCGAGAAAGGCCGCCAGATGGCGCGTGACGGCAGGATCCTGGGCGAACGGCAGCCCCACCTTGGTGAGCGCGCCACGGGGGCGCTGGGCCGGTCGGTCCGACACCGCCACCTGCGGGAAGAAGCCCTCGATCAGCGTCTCCTCCACCTCCTCGCGCGTGAGTTCGGTGCGGATGCTGCCGCCGATCAGCCGCGCGCCGCGACTGGGCACCACCACCGGCACGCTGTGCTGCGACGCGTCCGTCAGCAGCACCTCCTTGGCATGACGACAGCCGTGGGTCAGGGCCTGCAGCTGCCAGCGGTCCAGCTCCACGCCGTTGCGCTTGAGCTTCTGCTTGACCACATGGGCCAGGGTCAGGTCCATGTTGTCGCCGCCGAGCAGGATGTGTTCGCCGACGGCCACACGGGTCAGTTCCAGCGCACCGTCCTGCTCGGTCACGGCAATCAGCGACAGGTCGGTGGTGCCGCCGCCGACGTCCACCACCAGGATCACGTCGCCGACCTTGACCTCGTGCCGCCAGCGGCCCTTGCTGTCGTTGACCCAGCTGTACAGGGCCGCCTGGGGCTCCTCAAGCAGCACCAGATTGCGGATGCCGACGGCACGGGCCGCTTCCGCCGTCAGCTCGCGGGCGGCGGGGTCGAACGACGCTGGCACAGTCACGGTGACGTCCTGGTCGTCCAGCGGATCGAACCCGTGCAGGCCGTCCCAGGCCTCGCGCAGGTGGGTCAGGTAGCCGATGCTGGCGTCGAAGGGCGACACCTGCGGGATCTCTTCCGGCACCTCCGGCGGCAGGATCGGCGCCTTGCGGTCCACGTCCGGGTGGCACAGCCAGCTCTTGGCGCTGGAGACCAGGCGGATGGGCGTGCTCACCCCCTGCCGGCGCGCCAACTCACCGACGATGCGCCCCGGGTCAGAGGGCCAGGGCAGGCTCAGGTCCGCCGCATTGAGCTCGTCCGGATGCGGCAGATAGACGAAGGACGGCAGCACCGGGCGGGACTCCACCGTGCCGGGTTCCACCAGTTGGGGGATCTGCAGCATCTGCTGCTCCACCTCCTCGCCGTCACACTTGCCGATCTCGACGAAGGCCAGGGCCGAATGGGTCGTGCCCAGGTCGATACCGATGCCGAAACGCGACTCGCTCACAGCTCTACCTCCGCCGGGGCCAGGATGCGGACATCGCGACTGCTCGCGACCCGGGGCAGGCGAACCTCCGCCGCACGCCACCCTCGGTGCACCAGCGACCCGCTGAACGGCGGCTCGCCCACCACATTGCCGGTGGGCCGGATGGCCGCCGGATCGAATCCCTTCGGCAGGGTGATCCGGGTACCCTCCGCCTCGTCACGCACCGGCGCGATGGTCAGGTTTTCCCGCAGCACCCGCTGGCAGCCCTGGTGCACTACCCGCGCGGCGGCGCCGATCTCCTGATCGGAGTAGCAGGTGATGTCCTCCTGCAGGAAGTCCACGAAACGGCCTTCGTTCTGCAGCAATCCCAGCAGCACCAGGGCCGAGTCCGGGGGCCCCTTCTGCAGGACCGCCGCCGGCGGTGGGGGTGTGGGCGTGGCCGGGGCCGCCGGCGTGGGCAGCGGCGAAGCAGCCGCCGGCGACGCGACCGGCGACGACGCCCCGTCGACGTATATGTCGGTCAGGGTTCGCGCATAGTCCGCGTCTGCCAGCGCGCGGGCGAAGCTGTAGCTGGCGATGGGCAGTCGACGCAACACGACCCAGGTCTTGCGCGCGGCGATGCCGAGCGCATGACGGGCCGCGCCCAGCGCCTTGCGCACGGGGATCAACCGTCGCGACGAAGGCGACTGCAAGTCAGGCATGGGACCAGGCTCCTCTGACGGCAAAAATTCGGACATTGTAACGGCCGGACCGCGCAGGTGCATCGTCACCCGCTGGCGACGCATGGTACCGCGAGGCGGGCGCGGGGTCACACTCGCCGAACCGAGGATTTGCGGCTCCGGTCGGGCCCGGCGCCACCACCGCGCCGGTGTTCGGCTCGGCCAGGGCCGATCGGTCGGGATATACTCCGTAGCGGTGTTTCCGATCGAGCCCGCAACGACCATGAGGCCTGCAATGCACGACCTGCGCCCTTCCGGCGCCCCTGACCACGGCGCCCTGCCCGACCCCTGCGAGCGCGAACGCATGGTGGCCGTGGCCGCCTATTACCTGGCCGAGCAGCGCGGCTTCGCACCCGGCAGAGAGCAGGACGACTGGTGCAACGCCGAGCAGCAGATCGACGCCATGCTGCGGGACCTGCGCCACCAGGGTATCGATCCGTCGGGGCTGGGGCACGCCGCGTTGCGCAACGCACTGCGGCTGCGGATCGCATCCGCGGATTGAGGCGGGCCTGTCGAGGCCGGCGGATTATGCTATCGCAACTTGGCAAGTGTTCAGGGATATCTTAGTATTCGGTCCCAGTTCGTTGCATAAAAATAACGTATACGACAAGGCGCCAGGCACCAGCGGGCCTGCCACGCCCGGCCCGACAACCACCGGCCGCCAAAGTGAGGATACGCATGACTGCTGCCAACGGATCGCCTGCCACGCCTGCGCGCGCGCACTCGTCCGGCTCATCGCCCGACCGGACCGGGCCCGGAGTCCGGGCAAGCGCCGCGACACGCCACTCCCGCCGAACGGCGGCCGCGCGCCCGCCACAGCGGGGATTCGTCAAGATTGCCGTACTCGCACTGGTATTCCTGTTCGGCGTGATCTTCGCCGGCGCCTTCAATGCCGGCCTCGCCTACACCAATCGGATGGAGTTCTGCGTGTCCTGCCACACCATGCAGACCAACTACGAGGAGTACAAGGAAAGCCTGCACTACAAGAACCAGTCCGGCGTGCAGGCCACCTGTGCCGACTGCCATGTGCCGAAGGAGTTCGTCCCCAAGATGATCACCAAGGTGGTGGCCGCCAAGGACGTCTACCACGAGATCATTGGCACCATCGACACCCCGGAGAAATTCGAGGCCCATCGCTGGGACATGGCCTCGCGGGTCTGGGACAAGATGCGCCGAAGCAATTCCCGCGAGTGCCGGACCTGCCACGACCTGGCCAACATGGACCTGTCGGAACAGGGGCGTTCAGCCCGCAGCCGCCACGCGCGGGCCGAGGAAAAGGGACAGACCTGCATCGACTGCCACTCAGGCATCGTGCATGAAGAGCCCCTGGGTCCACCCCCTTCGGATCCGCCCAGGGAGCCGTCCACGGCCGCCGGTCACGGTATCGGTGCCGACAGCGCCGGCGCGTCCGGCAACGGCTGAGCCATCATGCCCCGCTCGACGCTGAAACAGGCCTTGTTCAGTATGCCCGCCACTGCGGTCATTATCGGTCACCGGGCGCAGCGGGCGTCCTCACGACACGCCCCCGGGAGCCTCGCCGCCATGTCCCAGCACCGCCGTCCGGACATCCTGCAGGCGCTGCTGCGTGCCGGCGCGCTGGCCATCGCACTTGGCGCAACAGGCGGCACCCTGGCCGTCGCCAATACCGGCACCGGCGCTGGCAACGGCAGCGATGAGCTGGCCCACCAGATGCGTCTGTCGGCCATGATCGGCGACACCGAGGCCATTGCCGATCTGCTCGATCAGGGTGCCGGCGTCGACGCCCCCAGCCGCTTCGGCAAGACGGCCCTGATGATCGCCGTGGAGAGCAACAGCCTGGACACCGTCGCGCTACTGCTCAGCCGCGGCGCCGATGTCAACGCGCGCACCGTGGCCGGCTGCACCGCCCTCACCTTCGCCGCCGAGAACGGCCATATCGGCCTGACCGCGCTGCTGATCGAGCGTGGCGCCAATGTGCATGATCGCACCCGCGCCGGCTGGGACTCCCTGATGATCGCCGCGCGTTACGGCATCATGCAGATGGTGCAGCAGCTGCTGTACCGCGACGCCGACCCCAAGGCGACGGATCGCGACGGACGCACCGCGCTGATGCAGGCCGCCGCCAACGGCCATGCCGACGTGGTCGACCTGCTGCTGGACCATGGTGCCGACGCGGACGCCCGCGACAATGAGGACGCCACCGCCCTGATCATCGCCGCCGACCGGGGACATCCGGCCGTCGTCGACCGGCTGCTCGCCGCCGGCGCCGACATCGACGCGCGCGACGCCCTGGACGCCACGGCCCTGACATGGGCCGTCAGCCGGGGCCACGGGCAGATCGTCGAGCGTCTGCTGGCGCAGGGTGCCGATCCCAATGTCCAGGACATCGACGGTCGCACGCCCCTGATGGAGGCCGTGGCCAGCAACCACGCAGAACTGATCGCCACCCTGCTGGCGCATCGCGCCGACCCGGCGCTGACGGACGGCGATGGCCACACGGCCGCCGATCTGGCCAATGCCAGCGGGAATCAGGCAGCCATCACCGCACTGGTGCAGCACTGACTCAGCGCACACCAACCCTGATGCCCGGACCAGCGGCAGACAGAATGCCGCAGTCCGGCATGGCGGAGCCGACACGCTTCGCCCGATTCGAAAGCCACAACATTCCTAAAGGAGGAAGTATGGCCAAGTTGACAACAAAACTGGCGCTCATTGGCGGGACCCTCGCCCTCGGACTTTCATCCGGTGCAATGGCGGAAGGGGCGACCGCCAAGATGCTCGCCGACACCTGCGCCGGCTGTCACGGCACCAACGGCAACAGCGTCGGCCCGGCATCGCCCACCATTGCTGGCATGGACCCGCTGGTGTTCGTCGACACGATGCTGGCCTTCCAGAGCGGCGACACCTACTCCACCATCATGGGCCGCATCGCCCGCGGCTACTCCGAAGAAGAACTGGAAAAGATGGGTGAGTTCTTCCACGCGCAGGAATTCATTCCGGCAGCACAGGAGTTCAACCACCCACTGGTGGACCAGGGCGCCAAGCTGCACGACAAGTATTGTGAAAAATGCCACATCGAAGGCGGCAAGCCGGTGCCGGACGAGGAGGACTACTACATCCTCGCCGGGCAGTGGACGCCGTACCTGAAGTACGCCATGAGCGACTTCCAGGAAGGTCGTCGCATCCTGCCTAAGAAGATGGGCAAGAAACTCGAGGCCATGATCGAAGATCACGGAGCGGAATCCGTCGATGCACTGTACGCGTTCTACGCCGCCTACAGCGACTTCGAGAGCGCCGGCGGCGACGACGACGACGAAGATTGAGCCACGTCCAGGAGGAGAAGCATCATGACCATGAATCGACGCGAATTCGTTAAGACAACCGGCGCCGTCGCGGCCGTCGGTGCCATCGGCCTGCCCAACATCGCCCTGGGCAACAGCAAGAAGGTGGTCATCGTCGGCGGCGGCACCGGCGGCGCCACCGCGGCCAAGTACATCAAGATGGCCGACGAGGGCATCGACGTGACCCTGGTAGAGCCAAACACGGTCTACTACACCTGCTACATGAGCAACGAGGTGCTCAGCGGCCACCGCAGCATGGACGAGATCGCCCAGAACTACGACGGGCTCAAGGCACGCGGCGTGAAGGTCATTCACGAGGCCGCCGCCGGCATCGACGCCGACAAGAAGGTGGTCAAGACCAGCGGCGGACAGGAACTGCCCTACGACCGCTGCATCGTCTCCCCCGGCGTCTCCATGCTCTACGACAAGATCGAGGGCTATAGCAGCGAGGTGGCCGA
This sequence comes from Thiohalocapsa marina, assembly GCF_008632335.1. Lineage (GTDB taxonomy): Bacteria > Pseudomonadota > Gammaproteobacteria > Chromatiales > Chromatiaceae > Thiohalocapsa > Thiohalocapsa marina. The sequence goes on from NZ_VWXX01000008.1 coordinate 65,043, forward strand.
CACCCGCATGCCGCACGCCTGGAAGGCCGGCGACCAGACCCGTCTGCTGCGCAGCCAGATCGAGGCCATGGACGATGGCGGCGTGGTCATCATCTCGGCCCCGCCGAACCCGTTCCGCTGCCCCCCCGGCCCCTACGAGCGCGCCAGCCAGATCGCCTGGTACCTGAAGGAAAACAAGCCCAAGTCCAAGGTGCTGATCCTCGACTCCAAGCAGGCCTTCTCCAAGCAGGGCCTGTTCACCCAGGCCTGGGAGCGGCTGTATGGCTTCGGCACGGAGAACGCCCTGATCGAGTGGCGACCGGGACCGGATGCCGCCGTGACCGCCGTTGACCCCGCCAACATGACCGTCGAGACCAGCTTCGAAACGGTCGAAGGCGCGGTGGTGAACATCATCCCGCCCCAGGCAGCCGGCCAGATCGCCATCGACGCCGGCCTGGCGGACGACAGCGGCTGGTGCCCGGTGGACAAGAAGACCTTCGAGTCCACGCTGCACAAGGGCATCCATGTCATCGGTGACGCGGCCATTGCCAGCGCCATGCCCAAGTCCGGCTACTCCGCCAACAGCCAGGGCAAGGTCGCCGCGGCCGCGGTGGTGGCCCTGCTGAACGGCAACGAGCCCGGCACCCCGGCCTACGTCAACACCTGCTACTCCATCATCGGCAAGGACTACGGCATCTCCGTTGCCGCGGTCTACAAGCTGAGCGAGGACGGCAGCACCATCGCCGGTGTCGAGGGCGCGGGCGGCCTGACCCCCATGGACGCACCGGACTTCGCGCTAGCGCGCGAAGTGGAGTATGCCTACAGCTGGTACAACAACATCGTGCACGACATCTTCGGCTGAGGCCGAACAGCTCGCCCGGCCTTCCGGCCGGGCCTTGCTTTTAGGGGGCCATGCGGCCCCCTTTTTCATTGTGGCGCGGACAGCGGCGCCTGCCCCTTCACCCCCGCCTCGGCAAAGGTGGCCATGTCGCCATGCAGCCGGCAGGCGAGACGCAGCAGCGGCACCGCCGTGGCCGCCCCGCTGCCCTCTCCCAATCGCATCTCCAGATCCAGCAACGGCACCCCGCCCAAGGCCTGCAACACCAAGGCATGGCCTGGCTCCGCCGAAGCATGGCTGAACAGCATCCAGTCGGCGGCGCCAGGGCACAGACGCACCGCGACCAGCGCAGCCACGGAACTGATGAAACCGTCCAGCAGCACAGGCAGCCGACGCTGGGCACAGGCCACATAGGCGCCGGCAAGTGCGGCGACGTCGAAACCGCCCAGGGAGGCCAGCACGGCAGCGGGTGCGGGCCGCCCCGCGTCGGGCGGCGTTGCCTGCGCGGCACGACGGTGCCGTTCCAGGGCACGCGCCACCACGCGCTGCTTGTGCTTGACGCCGGCGCTGTCGAGACCGGTGCCCGGCCCCACCAGGGCCGCAGCCGGCTGCTCCAGTAGCGCGCAGGCCACCGCCGCCGACGCCGTGGTGTTGCCGATCCCCATCTCGCCGCCGATGAACAACTCGGCGCCGGCGTCGATGGCACGGAGGGCCGCCGCTCGGCCCTGCGCCAGCGCTTGGTCGCATTGGGCATCGGTCATGGCCGGCCCCCGCGCCAGGTTGGCGCTGCCGGGCGCGATGGTCGCATCGCGCACCGCCGGATGCGGTGACATAGGCGTCGCGGTACCGAGATTGACCAGCTCGATGTCCGCCTCCAGCGCCAGGGCCAGCACACTGATGGCGGCCCCGCCGGCGGCCATGTTCATGACCATCTGCATCGTCACTGATGGCGGAAAGGCCGAGACCCCCTCCTCCACGACGCCATTGTCGGCGGCGAAGACGCAGATGCGCACTCGCTCCACCGAGGGCCGCTCCCGGCCTTGCATGGCGGCGAGCCGCAGGGCGACCTCCTCCAGCCGCCCTAGCGCGCCCGGGGGCTTGGTCAACTGCGCCTGGCGGGCGGCGGCCGCCCGGCCCATGGCGGCATCAAGTTCGGCGGCGGGCGTGCAGACCCAGTGTGTTGATGCGGTCATTGGTTGCCTCAGTTCATCGTGGTGAAGGGGCGGTGGTGAGCTGCCTCGGCAGCAGTGCGCCGATCGACCGCTCGCCGGTGTCAGGGCGCGTAGCGCAGGGTGACGTAGAGCCCCCGTCCCGGCTGGTTGTACCAGGCCGCGGTCTCGTAGTCCTCGTCGAACAGGTTGTCGAGCCGCGCCTGCAGCCGCAGCGCGTCACTGAAGGCATACTCCGCGCGCAGATCCACCAGGGTGTAGCCGTCCAGGCGCACGGTGTTGGCGGCATCGTCGAAACTTCGCCCGGAGACCACCACACCGGTGCCGGCGCTGAAGCGGCCGAAGGTTCGGTCCAGATCGAGCCGGAAGGTCTGTTCCGGGCGGCGCTGCAGCAGGTTGCCGTCGTTGGGGCCGTCGGACTCGTTGCGCGGGTCGAGCAGGGTCAGATTGACGCCGATGTCAACACCGAGCAACTGGCCGGTCAGGGTGCCTTCAAGCCCCCGAATCCGCGCGCGGTCGATGTTCTCGGCGAAATACAGCGGCGGCTGAAGCACGATCAGATCGTCCACCTCGGTCTGGAACAGGTTCAGCGACCAGCGCCAGGTGTCGAACAGCCCCGAGGCGCCGACCTCCAGGCTGCGGCTCTGCTCAGGCTGCAGGTCCGGGTTGCCGTCGGCAAAGAATGGACTGGGCGAGACATAGTAGAGGTCGTTAAAGTTCGGCGCTGTGAAGGCGGTCCCGTAGGATGCCATCAGCCGCAGCGCCGGGCCGACATCATAGCCGAGGGCGATGTCGCCGGTGTTGTGCCCGCCGAACTGCTCGTTGTCGTCATGACGCAGGCTCGCCGTCAGTCGCAGCGGGCCGAACCAGCCCTGGTACTGACCAAACAGGCCGGTGTTGTCCCGCGAGGTCACCGAGTAGGCGTCGTTGCTGGTGATTCGGTCCTCGGTATAGTCGATGCCGAGCGTCACCAGGCTGTTCTCGCCGACGGCGACATCGTTCTGCCAGGACAGGCTGTCGCGGCGGGTGTCGAAACGGCCGACGTAGGCGCCGTCCTTGTAGCTGCTGTCCTCGTCCCAACTGCGCCCCGCTCGCAGCAACATCTCCCAGTTCTCCAGCGGACGCAGCCTGACGGTGGCACCCAGCACCTGCAGCAGACCCCGGCTCTCGTTCACCCACGAACCGTCGAACTCGACGTCGGTCTCGGCGCGGAGAAAGATCAGGTCCACCTTGGCGCGATCGCCGAGGTCGTAGCCGACGTTGGCGCTGACGCCCTTGTTGCTGTAGCCGTCGTCGTCCGGCTCATCGGTGAAGCAGCCGTCGTAGTACGGTGCCCCGCGGCCACGGCAGCCGTTGAACCCCTGGGTTCGCTCGACATTGCCGCTGAGGCTGAATCGTCCATGCTCGCCGCCACCCGAGAGACCGCCGGCGATGCCGGCGGTGCCATAGGTGCCCGCAGTGGTGTTGAAGAAGGGGCGCAGGGGGCCGCCGCCCCGCCGCGTGAAGATCTGCACCACGCCGCCGATGGCATCGGAGCCGTACAGGCTGGAGTGCGGGCCGCGCACGATCTCCAGCCGCTCGATCTGAGCCACCGGGATGTTCTGAAACGCGGTCTGGCCTGTGGTGGCGGAACCCACCCTGAAGCCGTCGACCAGAAACAGCACCTGGTCGGAATTGGCGCCGCGCAGATAAAGGCTCGAGCTCTTGCCGGCGCCGCCGGCATTGCTCAACGCAACCCCCGGCAGCCCGCGCAGGATGTCGAGGGTGCTCAAGGACTGCTGCTGCTCGATCTCCTTGCGGGTCACCACGGTGACGGAGACCAGGGTCTCGTCCGCAGTCTCGGCGGTGCGCGTGGCGGTGACGACGATGGGCGAGACCTCCGAGGTGGCCGTTTCGACGGCGGCGATGGCGGGCGCGGCCAGGATGCCGACCAGCGGCAAGGCCCGCAGGATCAAGCCGGCAGGGCAGGTGAAAAAGCGGCTGGCAGGAAGGGGCGCACCGGCATGACGCCGGCGGCCGACGAGGGAAACTGGTCTGGTCATGAATGCCTCTCTGGGCCCCCGCTCACCCGCGAAGGCCGATCTGGAACGGATACCGAGAGGACGTGATGACCACCGCCGGGCGCGCAGGCGCACAACAGCCGCCCGCACCGCCCTCCGCAGCACCAGGGGATTGCGGCGGGCCGGTCTCCGGGCTCGCGAGCGCAGGGGGGCCGATAAAGGGCCGACCCTGAACCGCAACGCCTTCCCATGGCCCGTTGCCGGGACCACAGTGGCCTCGTGTTGCGGCTTGACTCGCCTACCGTTGCGGGGGCAGCGCCGGCATCGCCGAAGGCCTCTGACAAGACCCCGACCGAACCGGCTTCCCGTTTAACCCCGGGCGTGCAAGAACACGCCGGGGCACCTGTCGCAAAGCTGATCATGTTGGCGCCCTCGGTCCGGTCAGGTCAAGCGTTCGACCTGACACGGATCAAGCGAACGCCGCTCGGCCCTGCCGGCACCACGGCAGCGGACGTAAAGGCGTACAATCCACGGGCGAGCAAACCAGGTTTGTCCCAGCAAGGCACCCGTTGACGCCATGGCCGACATCAGCAGGAATTCCGATCCAGCCCACCCTGACGGTGCCCAGACCGGCACCCAGACCGGCACCCAGGCCGAGCCCAGATTCTATGTCGTCGCGGTGGGCGCCTCCGCCGGCGGCCTGGACGCCCTCGAGCGCTTCTTCCGCGCCGTGCCCGCCCAGTCCGGCGCGGCCTATGTGGTGATCCAGCACCTGTCGCCGGACCACAAGAGCATGATGGCGAATCTGCTGAGCCGTCATACGCGCATGTCCGTGGTGACCGTGGAAGACGGCATGACCATCGAGCCGAACCGGGTCCATCTGATCCCGCCGGCCAGCATCATGAGCGTCTCCCATGGACAGCTCCGGCTCAGCCCCAAGAACCCGCGCGGCCTGTCGCTGCCCATCGACCTGTTCTTCACCGCCCTGGCGCGCGACTTCGGCAAGTACGCCATCGGCGTGGTGCTCTCGGGCACCGGCTCCGACGGCACCCGTGGCGCGGTGGCCATCAACGACGCCGGCGGCCTGCTGCTGGCCCAGGAGCCGGAATCGGCCAAGTTCGACGGCATGCCGCGCAGCGTCATCGCCACCGGCCTGGTGGACGCCATCCTGCCACCGGAGCAGCTGGGCCCGCGGGTGCTCGACCATATCCGCCAGGCGCCGCGTCCGCGCATCCGCCCCCAGGGCGAGAGCGCATCGGTGGACCGCGAGAGCGCGCTGGAGGAGACCCTGCACCTGCTGCACCACCAGGGCGGCATCAACTTCCGCGAATACAAGCCGGCGACGGTGATGCGGCGCATCGAGCGGCGCATGCAGGTGCGCCACATGCCCGATCTGGAGCAGTACGCCCGGCTGCTGGACGGCGACCGCACCGAACTCAACGCCCTGCGCCGCGAGTTGCTGATACCGGTCACCAGCTTCTTCCGCGACCCGACCTCGTTCGATGTCCTGGCGGAGACCGCCATCGAGGCCATCGTCAAGGATCGCGGCGAAAATCAGCCCATCCGTGTCTGGGTCCCCGGCTCGTCCACCGGCGAGGAGGCCTATTCCGTCGCGATCCTGTTCGCCGAGGCCTTCGAGCGCACCCGGCGCTGGCCGCCGCTGAAGATCTTCTCCACCGACGTGGAACAGCACAACGTCGACTTCGGCAGTGCCGGCGTGTTTTCCGAGGCCATCACCACGGAGGTCTCGCCGGAGCGCCTTGAGCACTGGTTCTACAAGCGCGGCAATCACTTCGTCGTCAAGAACGAGATCCGGCAGAGCATCGTCTTCGCCCGGCACAACCTGCTGGAAGACCCGCCGTTCACGCGCATGGACCTGGTGTCCTGCCGCAACCTGCTGATCTACTTTCGCACCGATGCCCAGGCCCGCGCGCTGCGCCGCCTGCAGTACGCCCTGGCGCCCGGTGGATTCCTGTTCCTGGGTTCAAGCGAGAGCCTCGCCGGGCTGCAGACGGACTTCACCGCGGTCAATTCCAGGCACAAGATCTATCGCATCCTGCGGCATCTGGCGCTGCCGCTGGACGCCAGCGCCGGCGGCCTGACCCGGCGCATGGAGGCCCCCAGCATGGCGCAGCGGCTGCAGCCGGGCCGCCGCATCGGCGCCACCGCCAGCATCGAGGCCGGCCAGGCCGCGTTGTTGCGCAGTTACACGCCCACCACGCTGATGCTCAACGCCAACCAGGAACTGCTGCATGTGTTCGGCGATGTCGGCCACTACCTGCGCATCCCCGAGGGGAGCATGACGCTGGAACTGGCCAAGCTGCTGCCGCCCACGCTGGCACCGGTGGCCCAGGCGCTGCTGCACAAGACCGCCCGCGGCACCGAGCCCAACCGTTCCGACGTATTGCGGCTGCCACTGCCCGACGGCGAGCACCAGCGGCTGCGGCTGGTGGCACGCAGCATCGACGTGGAGCAGGGCGAGCGGCATCTGCTGCTGTCGTTCGAGCCCGAGCCGCCGGCCAGCGCCCACCCCGGTCAGGGCGATGCCCGCGACGGCATCGAGACCATGGACATGCACCACGAGACCAGCGAGCGGGTCGAGACCCTCGAGCACGAGCTGGCGCTAACGCGCGAGAGCCTGCAGGCCACCATCGAGGAACTGGAGACCGCCAACGAGGAACTGCAGGCCACCAACGAAGAACTGATGGCCTCCAACGAAGAGCTGCAAAGCTCCAACGAGGAACTGCAGTCGGTCAATGAAGAGCTCTACACGGTCAACGCCGAGAACCAGGAAAAGATCGAGATCCTGAACCGGCTCAATGCCGACCTGGATACCATGGCCCGCGCCGCGGCCATCGCCACCATCTTCGTCGACGCCAATCTGCTGCTCACGCGCTTCACCCCCGAGGCCACCGCGCTGTTCAAGATTCGCGACGGCGACCTGGGCCGGCCCATCGACGACTTCACCAACCTGCTGGACTACCCGGAGTTCATCGGCGAACTGCGCCGCACGGTGGAGACCGGCAACATGCTGCAACGCGAGCTGCGCGCCGCCAACGGCCGCATCTACCTGACCCGCGTGCTGCCCTATGCCGTGCGCGGCAAGGCGCCTTCCGGGGCGGTGGCGACCTTTGTCGACATCACCCTGCTGCGCAACGCCGAACGGCTGCAGGCGGTGCTGGATTCGCTGCCGGAGCATGTGGCCGTGCTTGACGGCGACGGCCGCATTACCATGGTCAATCGCGCCTGGCGCCGGTTCGCCGAGGCCAATGGCGCCCCCGGAGACGCCCTGACCGGCGTCGGCTGCGACTACCTGGATGTCTGCGATCTGGACATCGGCACAGACGACGCCTACGCCGAGCGCGCCCGCCAGGGCCTGCAGGCCGTGATGTCCGGTCGCAGCGAGTCGTTCTCGATGAAATATCCCTGCCATTCCCCCGATGAGGAACGCTGGTTCCTGATGCACGCCTCGCCCATCGAACACCCCGCCGGCGGCGTCATCGTGAGCCACGTGGACATCAGCGAATGGCATGCCCAGCAACAGGCCAAGCAACAGCCCGGTGAAGCGCCGCCGCACTGATCCCATACCCCGTCAACCACACCTGAGGAACCCCACCCATGCCCAACAGCATCAACCTGACATCCGTCCCAATCACCGTGTTCGGCGAGCTTGAAAAGAACTGGGGCTGGCTGCTGGCCTTTGGCCTTGCCTCCGTCGCCCTGGGCACCCTGGGCCTCGGCATGACCTTCATGTTCACCGAGGTCACCGCGGTGTTCATCGGTGCGCTGCTCATCGTCGGCGGCGTGCTGCAGCTGCTTGAAGGCATGAAATGCCGCGGCTGGAAGAGCATCGCCTGGCATGTGCTGATCGCGCTGCTGTATGTCGGCGCCGGACTGGTCACGGTGCTGCACCCGCAGCTGGCCGCCCTGTCGCTCACCCTGATGCTGGCCTGGATCCTGGTGGGCATCGGCATCGTGCGCGGCGTGATCGCGTTCCAGATGCGTCCCGCCCGGGGCTGGATCTGGCCCCTACTATCCGGTCTGGTGTCGCTGGTGCTGGGCGGCATGATCCTGTACGAATGGCCGGAATCCGGCCTCTGGTTCATCGGCCTGTACGTCGCCATCGAACTCATCTTCAATGGCTGGTCCTACCTGTTCATCGCCCAGGCGGCGCGCGCCGCCGGCAAGCGGCGCAAGCAGGCAGCTGCCTAGAAAATGGCCAGACTGCCCGCCGAATGGGAACCACAGTCCGGCGTGCTGCTGACCTGGCCGCACGCCGGCACCGACTGGGCCCCCTGCCTGGATGCGGTGGAGGCGCTGTATCAGCGCCTGGCCGCGCTCATCGCGCAACAGGAGCCGGTGCTCATCGTCTGCCATGACGCGGCGCACCGCCGCCATGTCGCCGCGCGGCTGGATCAGGCCGGCGTCGCCGCCACGGCGCGGCATCTGGCGCTGGCCCCTTCCAACGACACCTGGGCCCGCGACCACGGGCCGATCACGGTGATCGGCGACGACACCGGGCCGACGCTGCTGGACTTTCGCTTCAACGGCTGGGGCGGCAAGTTCACGGCCGATCTCGATGACCGGATCAGCGGCCGGCTGCATGCGGCGGGCTGGTTCGGCGATGCGGCATTCGCAGCCAGCCCGCTGGTGCTGGAAGGCGGCGCCATCGACAGCGACGGCCGCGGCACCGTGCTGGCGGTGCGCCGCACCCTGGTGGATCCGGCACGCAATCCCGGCTGGTCCGAGGCACAGATCGAGGCCGAACTGCACGCACGCCTGGGGGCGGAGCGGGTGCTCTGGCTCGACCACGGACAGCTCAGCGGCGATGACACCGACGGCCATGTGGACACCCTGGTGCGTTTCTGCGACCCCGGCACCCTGTGCTTTGTGCAATCACCCGGCGCACAGGACCCGGACCATGCCGAACTGACGGCCATGGCGCAGGAACTGGCCGCGCTGCGCCAGCCGGACGGGGCGCCCTACCGGCTGGTGCCCCTGCCCAAGCCCGGTCCGCTCCAGGACAGCGACGGCGAGCCGCTGCCGGGCACCTATGCCAACTTCCTGATCATCAACGGCGCGGTGCTGGTACCGGTGTACGACGACCCGGCGGATGACCTGGCCCTGGCGCGGCTCGCCCCGCTGTTCCCTGGGCGACGCATCATCCCCCTGGACTGTCGCACGCTGATCCGCCAGGGCGGCAGCCTGCACTGCATCACCATGCAGCTTCCGGCCGCCCTGCCACTGGTCGAGCCGGCACGGACAATGCCGCCAGCGCCCGGCCACTGACCCGCCACCACCCGATCCGTCTGCCCATCATGGAACGCGCCTACCGTCTCATCATCTCCTGCCCGGACCAGATCGGCATCGTCGCCGCGGTCAGTGATTTCATCGCCGGCCATCGGGGCTGGATCACCGAGGCCCATCATTACACCGACCCGGCCAGCCAGTGGTTCTTCATGCGCTACGTGGTGCGGGCGGAGTCGCTGCCGTTCGGCATCGACGAACTGCAGCGGCTTTTCACGCCGGTCGCCGAGCGCTTCGGCATGCAGTGGCGGGTGCACGACACCGGCGTGCGCAAGCGCGTGGTGCTGCTCGCCAGCCGGCAGGCGCACTGCCTGTCGGACCTGCTCTACCGCTGGCGCAGCGGCGAGATGGCCATGGACATCCCCTGCGTGCTGTCCAACCACGACGACCTGCGCGGCTATGTGCAATGGCATGGCCTGCGCTATTGCCATTTCCCCGTGGACCCGGCGCGCAAGGTCGACCATTTCCGCGCCGTGGAGCAGGCCCTGGCGGAGACCGCCCCGGACCTGATCGTGCTGGCGCGCTACATGCAGATCCTGCCGGAGCCCATCTGCGCCCGTTATCCCGGGCGCATCATCAACATCCACCACAGTTTCCTGCCGTCGTTCGTCGGCGCCCGGCCCTATCACCAGGCCTCGGCGCGGGGGGTCAAGCTGATCGGGGCCACCTGCCACTATGTGACCGCGGAACTCGACGCCGGCCCCATCATCGAGCAGGACGTGGTCCGCGTCGGCCACCACAACACGGTGGAAGACATGATCCGCCTGGGCAAGGACGTGGAAAAACAGGTGCTGGCCCGTGGCCTGCGCTTCCATCTGGAAGACCGCGTGCTGCTGCACGGCAACAAGACCATCGTCTTTGCCTGATCCGTTTCGCAGGACGGTCGGCGACGACAGGCGTGGCTGACGTCTTGATGCTTCTGGGTGTCACCCAGGGTCAGGCCCGCTCCACCGGGAAGGCCATGACCTCGTCGATGTGCCCAGCGCCGACCGCGAGCATGAGTAGCCGGTCGAGCCCCAGGGCCACGCCGGCACTGTCGGGCAGGCCGGCGGCGAGGGCGGCCAGCAACTCGACATCCATCGGCACCTCGGGCTGGCCTCGCTCACGACGCGTGGCGAGGTCCTGCTCGAAACGCCGGCGCTGCTCGGCGGCATCGGACAATTCGTGGAAGCCGTTGGCCAGTTCCATGCCCTGCAGATAGAGCTCGAACCGCTCGGCGACCGGCACCTCGTCCTGTCGCAACCGTGCCAGCGCGGCCTGGCTCGGCGGATAGTCGTGCACAAAGGTCAGGCGCTCACGCCCGAGACCGGGCTCCAGGCACTGGCTCATCAACAGATCCAGCCAGCCATCGCGGTCCAGTTGCAGGTGTTCGCTGCCCGGCACGGGCACCGCCAGCGCAACGGCGCGCAATGCCTCGGGGGTGGCCTCCCAGGGATCGACCTGGAGAGCCCCGCGGAACAGGTCGCGGTAGCGGACGAACTCCACCTCCAGTTCCGGACGCTGCAGCGCGGTGCGGACCACGTCCGCCACCTCCAGCATCAGCGCCTGCAAGGTGAACCCGGGCCGGTACCATTCCAGCAGGGTGAACTCGGGATGATGCCGCCGTCCGCGCTCATCGTCGCGGAACACCTTGCAGATCTGGTAGATGGGCCCGCACCCCGCAGCAAGCAGCCGCTTCATGGGGAATTCCGGCGAGGTCTGCAGGTACAGGCCGGATGTGGGTGCCGGATCGGCAGTGGCCAGACGCAGGCTGGCCAGGGCGGGGTCGGTGGTGGCGTGGCGCGACAGCACCGGGGTCTCCACCTCGAGCACGCCCCGGTCGGCGAACAGGGCGCGGATGGCGGCAAACATGCGCGCCCGCCTGCTCAGCACCGCCAGCGCGGCACTGGGCCGCCAGTAATCAGCCAATACGCCGGACGGAGTGCCGCTCTGGTCGCCGGATCGAGGCGGGAGCGAGGCCGCCGGAGGGCTCACTCTTCCTTGGCGCGGGAGACGTAGCTGCCCGAGCGGGTGTCGACCTTGATCAGCTCGCCGATCTGCACGAACAGCGGCACGTTGACCACGGCGCCGGTCTCCAGCGTGGCCGGCTTGCCGCCACCGCCGGAGGTGTCGCCCTTCAGGCCTGGGTCGGTGTCGGTGATCGCCAGCACGACGAAGTTGGGCGCCTCGACGCTCAGCGGCTGGCCGTTGTACAGGGTCACGCCGCAGATGTCCTGCTCCTTGATCCACTTGGCGGCCTCACCCACGGCGTTGGCATCCGCGGTCAGCTGCTCGAAGGTGTCGGTGTCCATGAAGTGCCACAGCTCACCGTCGTTGTAAAGATACTGCAGCTCGGTGTCATGCACGTCCGCCGCCTCCACCGAGTCGCCGGACTTGAAGGTGCGCTCCACCACCCGCCCGGTCTTCAGGTTCTTCACCCGGACGCGGTTGAATGCCTGGCCCTTGCCGGGCTTGACGAACTCGTTCTCGACGATGCTGTATGGATCCCCGTCCAGCATGATCTTGAGTCCGCCCTTGAATTCATTGGTCTTGTAACTTGCCATTCGCTTGGTCTCTTTGTGGTCAGTAGCCGTAACCCTGGCTCTCGATACTCTGGATCTTGCCGTCTTTGACGACGATCCGCTGCACGAAGCGGTTTGGGCCGAAGTTGTAGGTCCAGACCTCGTAGGGTCGCTCTTCGTAGGCCGTGTAATAGCTGTTGTTCAGCTGATCGTAGGCGCGGTAGGGCACCCGGTCGACGACCTGCTCCACCTGCGTCGGCTCGCCGCACTCATGTCGCAAGGTCATGGTGCTGTCACCCTTGCTGACGATGGCATTACCGCAACGCAGCGCATGGGCTGGCCCCACCGCCAACAGCAAAGCGACAAAAAACACGACAGTGCGCATGACAGGCCTCCTTAGGTCGGGGAGATGTGATCGGGAACTCGCTATTCGTAGCGGACTTCCAAGATCTCGAACTCGCGCTTGCCGCCGGGGGCCTCGACCAGGGCGGTGTCGCCCTCGCTCTTGCCGATCAGGCCCCGGGCGATGGGCGAGCTGACGCTGATCTTGCCCTGCTTGATGTCGGCCTCGTCGTCGCCGACGATCATGTAGGTGTGCTCCTGGTCGCTGTCGATCTCGAGCACGTCGACCGTGGTACCGAATACCACCTTGCCATTGCGCGGCAGTTGGGCGACATCGATGATCTGGGCATGGGACAGCTTGGACTCGATCTCCTTGATCCGTCCCTCGATGAAGCCCTGCTGCTCGCGGGCGGCATGGTATTCGGCGTTTTCCTTGAGATCACCGTGGGCCCGCGCCTCGGCGATGGCCTCGATCACCTTCGGGCGTTCCACCCTTTTCAGCCGTTCGAGTTCGGCGCGCAACTGGTCCGCGCCCCTGGCGGTCAGAGGGACTTTGTTCATGGGTTGGATCCTTTGGCGGGATGCATCGGCCGCAGCCGATCCATCTGGGATTGAAATCAGTATCCGGGATTGAAACCACTGGCGCGCGGCAAACGGCCCGCAAACGGGCCGAAGCCGCAGGACACCAGGAGCGTGCGCGTCGGCGCGCACATCAGTGTTCTAGCCTAGCGGTGGCCCGCTGATCAGTAAAGATCCTGCAGCCGGTTCACGCGCAGCAGGTCGGGCTGTTTCAGCGCCAGCACCGTGGCCTCGGCACCGGCGATGGTGGTGGTGTAGCTGACCTTGTGCTGAAGGGCGGCGCGCCGGATCTCGGCGGAGTCCTCGATGGCCTGGGCCCCTTCCGTGGTATTGACGATGAAGCTGATCTCGTCATTCTTGATCATGTCGACGATGTGCGGTCGCCCTTCCTTGACCTTGTTGACCCCCAGGCACTCCATGCCCGCCTGGCGCACGGATTCCGCCGTGCCGTGGGTGCCGTAGAGGGTGAAGCCCAGTTCCACCAGCTCGCGCGCGACCCGCACCAGGCGGGTGCGATCGGCGGCGCGCACGCTGAGCATGGCCTTGCCGCGCCTGGGCAACGACTGGCCTGCACCCTCCACCGCCTTGCCGAAGGCCTCGGCGAAGGTCTCGCCCACGCCCATGACCTCGCCGGTGGACTTCATCTCGGGGCCGAGCACGGTGTCCACGCCGGGGAACTTGACGAACGGGAACACCGCCTCCTTGACGAAGTAGTGCTTGGGCCTGACCTCGCGGGTCAGACCTTGCTCCGCCAGGCTGGTTCCGGCCATGCAGCGCGCCGCCACCTTGGCCAGAGGCACGCCGATGGACTTGGACACGAAGGGCACGGTGCGTGAAGCACGCGGGTTCACCTCCAGGATGTAGACCTCGTCACGCTGGATGGCGAACTGGGCGTTCATCAGACCGCGCACTCCCAGCGCCAGCCCCAGCCGGGTCATCTGCTCGCGCATGCGGTCCTGCAGGGTCTCGGGCAGGGTATACGGAGGCAGCGAACAGGCCGAGTCGCCGGAGTGCACGCCGGCCTGCTCGATGTGTTCCATGATGCCGCCGATCAGCACCTGTTCGCCATCGCAGACCGCGTCCACGTCCACCTCGATGGCGTCGTCGAGGAAGCGGTCCAGCAGCACCGGCGACGCGTTCGACACGCTCACTGCGGTGCGAATGTAGCGCGACAGCTCGGCGTCGTTGTAGACCAGCTCCATGGCCCGCCCACCCAGCACATAGGACGGCCGCACCACCAGCGGGTAGCCGATCTCGGCGGCGCGCTCCAAGGCCTCCGCCTCGCTGCGGGCGGTGGCGTTGGGCGGCTGCACCAGGCCCAGGTCATTGATCAGGCGCTGGAAGCGTTCCCGGTCCTCGGCCAGATCGATGGAATCCGGGGAGGTGCCGATGATGGGCACGCCGGCCGCCTCCAGATCGCGCGCCAGCTTCAGCGGGGTCTGCCCACCGTACTGCACGATGACGCCGAACGGGCGCTCGGTCTCGACGATGGCCAGCACGTCCTCCAGCGTCAGCGGCTCGAAGTAGAGCCGGTCGGAGGTGTCGTAATCCGTCGACACCGTCTCCGGATTGCAGTTGACCATGATGGTCTCGAAGCCGTCGTCGCGCAGGGCGAAGGCGGCATGGCAGCAGCAGTAGTCGAACTCGATGCCCTGCCCGATGCGGTTCGGCCCCCCGCCCAGCACCATGATCTTGCGCGCGCTGCTGGGCTCCGCCTCGCACTCCTCCTCGTAGGTGGAATACAAGTAGGCAGTGCTGGAGGCGAACTCCGCGGCGCAGGTATCCACGCGCTTGTAGACCGGGCGCACGTCCAGTTCGGCACGCAGGGCGCGGATGCGTGCCTCGCCGACGCCGGTGAGCACGCCCAGCCGCCGATCGGAGAACCCCTTGCGCTTGAGCAGCCGCAGCCGTTGAGCGTCCAGTGCCGCCGGGCCCTGCACCTTGATCTCGTGCTCCAGCGCGACCAGCTCGTCGATCTGGGCCAGGAACCAGGGGTCGATGCCGGACAGCTCCTGCACCTCGTCCAGGCTCATGCCGGCGCGCAGCGCGTCCGCCAGGTAGAAGATACGTTCGGGGCCTGGCTGGCGTACCTCGCGACGCAACTGGCTGATGGAGGCCGGATCCGCCAGGTCCAGCACCTCGTTCAGGCCGTCCTTGTCGGTCTCCAGGCCGCGCAGGGCCTTCTGCAGGCTTTCCTGGAAGGTTCGGCCCATGGCCATCACCTCGCCGACGGACTTCATCTGCGTGGTCAGGCGCGAGTCGGCCAGCGGAAACTTTTCGAAGGCGAAGCGCGGTATCTTGGTGACCACGTAGTCGATGCTGGGCTCGAAGGACGCCGGCGTGGCACCGCCGGTGATCTCGTTGCGCAGCTCGTCCAGGGTATAGCCCACCGCCAGCTTGGCCGCGACCTTGGCGATGGGGAAGCCGGTGGCCTTGGACGCCAGCGCCGAGCTGCGCGACACCCGCGGGTTCATCTCGATGATGATCATGCGCCCGTCCGCCGGATTGATGGCGAACTGGACATTGGAGCCGCCGGTGTCGACGCCGATCTCGCGCAACACCGCGATGGAGGCGTCGCGCATGATCTGGTATTCCTTGTCCGTCAGCGTCTGCGCCGGCGCCACGGTGATGGAGTCCCCGGTGTGCACCCCCATCGGGTCGAAGTTCTCGATGGAGCAGATGATGATGCAGTTGTCCTTGTGGTCGCGCACCACCTCCATCTCGTACTCTTTCCAGCCCAGCGCGGATTCCTCGATCAGCAACTCGCTGGTGGGCGAGAGATCGAGGCCGCGACGGCAGATCTCGTCGAATTCCTCGGCGTTGTAGGCAATGCCGCCGCCGCTGCCGCCCAGGGTGAACGACGGCCGGATGATGGCGGGGAAGCCGATCTGCGCCTGCACCTGGATGGCCTCCTCCAGGCTGTGGGCAATGGCCGAACGCGGCATGTCCAGGCCGATGCGGCGCATGGCCTGGCGGAACAGGTCGCGGTCCTCGGCCTTGTCGATGGCGTCGCGGGAGGCACCGATCATCTCCACGCCATAGCGCTCCAGCACCCCTTCGCGGGCCAGGTCCAGCGCACAGTTCAGGGCCGTCTGGCCGCCCATGGTGGGCAGCAGGGCGTCCGGTCGCTCGCGCTCGATGATGCGCTCCAACACCCGCCAGTTGATGGGCTCGATGTAGGTGGCATCGGCCATCTCGGGGTCGGTCATGATGGTGGCCGGGTTGGAGTTCACCAGAATCACCCGGTAGCCCTCCTCGCGCAGCGCCTTGCAGGCCTGGGCGCCAGAATAGTCGAACTCGCAGGCCTGGCCGATGACGATCGGCCCGGCGCCGATGATCAGGATGCTGTTAATGTCTGTACGCTTGGGCATGGGAGCACTTGCAGGGATCTGGAGAAGGGGCTGGAAAGCGTCTGGTCGGGGTTCGGCAAGGGCCCGGGGACACCGTGTGATCGATGCATCCGCCTCTGCTGGCGAGACGCGGTCGGGTGGCGGTCAGCCCGCCGCGCCGGGTTCGGCTCGACCCTGCATCAGATCGACGAACTGGGCAAACAGGTGGGCCATGTCATGCGGACCCGGACTGGCCTCCGGATGCCCCTGAAAGCCGAACGCAGGATGCTCGCGATGGCGAATGCCCTGCAGCGAGCTGTCGAACAGCGAACGGTGGGTCGCCTCCAGGCTCTCCGGCAGGGTCGCCTCGTCAACGGCGAAGCCGTGGTTCTGGCTGGTGATCATGACCTCGCCGGAGGCCAGGGCCTGGACCGGGTGGTTGGCGCCATGGTGACCGAATTTCATCTTCACCGTGCGCGCGCCGCTGGCCAATCCGAGGAGCTGGTGCCCGAGGCAGATGCCGAACAGCGGCATGTCGGCATCGAGCAGGCTGCGGATGGCATCGATGGCGTAATCGCAGGGCTCCGGGTCTCCGGGACCATTGCTCAGGAAGACGCCGTCCGGGTCCATGGCCAGCACCTCCGCCACTGGTGTCTGCGCCGGCACCACGGTAACGCGGCAGCCGTGGTCCACCAGCATGCGCAGGATGTTGCGTTTGACGCCGAAGTCATAAGCGACCACATGCAGCCCCAGGCTCGGATCATCTGGCGCGAGCGGGGTCGGATCGCCCCCGCTCAGCGACCAGCTGCCCTTGGTCCAGACGTAGGCATCGGGGGTTGTGACCTCCTGGGCCAGATCCATGCCCTTGAGGCCCGGAAACGCTCGGGCAGCGGCCAGCGCCGTTTGCTCGTCGATGCCGTCACCGGCCTGCAGGCAGCCGCTCTGGGCACCCTTCTCCCGCAGGATGCGGGTCAGGCGCCGGGTGTCGATGTCGCTGATGGCGACGATGTCCTGGCGCTGCAGGTAGGCGCTCAAGTCCTCGTGCCGCCGCCAGTTGCTCGCCTGCGCGGGGTAGTCGCGGATGATCAGCCCGGCGGCCTGCACGAACGGCGATTCCTCGTCTTCCGGATTGGTGCCGGTGTTGCCGATGTGCGGGTAGGTCAGGGTGACCAGCTGCCGCCGATACGACGGGTCGGTCAGGATCTCCTGATAGCCCGACATCGCGGTGTTGAAGACGACCTCTCCGACGCTTTGGCCGTGGGCGCCGATGGATAGCCCCCGGAAGACCGAACCGTCTTCCAGGACCAGAACCGCGGGGTGTCTCAAGGCGTTCTCCGAAGCAGGGGGAGTCGCGGCGCGCGCGGCCACACCCGAAGCGCCGAGACGGAATAGATGTCAGACAGTAACCGGGGCCTCCGGACAGAGCCGCCCCGATCGATGCGCATGTTACTGGATGGCCCGGCCGCTGTCCATGCGACCGACGCGGGAAAGGGGCCTGCAATCACCCAGGGGCCCGGGCCTGGCTCTGGGCCCACTGCACCAGCCCGTTGGCGTCCATGGCGCCGGCCTGGCGGGCGACCTCGCGACCGCCCTTGAACAGGGCCAGTGTCGGGATGCTGCGGATGCCGAAGCGCATGGCCAGGCCCTGGGCCTGCTCGGTGTCCACCTTGACCAGCCGGATGCCGGGCTCGAGGCGCTTTGCCGCCGCCTCGAAGGCCGGGGCCATCATGCGGCAAGGCCCGCACCAGGGGGCCCAGAAGTCCACCAGCACCGGCAGGTCGCTGCGGCCGACATGGCGCTCGAAGCGCGGCTCGTCCAGCGCCAGGGGCTGCCCCTCGAACAGCGCGCCATGGCACTTGCCGCAGCGCGGCCCTTCACCCAGGCGCGCTTGGGGGATGCGGTTGACAGCATCGCAATGGGGGCAGACCACATGCACCGAATTCGTCATGACATTCTCCTCAGGGTTCGTTTCGACAGGACCCGGATCCGAAAACTGCGCACCGGCTCCACGACGGCAACCGGCGATCCTGCACGTCGGCAATCCGGCGAACTGGCGCAGGATCGGGTTGATTCGACCTCCAGGGACATTATTTTGCATCGATTGCAAGGTTTTCACCCGGCGCACAGCAAGGAGCCGATACATGACCGATTCGCCATACGTCGTCAACGTCACCGCCGCCAACTTCGAACAGGTCGTGCTGCAGGGATCACTGCAGCAACCGGTGCTGGTGGATTTCTGGGCCGACTGGTGCGCCCCCTGTCGACAGCTCATGCCGATCCTGGCGCGGCTGGCGGATGAATTCGCCGGCGCCTTTGTGCTGGCCAAGGTGGACACCGAGGCAGAGCAGGAGTTGGCGGCCCACTTCGGCATTCGCAGCCTGCCCACGGTGCAACTGTTCAAGGACGGCCAGCCGGTGGACCAGTTCATGGGCGCCCTGCCGGAGGGGGAGATCCGCGAGTTTCTCGCCCGACACATCGTGCGCGAGGGCGACCGGGTGCTGGAGGAAGCGCTGTCCCGGCTGGCTGCCGGCGATCTGGACGGCGCCGCCGCCGGCATCGAGCAGGCCCGTGCCGAAGATCCCGACAACAGTCGCCTGTTCGTCGCCGATCTACGGCTCAAGGCCGCCCGGGGCGATGTCGCCGGCGCCAGCGCGATGCTCGAGCGCACGCCGCTGGAACTGGCCAATGACCCCGAGCTCGCCGCCCTGCGGGGCCAGCTCGGCTTCGCCGCCATGCTCGACGGTGCACCCTCGGCGGAGACCTGCGCCGAGCGCCTCGAGGCCGACCCGAACGACAGCGAGGCACGCTACCAGCTGGCCGCGCATCAGGTGCAGGCCGGCGACTTCGACGCCGCCCTGGAGAACCTGCTGACGCTGATGCAGCGCGACCGCACCTATGGCGATGACGCCGCTCGCAAGGGTATGCTCTCCATCTTCGACCTGCTCGGCGGCGAGGGTGACCTGGTGAGCACCTATCGGGCACGGATCGCCCGCGCGCTGTACTGAGCCGGGCCGCATCGGTCTGGATCAGTGTCTCCTTGCGGCCCGATGGCAGCCTGCTGGCAACGAACAAACGAACCACCCGGCAACCTAGAGGCGACCCACCGATGAAGAGCTTCAATCCACGCATGCTGCTTCCACTGCTCCTGCTGCCGCTGGGGAGCCCC
Source organism: Thiohalocapsa marina (assembly GCF_008632335.1). Lineage (GTDB taxonomy): Bacteria > Pseudomonadota > Gammaproteobacteria > Chromatiales > Chromatiaceae > Thiohalocapsa > Thiohalocapsa marina. Next base: position 84,253 of record NZ_VWXX01000008.1, read on the forward strand.
GCGCCAGCGGCGGATGCCGTGACCGAGCAGATCGACGCCGGTCGGCAGGCCTACGAGGCCGGCGACCCGCGCGGCGCCATCCAGGCGCTGAACTTCGCCGTAGCGCAGATCGAGGAACAGCTCAAGGCGCTGCAGTTGCAGGTGCTGCCGGCGCCCCTGCCCGGCTGGACCGCCGAGGACGCACAGTCGGAGACCGCCGGTTTTGCGGCCATGATCGCCGGCACAAACCTGTCGCGCACCTACCGCCGGGACGACGGCGAGGCCAGCCTCACCATCACCATCACCGCCGACTCACCGATGCTGGCGATGATGAACATGATGATGTCCACCCCGCTGCTGATGCAGGCGGACCCGGACAATGCCCCCTTCACCTTCGGCGGCTACCGGGGCACCATCCAGCAGCCGCCGGACGGCAGCGCCAAGGTCATGCTCATGGTCGGCAGCCGCATCCTGGTTCAGCTGGAGGGCCGCGGCACCGATCGGCAGACCCTCGAGGCCTACCTGGAGGCGCTCAACCTGTCCGGGCTGGAGAAGGCGTTGCTCGGCTAGGACACCGGTCAGCATCGAGAGCCGCCGCGCCGGGGGAGCCCCTCTTGGCAGGCGCCAGACGGCAGTAACTGCCGTCTGGCGGCTGGATGCTGGCGGCTGGCGGCCAACCTCTGACCGCTGCCTGTCCTCAAAGCTTCAGCCCCTTCAGATAGGCGCGGAAGCTGTCGCCCAGTTCCGGATGGGACAGGGCGTACTCCACCGTTGCCTCCAGGTAGCCTTCCTTGCTGCCACAGTCGTAACGCTTGCCCTTGAAGGGATAGGCGATGACGGTCTCTTCCTTCAACAGCGCAGCAATGGCGTCGGTGAGCTGGATCTCGCCACCGGCACCCGGCTTGGTCTGTTCCAGCAGATCGAAGATGCGCGGCGTCAGCAGGTAACGCCCGACCACCGCCAGATTGGACGGCGCCACGGACGGGTCCGGCTTTTCGACGATGGAGACCACGCGCAGGGTGCCGTCCGGCTGCTCCTCGGTCTCGACGATGCCGTACTTGTTGGTCTCCTCCGGTGGCACCTCCTCGACACTGAGCACGCTGGCACCGGTGCGCTCATGCACCTCGGCCATCTGCTCGACCACCCCCTTCTCGTCGTTGCGGATCAGATCGTCAGCCAGGATGATGGCGAAGGCCTCGTTGCCCACCACGGGCTTGGAGCAGAGTACCGCATGGCCCAGGCCCAGGGCCTCCGGCTGGCGCAGATAGATGCAGTTGACATGCGCCGGCAGCACCGTGCGCACGATCTTCAGCAGCTTCTCCTTGCCGGCGCTGGTGAGCTCGCTCTCCAGTTCGTAGGCCTTGTCGAAATGGTCCTCGATGGAGCGCTTGTGCCGGCCGGTGATGAAGACCAGTTGCGTCGCGCCGGCGGCCTCCGCCTCCTCTGCCGCATACTGGATCAGCGGCTTGTCCACCACCGGCAACATCTCTTTCGGACTGGCCTTGGTGGCAGGCAGGAAGCGGGTGCCGAGACCGGCTACGGGGAAGACTGCTTTACGAATGCGTGCCATGTGAACTCCTGTGTCGTTCGCTTTTCGGGTCAGGACGCCGCGGGCGAGACCGATCTGTCACCCGCTGGACCGACCGACGCCAGTTCCGCCTCGATGGCCGACAGGGCCGCCATCGGATCGGCGGCCCCGGTGACGGGTCGACCGACCACCAGGAAATCGGCCCCGGCGGCGACTGCCTGTGCCGGCGTCATCACCCGCTTCTGGTCGCCCTGGGCTGCGCTCGCCGGCCGCACGCCCGGGGTCACAAGCCGAAAGGCCGGACCCAGGGCTTCGCGCACGCCGCCGGCCTCCCGGGGGGAGCAGACGATGCCGTCCAGCCCCGCCGTTTGCGCCAGCCGCGCCAGTTGCAGCACCCGGTCGGCCGGCTCCCCCGGGCAACCCACCGCCGCCAGGTCGGCGGCATCCAGGCTGGTCAGCACAGTCACCGCAATCAGCAGCGGGGGCTGGTCCAGCTGGTCCAGGCGGGCGCGGGCGGCGGCCAGCATCGCCGGCCCGCCGGAGGCATGCACGTTGACCATCCACACGCCCAGGTCGGCGGCCGCGGCGCAGGCGGCGGCGACGGTGTTGGGGATGTCGTGAAACTTGAGATCCAGAAACACATCGAAGCCATCCCGCACCACCCGCTCCACCAATGCCGGGCCGGCGCGGGTGAACAGCTCCTTGCCGATCTTGACGCGGCAGCGACCGGGATCGAGTCGGCCCAGCAGGTCCAGGGCGGACTCGACGCGCGGGAAATCCAGGGCGACGATGACGCGGGGTTCGGTGGCAGGCATGGCAAGGACTCAGGCGATCTGGCGTTGCTTCAGTACGGCGGGATTGGCGATCGGGGACGGCTCCACGGCCTGGATGCTGCCCCAGCGCTTGCAGCTCGGGCACTGCCAGTGCAACGCCCGGGCCTCGAAACCGCAGTGCTCGCACTGATAGACCGGCTGCATGGCCCGCAGATGGCGCACCACCTCGAGCAGGGCGGCGTCACCGGATGCGGCCGCACCGGCTGAACCAGCACTGGCATCGGTACGCAGCCGCAGTTCCAGCAGGCGCTCGGCGCCGGCCAGGTCGGCATGGGCGCGCAGGTAGGATTCGAGAAATTCCAGCGCCGCGTCACTGCCCCGCTCCCGCTCGATGGCCTCGGAGAGCTCCAGCATCAGCGGTGGCGATGGATGTGCCCGGAACAGCGCCTCCAGTTCCCGGGCGACATTGCCCCGCCCCAGCCGCCGCCAGCACTCCAGCAGGCCCGGCAGCATCGCCGGCAGGTACCGCGGCCCGCATTCGGCAACGCGCCGATACCGCAGGGCGGCGGATTCGGCGTTGCCATCGGCCAGCTCCATCTGCGCCTGCAGCATGTGGGCGCGGATGCAGTCGCCATCGACCGCCTGGGCATCCAGCAGGTGCGAGCGCGCCTGCCCGGCGTCGTCGGCGCGCAGGCATTCCTCCGCCATCTCGCAGTGGTACTGGGCGATCTCGGTCTTCAGCGACTCGGTGGAGACACGCTGCAGTTGTTCGGCCATCTCCAGACAGCGGGGCCATTCCTTCTCCGCTTGATAGATCTCGATCAGCCCCCGCAGCGCGCGCCGTTGCTGCAACTGCATCTCCACCAGTTCCTTGAGCAGGCTCTCGGCGCGGTCGAACAGCCCGGCCAGCATGTAGTCCCGGGCCAGTTCATAGAGCGCGAAGCCGCGCTGCTGGGCGTTCAGCGATGGCCGCGCCACCAGGTTCTGGTGGATGCGGATGGCGCGGTCCACCTCGCCCCGACGGCGGAACAAGGAACCGAGCGCAAGGTGTGTCTCCACCGTCTCGCTATCCACCTCGGCGAGCTTCAGGAACACGTCGATGGCCTTGTCCGGCTGCTCGTTCAGCAGGTAGTTCAGGCCACGAAAGAAGGCCGGTGCAGACTCACGGCGCCGCTCCACCGTCTTGTGCCCGGTCCGCCGGGCGACCAGCCAGCCGGAGATGGCCGCCACCGGCAGCAGCAGGAACAACATCTCCATCATCGGCCTGTCAACCACAAAACGTAGTCGCCCGCCGCGAGACGCCCCGGACCGGGAACGTACCCGGCGGCGCACCGGAGGGCGAGCGGCGAGCGGTGCTGGAGTTGGACATGACGGCGACTCATGGGGGTATGATACAGCCTCAGTCGCGCGCCCGCACCGTGCCTCAGCCGGCGGGACCGATGGCAGGCGTTTATAGTGCGCGGGGCAGCCCTCAGATGGAACTGAACGGGAAACCGCAGTGTCCACACGGAGTCAGCCACATGCACAGATCCGCAGGCCAGGTCCCGGCCACACGCACATTCATTGCCCAGGCCGTCTACCGGCCTGCTAGTAATGTTGCCCGTGTCGGTATCAGTGCCGTCATGGATGCCGCAGCCAGGATCGCCAACCCCATCCACCGAAGCCGTTGACCGCCGTGAATGCCAAACCCTTTCCGATCCGCCGCATCGGCCTGGCCGCCGGCCTGTTGCTGGCCGCCGCCCTGGCGCAGGCCGAACCGCTGGACGAACAGACCGGGCAATTGCTGGTGAATGCCGTCGAGGCCGCCTACGCGCTGGACCTGTTCAACAGCCGCTGCCGCAGTGATCAGTCCGGTCGCCGGACGGACAATCTCAACAAGGAGCTGGTCAGCCGGTTCCGCATGACGGTGCTGGACGTTCAGGACGACCTGTTCCCCGAGGGCTACTACCGTGACGCCCAGGCCCGCATGCAACGTGACTTTCTTGCCCGTCTGCGGGCCATGGGCGGCTGTGACGGCGCAAAACAGGCCCGGCTGCGTGATGAACTGACCCGGCGCTACGACACCGCCATGGGGGAGATTGCGGCGCGCCCCTGAATCAGTCCGAGGTAGTCGGAATCAGCTGGAAGCAGCCGCCCGAGACCGGCATCCGGAGCGACGGCTATGTCGCCGCATCCATCACCCGCTCGGCCCATTCCTCCAGCGCGTCCAGCAATGCGAGACGTGCCGGCTCCCCGGCCAGGTCATTGCGCAGCTCGGCGATACGCTGCTCGAAGCCATCGATGGTGATGGAGGCCCCCGCGTCGGGATCCGTCAACCGCTCGAACCGCCAGGCATCCCAGTCCTCGCGTTCGCCCGCGCTCAGCGTCTCCGGCCAGCTGCGGGCACGCATGCGAAACAGCAGCGTCGGCAGGCGCCGATCATCGAAACGCGGCAACGAATCCGCCAGGTCCGATGGTGGCAGCACACGCAATCGCTCCATGCGCTGACGATCGGCGGCGGAAAAGAACCCGCCTGAGTACAGCATCTGCTCCGGATCCGTCGGTTCGACAAACTGCCTCAAGCCATAGGCCTGGCGCAGGTTGTCCGCCATCTGCTCCCGCGCCGCCAGCAGGCGCCCGGCGTGCTGCTGTACCTGCGCCCGATCGATGTCCCAGCGCTCGGCAGCGGCGTCGGTCAGGGTGCCCATGGGCGCAAGCATCGGGCAGGCATTGATCTTGAAACCCTTGACCGAAATGCGCTCGACGCCCTCCGGCAGGTCATCCGCGGCGGTGAACAGCCGCTCGGCGATGGCCTCCGGGGTCAGGTCCAGCAGGATGCTCGGGTCATGGCGCAGATCGAAGCACAGCTGTTCCTTGGAATTGCGCGGGTGCTCCGCGACCACCAGCACCGGCGCGATGCAGCCCTGGGCCGCCGAATAGCGCTGGGAGACGTGCAGCAGCGGTTGGCCGCGCTCCAGCAGCGCGCACACCTTGGCGCTGTCGCGCAGTCTCAGGGCGTGGTCGAACAGGCGGGGCTGGGCGCCCTTGAGCAGCCGCGCCAGGGCGATGGTGGCCCGGACGTCGGACAGGGCGTCGTGGGCGTGGGCGTGGCCGATGCCGTTGGCAGCGGTGAGGTGCTCCAGCCGGAACGAGGTGATCCCCGGCTCGCGCTCGGGCCAGTGGATTCCCTCCGGCCGCAGGGCATGGGCCAGACGCAGGGCGTCGATCAGGTCCCAGCGGGAGTTGCCATTGCGAAAGGCGTGGGCGTAGGGATCCAGCAGGTTGCGGTAGAAGAGATGCCGCGTGACCTCGTCGTCGAAGCGCAGGCTGTTGTAGCCGACACTGCAGGTGCCGGGAATGGCGAGCTCGCGCTGGATGCGGCGGGCGAACTCGGCCTCGGGGATGCCCTCTGCCTCCGCCCGCTGCGGCGTGATGCCGGTGACCAGGCAGGCCTCGGGCAGGGGCAGCAGATCATCAGCCGGCCGGCAGAATAGCGTCAGCGGCTCGCCGACCGGGTTCAGGTCGGCATCGGTGCGCATACCGGCGAACTGGCAGGGGCGGTCACTGGACGGCCGCGCCCCCCAGGTTTCGTAATCATGCCAGTAGAAACTGTCGGTCATGACAACGGTTAGCCCGGCGGCAGCCGCCGGGCCGCTCGCTGCTTGAATCGATGGTGAGGCCGATGGCGGGGCCGGCAATCAGCACCCAAGGAGTGGGCGACCTCAGAGCTTCTCCTTGATCCGCGCGGCCTTGCCGGTACGACCTCGCAGGTAGTACAGCTTGGCACGGCGAACATCGCCGCGACGCTTGACCTGGATGTCGGCAATGGCCGGGCTGTAGGTCTGGAACACGCGCTCCACACCCTCGCCATGGGACAGCTTGCGCACGGTGAATGCGGAGTTCAGACCGCGGTTGCGCTTGGCGATGCAGACGCCCTCGAATGCCTGCAGACGCTCGCGCTCGCCTTCCTTGACCTTGACCTGGACGACGACGGTGTCGCCGGGGGCGAAGGGGGGAACCTCCTTGCCCATCTGCTCGCGTTCGAGTTGTTCGATGATGTTGCTCATGTCTCTGGCTCCTGTTCGGAATCGGCTACGGATTCGGCTCCAGTTTCGGCGTTGGCCTCAATCCTGGCTCCGGTGCTGGTCGGACGATTCCGGTCGTTCGACGCCATCCGGTGGTTGTGTCAACTGGCGGACGGTCGCTCCACTGGTCTCGGCAGAGTCCCGGGGCGCGGCGCCCGCCTCCAATGCATCGAGCACGGCCTGCTCGTCTTTGCTCAAGTCGCGGCCCGCCAGCAGGTCGGGCCGACGTTGCCAGGTCCGCTCCAGGGCCTGCCGCTTGCGCCAGCGGGCGATGGCGGCGTGGTCTCCACTCAGCAAAACCCCAGGGACGCGGCGGCCGTCATCAAGCGTCTCAGGGCGGGTGTAGTGCGGGCAATCCAGCAACCCGTCCATATGCGAATCCGCCAGCGCCGACCCGGCGTGGCCCAAGGCGCCCGGCAGCAGCCGGATCACCGCATCCATCACGACCATTGCCGGCAGCTCGCCGCCGCTGAGCACATAGTCCCCGATGGACCATTCCTCATCAACGTCGGCCTCCAGCAGGCGCTCGTCCACGCCCTCGTAGCGTCCCGCCAGCAGGATCCAGCCGTCGGCGTCGGCGATACGACCGATGTCGGCCTGTGACAGCGGCCGGCCCTGGGGCGACAGGTACGCTACCCGGCTGCGACAGCCGGCAGCCTCGGCCGCGACCCGCGCCGCCCGGATGGCATCGTGCAGCGGGGGCGCCTTCATCACCATGCCAGGGCCGCCGCCGTAGGGGCGATCATCCACGGTGCGATGCGGGTCATGGGTGAAGTCCCGCGGATTCCACAGCCGCAGCGTTGCGATGCCTCGGCCCAGCGCCCGGGCCACCACACCCTCTTGTGTCAGGATGCGGAACTGCTCCGGAAACAGGCTGATGACATCGAATCGCACCGTCTGGCTCCCGAACCTACCCCGTCGCATCCGGGGATACGGCCGGGGGGCGGTATCGCTAGAAATCCGGATCCCAGTCGACCCGCAACAGGCCCGCAGAGAAATCCACGTCCTTGATCACGTCGCCCCACAGGAACGGGATCAGTCGCTCCCGCTCACCACGCACCACCACAACATCGTTGGCGGCGGTCTCGAACAGATGGTCGACGACACCGAGGTCCACGCCCTCCAGGGTCTCGACCTGCAGACCCTCCAGGTCTGCCCAGTAGAACTCGTCGGGCCGGGGCGGCGGGAGCTGGTCTCGGCGAATCTCGATCGATTGCCCCACCAAGGTTACCGCCTGGTCGCGATCATCGCAGCCCTCAAGCCTGGCCACCAGTCCCTTGCCGTGGCGACGCCCCTCGGCGACGGTACGGGGTTGCCCCCCGACCATCCAGGGCGAGTAGCGCAGGATGTTCTCCCGCGGCGCCGTGTCAGAGTGGACGCGGACCCAGCCGCGTACGCCATAGACCCCGGCAATGCGCCCGAGGACGACCAGACGGTTATCGGCAGACATGACCTGTGAGCCCATCACCACGAGTCCGGCCCTGCGCCGACCAACCCTGCCAGCCCGCTGACCGCATGCGCCGGCAAGGACCGGGCAGCCGCGTCAGGCGACGGCTTCGGTCTGCTGGGCCGCCTGCTTGGCCGCCTCTTTCAGCAACTGCGCCACGCGGTCCGTGGGCTGGGCACCCTGGCTGAGCCAGTGGTCGGCGCGATCGCGATCCACCCGCAGACGCACCTCGCCACCGGTGGCGCCGGGGTTGAAGAAACCGATCCGCTCGATGGAACGGCCATCGCGGGACTGACGGATGTCAGCGACGACGATTTGATAGAACGGACGCTTCTTGGCGCCCCCGCGGGACAGACGAATCTTGACCATGGACGATTCCGTTGCAGACGGTTGAGTACTAGCCCACGGGATGATTCGGCCATTGCTGACCGGCGCGCCCGCAGGTAAACGCGCAAGTGTACATGATCCAGCGAAAATTGGAAGCCGCGAATTACGACTCGGCGACCGTGCGATGGCGCATCGCCAGGGCAAAGATCAGCCCGCCGACGGCCACACCCAGCAGGTCCACCACAACCTGCACCGGCTGGACGAGGATCTGGGACGCGGCGTCGGACCTTGGCATGCCGCCGAAGTGCCAGTACAGCACCAGGGCGACGCCGGCGGCGGCCCCGATGAGCCCGGTGCGTCCGACAGTGAGCCCGCGGCGCCAGACCGTGGGCATCATGTGCAGCGAAAAATGCAGCAACGCGAACAGCCCGATCAGGGCGAAGAGCGCGTATTGCATGTAAACGGGCCTCAGGTAAGCCGCCGGGTGACCGGGACCATCACCGGAAAGGGCGCCGGGCACGCTGCCGACGGAATCGTCGAGACCCGCGCCGGCCAAGGCCAGCAGACAGGCCAAGGCCAGCAACGGCAGCAGCAGATTGACGTAATGACGGATGCAGCGCGAGCGCAGCGCGTCCACCCAGGCCGTCAATAGCATGGCGATGCCGGCGAACACCAGCCCGGCGCCGGGGTGGGCCTCGGCAAGCCGGGCGGTCGGCATGAACCCCGACACCAGCACCCCGCCGACGATCAGACCCACGGCGATCAGGAAGGCCCGGATCACAGGGCCGCGGCGGCAGTCGGCGGCAGTCTCAACCATGCTTCATGTGCTCCTCAAGCGCCGCGCTGGGCGCGCTTGCGCTCGTGCTCCTTCAGGAACCGTTTGCGGATGCGGATCGCCTGGGGCGTGATCTCCACAAGCTCGTCGTCTTCGATGAATTCCAGCGCCTGCTCCAGCGAGAAACGGATCGGCGGCGTCAGCAGGATGTTCTCGTCCGAGCCGGCGGCGCGGATGTTGGTCAGCTGCTTCGCCTTCAGCGGGTTGACCACCAGGTCGTTGTCGCGGGAATGGATGCCGACGATCTGCCCCTCGTAGACCTCGTCGCCTGGGGATGCCAGCAGCCGCCCGCGCTCCTGCAGGTTGAACAGCGCGTAGCCAAGCACCTTGCCCTGAGCGTTGGAAATCATGGCGCCGTTGCGGCGCGGCGCGATGCCGCCCTGGTTGGCGGGCCCGTAGTGATCGAAGACGTGGTACTTCAACCCGGTGCCGGAGGTCAGGGTCATGAACTCGGTCTGGAAGCCGATCAGCCCGCGGGACGGGATCTGGTAATCCAGCCGCACGCGCCCCTTGCCGTCGGGCACCATGTCCTTCAGCTCGCCCCGGCGCTCGCCCAGTGCCTGCATGATGGCGCCCTGATTGGCCTCGTCCACGTCGACGGTGAGCTGCTCATAGGGCTCGCAGATCTGGCCGTCGACCTCGCGGAAGATGACCTCGGGTCGCGACACCGCCAATTCGTAGCCCTCGCGGCGCATGTTCTCCAGCAGGATGGACAGATGCAGCTCGCCGCGGCCCGAAACGCGGAACTTCTCCGGATCGGTGCCCTCTTCGACCCGCAGCGCGACATTGTGGATCAGTTCGCGCTCCAGCCGGTCCTTGAGCTGGCGCGAGGTCAGGTACTTGCCTTCCCGGCCGGCAAACGGCGAGGTGTTGACCTGGAAGGTCATGCTCACCGTGGGTTCATCCACGCTCAGCGCCGGCAGCGCCTCGACGGCTTCCGGGTGGCACAGGGTGTCGGAGACGTTCGGCGCATCGATGCCGGTCAGGGCGACGATGTCGCCGGCGGACGCGGACGGCACCTCGAACCGCTCCAGCCCCAGGTAGCCGTAGACCAGGCCGATCTTGGCCTTGTGGGTGACGCCGTCGCGCTTGACCACCACCACCTGCTGGTTGGGCTTGATGGTGCCGCGCTGAATACGCCCCACCGCGATGGCGCCGACGAACGAGTTGTAGTCCAGCGTGGATACCTGCATCCGGAACGGCCCCTCGGGGTCCACATCCGGCACAGGGCAGTGCTCGACGATGGCCTCGAACAGCGGCGTCATGTCACCGTCGCGCACGCTGTCCTCGAGCCCGGCGTAGCCGTTGATGGCAGAGGCGTAGACGATGGGAAAGTCCAGCTGCTCGTCACTGGCGCCCAGGCGGTCGAACAGGTCGAACACCTGATCGATGACCCAATCCGGACGGGCGCCGGGCTTGTCGATCTTGTTCACCACCACGATGGGTCGCAGGCCATGCTCGAAGGCCTTGCTGGTGACGAAACGGGTCTGCGGCATCGGTCCTTCCTGCGCGTCCACCAGCAGCAGCACCGAGTCCACCATGGACAGCACCCGCTCCACCTCGCCGCCGAAGTCGGCATGGCCGGGGGTGTCGACGATGTTGATGCGATACTCCTGGCCGTGGAGGTTCAGCCGCAGCGCGGTGTTCTTGGACAGGATGGTGATGCCGCGCTCGCGCTCCAGGGCGTTGGAGTCCATCACTCGCTCCACCGGGCCGAATCGCTCGCCAAGGGTGCCGGACTGCTGCAGCAGCTTGTCCACCAAGGTCGTCTTGCCGTGGTCGACATGGGCGATGATGGCGATATTGCGAAGGTTTTCGATCACGAGGGATGGTCTCCAGTGAGCCCGACGGCGCGGTCGGAAGCGGACCCGTCAAATTGACAGCCGACCAGTATAACCCGTAACGCGCCGAGGGAGAAACCAGAATCAGACGGCAGAGCCAGGATGTCTGCGAATGCTTGCCCCACGAATGGCTGCCCCGGAGATGGTCGCATGTCGCAGCCCTGCCCGGACAACCCCGGGACGCTTTCAACAAACAGACGCTTGGGGGCGTTCGTTCATGCGCCACCGCGGTCCGCCCCACAACACCGCCAGCCGCGGGGGTTTCCGCAACCTGCCCACAGCCGCTGTGGATAACTTTGTGGACAATAGACTCGCGACGTCCGCAAGTGCAAGCGCCGACAGACATCCGGTCGGATTGGTCAAAAAATGATCACTCTCGCAAGCCATTGTTTTGATTGGGTGCGGGCTGCTGTTTTCGCCTAAGCCACGCTCCCGCCTGCCGCACTCGGGCCACCGGACCCTGCCCGCTGCCGCCTGTGCACAAGTTCGTCTTCATTCTGAAACAGAGGCAGTTTGTCAAGCGCGCTGGCCGGGTGATTCGCTGCCCCCGGCACACATCGGCACTTTCCATGCGGGGCGTCATGCCGGGCGCGCGGCATGCGCCGTCAGCGTGTCGGATTGGAAGACGAAGGCAGGCGTAACCGGATCCGCAGGGGATGGTGGTCCGACGGCGGCGGCCCTTGGGGAAAGCCCAGGGCGACGAAGCTGTCATCGATCACCCAGGTGGCGGCGTCGCCGCCGAAGACGAAGTGGTCGATGGCGTAAGGGTATTTGGGGTTGCGCGGATACGGAAACGGCCGCCCGGCATTGGCCAGCAACAGGTCGGCCCCGGGGTGGGCCACCCGGGTGCCCGGGCGGCACTGGCGGCCCAGTTGCTTGTCATCGCGCCAGTCGCAGACCTCGCCGTCGTCGAGTTCGCGCCACAGGTCGTCCCTCGGCTGGTCCAGCTGGCGGTTGAAATCGCCCATCAGCGCAAACGCCTGCCCAGCCTCGGCGCGGCCGTCGACCCACTGCTCCAGGATGCCCCGCTGTCGCCGCAGCAGCAGGCATTGCGGGCGGTTGACCCCGGACCCGTCCAGCCGGCCCCAGGCACATCCGGCCTTCAGGTGCAGCGACATCAGTTCCAGCGCCGTCGCAGAATGCCCGGCGACACCCGGACGGGCCTCAGGCAAGGCCGAATCAGCGCGCTCCAGCGGCTCGATGCGTATCCGGGTGCCCCAACGGCCGCCCTCGATGCCGAGCGCGCGGTACGGCGGCAGCGCGCGCCAGTCCAGCCCCAGCGCCGCCAGGCGCTCGCGCTGGATGGCAAACCCGGTGCGCAGCACCGTGCGCGCCTGACCCGGCATGCCCCGACAGCCGACGGACCGCGCCTCGCGCCGCTCGGAGACGACGATGTCGTAACGGGCCGGATCGAACACCCGCGCCACCGCCGCTGCATTCTCCACCTCCTGCAGGGCGACGATGTCCGCGTCCAGCCGCTCCGCCACCGCACGCAGGCGGGCGTAATCCGCCGCCTGCCGCGGCCGGCACCCGGCTCTGTCCTCTGCCGCGAGATGCTCCAGGTTCCAGGTCCCCAGCACCAGTTCAGGCGCCGGCGCGGCCGCCGCCAGCCCGCTCCAGGACAGCGCCACGGCGGCAACCAGCGCCGACGCCTGCAGCAACGCCCGCACCGACACCCTGACCGGCAGGGGGTTCAGCCTTGACCGCCCGCCAACCACAGACACCCGCCGGCGCAGGCAGGCGGGTACAATGGAACGCCGCCGGCACCGGGCACGCTTCAGACCATGCTTGAACATCGTTTCTCGCCATACATGCAATCAACCACCCTCACCACAGGTCCACAGCCGAGCCAGTAGCCAGCCCGAACTCGCACTTGAAACAGGACAAGGCCCGAACAGGTATGATCGAACCCACGTCATCCGAGCGCCCGGCATCCGGTCTTGCGCAATCCGACCCCCTGGGCAACGGCCGACTGCTGCGGCTCGCAACCTATGCTTCGGTGTCCACGGCCACGCTGCTGATCCTGGTGAAGCTCATCGCCTGGCTCGCCACCGGTTCGGTCAGCGTGCTGGCGTCGCTGGTGGATTCGATCATGGACGTCGGCGCCTCGCTGGTGAACCTGCTGGCGGTGCACTGGTCACTGAAGCCCGCGGACGCGGAACACCGGTTCGGCCATGGCAAGGCGCAACCCCTGGCTGCGCTGGGTCAATCTGCCTTCATCGCCGGCTCGGCGCTGTTCGTCGGGCTGGAGGCGGTGAACCGCTTGATCCACCCGCGGCCGGTGGCGGATGCCGGCATCGGCCTGTTCATTCTCGGCTTCGCCATGGTCGCCACCCTGGCGCTGCTGGTGTTCCAGCACAGCGTCATCCGCCGCACCGGCTCCACCGCCATCCGTGCCGATGCCCTGCACTATGCCACCGATCTGGCAACCAACGGCGCCACCCTGCTCGCGCTGGGACTGGCCTGGTTCGGCTGGCACGGCGCGGACCCGATCCTCGGCTTCGGCATCGCCGCCTTTGTGCTGCTGAGTGCCGTTCGCATCGGCCACGATGCCGTTCAGTTGCTGCTCGACCGGGAATTACCCCAGGCGGATCGAGACGAGATCACCGCGCTGGCCAAGGCCGGCCCCGAGGTCCGCGGCATCCATGGCCTGCGCACACGGCGCTCCGGCCAGTTGCTGATCATCCAGCTCCATCTTGAACTGGACGATCAACTCCCGCTCAGCGAGGCCCACCGCATCACGCTGGAGGCCGAGCAGCGCATTCGCGCCCGCTATCCGGAGTCGGACATCATCGTCCACCAGGATCCCGCCAGCCTCGGCGACGAGCATCACGGTACCAGTCACAGCCAGTGAGTGCCCGACAGCTGCTCATGCGTGCCGAGGAGACGCTGCTTTATCGGCCTCCTGGCCAGGAGGCCGATGACTCAGCGACCGATCAGGGCAGGCTCATGCGCCGCATGATGCCGTCCTTGAGCCGCCAGTGCTTCAGACCGGCACCGATGTGCAGCAGCAGCACGAACAGCAGCACCAGGCCGCCGATGCCGTGCATCAGGAACAACTGCTCGCCCAGCGCCTTGTCGGCCGGGTCCAGGCCGGGCTGCGACCAGCCGAAGAACTGCACCGGGAAACCGCTGATCGACGTCGCCAGCCAGCCGCCGATGGGCAGCCCGATCAGCAGCAGGTACATCAGCACATGGGTGCCGACACTCACCCCGCGCTCGATGCCGGTGAGGGGCACCTCGTAGTCAGGGACCGGCGAGAACCGGAACAGCAGCAGACGCAGCACGACCAGAAAGAACAGCAGGATGCCGAAGCTCTTGTGCATCATGTAGAAGGTGCCGGCGAGTTCCTCGCCCACCAGACCGGCCAGCCCCTGGTAACCGAGCCCCCAGAACAGAAAGCCCATGCCGAGCAGGCCGAAGATCAGCAGCGCGATGATCCAGTGCAGCAGCCGCTGAAAGAGTGAGTAACGGGTCTTTGCCATTGTAATCTCCCATTGATCGCCCAAAGTTTAGATCGTCGGAGACAGCCCCGGGGAAACGCCGGATTGTTCAGCGTATCCCGCGCGGGGCAACCTGCCACGCCTCGCATTATACGCAACGCGCGCCGAACGTCGGCCACGTTGTGAGCAGACCGGAACGCACCCGTGCCCGATCAGACCGCCCCTCCATCGCCGTTGCGCACCTCCCTGCGCTACCTGAACTGGCTCTATAACCCCTATCACGGACTGGATACGGCCGCCGTCTACGATCTGCTGTCCACGGGCGCGGCGACCGAACGCGGCCTGTACCTCAACCTCGGCTACTGGCAGCAGGCGGACACCCTGGACGATGCCAGCGACGCCCTGGCCATGCTGGTGGGAGAAACGGCGCGCATCGGCCCCGGCGACACCGTGCTCGACGTCGGCTTCGGCTTTGCGGATCAGGACCTGCTCTGGGCGCACTGCCTGCAGCCCGCGCGCATCATCGGCTTGAACATCACCGACTCCCAGGTCCGCGTCGCCCGCCACCGGGTAGCCGAACAGGGCCTGCAGGAGCAGATCGACCTGCGCCTCGGCTCAGCCACCGACATGCCGCTGGAGTCGGCCTCGGTCGACGCCGTGCTGGCCCTGGAGTGCGCCTTCCACTTCCATACCCGCGAGCGGTTCTTTCGCGAGGCCTGGCGCGTGCTCAGGCCCGGCGGACGCCTGGTCACCGCGGACATCATTCCGATGCCGGGGCAACGCGGCTTCAAGGCCCGGCTGCAACAGCGCCTGTCATGGGGGCAGGTAGCGGGCAAGTTCGTCATCCCGACGGAAAACGCCTATACCCGCCCGACCTACCATGCCAAGCTGGCCGTCACCGGTTTCGAGCAGATCCGTATCGCCTCCATCCGCGATCAGGTCTACGGGCCGCTGCATCAGTATCTGGCCCGGCATCCGCAGGCCCTGCGCCGACTGCATCCCATCGCCCGACAGCATGCCCGACTGGCGCTGCGTCTGGACCCGGCGGTGCTCTACCGGGGCCTGGACTATGTGCTGGCATCGGCGATGAAACCGCAGCAACTGCGCCCGCAGCAGCCGGGCGCCGTCAACAGGATGCCGCCGCCGGCGTGACATCGATGCGGGCGCCTACCCGGAAACAGGACTGGAAACAGGACCCAAGACGGGGCCAAAGACGAGACTCAGGACCGGCCTACTGCCGCTGAAGTCGCCGGCGCCTCCTCCGGCGCCGCCAGACAGACCCGGTTGCGTCCGGCGGCCTTGGCAGCGTAGAGGGCATCGTCCACCCGCTTGAGCCAGGCGTCCATGGCCTCCCGGGAACCCAACTCGGCAACGCCGAAACTCACCGTGACCTGGCCCGCCAGCGCAAAGGCCCTGCCCGCCACCCGCTCGCGCAACTGCTCCGCCAGCGAACGGGCTTCCGCCTCTCTGGTCCCGGGCAACAGCACAACGAATTCCTCGCCGCCCCAGCGGGCCAGCACATCCACTTCGCGCAGCCGCGACTTTACCCGGTCGCTCAGTTCGATCAGCACCTGATCCCCCACCTGATGGCCCAGGCTGTCGTTGATGGCCTTGAAGTGGTCCAGGTCGAACAGCAATAGCGACAGGGGCTCGCAGTAGCGATGGGCACGGGCGATCTCGGTGGCCGCCACGCGCTCGAAGTGGCGCCGATTCCAGGTCCCGGTGAGGGCATCCGTGGTCGCCAGTTGCTCGAGCTGCTGGTTCAGCTCCTTGAGCTTGCGGTTGGCGGTTGCGGCCGCTTCATAGGCGCCCTCCAGTTCCTGCTCGTAGGCCTTGCGCTCGCTGATGTCCATAAGCGAAATCAGCAACAGGTCGTCCAGCGCAATGGTGCCGATGACCACATCGAGCACCCGCCCGTTCTTGCAGGTGACGCGGTATTCGCCCTGCTCGATCTCGCCAGGGTTCGCCAACACATCGGCAATGGCGTCGGCCCAGACCTGCATCACCTCGGCTCGGTAGGTCGCATCGGGATAGGCGCGGCGGAACCAGTCATCGCCACAGGGGATGTCCTCCAAGGTGTAGCCGAAGGTGCGGACGAAGGCGCGGTTGAGAAACAGGATCTCATCCGCGTCACCGCCGCGGCCGATGACGATGGGGATGGGCAGGTGCTCCAGCATCCGGCGGATCCGCGCCTCGCTGTCGCGTAACTGGTCCTGCAGGCGCTGATGCTCGGTGAAGTCCCGCACCGTCGCCAGCAGCACCCGGGCGCCGTCCAGCTCGATGGTGCTGAGCACCACCTCGCAGGGGAAGTCCAGCCCGGTATCGGCGCGCCGGTGCGCCCAGCGGAAGGTCCGGCTGCCCGTCTCCAGCGCGCGGTCGATATGCGTCCTTGCCAGTTCGGCAGAGGGGGTGCCGTCGGGCTGGTTCGGTGGCGACAGGTCGCCGGGATGGAGCCGCTTGAAGACCGCCTTGTCAGGGATACCGAAGATGCGCAGCGCGGCGGCATTGCAATCAAGGAAGCGCTCGCGGTCGAGCAGCATGACCGCCTCGCTGGAGGCCTCGAACAGGGTGCGGAAGCGGGCCTCCACTGCCTGCCGGGCCTGCAGCGCGGCCAGTTGCTGACGCTGCCGGTCCCGGTGCCAGAGCCCGTAGCCGACGGCATAGAGCAGCAGCAGCGTCAGTCCCGCCACCAGCGCCGTGCTCCAGGCGGTGGCGTGCAGGCCTGCATAGGCCTCGGACTCGTCGATCTCGGCGATCATCAGCCAGGGCGTCCCCCGGATGGCGGTGGCATAGGCCAGTACCAGCAAACCGCGGTAGTCCACACCCTGCGCCAGGATGCCCAGCTCGCCCCGGGCGGCGCGGGCGGCGGGCAGGTCCGGGGCGTCCAGCGGCTGCGTCAGGCGCAGGGCGGCCCCGGCCTGGTGCCGCAGCGGGGTCAGGAAGCGAACGCGATCGCGCTCCCGCCGCACCAGGTAGGTCTCCGCGGTCCGGGTCGGCATCGGCCAGGACGCGACCAGCGGATCCAGCGTACTGGCCGCCGGCCAGGTCAGGGACAGGACCCCCCGTGGCGGCTCGCCGGACAGCCCGAAGGGGGCCAGCACGCCGAACTGCACCGCACCATGGCGGTCGCGATACAGCGCGCTATCGATCACGGCCGGATGCTGCAGCACGCCCTGCAGCTTCCAGGGATCACCCTCGGCGTCGGCATCGCCGACGGCCAGAACCACCTGGTTGTCACGATCGAACAGCGCCATTCCGCCCCATTGCCGCATGCGAACCAGTTCCGCCATGCGCGCGCGGATGCCGTCGATCAATGCATCCGGCTGCCGCCCGCCGTCGAGCCAGCGGGCGAAGGCCTGCGCATGGGGCGCATGCGCGGAGTAGAAGGAAGCTGCGTCCGTGCGCGCAGCGGCGACCCAGGACTCGATCCGCTGGCGCTTCTGCTCGGCGATCACCGCCAGGGTGCGCTGCGTCTCCTCGCGGATATCGTCGCGCAGGACCCGATAGGCGAAGCTGCCAATGGCGGCGACCACCACCGTGGCCACCAGCAGCAGCAAAACCAGTCGCTGCGTCCGTAAGGACATCGACAACGGGCGGTGCGTGCGCGATTCTGGCACACCAGCGGTCATGTCACCTCTCTTGCCCGTGGCCATGCGATAGGGCCATACGGGAAGGCTGTGCGGGGTTTGGGGCCTGCCAGAACCAGTATAGTATCCGCCCAGGCGCCAGGCAGACCGAAGGAATCGCACCGTGACCAGATTGACCCGCATCGCCGGCTTCCTGCCGTTCGTGGCGGTGGTGTTCCTGAACTCCTTCGTGGACCTGGGCCATAAGATCATCATTCAGAACACCCTGTTCAAGGCCTACGACGGCCCCGAGCAGATCTGGCTGACGGCGCTGGTCAATGCGCTGATCCTGCTGCCGTTCATCCTGCTGTTCACCCCGTCGGGCTATCTCGCGGACCGCTGGCCGAAGAACCGGGTCATGCGCCGCGCGGCCTGGGTGGCGGTGGCCATCACCCTGGGCATCACCGCCTGTTACTACCTGGGGCTGTTCTGGCCGGCCTTTGTCATGACCTTCGTGCTGGCCCTGCAGAGCGCGGTGCACTCGCCGTCGAAGTTCGGCTACATCAAGGAACTCTGCGGCAACGAGGCATTGACCACGGCCAACGCCTGGGTGCAGGCGTCGAGCAGCATCGCCATCCTGGCGGGCATCCTGGTCTTCTCGGTGCTGTTCGAGGCGATGCTGGCCACCCCCGCTGGCGAGGTGGGCGGCAGCGGCCTGCCGCCGGACGAGATCATGCGCCGCATCGCCCCGGTGGGCTGGTTCCTGGTGCTGGCCTCGCTGGTGGAGGTGGCCCTGGCCTATCGCCTGCCCGATCAGCCCCCCGGCGAGGCGGAGATGCGCTTCGACTGGGGCCGTTACCTGCGGGGGCAGTACCTGCTGCACAACCTGCACGCGGCCTGGAACAACTCGGTGATCTGGCTCTCCATCATCGGCCTCGGGGTGTTCTGGGGGCTGTCGCAGGTGTTGCTGGCGGCCTTTCCGGCGTTCATCGAGGACAGTGTCGGCGAGACCAACACGGTGGTCATCCAGGGCCTGATGGCCTTCTCCGGCATCGGCATCATCCTGGGTGCGGCCATCGCCGGGCGCATCGCCCGCGACCATGTGGAGACTGGCCTGATCCCGTTCAGCGCCCTCGGCATTGCGCTGACGCTGTTCCTGTTGCCCGGCATCGGCGCCACCTGGCTACACGGCGTCAATTTCATGGCCCTGGGCCTGCTCGCGGGCATGTTCATCGTGCCGCTGAACGCGCTGATCCAGTTCAATGCCGGCGAGCGCGAGCTGGGACGCGTGCTGGCGGCGAAGAACTTCGTGCTGCACTGGATCATGCTCGTCGGGCTGATCATCACCGTGCTCTCGGCGCTGGCGGACAGCGGCAGCCGCGCCATCATGGTCGGGCTGGGACTGGTGGCGCTGGGCGGGGCGTTCTATACCGTGTGGAAACTGCCGCAGTCGCTGGTGCGCTTCTTCATCGCGCGAATGCTGGCCTTCCGCTACCGGCTCCAGGTCATCGGCCTGGACAACCTGCCGGCCCAGGGCGGCGTGCTCATGCTGGGCAACCACATCAGCTGGATCGACTGGGCCATGGTGCAGATGGCCAGCCCGCGGCCGGTGCGTTTCGTCATGGAGCGGGTGATCTACCAGCGCTGGTATCTGCGCTGGTTCCTCGACTTCTTCGGCGTGGTGCCCATCTCCCGCGGCAGCAGCCGCCATGCCCTGCGGGTGGTCACGGACCTGCTCGACGACGGCCAGGTGGTGTGCCTGTTTCCGGAGGGCACGCTGTCGAAGAACGCCCAGCTCGGAGAGTTCCGCAAGGGCTTCGAACGGGCAGCGGAACAGGCCCGCGGCGTCATCCTGCCGTTCTACCTGCGCGGCCTGTGGGGCAGCCGTTTCTCCTATGCCAGCAACAAGTTGCGCCGCAGCCGTCGCGGCGGCCGGGCGCGGGACGTCATCGTCGCCTTCGGCCCCCCGCTGCCCATGCAGAGCAAGGCCGAAGCCGTAAAGCAGGCCGTGTTCGAACTGTCGGTCAGCTCCTGGCAGGAACACGTCCAGCAACTGCCGAGCCTGCCCAGCGCCTGGCTCAGGACCGCACGACGCAACCTCGGCCAGACCGCGGTGCTGGACTCCTCTGGCACGGCGCTGAGCAACCGCCGCCTGATCGCGACGGTGCTGCTGTTCGCCGATGCCATTCGCCGGCAGTGCCCGCAGCAGACCCTGGGCATCCTGCTGCCGCCGGGCAGCGCCGCGGTCATCGCCAACCTGGCCGGCTGGGTGGCCGGCAAGACCGTCGTCAATCTGGACTACAGCGCCGACCTGGAGCACCTGCGCCGGATGCTGCGCGCGGCCGCCGTGCGCGACCTGATCACCAGCGAGGGCTTCGCCCGACGGCTCGCGGCCCGGGGCCTGGAGCTGGAGTCCTTGCTGCCGGACGACCGCCTGCGGACCCTGGAGGCCCTGGACCGCACCCTCGGCAGGCTGCGCCGCTGGACCACACAGGCCCTGGCGGTGCTGCTGCCGACTGCGCTGCTGCCGGCACTGTACGGCCGTCGTGCGCGCCCGGACGCGGTCGCCGCCATCCTGTTCACCGGCGATACCGCTGCACCCCGGGGCGTGGAACTGACCCACCGCAACATCCTGGCCAACGTGCGCCAGATCGCCGACGTGCTCAACACCGAATGCGACGACCTGATCCTGTCCAGCCTGCCGCTGTACCACGCCTTCGGACTCACCGTCACCACCGCGCTGCCCCTGCTGGAGGGCATTCCGATGGTCTGTCATCCGGACCCCGCCGATGCGCCGGGCAACGCCAAGGCGATCGCCCGCCACCGCGCCACGGTGCTCTGCAGCAGCTCAGCGCTGCTGCAGCGGATGGTGACGCACCCCAAGGTCCATCCACTGATGCTCGAAAGCCTGCGCATCGTCGTCGCCGGCACCGGGCGTCCGAGCCCCGAGGTGCGCGACGCCTTCGCCATCAAGTTCGGCAAACGCATCCTCGAGGGCTACGGCGCCACCGAGACCACCCCCGTGGCCAGCGTCAATGTGCCCGACGCCATCGACACCGCCACCTGGAAGATCCAGACCGGCTCCAGGCCGGGCACCGTCGGCATGCCGCTCCCGGGGACCAGCTTCCGCATCGTCGACCCGGTGACCCTGCAATCCCGCCCCGCCGGCGAGCCGGGACTGGTGCTGATCGGCGGCGTCCAGGTCATGCGGGGCTATCTGAACGACCCGGATGGCACCCGCCAGGCAGTGGTGGAACTGGACGGCCGGCGCTGGTTCAAGACCGGCGACCGGGGGCACATGGATGCCGACGGCTTCCTGACCATCGTCGGCCGCTGTCCAATCCCTGACGCAGACAGTTCGCAACGAACGCCAGCCGCCTTCGACGTATAATTACGGCATAACAATCATCGATATGGAGAGCCCATCATGCCCACCTACGACTATCGCTGCGACGCCAACGGCCAGGTGGTGGAAGTCAGCCACCGCATGAGCGAAACCCTGTCCACCTGGGGCGAGCTGTGCGCCCGCGCCAACCTGCCCTGCGGCGACACCCCCGACGATGCCCCGGTGCAGCGTCTGGCCACTGGCGGAAACGTCATCACCAGCGGCAGCCTCGGCAGCGGCGTCGCCCCACCCGCCTGCGGTGCCGGCGGATGCTGTCCGGGCGGCGTCTGCGGCCTGAACTGATACCGGCGCCAGCAGGCGCTCAGTCCCACTGCCGATAACGGCCGCCCAGCGTCAGCTCCACCGTCGCCGGTCGGCCGTTGCGCACGATACCGAGCTCCACCCGATCGCCCACCTGATAGCCCTCGAGCTGCTCGATGAGGGCATCCATGGTAGCCACCGGCCGCCCGTCCAGCGAGCGGATGATGTCACCCGGGATCACCTCACCGCCGTTGGTCACCCGGGTCCCCACCAGGCCCGCGCGCTCCGCCGGCGACTGGGGCTCCACCCGCAGTACCAGCACCCCGTTCTCGATGCCGAGCTGGTCCAGGATGGTGCGCGCCGTGCCGTCATCGCTGTAGATGCCGATCCGCGGGCGCACATAACGGCCATGGGCGATCAACTGCGGCACCACCCGGTTCACCGTATCCACCGGGACCGCAAAGCCGATGCCGCTGAAGCTGCCGGACGGACTGTAGATGGCCGTGTTGATGCCGATCAGGCGCCCGGCACTATCCAGCAACGGACCGCCGGAGTTGCCCGGATTGATGGCGGCATCGGTCTGGATGAGCCGACGGATCTCCCCGGCCTGCTCTGAGGCGATGGTACGATCCAGCGCCGAAACCACGCCCGTGGTCAGACTGTAGTCGAAACCGAAGGGATTGCCGATGGCAAAGACCTTCTGCCCCACCCGCAGATCCGCGCTGCGCCCGACCGCCACCGGCTGGATCTTGGCCGACGGCATGCCGATGCGCAGCACCGCCAGATCGTGCTCCGGGCTCGCGCCAATGAACTGGGCATTGTAGCTACGACCGTCGGTGAGGCGCACCCGCGCCGAGCGCGCATCCTCGATGACGTGGAAATTGGTCACCACGTGGCCCTGGTGGTCCCAGATCAGGCCCGAGCCAGTGCCCCGCCGCACCTCCGTCAGATTGCGCACCCAGGGGTTCACCAGCGTGGCCGTGGTGCTGATGAACACCACCGACGGGCTGACACGCTGAAAGATCTCGATGGTCGCCAACTCGTCGCCGGCCAGTTCGCCGCGGGCGGTCACCGCGCGGGGCTCGGCCTGGTGGAGGATCAGTAACTGCTCCAGCCAGGGCTTGGCGGCGAGGGTGAGAAGAAACAGGATCGCGGCCCAGAACAGGATCCGCGGCAATTGAACTCCGTGCATGGGTCTAAGGTCGGACGGCTGGCGTGGATGGATGGCTGGCTGGCGTGGCAGGTCGGCGTGAACCGACAGCGCGGCGCCGGCGGCGGAGAAGCCGAGGCGCCGGCTGCGCGCGGGGGCAGTATACAGGCACACAGCGCGCGGCGCGGACGGTGAGCATTGCCGTATCGCAACGAGCACGTCGGCAAAAAGGCGTACAATGCCGATCTGGCCGCGAGGGATATTCAAGCACATCCCGAACGGCGTCGTCTCGATCGACATTCGGCCAGCGCCGAACCCACCCACCCGACCCCGCACTGGAGACACCCATGACCAAGAACATCGGCAAGCAAGACCGCAACATCCGCTATGGCGTCGGCGCCGTGATGATCGTCGTCGGCCTGCTCACACAGACCTGGTGGCTCGCCCTGATCGGCCTGGTGCCCGTCGGCACCGCCTACATGGGTTCCTGCCCGGCCTACTCGGCCCTGAACATCGACACCCGCAAGGGCGGCGAATAATCCGTCGGTCACGGGCCGGCCGCCCGGCCGGTCCGGCTCCGGCGATTCGCATCGCGCCGGGTGCCGGGGTCGCGATTGGAGCCAGGATTGAGACCGGACCCGGAGACCGGGGGAGACGGGAATCGAGCCTGGCACTGGCACCCAAACGCCCCCACCTGAACTGGTGGTAGTGCCACACTCGCGCCACCCGAAGCCTTCTCCAGCACATCACCTGCGTCCAACGGGGACCTTGCGGAATGGAAGCCAAGCCGCTCATCGAAGCCGTCTCCCTGGTAAAGCAATTTCCCGGCGTCACCGCCGTCGACGGCCTCAGCTTCGGCGTGCGCCCAGGCCAATGCTTCGGCCTGCTCGGCCCCAATGGCGCCGGCAAGACCACCACGCTGGAGATGCTCGAAGGCATCCAGTCGCCCACCACCGGCGCCGTGCTGTTCCGCGGCAAGCCGCTGGACCAAGCCTTTCGCGAGGCCATCGGCATCCAGTTCCAGGCGACGGCGCTGCAGGACTTCCAGACCGTCGGCGAGGCCCTGGCCATGTTCGCCAGCCTGTACCGGCGCACCGCCGACCGCGACGAACTCATCGAGCTGTGCAACCTGGCGGAGATCCTGCGCCGGGACACGCGCAAGCTCTCCGGCGGACAGCGCCAGCGGCTGCTGCTGGCCATCGCCCTGGTCAATGACCCACAGCTGGTCTTCCTGGACGAGCCCACCACAGGCCTCGACCCCCAGGCCCGCCGAAACTTCTGGTCGCTGATCGAAACCGTGCGCGCACGGGGCAAGACCATCCTGCTGACCACGCACTACATGGAAGAGGCCGAGCGCCTGTGCGACGAGGTGGCCATCGTCGACCGGGGCCGCATCATCGCCCAGGGCGAGCCGGGCTGCCTGGTGGGCAGCCACTTTCCCGACGCCATCGTGCGTCTGCCCGCCGCCGCCTGGCCCCCGCAGCGCGCGCTGCCGACCAACGCGGAACGGCGCGACACCGCCATCGAGTTCTATACCGATGACGTGGCCGCGACCCTGGAGGAACTGGAACGGCTCGACATCCCGCTCACCGCGTTGCGCGTGGACCGCCCGAGCCTGGAGGATCTGTTCCTCAAGCTCACCGGACATACCCTGAGGGCCTGATCATGTGGTCGCGCATCCTGGCCGTCTTCACCGCCCGCAACCGCGAGTTCTACCGCGACAGCGCCGGGCTGACCTGGAACATCCTGATGCCGGTGATGATGATCCTCGCCTTCGCCTTCATCTTCGGCGGGGCGCCGCGAGACCTGCTCAAGGTGGCCGTGGTCGGGCAGGCGACCTCGCTGTCGCAGCAGGCCCTGCTGGATACCCCGCACATCACCATCGTCCCCGTCGAAGCCACCGACGCGGCGCTGGCTGCGGCCGTCGGCAAGGTGCAGCGCCATCAGCTCGACCTGCTGCTGGATCCCGCCAATGGCGGCACCTACTGGGTCAACCCGGACTCTCCCACCGGCGTGCTCGCGGAGCGGCTGCTGCTCGGCGCAGAGGCCATGGCGCGAACGGCCCGGCAGCAGACGCCGGACCAGGCGCCGAACATGGGGCCAGAGCGGCGGGTGGCGAGCGGTGAGGCCCTGACCTATGCCGACTGGGTGTTGCCCGGCGTACTGGCCATGAACGTCATGTTCTCCAGCCTCTGGGGTGTCGGCTGGGTGGTGGTGCGCTACCGCAAGAACGGCGTGCTGCGCCGGCTCAAGGCAACACCGCTGCGGCCGTTCGAATTCCTGACCGCACAGGTGCTGTCACGCCTGCTGGTGGTCCTGGGCGCAAGCACGTTTGTGTATTTTGCCGCCACGCTGATCCTGGACTTCCCCATGCGCGGCTCCCTGGTGGCGCTGCTGCTGGTCTACACCGCCGGGGCGCTGTGCATGATCAGCCTCGGTCTCACCGTGGCCGCCCGGCTGCGCACCGAAGAGCTGGCGGACGGTCTGCTCAACCTGCTGTCCTGGCCCATGCTGCTGCTCTCCGGCGTCTGGTTCTCGATGGAAGGCACCACCGCCGCCGCCCGCCTGCTGTCCGAGCTGATGCCGCTGACCCACCTGGTGAACGCCGCCCGGGCCATCATGCTCGATGGGGCCGGCGTCATCGACGTGCTGCCCCAGATCGGTCTGCTCCTGGCCTTGGCCGGGGTGCTGCTGACGGTGGCCGCGCGGCTGTTCCGGTGGGAATGATGCCCTTGGCACGACACCTTTGGATTGACGCCGCGGCCACTCAGGATCCGTTTTCCGCACTGCTCCCGGTCTGAATCTGGGTTCGGATCGGTATCAGCAGGGCCAGCCCGCCGAGCACCAGCGTGGTTCCGAGCAGGAACAGGTGCAGATTGACCGCCCCGCCCAAGGCGTCGGCGGCACTGATGCCGAAGGGCAGCATGGCCGCCACCGTGGCCAGTTCATAGGACCCGGCGCCGGCGATGCCGTGAAACGGCAACACGGTGGACAGCTCCGCACCGATGACTCCCGCCAGCACCTTCCAGAAGTCCACCGCGACGAAGTGGCCCAGCACGGCGGCAAACGCCACCAGCTTCAGCGACCAGATCGCCGCCGTCCAGAGATAGAGGCGGCCGATGGAGCGCGGCTCCGCCGGTCCGGCCCCGGCGATGACGCTGGCGATGCGCCACAGCCGCCCGTGGCTGACGCTGGTCCGGCTGAACACCAGCACCAGCCGGCCGGCCACCGGCAGCAACACAATCCATGCCAGCGCCGCCAGCACCCAGAGCCAGGCCGGGTCCCGCAGCCACAGGATCAGCCAGCCCACCAGCCCCAGGAAGTGCAGGTCCAGCAACCGGATCCACAGCAGCGATGCGCCGGCGGCGAGAAAGCCGTGGCCGAAATAGCGGCGCATCAACCACGGAAACAGCAGCTCCCCCGCCCGCATGGGCAGCAGATTGTTGGCCGTGTTGTGCAGCACAGACAGGCGCAGCACCGCGCTGAAGCGCCCGCGCAGCAGGCTGCCGAAGAAGTCGTACACCCGTACGGCCCGCAGCCAGTAACTCAGCGCCGTCAGCGCGAAGGCCGTGAACAGCACCCAGGGGGACAGCGTTGTCCAGGGCACCAGCAATGCCCGCCAGCCGACGCCCTTCTGCACCGCGATGACCAGCCCCAGCAGCAGCGCCCCGCCGATCAGCCAGTCACGCGGCCGCCCCAGCCCCATGCCGGACCTGCTCGGGCCCGGGCTCCGAAAAAGGCCAGGGCCCGGCATCAGACCCGCGCCCGGCGACGCTTGCACCGCTGTCGGCGGGCATCGCGCGCATACACCGGCGGCGCGCCCTCGGGCCGGGTCTTGAACCGGCGGTGGACCCAGAAATACTGGGCCGGCATGTCGCGCAGGCGCGCCTCGATCACCTGATTCATCCGCGTCGTGTCCTGCAGCGTGTCGCCACTCGGAAAGTCTGTCAGCGGCGGATCGAAGATCAGCTCCAGCCCGCGCCCGTCCGGCAGAAAGCGGGCGAAGGTGGGAATGACCACCGCGTCGGCCAGACGCGCGATGCGACCCAGGGTCGGCACCGTCGCCGCCGGCAGCCCGCAGAAGGGCACGAAGACACCGCGCCGCCGGCCGGGATCCTGGTCCGGCAGATAGAAGAACGGCGTGCCCCGCTTCATCTCGCGGACCAGCCGGCGCAGATCGTCCTGGCGCTCCACCGGCATGCTGCCGAAGCGGGTCCGGCCGTGCTTGACCTGGGCGTCGATCACCGGGTTGCGGATGCGCTGGTACATGTACATGCCCGGATGCACCAGGGCCGTGAACGCGGTGCCGCCCAGTTCCAGGCCGAGAAAATGCGGCACCAGCACGATCACCGGGCGCCCTTCGGCAATGCAGCGATCGATGAATGCCCGGTTGCGGATGCTGACGATGCCCCGCAACCGCTCCGGCGTGGCGCCCCAGCTCAGCCCCTGACAGACGGCGGCGACCCCGAGCCAGCGGAAGTGCTCCCGCAACAGCCGCTCCCGCGCGGCGGCGTCCAGCTCCGGCAGGCAGATCCCCAGGTTGGTCCGCGCCACCCGCCGGCGGCCCGGCAGCACAAGGTAGCCGATGCGGCCCAGACCACTGCCCAGCCGCACCTGCCAGCGGAAAGGCAGGCGCGCCAGCAGCCGGAACAGACCGACCGCCACCCAGGCCGGCCAGTGTCGCGGGCCGCGCGGCGGCGGCGTCATGCCCGATGCAGACGGGCTTTCGGTTTTCGCGGCGCTCATCCGCCCCGGTCAACGCTCGAACTTGTAGAACACATCCACGCCCTGGCTATCCCCGGTCTCGGTCTGCACCTCGATGTGCTTGTTCAGGTCATAGCGCAGCTTGACCGTATCGGCCTGCTCGGCGAGGCTGGTCTCGTATTCCATGAACAGCTTCGGCGCGATGTAGGTTCCCACCGACAGGGAACGGTTGGTGGCCTCGCCATTGCGCTTCGGTGGCACACCGGTGACCAGATAGCTGGTCACCTCCGCCTGGGTCAGGTCGGGGTCAGACTCGGAAAAGAAGGCGAGTTTCGGATTGCGCAGCGTACCCAGCACCCGAACCCCGGCGGTGATGTCGCCCCCCTGACGCTGGGCGTTCAGAATCAGCCCCGGGTTGTCGAGGGGCGTCTTGGCGAACACCACGATGCCCTGCTCGATGGTCAGCGGCTTGCCGACGCTGGTGAGCAGCCCCGCGCCTGGAATGGGGACCCGGTAGGTTCCGTCGATGACCTCCAGCTGGCCGTCTCCGATCAGGTCGCGGTTCGGCTCCCGGATCACCCGCAGCTCGCCGCGAAGCTTGCCGCGCAGCCCGAAGGCCTCCACCAGCACCTGATCGCCCAGCCGGGCAAGCAGGTCCACATGAAACGGCATCGCCTCCTGCTGCGTGGCCGTGGATTCCAGCACCACGTCCGCCGACGGCGTGATCGCCCCGGACGGGATGCTGCGCGGCATGATGCGCGCCTCGGGCACTGTGATCTCGCCCTTCAACGCGCCTCCCCCGGGCCCGAACCCCAGCTCCAGGGCGGTGGAAACGACGGCGAAGTACTCCTTGCTGTTCGCCACGGTCATGTTGTCGCCACTGATATCGACGCGCAGCTGCACGCCCTGATCGCCGCCGCTGGCGCTGCCGTCGATCCGCAGCTGCCCGCCACCCACCAGCGCCGAGCCCTGCAGATCGGCATCGGCGATGCCGCGACTGACGGCGGTCAGGTTCGCCTGCGACAGCTCGAACCCGTACAGCGGCACCTTGAAACCAACCTCTCGCACGGCCAGCCGGCCCCGCACATCAGGCCGCGCCAGGGTGCCGAACAGCTCCGCATCCAGGTCGATAGTTCCAGTGAAGCCGTCGATGTCCGGCAGCAGGCCGGATACCCGCGACAGGTCCGTCAGCCGCAACTCGATGCCACCGCCCAGGCGCTGGGACGCCCCGCCCGTGAGCCGGAAGCCCGGCAGCGACAGCGTGCCGTTCAGGCGCCCCAGGCCCGGAACGCCAAGTCCGAGAACGCCTTCAAGGGCCTTGTCGCCGGCGCGGACGTCCAGCCGCGCGCCGGAAAAGACCAGTGTCTCGGTGTGCTCGGGCAACACCAGCTGCAGCTCGCCAGTGGGCGTCTCCAGCCGCGCACTGCCGTCTAGCACGCCCCCCGCAGTGCGGAACCGGGCCTCCGCGCGCAGCTGTCCCTGCACCACCGTCTGGGTGGGTAACAGCGGCCGCAGCAGGCCGAGGTCGATTCGCGGCACATCCAGATCCGCCTCGACGCTGTCCGGCCGCGGCTGCCGGACGCTGACGCACCCGCCGGAATCGCGACCATCGGCGATGCACAGCGGGCCGGCGGAGACCTGCCCCGCCGCCAACGCGAAGGGCGCTGGCCGTTGCAGCCGCCAGTCGCCGAACGACGGCGTGTCCAGCGTCAGCTGGGTCAGGCTGCCGGAGTAGTCGCCGCCATCCGCCAGTCCGCCCACCGCCGCCAGGGTCAGGGACAAGGGCTCGCCGAGCAAGCGCAGATCGAGCCGATGGGCGGAAAGCCGACCATTGCCGGTGAGGTTGAGGCTGGCGAAGCGCTGGTCTCCGGCCACCAGATCCGTGCCGACGACGGCGACCCGCAGGATGGCATCGGGTTCCAGCCCCAGTTCGGCATTGCCGCTCAGGCGGGCGATGCCATTACCGGCCAGTTCCGCGCCCTCCGCATCCAGCGTCAGCGCTACCTGCGGGGCGTCGGGGCTGCCACCGATGCGCCCGTGCGTTGCCAGGCGACCCCTGGCATCCGGCAGCAGGCTGCCGAGGTCCGGGGAGTTGAAATCGAACTGCAGGTCCAGGTCCTCGTCCGGCCCCAGCCCGCCGCGTCCCGACGCGGTGAGCCGGGTGGGCCCGGAGCTGGCCTGCAGCTGCCGCAGCTCGAACGCGGCGCCCGCCAGCCGCACGTCGGCCTCCACCGCCACCGGATAGTCGCGCAGGCGCCCGCCGAAGTCGCGCACCCGCGCCTCCAGCTCCGGACCCTCCTCGGTCAGCCGACCGGTGGTCTCCAGCCGCCCGCCGAGCTGTCCCGGCCAGTCCGCCGCCAGCCCACCTGGATCGATGGCCGCCGCCACCAGCGCCAGGTCCCAGTCCACCGTTGGCGCCCAGCCGGCCTGGCCTTCGACAACGACGCTGCCCCCCAGCGTGTTCAGGGTTGCCGAGCGGATCCGGGTCCGCTCGGTGTCACCCGTGCCTTTGAGCAGCAGCCGGGCCGCAGGCAACTGCGCGCCGCCCAGATCGGCCTCCACGGCATAGCGGTAATCCGCCGGCGAGCCCCGAAGATCGAGCGTGCCCGACGGCGACTCGGCCAGGGCATCATCCCGCAGCGGCCAGCGCAGTCTCTCCCAGGTTCCGGCAAGGGCAAAGTCGGGCGCGGCGCCGCCCAGATCCAGGCTGCCGGTCAGCTGCACGGTGGCGCCTGAGCCGGTCTCGTCGAGCCGCAGCCGCCGAACCTCCAGCACCGGCTCTGCCCAGGCCAGATCCAGTTCCGCCGCGAGCTGGCCGGCGTCCGGCAGCTCGGGGACATCGCCGCTCAGGGTGCCCGTCAGGCGTGCCTGGCGCAGATCGCCGCTGGTGGCCAGGCGCGCGTCGAGATTGACCGGCGGCGCATCGGCGACGAGCTGCGGCAGGTCCAGCCGCCGCAGGTGAATGTCGCCCTCCCAGGCCGGCGCGTCCAGCACCGAGCGCACGCGTGCATCCAGCGTCAGGTCGATCGATCCCGTCACCTGATGCTGCACGGTCAGCTCCTGCAGATCGCCACCCACCTGGCCCTGGCCCCGCACCTGCAGGGCCGGATCCTGGGCGAACTCCCAGTCCAGATCGAGCGCCACCGGATACGCGCCGCTAAGACGCACCTCGCCGCCAAGATCCGCCCGCGCCCGCGGCTGTGTCAGCACCACCCGCAATTGCCGGATCTGCAGCAGGTCGGCGGAGCCGGCGGCGGACAACTCCGCCCGCGCCAGAACGATCGCCGACTCCGGCGCCGCGTCGCGCTGGCTGAAGCGGAAGTGTTCGATCAGGACATTGGCGAGTTCCAGTTCGAGCGGCAGGCGGATCTGCGGCAGCTGGAACGGCTCGGCCGCCTCGTCATCCGCCGAGGGCGCCGTCTGCAGATCCACATCCCGCGCCGCGAGCTGTGTGACCTCGAGCCGGCCCGCCAGCAGGGCGCCCGGATTCCAGTCCAGGCGCAGCTGCGCCGCGGACAGCGTCAGGGCCGGCAGATCCAGCCGCAGGCCGGTGACCTCGAGCGCGCCGAGCAGGCGGCCATTCACCCGTTCGATCGCGACCATCCCCGGGGCCAGATCCTCGGCCAGCGCCGCCACGGCGCGCAATCCGCTCTGGGTTCCGAGCACCAGCCCGAGCAGCAACAGGACCAGCAGCAGCAGCGACAGCAGCAGGCGCCAGAAAAGCCCGAACAGCCCGATGCGGCGAGCGCCGCGGGAAGACCCGGACCCGGCAGGTTGCACCGGCGCTGGCGCGGTCACCGGAGCACTCACAGGTCAGGTCCCAGCCCGACATGGAGCCGGACGCCGGCCGGGTCCTTGGTCAGGGCGTAGGCAAAATCCACCCGCACCGGCCCGATCGGCGTGTGGTAGCGAAGGCCGAGACCGGCGCTCTGCTCCCAGTCCGAGGTCAGATCCGGATCGAAGGCGTTGCCGAAGTCGGTAAACACGGCCCCGCCCCAGTTGCCGCTGATGCGGCGCTCCAGCTCCAGACCGGCGACGGCCAGATAGCGGCCGCCGATGACCTGCCCCAGGTCGTCCTTCGGGCCGAGCACGTCCAGTCCCCAGCCGCGCAGACTGTTGTCGCCGCCGGCGAAAAAGCGCTGGCTGGCCGGAACGTCGTCGATGTCGCTGGCCAGGATCGCGCCCAGGTCGGCCCGGGTGATGAAGCGGAAATCGTCGCCGAAGCTCTTGATCAGCTTGTAGCTGACGGAGCCGCTGAGCCAGCTGGTCTGCGCCAGCACGCCCTCGGCGGTGCCCTGAACCATGTACTTCAGCCGGAAGCCATTGCGCGTGTTGATGGGATCATCGGCATCCACCCTGGACCAGGACAGGTGCGGCACCAGGCCGTTGAAGCTCTCGTCGTTGGTATCGGACACCTCGTAGCTCTCGTAGCGGTAGTCCAGGCCGATGCTGCGCCGCCAGCCGCCATCGGTCAGCACCGACTGCGCCACGGTCAGCTTGAACAGGTCGCCCACCCGGGTGGCGGTGTCGTAGGAATAGATCTCCGGGCGGATCAACACATAGTCCCGCACCGGGTCGCGAAAGGGAATGCGGTATTCGGCCATGAACGACTGGATGGGCTGCGAAACCTCGATTTCGCTTTTCAGGATGTGGCCGCGCCGACCGATGTAGCGGCGGCGATAGTCCAGGCTCAGCCGCGGGCCGACATCGGTGGCGAAACCGAGACCGATGCGGTACTTGTTGGCCTTGTTGCGGTGCGCGACCACCTCGATCGGCACCGTTCGCTGTGCGTCCGTCTGCTCGCGCAGCGGCACGATCTCCACGCTGCCGTAGTATTCCATGCCGAGCAGCCGGCCCTGCAGCTCCAGCAGGCGGTCGGCATCGTAGATGACGCCCGGCTCGAACGGGACGAATTTCTGCAGGTAGCTGTCATCGAACAGGTCCTGCCGGAAGCGGACCGCGCCCAGGCGGTACTGCGGGCCGGTATCCACATGAAACTCGACGAACGCCTGATAGGCCTCAGGGTCGACCAGCACCTGGTGCCGGGTCAGCACCGCATCGAGATAGCCCTCCGCCGACGCAGCCCGCGTGATATCGCCCTTGGCGCTCTCGTACTGCGAGTGCAGCAGCACCTGGCCGACCTGCATCGGAAACCGCTCCGGGAACGCGGGGTTGTCCGCGCCCTCGCCGGTCACCTGGTAATCGATCTCGGCGATCTTCACCGGCGCCCCCGGGTCGATCGCATAGCGCGCGATCCAGGCGCCGCCGCTGCTGGCGGGTTCCGTCAGGCTGTCCTGCACCACCACCCGGTACAGCCCGAACGGCGCCAGCGCCTCGGCGATCTGCTCCGGCGCCCGCCGATGCAGCGCCTGTAGCCGTTGCACGGTCAGATCCGCGTCCTTGCGCTGCTGATAGATACCCAGCAACGCGAGCACGTTCTTCTCCCGCTCGCCCGTCACCCCGCTGACCTTTACCTCCAGCGCGAGGGCCGCGGCAAGGCCCGGCATGCCGACGCCGATGACGAGCAGCCCGCTCATCAGCACGGCCGGCAACCGCAACGGCCCGCGTTTCGCGCGACGCGGCTTCACGGGCCGGGGTGAACCCGCGGTGGCGGGGGATTCGAACACGAAGAGCCCGAGCGGCATGGGACGCATGACATGGCAAAGAACCCTGGCAATCCTGGCAATCCTGGCAATCCTGGCAAAGTGATGGCTATCGAGGAAGCAGCCCGGCTGGCAGCTAAATGATAAAACAAAATCCGCGCCATGCGGCCTGGAGTTCGCGTAGATTAGGTTCAGCGGCCCGGGGGCCCTTGAACCTGGAGCGATCCGGAAACGGCGTTTTCGGCTTCCATGCCGAGTTCCGGGCGTGGCGCCCCCGCCCTCAGGGCCTCGCGCCGCGCTCCTCCACGCCGCCCACACCCCCGTCGCCGGCGGCGCCGATGGACGGCAGCGATGCCTTGAGGTCCGCCAGTTCCCGCCGCAGGGCCGTCATTTCGGCCAGGACCCTGGCGGTGTCGTCATGCATCGCGCCCTCGATCTGCGCACGCTCGGCCTGGTGCTCACCCTCGTGCATGGTCTGCATGGTATCGACGATGATGCCGATGAACAGATTCAGCATGGTGAAGGTGGCAATCAGGATGAACGGGATGAAGAACAGCCAGGCGTAGGGATAGGCCTCCATCACCGGTCGCACGATGCCCATGGACCAGCTCTCCAGCGTCATCACCTGGAACAGGGTGTACATGGACGCACCGACGCTGCCGAACCAGTCCGGGAAGCGCTCGCCGAACAGGCTGGTGGACATGACCGCGAAGACATAGAACAGCAGCAGCATCAGCGCGCCGATGGACGAGATGCCCGGCACGGCCTTCAGCAACGCCTCCACCACGAACCGCAAGCGCGGGACCGTCGAGATCAGTCGCAGCACACGCAACACGCGCAGCGCGCGCAGCACAGCCAGGGGACCGCTGGCCGGCACCAGGGCGATGCCGACGACGACGAAGTCGAACACATTCCATGCGCTGCGGAAGAAGCCCAGCCGGAAAGCGAACAGCTTGGCCGCGATCTCCAGCACGAACACCGCCAGCACCACGCGGTCGAACCAGGTCAGCAGCTCGCCGTATCCGGCCATGACCCGATCCGAGGTCTCCAGACCAAGGGTGATGGCATTGATGACGATCAGGGCAATGATGGCCCGCTGGATCGGTGCCGATTCGATCCAGCCGCCGACGCGCTCACGAATTCCCATGCTGATGCTGTCCTCTATCAACGCTTAGGCACGATTCAGAAATAACCTACACGGATGCACGGTAGGGCGGATAAGCGAAGCGCATCCGCCACAGGCCACAAC
>NZ_VWXX01000090.1 GCF_008632335.1 Thiohalocapsa marina
CGAGATGCTCGCTTGGGAGAACAGCGGATTCTCACTCGATGCCGCGGTGCGCGTGGGCGCGCACGATCGCGCTGGGCTGGAGCGCCTGCTGCGTTACTGTGCCCGCCCGCCGTTCGCGCTCGAGCGTCTCGAGCTCATCGATGAGCGGCAGGTCATCTACCGGCTGCCTCGAACCCAACGCGACGGCACCACTGCGCTGTCGCTCACCCCACTGGAGCTGATCGACCATCTCGCGGCGCTGATCCCGCCGCCCAGGCGGCACCGCCATCGCTACCACGGCGTGCTCGCGCCCAACTCGCCCCTGCGTGCAGCGGCCGTCGCCTTAGGGCGTGATGCGGCTGACGACCTGAGCGCCTCCGCCGAGGCGAACCCACCGTCCGCTGCTCCGCTCCGCAACGTGCGATCTCCGGCGCGCTATCTCTGGGCCATGCTGCTGGCGCGGCTGTTCGAGTCCCTACCGCTGGTCTGCCCCAACTGCGGGGCGGACATGCGGATCATCGCTTTCGTGACCGAGGCCGCTCCCGTCGAGCGGATTCTCTTGGCTCTCGGCGAGCCCACCGAACCGCCGCCGATTGCCCCCGCGCGCGGACCGCCCGCCTGGGACGAGGATCTCGGGCCGATGCCCGA
>NZ_VWXX01000091.1 GCF_008632335.1 Thiohalocapsa marina
GCTTCAAGATCATCGCTCATTGTGCCCGCTCTGGGCGCGTTGGAGGAGCGGGGCGGACCATTCCATTACCCTACCGGGTACCGGCCGGCGCGATGATCAAGGCCCCGTCTCCTGACAAGTGCCGCCATCATGCCGCCGCGAATGCCGTAAGCGAATTTGGTCTACACAGCAAAAAAGTAGCAGGTTTTCTGGGTGGCGCAGGGGAACAAACGAGGAATCTGAGCAACATCGGCAGGGGACTGCCGGCACGCAGGATCTCACCACGGGTGAAGTTGACACCGCGGCGGGTCAAGCCGAGATCCCGCGCCTCGATCAGCGGCACGGAGAACAAACCACAGCGGGTCTGCTGCCGGCCCCCAAAGACAGATCCACCAGACATCTCCCCTGGCAGATCTTCGTGGGCGTACCATGATCGCCCTAAGGAACGCGCCCAAAACAAGGTGAACACTGTAGGGCGGATAAGCGAAGCGCATCCGCCGTTGTGGCCTGTGGCG
>NZ_VWXX01000092.1 GCF_008632335.1 Thiohalocapsa marina
TTCAAGCGTCTGTTCACGGGCGCGCCCGAACTGCTGGTGGCGCTGATCAACGACCTGCGCCCGGATTTGCCCGATATTGCCTCGGTCGAGGTGCTGAACCCCGCGATCGATGCCAACGAACTGGAGGGCAAGTACATCATCCTCGACGTCCTGGCGCGGGACGGCGAGGGCCATTGCTACAATGTCGAGATTCAGGTGCGCCGCTACGGCGCCTGGCACAAGCGCGGGCTGTTCTATCTGGTGCGCACCCTGGGCGGGCAGCTCGATGCCGGCGAGGATTATCGTGAGTTGCGCGCGTCGGTCGGGCTGCATCTGCTGGATTTTGATCTGTTCGACGCGACCGAAGCCGAGCGCCAGCAGGCGGTGTGGCGTTTCGAGATGCGCGATGAGCGCCAGCCGACCGTGACGCTGGGGAACATCCTGCAGATGAATCTGATCGAACTGAAAAAGGCCGATCGGCTCGGGTTATCGCCCGGTCCGCT
>NZ_VWXX01000093.1 GCF_008632335.1 Thiohalocapsa marina
GCGTTCGGCCGGAATGGCAATGGGGTCTTGTTTGCCCCCATTGATCTGCTCGGCTGGTGAGATATGCGGGCTAGGCTGCCTATGGCAGGAATTTGGACGGACAAACGATCGAGGCCTGCAGGGTCCGGTTTAGGTTCGAGACCGGACGGTCGGAAGGATGGACAGGACTTTCCGCCAGCGTTTAGCGGCCACCGTCACCACTATTGGCAGTGTCCGCTTTCCGCTGCTTGTAACCGCCCATCGCAACATCCCCGCTCCGCCTGTCTGCCGCCAATCCCCTACACCAACCCCCGCCGTACCGCCATCTCGGCCTGCACCGCCTCGGCGAATTCCCGCTTCACCGCCATCCAGTCCCGCTGGGCGATGGTGATCGGCGCCGGGGTGGGAAAATCCTTGAACCAGGGTCCATAGGACGGCCGCAGCACCTGCTCGCGCTCGGCGGCGAGCACGGCGAGGTCTGC
>NZ_VWXX01000094.1 GCF_008632335.1 Thiohalocapsa marina
CTTCACTCATGGCAGTCACCTCAAGTTAGGATGGTATCGAGTTCACGTCCGGACGGCTCGGAGCATCGGGCCGGCCAACCCCGGGGACAAGGGTTACCCGAAGTTCTCCGTGGAAATGCCGAACCGCTGCGTCACCACTCCCTCAACGCACCCCGTCGCAACGGCAATCACCCACAACCGCCGTGCGCTCGTTGAGCAGGGCGTGGCGCATCAGACGGGCATAGTCCTGCGTCCCGCGCCGGTACAACCCCAGGCACGCGGTCTCCGCCGCCGCCAGTGCCCGCGCCGAGAGCGCATCCTCCAGTAACGCCGCCAGGTGCCCGTGGTCCGCCTCATCCAGCCGCTCGCCCCGGTGCAGCTTGGCCTGCAACGCCTGCACCCGCGGCCCGTGCTCACGGGCAAAGCGTGCCTGCAAGTGCTGGCTGTTGGCGCACACCGCCGCTGCGTTCAT
>NZ_VWXX01000095.1 GCF_008632335.1 Thiohalocapsa marina
TTGTGGTGTGAGTGCATCAAACGCAAGAGAGTGTACTGTATTTATGGGTGGTTTGTCGAAAACAAAAATCGTTGCGGGGCGACAGTGCGCATGGGCATTTCCTGCAACGGGTATTGGCGCAATGAATGCCTTTTATTGGGTACGTCGCCATGCAGGATCATCGCCGCCTGGCGGCTTCCAAAAACGTGTTCGGTTGTTTCGTGTTTGCATGACAACATCGGCTGCGTATACTCGATGCTTGAGCAAGATAGGGGTAAAAGCAGGGCTTGACGCCGCACGGCAGGCCTGGGCTTTCGCACCATACACGTATATACGCTATTGGAGGTGACGCATGAACGCAGCGGCGGTGTGCGCCAACAGCCAGCACTTGCAGGCACGCTTTGCCCGTGAGCACGGGCCGCGGGTGCA
>NZ_VWXX01000096.1 GCF_008632335.1 Thiohalocapsa marina
GCTCAGCGACGAGCAGATCGCGACGGTTTCAGGGCTCACGCTGGCAGAAATCCAGGCGCTTCGCCAACACTGAAACGCTCCAATGAATGGGAAGCCTACCGCCAGCGCTATCCGCAAGAGGCCACCACAATGACCGGATTCGTCGCCAGATTCACCGAACAGGGTCGCCAGCAGGGCGAGACTCACTTGGTACTGCGACAACTGAACCGTCGTCTGGGGTCGGTGCCGGACGCCTATCGCCAGCGCATCGAATCGCTCCTGGTCGAACAGATCGAAACCCTCGGCGAAGACCTGCTGGACTTCACCGGCCCCGCCGATCTGGAGGCTTGGCTCGCCCGCCACTGACGCACTGTCCTCAA
>NZ_VWXX01000097.1 GCF_008632335.1 Thiohalocapsa marina
TCACGCACCTGACAACCAGACCCACGCAGCCCATGCCGGCAAGTGACAAGGCAGGGCGGTAGCGTGCCTGGAACCCCCCCCGCCGTGATGATCAAGGACGAACACCAATACCGCCTCCTGCGCCACCTGGAACAACACCCAGGCGCCAGCCAGCGCGAGCTGGCCAGGCTGGTGGGCTTGAGCCTCAGCAGCACCAACGACTGCCTGCGCGCGGTGATCGAGAAGGGCTGGGTGAAGGTGGAAAACTTCACCCGCAGCAAGACCAAGCAGCGCTACCTCTACCTGCTCACGCCCGAAGGCGCCCAGGCCAAGCTC
>NZ_VWXX01000009.1 GCF_008632335.1 Thiohalocapsa marina
GTTGTGGCCTGTGGCGGATGCGCTTCGCTTATCCGCCCTACCGTGCATCCGTGTAGGTTATTTCTGAATCGTGCCTAAGTATGTTGTCCCGGTGTTTTTACTGGGCGGCGCCGGCGCGCATCAGGTCTGCGAGATCGTCGTAGACTGATACCCAGGCGGCCCTGACTTTGGGGGTGAAGGCCTCTCCAAGCTGTTGCTGCAGGGCCCAGAACAAGGCCTCGCCGACCTTCTCGTAGTCCTCGTCGCGCACGCCGTAACCGCAATGGCGGGCACCCATCATCTTGATCACCCGATCCAGCGGCTCCAGGTCGTCCAGCGCCTGCACCGCGCGGCCGATCATGCGCATCAGTTTCAGGCCCTGCTCATCCATCTCACCCTTGAACAGAGGCTGCAGTTCCGGATAGAGCTGGAACAAGCGGTTGTATAACAGGCCGGCGGCCTGTTCCGGTGTCGACACGAGCCTGTTCCAGGAGTCACGAACAAGGGTGGTCTCTTCGGGGGTCATGTACGAATATCTCCGGTGCGTGGCCGCAGGCCCTTGCCCGTCCGGCCGTGGATGACGAAAGGCGTGTCGGAACCATCGCAGGCCGACCGCCGGACCGGCCAGGGTCCGTTGTGGCCGCCCCCAGTCGCTGTACTCAGC
Source organism: Thiohalocapsa marina (assembly GCF_008632335.1). Classification (GTDB taxonomy): domain Bacteria; phylum Pseudomonadota; class Gammaproteobacteria; order Chromatiales; family Chromatiaceae; genus Thiohalocapsa; species Thiohalocapsa marina. The sequence goes on from NZ_VWXX01000009.1 coordinate 644, forward strand.
GGTTGCCCCAGTGACAATCCTGACTGACTGGCCTGACTGACCCGGCTGATCACCCTGCTGCTGGCCGGGCTCAGTGGCGCTCTGACGAATGGACCAGGCTCAGGGCCGCGCCGGCGCGCAGGCGGCAGGCGGCGGCGTATTCCTCGTCGGTCATCTGGCTGCCGACGATATTGCGCAGCAGGTCCGCATCGCGGTCGCCCTGGGCAATGGCCAGCGACAGCCAGTAGTGCGCCTGCGCCAGATCGATCTCCACGCCGCGGCCCTCGGCATAGATCAGACCCATGGCGTACTGGGCGTCCACCTCGCCGCGCAGGGCCGCCTCGCGCACGGCACCGACCTTGCTTGGGTCATTGCGCAGCAGGACCAGATCCTTCAGATAGCCGTTGTCGGGATAACGGTTGTTGTTCATTGGCTTGCGTCCTGATCGACGTCAGATTGATCGCAGTTCGACGGGGCGTCCTCGTGCCGGTACTGATCGAGCAGGGCATCGTAGGCATCAAAGCCGACGATGCCCCGCAGGGTCGCGAAATCCACCCGTGCGGCGGGCGTCTGCCCAAGCTGCAACTGTTGCAACGCCGCCTGCATGGCATGCACGGCACAGGACAGCAGGGTCAGCGGATAGGCGGCGATGCGGAAGCCGATCTCCGCCAGCCGGGTCGGCGGCAGCACCGGCGTGATGCCCTCCTCCAGCATGTTGGCCATGCGCAGTCCGGGCACCTCGCGGCAGATGCGCGCCATCTCCGCCTCAGAGCGTGGCGCCTCCAGAAACAGTACCTCGGCGCCCAGATCGGCAAAGGCCTGCAGGCGCCAGATCGCCTCGTCCAGCGCCCGACGCGGACCATGCACGGCCTCCAACGCGCTGCGGGCATCGGTGCGTGCCACGATCACCAGATCGGCGCCGGCGTCGCGGGCATCGACGGCGGCACGGATACGCCGCAGCGCCTCGGTGCGACTCACCACCTCCTTCACGCCGGTGTGGCCGCAGCGCTTGGGCGCCAGTTGATCTTCCAGCATGATGCCGGCAAACCCGGCCCGGGCGTACTGGGTCACCGTGCGCCGCACATTGGCCGGATTGCCATGGCCGGTGTCACCGTCACCGATGACCGGAATGGACACCGCATCGCAGATGGAGCGCCCCTGATCGAGCATCTCGCTCACGGACAGAAGCCCGGTATCCGGCAGCGCCGCCCGGGCGGCCGAGACGGCGAAGCCGCTCATGAACGTCAGCGGGAACCCGGCGTGCTCCACCAGCCGCGCGGACAGCGCATCGAAACAGCAAGGCATGACCCGACAGCCTGCGGGTTGCAACACCTTGCGCAGCTGTTGCGCCGGCGTCATGTCGCCTGGGCCGGCCGGATCGTCGACGGGCGTATCCGCAGGTGTGACTGGATGCATGACGGGATGTAAAAGGCGTGCTTGTCTGGAGACCTGTCTGGCGGCATGGCGCTGGCAGCATGCGAGAGAGGCATGTCCGCATCGGGCGGCACACCCTTGTGTGCGCGGCATTAAAAAAGGCGGGGTTGGCCCGCCTTTCCAGTCCTGGACGACCGCTGATTGGTTCAGCGCCCGCCGTGCAAGGCAGGATCTCCCCGCCCTGTGCGCCGGCTCAGGCCTTGGCCCACTTGGAGAAGTTGTCTGTGCTCTTCTCCTCGCCGTCGGTGTAGCCGGCCTCGTAGGCCTCGGTCAGACGTTGCTCCTCGCGTTTCGGGTTCTGCAGAAAACCGCACTGCCAGCCCTGGATGTACTCGTCATCGACACCCAGCTGTTCCATCTTGGTGACAGCGTCATAGTAGAACTGGTTCATATCCGCTCTCCAATCGTTCTCTCATCATTTGCTTCTATCGTTCACCAGTCGGCCGGCGATCAGGTGGCCGTCGTCGGCGCGCCGCGCGTCGCGACGATCCGCCTGCAAGAATGCGCCTCTGTGGCCTGCAACCGCATAAGAATACCGCTTTGTACTTATGCGTGCCAGTCCACGACCACCAATTCCGGCGGCCCACAGCGCTGGGCCTTGCCTATCGTGCGGACCGTTCCCAATTGATGCTGACAGGCTGGTATTCCAGGGTCACCAGCACAGATTTCGAGGAGACCAACCGCCGATGCGCCCCGCCCAACTGCTCCGCGTGCTTGACCGCGAATTCCTCAGCGCCGCCGAAGGTCATCACACGCCGGTGATGCTGTGGGGCCCCCCGGGCGTGGGCAAGTCGCAGATGGTGGCGCACATCGGCCAGCGCCATCAGGTGCCGGTGATCGACATCCGGCTGTCGCAGATGGAGCCGAGCGACCTGCGCGGCATCCCGTTTCGGGTCGACAACCAGGTGGAGTGGGCCATCCCGGCCATGCTGCCGGACGCGCGGCGACACGCCCCCGCCGGCGTGCTGTTTCTGGACGAGATTACGTCCGCGCCGCCCGCCGTCTCCGCCGCCGCCTACCAGCTCATCCTGGACCGGCGGCTCGGCGAATACCGCGTGCCCGAGCACTGGGCGATCTTCGCCGCCGGCAACCGCCAGGGCGACCGCGGCGTCACCTACAGCATGCCCGCACCGCTGGCCAACCGGTTCTCGCACTTCGAGGCGGACACACACCTGGACGACTGGGTGGCCTGGGCCTATGCCAGCGGCATCGACGAGCGCATCATCGCCTTCCTGCGGTTCCGCCCGGAACTGCTGTTCGACTTCGACCCGGCACACAACCCCGTCGCCTTTCCGTCACCGCGCTCCTGGGAGTTCGCCCACCGGGCGTTGCAGAAGTTCCAGGACAATGCCGATCTGCTGCAGGGCACGCTGCAGGCCTGCGTCGGCCCCGCCGCCGGCATCGAGGTCACGGCATTCGTCAACAGCCTGGACCAGATGCCGGACCTGGACGCCATCTGCCGCGGCGAGACCGTGCCGGTGCCGACGGAGATCGACCTGCAGTACGCCGTGGCCGCAGCCCTGGTGGGCAAGGCCATCCGCGCCCGCGACGCTGCCGATGCGCAGCAGGTCACCGGCCACATCCTGGACTACGCCGGACGCTTCCCCCAGCGCGAGATGGGGGTGATGCTGGTGTCGGACCTGCACCGCGCCATCGGCAACGCCCTGTTCGAGGTGCCCGCCTTCGCCGACTGGGCCAACGCCATCGCCGACGTCATGCTCTACGAGTGACGCCATGCCGGATTCCCCCGCCCCGGACCTGAGCGCCATCGAGACCAAACTGGCCTCGGCACGCACGCGCCTGATCCTGGACAAGCCCTTCCTCGGCGCCCTGGTGCTGCGCCTGCCCATGGAGCCCGCCCGAGCGGACTGGTGCCCCACCACGGCCACCGACGCCCGCGCCTTCTACTACAACCCCGACTACATCCAGGCCCTGTCGCTGGACGAGACCCAGTTCATGCTCGCCCACGAGGCGCTGCACTGCGCCCTGTCGCATTTCGCCCGGCGCCGGCACCGGGTGCGCCACCGCTGGGACCTGGCCTGCGACTACGCCATCAACCCGCTGCTGGTGGACGACGGACTGACGCCCCCGCCCAATGCCCTGCTGATGCCGATGTACAAGGGCATGACGGCGGAGGAGATCTATCCGCTGCTGGACGACAACGACCAGTCCGAGACCCTCGACACCCACGCCTACGACCGGGACAGCCAGGACCGGCAGGGTCGCGGCAGCGCCGACGGCAACCCGGACGGCAGTCCGAACGAACGCGACATCCAGCGCCGCCAACAAGCCGAGCGTCAGGCCGAGCGCCAGTCGCAACAGGACCGCCGAGACCCGGGCTCCGGACCGCCAACCCGGAGCGACGCCGCTGCCGACAGCGGCGGCCGCCCGGATCCCGATGACAGCCCCGACATGCACGCCGCCGGCCCGGATGAGCCGCCGCCGGACAAGGCGCCTGCCCCCGCGCTGGCCGACGCGCCCCAGCCGCTGACGCCGGACGAGCGCGAGACCCTGCAGGTGCAGTGGCAGCAACGCCTGGCCGGCGCCGCCCAGCAGGCCATGCAGGCGGGCAAGCTCGGCGGCGAACTGCGGCGCATGATCGACCACCTGCTGCAGCCGCAGCTGCCCTGGCGCATGCTGCTGGCGCGGTACATGAACAGCCTGTCGCGGGACGACTACAGCTGGTCGCGGCCGTCGCGGCGCGAGGGCGACTACCTGATGCCCAGCCTGCGCAGCCACCAGCTCGACATCATCGTCGCGCTGGACACCTCCGGTTCCATCCACGATGGCGAGATGCAGGAGTTCATCGACGAGATCGACGCCCTCAAGGGGCAGGTGCGCGCCCGCGTGACCCTGCTGCCCTGTGACGCCGCTCTCTGCCCCGGCGCGCCCTTCCGCTTCGAGCCCTGGGAGCAGTTCTGCCGCCCCCGGGACCTGGCCGGCGGTGGCGGCACCAGCTTCCGGCCGGTGTTCGACTGGGTGGAACAGGCCGGCCAGCGGCCGGACCTGCTGGTCTACTTTACCGACGCCGAGGGCGAATTCCCCCACACGGAACCGAACTATCCGGTGATCTGGCTGGTCAAAGGCAAGCACCAGGTACCCTGGGGTCAGCGCATCCAGTTGAACTGAGGCAGCAACACCGGGGCACTCCAACCGGCCGCAATCCCGCCGCGCACAGGTCGCGGCCCAGCCCATGCGACACATCCGCCCATCCGCGCCATTCATCCCGCTGCTGCTCTTCGTCCTGGTCGTCGGCACCGCCGGCCGGTCCAGCCAGGCACCGGCGGACAGCTTCGATCTGCCGGACATCGGCAGCAGCGCCGGCACCCTGATGAGCCCGGCCGAGGAACGCCAGCTGGGCCGCGAATTCATGAAATGGCTGCGCAAGGCACTGGAGGTCAGCGACGACCCGCTGCTGACCGACTACATCCAGAGCCTGGGCAAGCAGCTGGCCGCCGCGAGCGGCGAAGGCAGCGGCAACTACGACTTCTTCATCGTCGACGACCCGACCATCAACGCCTTCGCCGGCCCCAGCGGCCACATCGGCGTCAATGCCGGTCTGATCCTGGCCGCCGAGACCGAGTCGGAACTGGCCGCCGTGGTGGCCCACGAAATCGCCCATGTCAGCCAGGATCACCTGCTGCGCCGGTTCGAGTCGCAAAAACAGATGTCCATCCCGACCATCGCCATGATGCTGGCCGCGGCAGCGATCGGCGCCGCGCTGGACCCCCAGGCCGGCGTTGCCGCGATGATGGGTGTGCAGGGCATGGCGGCGCAGCAGCAGATCAACTTCACCCGCGCCAACGAGGAAGAGGCCGACCGCATCGGCATCGAGACCCTGGCGCGCGCCGGGCACGACCCCTACGCCATGCCGGGCTTCTTCCAGAAGCTGACCCGCGCCACACGCATCTACGAGAGCGGCGCGCCGGAACTGCTGCGTACCCACCCGGTGACCACCGACCGCATCGCCGACGCCGTGGCGCGGGCGGATCAGTACGGCCATCGCCAGCAGCCGGACAGCCTGCGCTTTCACCTGACCCGGGCCGATCTGCGCCAGCGCAACGAGTACAACCCCCAGCGCGCCGTCGACCGCTTCGAGGACACCCTGTCCCGCGGGCGCTACCGCAACGAACTGGCCGAGCGCTACGGCTATGCGCTGGCCCTGCTGCGCGCCGGGCGCACCACAGAGGCGGCGGCACAGACGCAGAAACTGCTGGCCAGTCACCCGAGCCAGGTGGAGTTCGTGGTGTTGCAGGCGCGTATCGATCGCCAGAACGGCAACGCCGCCAAGGCGGCCAGGGACCTCAAGGGCAGCGTCGGCCTGGCGCCGGGCAACTGGCCGCTGCGCCAGGCCTATGCCGAGGCCCTGCTGGACGCCGGCCGGCCGAAGGAGGCCCTGAACACGCTGGAGGGCTTCGTCGCCCTGCGCCCCGGCATCGCGCAGATCTACCGCCTCATGGCCGATGCCGCCGGCAAGTCCGGCCGCCGCACCGACACCCTGCGCTGGCGTGCCGAGGCCCTGTATGCCGAGGGCGACCTGGAACCGGCCATCCGGCAACTGGAATTGGCCCTGCGCCAACCCAATATCGATTTTCATCTGGCATCCAGGATCCAGGTCCGTTTGGACGAACTGCAGGCCGAACAACGCACCCTCGACAAGAAGGAGCGTGCCCGGGATTGACCCATGGCCGGACGCGTTTCACGGTTTGCAGTCTGTGACGGATGCGCTAAAGTACAAACGCGCTCAAGCGATGCCCGGATACACCGGACGCAGCGCCAGACGCAGATAGAACTAGAACAAGAACGAGAACGACATGATAGGAGGCATGCCCCGGGCGCCGTTTCCGCGCGCAGCCCAACGCAATGCGCAGGTTCCCTGACCGGATTCCGTCCCGGCCCGCCAAGGGGCCAGGCTCAGCGACCCGACATGCCGCCGGATCAACAACCACCGATCGCAACCTGAAACCGACACCTGGAACCACGGCCTGCGGTCAACACAGACCCGGTTCGATGACACGCAGCGAAACAACAGGCATCCGGTCGCGGTTGCCTTGGCACTAGAGCGGACACCAGGCACGGAGGCCGGCAGAAGCCGCACCACTCAACCGTCAATCCCTGCTCGATAGGAGAATCCCATGATCGACGCAAAACGCAGAATTCTGTTGAAGGGCTCACTCGGCGCCGGCGCCATCGGCGTTGCCGTCACCGCGGGTCTCATCACCCCGAGCACCGTGCTCGCCGCCTGGCCGGAGGCCGCCTTCAAGGCCACTGATCCGGCCAGCGCCCTGAAGGGGCTGCTCGGCACCGATGCCACCGAGACCAGTGATCAGGTCATGATCAAGGCCCCGGACATCGCCGAGAACGGCGCTGTGGTCCCGGTCACCGTGGAGAGCTCCGCCGAGGGGGTCAAGTCCATCTCGATCATCGCGTCCGGCAACGGCACGCCGCTGATCGCCTCCTTCGAGCTGGGCGAGAATGCCGCCCCGTTCGTGTCCACCCGCATCAAGATGGCCAAGACCGCCGACGTGGTTGCAGTCGTGCAGACGGACGCCGGCATTCTCAGCGCGGCCAAGCCCGTCAAGGTCACCATCGGCGGCTGCGGCGGCTGATTCGACACCGGACCACCCAGAGGGAGCACTAGACCATGAGCAATATCAAGATCCGCGCCAAGGCCAGCAACGGCGTCACCACCGTCAAGTCGCTGATGAGCCACGAGATGGAAACCGGTCTGCGCAAGGACAAGAAGACCGGCGAGGCGATTCCGGCGCACTTCATCCAGGAAGTCACCGCCAAGTGGAACGATCAGGTGGTGATGACCGCCCTGTGGAGCAGCGGCGTGTCCAAGAACCCCTATCTGTCGTTCAAGTTCAACGGCGGCGCTGCGGGCGACACCGTCGAGATCACCTGGGTCGACAACAAGGGTGCGAGCGAGTCTGCCACCGCCGAGATCAGCTGATCTTCGGCCGGGCGCGCACGAGGCCCGATTCCGGCCGGCTTCCGGCCGGCCTCCTGACCCGCCCTCCGGCGGGTTTCTTTTTTCCTCATCCGCACAGGCGAAGGCCACCATGATCGAGCTGCACATCGAAGGCATGAGCTGCCAGCATTGCGTCCGGGCCGTCACCGAGGCCATCGGCGCCGTTGCGGGCGTGAACGGCCCACCGGAGATCGACCTGGACACCGGCAGCGCCCGGATCGCCGGCAACGCAGACCCGGCGGCCCTGATCGCCGCCATCGCCGCGGCGGGCTACCAGGCGCGCCCGCGCGACTGACCCCGGCGGCAGGAGACGGTTGCATGTCCCATGCCCTGCGACTGCGCGTCGGCGGCCTGTCCTGCGCGGCCTGTGTGGCTCGGGTGGAACGCGCGCTGCAGGCCGTGCCCGGCGTCGAGCGCGCCACGGTCAACCTGAGCACTGGACGCGCCGACATCCGGTACCAGCCGGAGGCGGTCGGCGCCGAGCGCATCGCCCAGGCCATCCGCGATGCCGGCTACGAGCCCGCCCCGGTGGCAGCGGGCGCCGACCGCGCGGACGACACGCAGCGCGACACCGAAAGACGCGCGCTGGCGCGAGATCTGGGCATCGCCGCCGCCTTCACCCTGCCGCTGCTGGTGATCAGCATGGGGCCGATGCTGCTGCCCGCCATCGGCGAGGGCCTGCACCGGCTGGCCCCGGCGGCCATCTGGCATTGGGCCGAGCTGGCCCTGGCCGCTCCCGTGCTGCTGTGGGCCGGGCAGCGCTTCCTCACCAGCGGCTGGCGCGAACTGCGCCATCTGGCGCCGGGCATGAACAGCCTGGTCATGCTTGGCAGCTCGGCGGCCTTTCTCTACTCCAGCCTGGCCCTGACCATCCCGTCGCTGTTTCCGCCGGGTACCGCCAACCTGTATTTCGAGGCGGCGGCGGTCATCGTCACACTGATCCTGCTCGGGCGTTTTCTTGAGGCCCTGGCCAAGGGGCGCACCTCCGCCGCCATTCGCCGGCTGATCCATCTGCAACCCAAGACCGCCCGGGTGGTGTCCGACCAGGGCGAGCTGGAACTGCCGGTGGAGCAACTGGTCGCCGGCGATGTCATCGCCGTACGTCCGGGAGAACGCATTCCCGCAGACGGCATTCTGCTCCAGGGCACCAGCCATGTGGACGAGTCCATGCTTACCGGCGAGCCGGTGCCGGTACGCAAGGGACCCGACGACGCGGTGGTGGGCGGCACGGTCAACCAGACCGGTGCCTTTCGCTACCGGACCACGCGTGTCGGCGCTGAGACGGTGCTGGCGCAGATCATCCGTCTGGTGGAGGACGCCCAGGCCGGCAAGCCGCCGATCCAGCAGCTGGCGGACCGCATCGCGGCGGTCTTCGTGCCGCTGGTGCTGGCCATCGCGGCGCTCACCTTTGGCTTCTGGCTCTGGCTCGGCCCCACGCCGTCGCTCAGCTACGCCTTCGTCGCCGGCGTCAGCGTGCTGCTCATCGCCTGCCCCTGCGCCATGGGGCTGGCGGCGCCCACGGCCATCATGGTGGGCACCGGGCGCGGCGCGTCGCTGGGGGTGCTGTTCCGGCGCGGCGCGGCACTGGAGACCCTGGCCGGGGTCGACACCGTGTTGCTGGACAAGACCGGAACCCTCACCGAGGGTCGGCCGGCACTGACGGACCTGATCGCCTTCGACCGGCCGGACGCGGAGGCCCTGCGGCTGGCCGCCGCCGTCGAACAACACAGCGAGCATCCCATCGCCGCGGCCATCGTGCAGGCGGCGCAGACCCAGGGTCTGACCCTGCCCGAGGTGCAGGCGGTGCAGGCCCTGCCCGGGCTGGGGATGCAGGCCATGGACCAGTCCACGGGGCAACGCCTGGCCATCGGCAACGTGCGCCTGATGCAGCAACTGGGGGTATCCTTGCAGGCCGCCGGCGACGCCGCCCGAGGGCTCGCTGCCGCGGCCCGGGCGCCGCTCTATCTGGCGCTGGATGACCGCCTGGTCGCCGTGCTGGCGGTGGCCGATCCCATCCGCGCCAGCAGCCCGGCCGCCATCGAGCGCCTGCGCGGCCTGGGCCTGCGCACCGTGATGGTCACCGGCGACGGCCGCGCCACCGCCGAGGCCGTGGCGCGGCAGACCGGCATCGACCAGGTCATCGCCGAGGTGCTGCCCGCGGACAAGGCGGCGGTGGTCCGGCAACTGCAGGAAGAAGACCGACGGCTCGCCTTCGTCGGCGACGGCATCAACGACGCCCCCGCGCTGGCCCGGGCCGATGTCGGCATCGCCGTCGGCAGCGGCACCGACATCGCCATCGAGGCTGGCGAGGTGATCCTGATGTCCGGCGACCTGCGCGGCGTAGCCGACGCCATCCGGCTGTCCCGCCGCACCCTGCGCACCATTCGCACAAACTTCTTCTGGGCCTATGCCTACAACCTGGCGCTGATCCCGCTGGCCGCCGGCGCCTTCTATCCGCTGTTCGGCTGGCTGCTCAACCCCATGCTCGCCGCCGGCGCCATGAGCCTGTCCAGCCTGTTCGTCCTCGGCAACAGCCTGCGGCTGCAACGCGGCCGACTCTGAGTCGGACAAACTGGCCCCGACAAACTGGCCCGGACCAGCGCCGGTCTGCGCTACAATTGATGCACCGCAGCAAACCCCGTCTTCGCCATGCCTGCCCCCATGTCTGACCCTGCTTCCGTCCCCCAGCCAGCGCCCCGGCCCGCCGCAGAGCGCATCCGCGAGATCCCGTACAACTACACCTCCTTCTCCGACCGCGAGATCGTCATCCGCTTTCTCGGCGAGGACAACTGGCGGCTCATCGAGGCGCTGCGCGGCACGCGACGCACCGGGCGCTCGGCGCGCATGCTGTTCGAGGTGCTGGGCGACATGTGGGTGGTCACGCGCAACCCCTACCTGCAGGACGACCTGCTGGAAGACCCAAGGCGGCGCCGGCTGCTCATCGAGGCGCTGCAACACCGGCTGGACCAGTTCGAACAGCGCCTGAACGACAATGCCCAGGCCGCGCGGCTGCTGGCCGCGGCCCGCACCGCGGTGCAGCGCTTCGCCGAGCAGTTCGATCAGGACAAGGCCCTGCGCGCACGGGTGCGCAAGCGCCTGGCCGGCATCACGCGCAAGGACAACATCGACTTCGGCGGCCTGGCCCGCGTCTCCCATGCCACCGACGCCACCGACTGGCGCGTGGAGATGCCCTTCGTCGTCATCTCGCCGGACAGCGAGGCCGAGGTCGGCCCCATCGTCGCCGCCTGCATCGACTGCGGCCTGCCGCTGATCCCCCGCGGCGGCGGCACCGGCTACACCGGCTCGGCGGTGCCCCTGGACGCGCGCACAGCGGTGATCAACACAGAGAAGCTCGAAGACCTCTCCGGCGTCGAGCGCATCACCCTGCCGGGCGTCGAAGGCGCCGTGCCGACGGTACGCTGCGGCGCCGGCGTGGTCACGCGCCGGGTCTCGGACCTGGCCGATGCCAACGGCCTGGCCTTTGCCGTCGATCCCACCTCCCAGGACGCCTCCTGCATCGGCGGCAACGTGGCCATGAACGCCGGCGGCAAGAAGGCCGTGCTCTGGGGCACGGCACTGGACAATCTGGCCTCCTGGCGCATGGTCACGCCGGACGCAGACTGGCTCGAGGTGGAGCGCCTGGGGCACAACCTGGGCAAGATCCACGATGCCGAGCAGGTGCGCTTTCGCATCAGCCGCTTCGCCGCCGACGGCGTCACGCCGAAAGGCGAGCCGGAACTGCTGGAGATGCCCGGCAGCGCCTTCCGCAAGCTGGGCCTGGGCAAGGACGTCACCGACAAGTTCCTGTCCGGCCTGCCCGGGGTGCAGAAAGAGGGCTGCGACGGCATCATCACCTCGGCCCGGTTCGTGCTGCACCGGATGCCGGAGCATGTGCGCACCGTCTGCCTGGAGTTCTTCGGCACCGATCTGGACCAGGCCGTGCCGGCCATCGTCGAGGTCAAGGATTTCGTCGACGCCAGCCCGGACGTGCAGATCGCCGGACTGGAGCACCTGGACGAGCGCTATGTGCGCGCCGTCAACTACGCCACCAAGGCCAACCGGCCCGAGTTGCCCAAGATGGTGCTGATCGCCGACCTGGTCTCGGACGACGCCGAGGCCCTGGCCGGCATCGCCGATGAGGTCATCCGGTTGGCCAACGCCCGCGACGGCGAGGGCTTCATCGCCACCAGCCCCGAGGCGCGCAAGCGCTTCTGGCTCGACCGCGCCCGCACGGCGGCCATCTCGCGACACACCAACGCCTTCAAGATCAACGAGGACGTGGTCATCCCGCTGGACCAGCTCAGCGCCTATAGCCGCGGCATCGAGCGGCTCAACATCGAGCAGTCCATCAAGAACAAGGACGCCATCATGGCCGCGGTGCTGGACTATCTGGCCGGCCCCATGGTCGAGGCGCGACCGGCGGGGCAATACAGCACCTCGGAGGAGGCCGCCGCCATCCTGAGCACCAAGCGCGAGGCCGCGCGCGCGCTGGTGGAGCAGGCCCGCGCACGCTGGCAGCAGATCCTGCAGCGGCTGGACGCCCCCGCCATCGAACACCTGGAGCTGCTGCGCGAGCCGGAGCGCGAGCTCGTGCACGGCGGTGACAGTCTGCTCGACCTGATGCTGCGCCGCGACCTGCGCCAGCGCTACACCCGGGAGGTCGGTGGCCGGCTGTGCGAGCTGTTCGCCGGCCAGGACCTGAGCGCCGTGCGCGAGCGACTCGCCGAGATCCACCGCCAGACCCGCGACTCGCGGCTGTTCGTGGCACTGCACATGCACGCCGGCGACGGCAACGTGCACACTAACATCCCCGTGCACTCGGACAACTATGCCATGCTGCACGAGGCCGATCGCCTGGTGGACCGCATCATGGCGCTGGCCACCGGCCTGGGCGGCGTCATCTCTGGCGAGCATGGCATCGGCCTGACCAAGGTGCGCTATCTGGAGCCGGACAAGCTCGCGGCCTTCGCCGACTACAAGCGCCGCGTGGACCCGCACAACCGTTTCAACCCCGGCAAGCTCGCGGCCAGCTCCGGCCTGGAGGGCGCCTACACGCCGTCGCTGCGCCTGGTGGAGCAGGAGGCCATCATCCTCGAGGAGACCGAGCTCGGCGCGCTCAATGATGATGTCAAGCACTGCCTGCGCTGCGGCAAGTGCAAGCCCAAGTGCATGACCCATGTGCCCCGGGCCAACCTGCTCTACTCGCCGCGCAACAAGATCCTCGGTACCGGACTCATCATCGAGGCCTTCCTGTACGAGGAGCAGACCCGCCGCGGCCTGTCCGAGCGCCACTTCGACGAGATGAACGACGTGGCAGACCATTGCACCATCTGCCACAAGTGCCTGACGCCCTGCCCGGTGGACATCGACTTTGGCGACGTGACCATGCGCATGCGCCGTATCCTGGTGGACCGCGGCAAGAAACGCAGCAGCCCGGGCGCCATGGCCGCCATGCAGTTCCTCAACAGCCAGAGCCCCCAGGCCATCCATCTGCTGCGCAAGGGCATCGCCGGGCTGGGCTTCGCCGGGCTCAATGCGGCCCATGCCGTCGCCAAGGGGCTGCACCTGACCGAGGGGCCAACCAAGCACCCGGGGACCAGCACCGGCAAGCCCAATCCAATCGGCCAGGCGGTGAACCTGGTCAGCCGGCCGGTTCGGGTGGAGCTTCCCAAACGCACCTTCCGCCAGGAACTCGACCTGGAGGACAAGACCCAGGTGCCCATCCTGCGCGACCCGGCCAAGATCGGTGACGACACCGAGGCGGTCTTCTACTTCCCGGGCTGCGGCTCCGAGCGGCTGTTCTCCGACGTCGGTCTGGCCACGCTGGCCCTGCTGTTCGACCAGGGCGTGCAGACCGTGCTGCCGCCCGGCTATCTCTGCTGCGGCTATCCGCAGCGCGCCGCCGGGCTGGAGGCACGCGGGCAGCGCATCACGATGGAAAACCGGGTGCTCTTCCATCGCGTGGCCAATACCCTGAACTACCTGGACATCCGAACCGTCATCGTCTCCTGCGGCACCTGCATGGATCAGCTGCTGAAGTACGAGTTCCAGCGCATCTTCCCCGGCTGCCGGCTGCTGGACATCCACGAATACCTGATGGAGAAGGGCGTCGGCCTGGAGACGGTCAGCGGCGTCCGGTACCTCTACCACGACCCCTGCCACACGCCAATGAAGACCTACCAGCCGACCGCGGTGGCCTCGAAGCTGATGGGGGTCACGGTGCCGTTGTCCGATCGCTGCTGCGGCGAGGCCGGCACTCTCGGCACCGCGCGCCCGGACATCGCCAACCAGGTGCGCTTCCGCAAGCAGGAGGAACTGGAGAAGGGCATCCAGGCCCTGACCGGCAAGGCGCGTGTCGAGCACGGCGAGGTGAAGCTGCTGACCAGTTGCCCTGCCTGCCAGCAGGGTCTGGCCAAGTATGCCGACGACACCGGCCTCAAGACCGACTACATCGTCGTCGAACTGGCGCGCCGACTGCTGGGCGAGGACTGGCAGCAGCGCTTCATGGAACGGGTGCGCAACGGCGGCATCGAGCGGGTGCTGCTGTAGCCGCCGGACCCGATCCGGCGAGGGAAACGCTGATTTGTTCAGCGCCTCCCTAAGCCCCAAGCAGTTCCCGCGGCGTCAGGCCGCGCACATTGCTGGTGATCAGGTCCGGCGCATTCAGCGACACGATCACCGGCAGCTGGTGCTCGACGGCGGTCTGGATGGTGATCGCATCGTCCAGACGCAGAAAGTCGCCGGCGGCGGCGTTGCCGTTGCTGCGCGCGCACAGCGTCTGCAGCGCCTCGTCCAGCATGCCGTCGGTGGTCGGCACCACCCGCAGATAGCCGCGCAGTGCCGCCAGCCGCTGCTGGGCCAGGGCCTCGCCGCAATTCAGGGCCAGCTCCTCGATCGCCCGCTGCAACGCGCTGCCGCCGATGTGGCCGCGTAGTTCCCCGCGCTGCGCCAGGGCCAGAACGGTGTGGCAGTCGTCGCTGTCCGGCGGGTCCGCCAGCTCTGCACCGATAATGACCGTGCTGTCGAGCAGAATGTCTCTAAGATCCATGCATGCCTCCTGATGGATGGCCGTAACGGCCCTACGCCACGTCCTCCCGAGCCTCATACTGGCCGCGGATCATCGCCGCTGCCTTCGGCCAGCAGCAGGCCCTGACAGCCGCGATGATCGACGCCGAGGTTCGAAGACGCGTACTGCCGGGGATTCCGCTGCGGAGACCCGGCGCTAGCCGCTATCATGTAATGTCCGCCGCCGCCCGACCATCACACAAACCGGCTAGTACCCGATTAGACGAACTATTTCGTTTGGGTTAGCCGGTTTGGGTTACACTAGGCGGTGGAGCGTGCACGGTCGCCGCTAGAACACGAAAAGCAAGCGCGGAAGCCAGACTCAGCAGCGTCTCCCTGGGCGCTCCCGAACCAGGAACAATCCGGCAACCAGCCCTCCAGCGCCGCTGCAGACCTGCACGGGGCGGCCTGGGTCCTGTGGCGATACCGGACGCAGAGACGGCGCGCCATCGCGTCGGGAGATCTTTTCTTGCAAGTCATCGTGGCAGACGATCACGCGCTTTTGCGTCTGGGGCTGATCGATGCCCTGACGCAGATGGACCCGCAATTGCAGGCCCATGAGGCCGCGGACGCGACACAGGTGCTGGAACAGCTCGCCGCCGTGCCGGATGCGGACCTGATCCTGCTGGATCTGTTCATGCCCGGGGCCAACGGCTTCGAGTTACTGAGCCAGGTCTGCGAACGGAGTCCGGCGCCGGTCGTCGTGCTCTCCGCCAGCGAACTGGTGGCGGACATGCGCAGCGCGCTGGACTGCGGCGCCGCCGGCTACATCCCAAAGTCCACCCCGCGGGAGCTCCTGCTATCGGCGCTGCAGCTGGTGCTGGCAGGCGGCACTTATGCGCCGCCGGCACTGGTGCAGGCGGGAAAGCAGCCGGGCGCCAGCGGCAACGCCACGACGCCCACCGCCGACCCCGCGGCCCTGACCAGCAGGCAGCAGCAGATCCTGCGGATGATCGGGCGCGGCTACTCCAACAAGCAGATCGCCACGGAACTGCACCTGGCGGAAAACACCGTGAAGGTGCATGTGACCAACATCCTGCGGCAACTGGGCGTCGGCAACCGGACCGAGGCGGTGACCCTGGCCCGGGAACGGGGCTTCGGCCTCGACCCCTACTGACACCGACGAGCGAACCTGACCGTACCACATGAACACCCCTGCGTTGATCTCGCCCGCGGCGACGAGGCAACCGGTGCCGTCACCAAGGGCCGCGGCAACATCGGCCCTGACGCTGATACCAATACTGACTCTGGCCCTGATAACGGCACCGGCGCTCCTGACATCCGCTCCCGCCCGGGCCGAGGACCGGCCGCCACCGGCGGGCACCGAACTGGACTACCTGGCGGACATCCCGGTGGTGGTCTCGGCCACCCGCCTGGCCCAGCGCGTCACCGACACACCCACCGCCGTCACCGTGATCGACCGGGAGCTGATCCAGCAGTCCGGCGCCATCCACCTGGTGGACCTGCTGCGGCTGGTACCCGGGTTCCAGGTTGCCCATGTGTCCGGCAACCTGTTCACCGCCACCGCCCACGGCGCCAGTCCGCCCTGGTTCTCGCGGCTGCAGGTCCTGATCGACGGCCAGTCCCGCTACTACTCCACCTTTTCCGGCCTGGACTGGGCCAACCTCGGCATCGCACTGGCGGACGTGGAGCGCATCGAGGTGGTGCGCGGGGCGAACATACCCACCTACGGCGACAATGCCATCAGCGGCACTGTGAACATCATCACCCGCCAGCCGTTTCAGGATCAGGGGCTGTTCCTGCAGGCCTCCGGCGGCAGCCGCGACTGGGCGCAAGGCCTGGTGCGCTACGCCGGCCGGCTAGGCAATATGGACTACCGGCTGACGCTGGAGCACCGGCAGGACGACGGCTTTGCGGACGTGCACGACCACACGCGCCTGTTCAATCCGTCGTTCCGCGGTATCGTCGATCTGACGCCGCAGGACGAGCTCGACATCCACCTCAGCTACACCGCCAGCGACCTGGGCTCGGACCTGCAACTGCCGGATTATCCGCGTGACGATCGTACCCTGCAGAGTGATTTCCAGTTCCTGCGCTGGACCCATGCCGACGGCAGTGACCGCTCCTTCTACCTGCAGTTCACCCGGGACGCCTACGACAGTCACGAAGATACCCATATCACCCTGGGCGAATTGGCCGAAGACCTCGGCCTCCCCCCGGCCATCACCGAGTACCTGGGTCCGCTGGACCAGGCGTTGCGCTACAACTCCTACAACAGTGCCAGCGAACGCTATGAAGTGGAGTTCCAGCAATCTCTGCGGCTGTTCGACACCGCCCGCCTGGCCTGGGGTGGCAGCTACCGCTGGGACCGGCTGCGTCACGACCACCTGGGCTCCGACGACTGGGTCAGCGCCGAACGGGCACGGCTGTCCGGTAACCTGGAATGGCGACCGGCGCTCCGCATCGTGGCCAACATCGGCGCCGCACTGGAGTCGAACACCGTCACCGAGGGGCAGGCGTTCTCGCCGCGCATCGGTGTCAATGTCCGCCTCGCCCCAAACCAGACAGCGCGCATCGCGCTGACCCGGGCGCACAAGTTCCCGTCGCTGCTGGAAGAGCACTGGAACGAGGTCCTGGCCACGGACGATGGCACCGTCCTGTTCCAGAAGACCCGCTCCGATGGCGACCTGGCGCTGGAAACCCGGGACCAGGTCGAGCTGGGCTATCTGGCGGAGTTCTGGCGCGGGGCCCTGAGCCTGGACACCCGCCTCTACCACGAACGGATCGAGGATGCCGTCGACACCACCTTCGACCGCAACTGCCCCGAGCAGCCGTTCGTTGACGAGATACCCTGCCTGCGTATACAGAATGCCATGGACTATCGCGTCACCGGGCTGGAGGCCAGCGCCACGCTGCGCCCGCGGGCCGGGACCCTGGCACGGCTGACCTACGCCTACGCCGACGCCCGCAACCGCTCCCCGGACATGCCCGATTCCCTCAGCGCCGTTAGTCCCGTGGACACCATCCCGCGCCATTCCGGCTCGCTGCTGCTGAGCCAGACCTTCGGCCAGGGGTTCGAGGGCAGCGTCGCTGCCTATTACATGGACGACCTGATCTGGTCCATCTATGACAGATCCCCGCACGAACCCCTCAAGGACCACCTGCGCATCGACCTGCGGCTTGCCAAGCGCTTCGGCGGCAACACGCGGGCCGGCCTGGTGGAATTGCTGGTGCATGGCCTCGGCGGCGGTTACGACGAGTTCTTTCTGGACAACCGTTTCGAGCCCCGGGTCTATCTGCGCGCCTCGTTGCAATTCCGCTAGCCCGAATGACAAAGGTCCGCCATATCAGGCTGAGCCTGGGGCTCGGCATCGTCTTGTGGGCCAACGCCGCGCTGGCGCTGGCCACCGATGCGGCGGTGGACATCCTGCTCAGCGGCCCCGAGCGTCTGTACCGGCAGGTTGCCGACAGCCTGCAGCAATACCTGGCAGCGGACACTGCTGCGGTGGGCCTGGAACTGCGGCGCAGCCTGGTCGCCGACGGCGTGGCGCCGGGTGCCGCCCGGCTGACGGTGGCCGTCGGGCTGAACGCCTGCAAGCAGGCCCATGACAAAGGCACCCGGCGCCCGCTGCTGTGCGCGCTGGTGCCCCGGGAGGCGTTCCAGGCCCTCACCGGCAACGGCTCCGCGGCGGACGTCTCTGCGGTCTATCTGGATCAGCCCATCGACCGGCAGTTCCGGCTCGCGCGCGCCCTGTCGCCCGGGGCCCGCAAGGCCGGCCTTCTGGCAGGGCCGCAGATGCAGCGGGAGCGTGCCGGTATCGAACGCAGCGGCCGCAGCGCGGACTTCGCGGTCGACCTGGCACCGGCGGCGGACGAACGCAGCGCGGCCCGGGCCATCCAGCAACTGGTGGCCGACAACGACCTGATCCTGGCCGCCTATGATCCCGCCGTGCTGACGCCCACCAGCGCCAAATGGCTGCTGCATCTGGCCTATCAGCAGCAGCGGCCGGTGGTGGGCTTCTCCCGCGCCTATGTCGATGCTGGCGCCGTCGCCGCGGTATTCAGCACGCCGGAGCAGATCGGCCGGCAGACCGCACAGGCCGCGGCCGCCTTCCTGCGCGACCCGCGCCGCCTGCCCGCGCCAAGTTATCCGCGGGCATTCGAGGTGGCGATCAACCGTGACGTGGCCGCCGTGCTGGGGCTCGACCCGCCCTCAGAGGCCCAGCTCGCGCGGCAACTGATGCAGCCAGCCGGCGACCGATGAGGCAGGCCCCGCGATGAACAGCCGCCGTCGCCCACACATCTTCAGCCTGCGCACCCGCATGATCGCGCTGGCGGTGGTTCCGGTGCTGGTCATCGCCTTGTCCACCGGTGGCTACATGATCCATTCCAGGTTCATCGACCTGCACCAGGCGCTGCACGAGCGGGGCCAGATCATGGCCAACAACCTCGCCATGGCGGCCGAACTCCCGCTGCTGACCCGTGACCTGGCACACCTGGAGGCGCTGTGCGCATCGACGCTGCAGCAACCGGACGTATTCTCGGCCGCGATCCACGATGCCGACCGCAAGACAGCCCTGACGCAGTGCGGTCCGCCGGGGCACGCAGACCATTCCGACAGGTACGACGAGATCTTCTCGGCCGCCGTCGGCAGCGTCGGCGTTCAGGTCAGCGACTTCGATCCCGCCGCCCAGGGCCCACTCACACCCCTGGGCTGGGTCGAGATCCGCCTCTCCGGCGCCAACATCCTGCAACGCCAGCGCCAGATCCTGTCGACCAGCCTGCTCATCGTTTTCGGCGGCATCCTCACCAGCCTGTTCGCCGCCCTGCACATCGGTGGCGGCATCAGCCGCCCGTTGCTGGCCCTGAGCGACGCCATGCGCCGCTACCGCCGCGGCGAGCAAGGCGTGCGCATCCGCCCCGGTGCCCCGGACGAGATCGGCGAACTGGCGCGGGACTTCAACCGCATGGCCTGGGCCCTGGAGCAGTCCCAGACCCGGCTACGCAAGCAGGTGGATGCAGCCACGGAAGAACTGCGCCACACCGTGGCATCGCTCAAGGCCAAGAACGCCGAACTGGTGGTCGCACGCGAAGCGGCAGACCGCGCCGGGCGGGAGAAATACGACTTCCTGGCGCGCATGAGCCATGAGATCCGCACGCCGCTGAACGCCGTGATCGGCTTCAGCCGCCTGCTGCACGACAGCCCCAACGACGATTCCAGCGAGGAATACAGCCGCACCATCGACCAGGCCGCGAACCAGCTGCTGTGCGTGATCGACGGCGTGCTCAACTTCACCAAGCTGGAATCGGGCAACCTGGAACTGGAAACCCAGCCGTTCGACCCGCGCAGCTGCCTGGAAGACGTCATCGCCATGATCGGCCCCGCCGCCCGTGACCGCGGGCTCGAACTGGCCCTGGTGATCCAGTCGGACATGCCCCGAGGCCTGCAGGGCGACCGCCACCGCCTGTCGCAGATCCTGGTAAACCTGCTCGACAACGCGGTCAAGTTCACCAGCCAGGGCCACGTGCTGCTGGAGGCCTGCTACGACCACCACGGCCCCAATGCCGGACAACTCCGGCTGCTGGTGGAAGACACCGGCATCGGCCTCAGCGACGAGGCGCGCGAACGCCTGTTCCAGCCCTTCGTGCAGGCCGACAGCTCCATCACCCGCCGCTACGGCGGCACCGGACTCGGCCTGGTCATCTGCCAGCGCCTGGTCCGGCTCATGGGCGGCCGCATCCAACTGCACAGCCGACCCGGCCAGGGCAGCCGGTTCCAGATCAGCATCCCCTGCCCCACCGCAGAGCTGGCGCCCAACCCGAGCCCTGACCTGCCGACGGTCTTGCGACCAGCCCAGCAACCGGCGCCGCTGCCCGCCGCCCCCCTGGCCGGACGCAAGGTTCTGCTCTGCGAGCGCCGGCCGCTACAACGCAAGGCTGTGCTCAACGCCCTGCTGGGCTGGTCCATGCAGGTAGAACAGGCCACCGACCCCGACACTCTGCCCAACCTGTTGAGCCGAGCCGCAGCCGCCGGCAATGGCTTCGACCTGGTGGTGCTCGGACTCGATGCCGACCAGACCAACACAGATAGCGTGCAATCCCTGCTGGCCGGGATTCACCAAGGCTTCGACGGACCCCTGCTGGTGCTGGCCGGGTCCGGCCCCGGCGACCTGCCCGCACCCAATTTCATGCACCCAGACGTCGCCTGGGCCAGCAAGCCCATCCGACTCGCACGCCTGCATCGCAAACTGTGCCACCTGCTTGCGCCGACAGCCGCCAGTGCATCGCCAGCGCAACCCGACACCGCCCAGCCCCGCCACCAGGGCCAGCGAGTCCTGGTGGCCGAAGACAACGCCTTCAACCGACTGCTGCTGCAACGCCTGCTCGGCATGCGCTCCATCAGGATGCAGGAAGTCACCAACGGCCTCGACGCCATTGACGCCGCCCGGCAAGACACCTTCGACCTGATCCTGATGGACATCCACATGCCCGACCTGGACGGCATCGAAACCGCCCGGCGCATCCGCCGGCAACATAGCGAACAAGGCACCACCTGCCCGCCCATCGTCGCACTCACCGCCGACGTCTTCGCCCGGGACCGGCACAGCGCCGAAGACTGGCCCTTCGACGGCCTGATCCTCAAACCCATCAGCGAGACCATCCTGGACCAGACGCTGGCAGACATGCCCGCGCGCGACTCCGCCGCCGCCTCGGCCGCATCCGCTGCAAAAGCCGCCACATCCGCCGTAACCGCTGCGTCTGTTGCATCTGCCGCATCCGCCACGACCACGGCATCCACTGCGTCCGCCAAGTCAGCCACGAGCCCGCCGCCAACGGCCGGAAACCCCGGTCCGACAACACCCACCGCCCGCACCATCGATCTGCAGCAAGCCCTGCAACAGGAACTCCAGAACCTGCTGCAACGCCTGACCGATGCCGTCGACCGCGCCGACCGGCCCGCCATCCGCGACCTGGCCCATCAGCTCAAGGGCTGCTGCGGCTTCTTCGACCAGCGCGAACTCGAAGCCGCCGCCCGAACCCTGGAAGTCGCCGCGCCCGACGTCCACATGGACACACTGCGGCAGCATCTCCGCGAGTTGGAAGCGATGGTTGGGTAAAGAGGGGTCGGCGGCAAAAAGACAGCCTTCAGCCGCCAGCCGCCAGCCGCCAGCCGGACTGGACGATGTCGCCCTCCCTGGCATGGATTCCGGCTTCCCGGCCGGCACACCTACCGCCCTGCGGTCACCGCCTTGGGCTGATTCCAGGTGTAGACCGAGGTGACCGCATAATTCCAGACCGCGCCGACGATGATCCCCGCCGTGGCCGACAGCACCCACCAGGGACCGCCGGTCGGCGACACATTGAACAGATAGGTCGCAATGCCGACATTCGCCACCGCCCCCAGCGAACAGGCCAGCGTAAAGGACACCCAGCCCCGCAACAGGCCCCAACCCCGCAACCGCCGATCACGATACGTAAACCAATTGTTCAGGAAGAAATTGAACGTCATCGCCACCAGCGTCGCCACCGTCTGGCCGACAATGAAGGTCTCCTCCAGCCCCCGGAACACCAGCCACAACACCGCCATGTGCACAAAGACACCCAGCCCGCCGATGGACGCAAAGGCAATGAACCGCACCGGCACATAACGCCCGACAGACTTGTCCAGCAACATCGCGATGTACTGCCAGGCCACCACATTGTCCAGCTTGCTGTCACCCGCATGACGCAGGCGAAACTCATACGGCAACTCACGAAAACGCAATGGCCGCCCCGCCGTCACAAAGATATCCAGCAGGATCTTGAAGCCGATGGCCGACAGATCATGCACCACCTCATCGATCAGCGCCCGCCGCAACAAGAAAAACCCGCTCATCGGATCCTTCAGATCCGCCTTCAGCACCAGTCCGGACAGACGCGTCGCAAACCGGCTGGCCAGCTCCCGCTCCGAGCCCCAGTCGCCGATGCTGCCGCCCTCCACGTGCCGACTGCCCACCACGATCTCCAGATCCTCGGCCCGCAAGGTCGACAACATCTGCGGCAACAGCCGCTCGTCATGCTGCAGGTCTGCATCCATCACCGCCACAAAAGGCGCCGTCGAGGCCAGCATGCCCTCGATGCAGGCCGACGACAGCCCACGCCGGTGGATCCGATGCACCAGCCGCACCCGGGCATCCGCCTGCGCCAGCGTGCGCACCGCCGCCGCCGTGCCATCCGGCGAATCGTCATCGACGAAGATCACCTCCCAGCGCACGCCCCGCAGACACTGCTCCAGCCGCGCGACCAGGGCCTGCACATTGGGCTGCTCATTGAAGGTCGGCACCACCACCGACAACTCGACCACAGAAGACATGCTGGAGGCTTCCTGTATACCCTTAGGAGCAAGGAAAGGTGATCAACACGGCAAGGCCGCGACCGTCGCGATGCGCGCCGCCGCCTCGCGCAGGCGGGCCGGGCCCACCGTGTAGGCAAAACGCAGCATCCGCCCGCTGTCGTCGCCGCCGAAGTCCAGCCCCGGCGTCACCGCCACATTGGCCGTCTCCAGCAGCGTCTCCGCCAGCGTCGCCGCATCGGCGCAATGCGCCGGGATGCGCGCATAGATATAGAAGGCACCTTCCGGCGTGGCCGGAATGCCGAACCCCAGGTCCGACAGCAGATCGAGCAGCACATCGCGCCGCAGGCGAAAGGCGTCGCGCCGCTGATCCAGCAGCGACAGCGTCTGCGGCCGCAGCGCCGCCAGGGCCGCATGCTGGGACACCGTCGGCGCCGCCAGGTACAGATTCTGCGCCAGCCGCGACACCGTCTCGGCGAACGCCGGCGGCACCACCAGCCAGCCCAGACGCCAGCCAGTCATGCCGAAATACTTGGAGAAACTGTTCACGACGAAGACATTGTCGCCGCCGGCGCTGAGCGCGGTGTGGTCCTCGACCCCATAGGTCAGCCCCTGATAGATCTCGTCCACGATCAGCGCCGCGCCGCGCTCGCCCGCCAGCGCCTGCAGCTCGGCGATGGCCGCGGCCGACATCACCGCGCCGGTGGGATTGGACGGGCTGGCCAGCAGCAGCGCACGCACATCCGCCTGCCAGACAGCACGCGCATCCGCCGCGCTGAGCCGATAGCCAGTCTCCGGGCCCACCGGCACCACCCGGGGACGACCACCGATCAACGACACGATGTGCCGGTTGCAGGGATAGCCGGGCTCGGTCAGCAGCACCGAGTCGCCCACGTCCACCACCGCTGCCAGGGCCAGTTGCAGCGCCCCCGAGCCGCCGGGGGTGACGATGATCCGGGCCGGATCCACCGCGACACCGTAGCGGCGCCGATAATGGTCCGCGATGGCCTGGCGCAATCGCGGCAGCCCCGCGGCCGGGGTATAGCCCAGAGGCGCCGATGCCAGCGCCGCGCGCGCCTCGGCGATCACCGGCTCCGGGGTCGGAAAGTCCGGCTCGCCCACCTCCAGGTGGATCAGGTCGCGGCCGTCCGCCTCCAGCGCCCGGGCGCGCTCGAGGATGCGCATGACATGGAAGGGCGCCACCGCGGCGGCTCGGCGTGACGGGACGACGGCGGGACCGGCCATGGTCACCACAGCCCCGGGTTGGGCATCGGGCTGTTCACGGTATTGTTCACGGGATTGGGCACAGCACTGGTCATCGCATTGGTCACCGACTGGCACACCGGATCATTCATCAGAGGGCCAGCTCAAGGCATGGAATACGCGCGCCGGTGCATCGCGCGCAGGGCATCGAGGCTGATATGAGGAAAGCCTTGCAGAGTCCCCGCCAACGCCGTGCTGGGCGCGTCCGGCTCGCCGAGCCGATCCACCACCAGCGCCGCCCCGGTGAAGTCCTGCTGCTCGGTGTAAGAACTCACCGTGACCAGCAACGCCCGCAGATCGGCCCCAAGGGCCGAGCGGACGCCGTTGTCGGAGTCCTCCACCGCCGCACAGGCCGCCGGCGGCAGGTCCAGTTGCGCCAGGGCCAGTTGAAAGATGTCCGGTGCCGGCTTCTTGGCTGGCACCACGTCGCCGGCCGCAATCACCTCGAACCAGTGCTCAAGCCCCGGCTCCGGGGCGGACGCCAGCAGCGCGGTGACGTTCTCCGGCGTGGTGGTGGTGGCGATGGCCAGGCGCACGCCGGCGTCACGTGCCTCGCGCAGCAATCGCAGCACGCCGCTACGCAACGGAATCACGCCGTCGCGCATCATGGCCACGTAGTGCTCGGTCTTGCGCCGGTGCAGCTCGCGGACGAACGCGTCCAGAGACGGCGACGCCGACTCCGATCCCGATTTCGGCGGCGGCACGAAATCCGGCCGGAAGCGCCGCAGGTACTCGTGGATGCGCTCCTTGCCGCCAGTGACCCGCAGCAGCTCGCCGTAGAGCGGCACGGACCACTCCCAGTCCAGCCCCACATCAGCAAACGCGGCATTGAACGCGGGGCGATGGCCGTCGCGCTCGGTATCCGCCAGCGTCCCGTCGACATCGAAGATGATGGCCTGCAGCGGCGCCGTCATAGATCCCTCCTCCGAGGAAATGCTGATTTGCTAGCCTCTCTGCTGTCGAGCTCCCGGAGCGCCGACCCCCGACCCGCTCACGCTGTGGCCGGAACCTGATGCGCGTTGGCGATATGTCAGCGTTTCTTTCGGGTTCGGCATCAGATCGACCCGACAGGGTACCACAGGGATCGGCGCCGCCGGGCATGACACCGAGTATTGCCGTGCGGAAACACATCTGGTACAAACGCCGGCTTATCGTTGCCGACGTGTCGCCCCAACGGGGCTCGCGGGCGGCAGTTGCCACGACAGATTCCATTGTCCTAGGGAGCACAACAATGGCCGAGGCAGAAAATAGAGGCGCCAAGGCGTTCGGGTTCGAGCCCTACGAGGCCGGCAAGGACGAGGACTACATGAGCCCGGAGCAGGAGGAGCACTTTCGCGGCATCCTGCTCGAGTGGAAGCGCTCGCTGATGGAGGAGGTGGACCGGACAGTGCATCACATGCAGGACGAGGCCACCAACTTTCCGGATCCCAACGACCGCGCCACCCAGGAGTCCGAGTTCAGCCTGGAACTGCGCACCCGTGACCGCGAGCGCAAGCTGATCAAGAAGATCGACGAGGCGCTGGGCCGCATCGACGAGCACGAATACGGCTACTGCGAGGCCTGCGGGGTCGAGATCGGTGTGCGTCGTCTGGAGGCCCGCCCCACGGCCACCCTGTGCATCGACTGCAAGACCCTGGACGAGATCCGCGAAAAGCAGCGGGGCTGAGTCCGCCCCTCGCCCGGATCGTCCGCGCAACGCGACGCTGACCGGCATGCCCGCTCAGCCCCGCGACCGATGCTATCGGGGCCGCTTCGCGCCCTCCCCCACCGGCCCCCTCCACTTCGGCTCGCTGATCGCCGCCGTC
The DNA here is from genome assembly GCF_008632335.1 of Thiohalocapsa marina. Taxonomy (GTDB): domain Bacteria; phylum Pseudomonadota; class Gammaproteobacteria; order Chromatiales; family Chromatiaceae; genus Thiohalocapsa; species Thiohalocapsa marina. The sequence goes on from NZ_VWXX01000009.1 coordinate 26,457, forward strand.
GGCAGCTTCGCCGATGCCCGTGCCGCCGGCGGCGTCTGGCTGGTGCGCATGGACGACCTGGACCGCACGCGCGAGGTGCCAGGCACGGCCGACGCCATCCTGCGGGCGCTGGAGCGGTTCGGCCTCCACTGGGACCAGTCCGTGTGCTATCAGAGCCGACGCACGGATCGCTACGCCGCCGCGCTGGAACAGCTCCGCCGGCAGGGCCTGACCTACCCCTGCGGCTGCTCCCGCCGCGAGATCGCCGCCGCCGGCCGCGCCGGCCCCGAGGGTCCGATCTACCCCGGCACCTGCCGCAACGGCTTGCCCCGCAACCGCCAGGCCCGCGCCGAGCGGTTGCGGGTCAGCGACACACCGATCGCGCTGGAAGACCAGATCCACGGCCTCGTGCAGCAATGCCTGGCGGCCGATGTCGGCGACTTCGTGCTGCGTCGGGCGGACGGCATCCACGCCTACCAGCTCGCCGTCGTGGTGGACGACGCCGAACAGCGCATCAGCCACGTGGTGCGCGGCGCCGATCTGATGCTGTCGACACCGCGCCAGGTCTACCTGCAGCAGCTGCTGGGTCTGCCCCGCCCGGCCTACGCCCATCTGCCCCTGGCCCTGGACGCCCATGGCCGCAAGCTGTCCAAGAGCCTGGCCGCCGCACCGGTGGACCCCGCCGATCCGGTGCCGGCCCTGTTGCGCGCCTGGCGCTTTCTCGGCCAGCCCAGTCTGCCGGAGTGGCCCGGCTCCGCGGCGCAGTTCTGGCAGCTGGCGGTGCCCCGCTGGTGCCTGGCGCGGGTACCGCGCCAACCTGCCCTGCCCGCCGCCAGTGCGCGCTGACAACCAGACCCGTGGCCGAAAACCGCACCCCGATCCGCTCCAGAGACCAGGCACCGGAGATGCACCCATGAGCCAAGCAGCGAAACAAGACGCCAACGAGCCCACCCGCACCGGCCTGTCCCGGGGGGCGCTGAAGCGCGCCGTTCTGGACAACCTGTTCTATGTCATGGGCCGCTTCCCGGAGGTGGCCAGCGCCAGCGACCGCTACAGCGCCGTGGCCTACACCGTGCGCGACCGACTGCTGGAGCGCTGGATCCGAACCGCCCGCTACTACAAGGAGCGCAACTCGCGCACCGTCTGTTACCTGTCCGCGGAGTACCTGCCGGGGCCCCACCTGCTGAACAACATGCTCAATCTGGGCATCACCCGCACCGCCGGCGAGGTGGCCCGCGAGCTGGGCGCGGACCTGGCCGAAATCCGCGAGACCGAGGAAGAGCCGGGCCTGGGCAATGGCGGCCTCGGCCGCCTGGCGGCCTGCTACATGGACTCCCTGGCAACGCTTCAGATCCCGGCCATCGGCTACGGCATCCGCTACGAGTTCGGCATCTTCGACCAGGTGATCGTCGACGGCTGGCAGGTGGAAAAGGGCGACACCTGGCTGCGCAACGGCAACCCCTGGGAGATCCCCCGCCCAAAGCTGACCTTCCCGGTGGGCTTCGGCGGACGCGCCGAGCACTATACCGACAAGCATGGCGTGATCCGCCGACGCTGGCTGCCGGACCTGATGGTCAATGGCGTGGCCTATGACACCCCCATCATGGGTTACGGCGTCACCAACGGGAACCTGCTGCGGCTGTGGAAATCCGAGGCGCCGGAATCGTTCAATTTCCAGGCCTTCAACGTCGGCGACTACTACGGCGCGGTGCACGCCAAGATCGAGGCGGAGACCCTGTCCAAGGTGCTGTACCCCAACGACGAGCCCGTGGCCGGCAAGGAACTGCGGCTGAAGCAGCAGTACTTCTTCGTCTCCTGCTCGCTGCAGGACATGATCCGGCTGCAGTTGCGCAACGCCGGCACCCTGGACAGGTTCCACGAGAAATACGCCATCCAGCTCAACGACACCCACCCGGCGCTGGCCATCGTGGAACTCATGCGGCTGCTGGTGGACGAGCACTTCATGTCCTGGGAGCAGGCCTGGGAGATCACCCGCAACAGCTGTCACTTCACCAACCACACCCTGCTGCCGGAGGCGCTGGAGACCTGGCCGGTGGCGCTGTTCGAGCGCTTGCTGCCACGCCATCTGGAGATCCTCTACGAGATCAACCGCCGCTTCCTCGATGAGGTGCGGGTGCACTTCCTGAACGACGAGGAGCGGGTCGCGCGCATGTCCCTGATCGACGAGTCCGACGGCCGCAAGGTGCGCATGGCGCATCTGGCCGCCGTGGGCAGCCGGGCCATCAACGGCGTGGCGGAACTGCATTCCAGCCTGCTCAAGACCACCATCATGCGCGACTTCCACGACCTCTGGCCAGAGCGCTTCCACAACGTCACCAACGGCGTCACGCCCCGGCGTTTCATGGTGGTGAGCAACCCGCCCCTGGCGGATCTGATCAGCGACACCTGCGGCCATGCCGACTGGATCCGCGACATGCGGCGTCTGCGCGAACTTGAGGCCCATGCGGATGATGCGGGGCTGCAGGGCCGCTGGCGCGAGGTGAAGACCGCCGCCAAGGGCGCACTGTCCGACTGGCTGGGCCAGCACACCGGCTTCCGCCCGGACCCGGAGACCCTGTTCGACGTGCAGGCCAAGCGCATCCACGAATACAAGCGTCAGCACCTGAACCTGCTCCACATCGTTTGGCTGTACGAGCACCTGAAGCAGAACCCCAACGCCGAACTGACGCCGCGCACCTTCATCTTTGGCGGCAAGGCGGCGCCAGGCTATTTCATGGCCAAGCTGATCATCAGGCTGATCCACGCCATCGGCGAGGTGATCAACAGTGACCCGCAGGTCAACGGCTTTCTGCGCGTGGCCTTCATGCCGGATTTCAACGTCAAGAACGGCCAGCGCCTGTATCCGGCGGCGGACCTCTCGGAGCAGATCTCCCTGGCCGGCAAGGAGGCCTCGGGCACCGGCAACATGAAGTTCGCCATGAATGGCACGCTCACCATCGGCACCTTGGACGGGGCCAACATCGAGCTGCGCGACGAGGTGGGCCACGACAACTTCTATCTGTTCGGCATGACCGCCGAAGAGGTGCAGCAGCGCCAGGCTGAGGGCTATCGGCCCTGGGAGCTGTACCACGGCGATGCGCAACTGCGCTCGGCGGTGGACCTGATCGCGTCTGGCCTGTTCTCCCACGGCGACACCGAGCTGTTCCGACCGATCACGGAGAACCTGATCCACAGCGACCCGTTCATGGTGCTGGCGGACTTCCACGCCTACCAGGAGCGCCAGCAGGAGGTGGACCGGGCCTATCGCGATCCGAATCACTGGACGCGCATGTCGATCCTCAACACCGCCCGCATCGGCAAGTTCTCGTCGGACCGCGCCATCGCGGAGTATGCGAAGAAGATCTGGCAGATCGAGCCGGCGCCGGTGGAGCTGGCGGACTGAAGGAGACGGCGACCCGAGCGGGTCGGCGGCGACGATTCAGCCGGCCCGCCCGGGAGAATGCAACAGCGCCCGATAGCGCGCCCAGTCGAAGGCCGGCCCGGGGTCGGTCTTGCGCCCGGGCGCGATATCGCTATGACCGACGATCCGCTCCGGCGTGATGGCAGGAAAGCGCCGCCGGATCTCCGCCGTGACCGCCGCCAGACAGCGGTACTGGGCATCGGTGTAGGGGGTCCGGTCGGCGCCCTCCAGCTCGATGCCAATGGAGGAGTCGTTGCAGGCGGTGCGACCCTGAAAGCAGGACTGGCCCGCATGCCAGGCGCGCCGCCGCAGATCGACGAACTGCACCAGCTCGCCGTCGCGGCGGATCAGCAGATGCGCCGAGACGCGCAGCCCGGCCAGCGAGCGGAATGCCGCGTGGGCCCCAGGGTCCAGTCGGTTGCTGAACAGCTGCTCGATCCAGGGGCCGCCGAACCGGCCCGGCGGCAGGCTGATGTTGTGGATCACAAGCAGGTCGACCCGCGTGCCCGGCGGGCGCGCGTCCTGGTTGTCGCTCGGGGCCTTTCGTGCCCGGGCCAGCCAGCCCTCGGGCGGGATCGCGTCGCGCGTCTGCTGCATGAAAACCGCTCCTGACGGCGCGTCAGCCCACCGGCATCATGCCCTTGATCACCAGGTCCGTCAGACTGACGATGCCGATGACCTCGCCATTCTGCACCACCGGCGCGCGGGACAGGTCAAGGCGGGCGAACAGGCGGGCGCAGTAGCGGATGTCCATCTCCGGCGGCACGCTGATCAGGGGCTTGGACATGATCTCGTAGATGTTCACCCGGTCCGGGGCGCGGTCCCTGGCCAGCACCTGGCGCGCGATGTCGGAGATCAGCACCATGCCCAGTTCGTCGTCGTCGTGGCGCTTGCGCACGATCAGGCACTTGGTGTCCACATGACGCATCTGCTGCAGCGCCCGGGCAACCGTATCCATGCCATCGACGGTATCGAAGCTGCGTTTCATGACATCGCGCACGCGAATCAGCCGACGCTCGCCCATGATTCAGATCTCCTCCTGCACCTTCTCGGACAACACGCGAATCTGGTGGCTGATGCCCACGGCATCCTCCACGTCGACCTGAAAGGCAATGCCGCAACCGGCCTGTTCCTCGAAGCGCCCCACCCGGGCGATGGTCTCCAGGATGCCGCGGGCCAGATGCTCCTCGACCAGCAGCAACAGCACATCGCGCTGGGTCTCCAGGTTCAGGCCGAAGAAGGTCTTCTGCTTCTCCGCGCCCTCGCCACGGGCCTGGCTGATGACCGTGGAGCCGGTGGCGCCGGCGGCACGCGCCGCCTCCAGCACCGCCTCCGTCTCGGTGCGCTCCACCAGCGCGATGATGAGCTTGAAGTGCATGGTCAGTGATCCTCTGGTTGGGCCTTGCGGCGCTGTACAAGGCGAGTGTAGAACGCGCTCAGCTGCGCATAGCCCATGACGGACATGATCGGGAACAGGCTGGCAAAGGCAATCAGCCCGAAGCCGTCCAGCATCGGATTGCGCCCGGGGATGTTGCTGGACAGCCCGAGCCCCAGCGCGGCCACCAGCGGGACCGTGACCGTGGAGGTGGTGACGCCACCTGAATCATAGGCCAGGGCGACGATGCTGCGCGGGGCAAATGCGGTCTGGATCAGCACCACCACATAGCCGGTAATGATGTAGTAGTGCAGCGGCGTGCCGCTGACAATGCGGTAAGCGCCCAGCGCAATGCCCACCGCCACGCCGATGGCCACGGCGATGCGCAGGCCCCAGGCGTCGATGGCGCCGGCGGAGACCTGGTTCGCCTTGATGGCCACGGCGATCAGCGACGGCTCGGCGATGGTGGTGGCAAAACCGATGGAGAAGGCGAACAGATACAGCCAGAAGTAGGCGTGCCAGTGGGACTGCGAGTCCGCCTCGGCGTCGATGACCAGGAACTCCGGTGCCGTCAGTTGCGCCGCCATCAGCTTGCCCAGCGGAAACAGCGCCGTCTCCAGGCCCTGGATGAAGAAGGCCAGCCCCGCCAGCACCAGCAGCATGCCCGCCAGGACCCGTCGCAGGTTGGCGATGGGCCGGCGCAGCACCAGCACCTGGAAGCCGATGAGGATGGCCACGATCGGCAGTACATCGCCCAGGGTGGCGCAAAGCGGCAGGATGTGCTCGAACGGGCAGAGGGTGTCCATGCGGCGCAGCAGATCCAGTAAGCGGGTCAGATGAGGATGCCGTAGCCCATGACGAAGATCATCGGCGTGAGGGAGGCGAAGGCAATCAGGCCAAAGCCGTCGGTGACCGGGTTGCGCCCCTCGATGCTGGAGGCCAGACCGACCCCCAGGGCGGTGACCAGCGGCACGGTGATGGTGGACGTGGTCACGCCGCCGGAATCATAGGCGATGCCGATGATCTCGGCGGGGGCGAACGCGGTCATGATCACCACCCCCAGATAGCCGCCGATGATCAGGTACTGGATGGGCCAGCCCCGCAGGATCCGCAACACGCCGATGACGATGGCCAGCCCCACGGCCAGGGCCACCGTGAGGCGCAGCCCCTCGGCATAGTCGGCCTTGGCCTCGTCCGCCGCATCGATCATGCCGCCCCGGGCCGCCACCTCGGCCGCCTCGGCGGCCACCGCGATCAGGGCCGGCTCCGCCACCGTGGTGCCGAAGCCGAGACTGAAGGCAAAGGCAAGCAGCCAGAACAGGCTGCCCTTGCGGGCAAAATCCCAGGCCATGGCCTCGCCGATGGGAAACAGGCCCAGCTTGAGCCCCTGTACGAACAGCGTCAGCCCGATGAGGACCAGGAAGGTGCCGAGCAGCAGGTCGGCAAAGTCCGGCACCGGCGCCCGCAGCACCACGAGTTGGAAGAAGGCGATGACCAGAATGATGGGCGCGAGATCCCGCGCACTGTCCAGCAGCGCCCGGATGGCCTGCCACAGCAGCGTCTTCAACGGCGCCGGGCCCGAACGCACCGCAGGCCGGCAAGCGGACCGCGGACCGCGGAGGCCTTGCCAGCATCGTTGCCGCGGCAGGCGTGGCGCCGAGGCAGCCGGTCTGTGCGTTTTTCGTTACCCGACATCGGCTCAATGTTACTAAACTGGGGGCACAATACCCAGCGCGACCGGCCTCGGCCGGTTCGCGTGCCGCACCAACCTTCGCAATGCCCACAGGCAGGTCCGCCCCATGACCGTTGATCCCCATTTCCTGGCCGAACATCGTCCATCCGCCGCCCTGATCCGGCAGCATGTGCAAAGCGCCCTGGATGAAGACCTGGGTGCGGGCGATGTCACCGCCGCCCTGCTGCCGAGCGGGCAGGCCCGCGCCGCGATCATCACCCGGGAGCACGCGGTGCTGAGCGGACAGGCCTGGGTCGATGCGGTGTTCCATCTGCTGGACCCCGGCATCGAACTGGACTGGCACTGCCACGACGGCGAGCGCATCGCCCCGGACCAGGTGCTGTGCCGGCTGCGCGGGCCGCTGCGGACCCTGCTCACCGGCGAGCGCACGGCGCTGAACTACCTGCAGACCCTGTCCGGCACCGCCACCCTGACCCGCGGCTACACCGATCGGGTCGCGGACCTGCCGGTGCGCATCCTCGACACCCGCAAGACCCTGCCTGGCCTGCGCCGCGAACAGAAATATGCCGTGCTGTGCGGCGGCGGTCACAATCACCGCATGGGGCTGTTCGACGCCATCCTGATCAAGGAGAACCACATCATGGCGGCGGGCTCCATCAAGGCCGCCGTGGACGCGGCCCGACGCACGGGACGGGCGCTGCCGGTGGAGATCGAGGTGGAGTCACTGGACGAACTGGAGCAGGCCCTGGCGGCGGGGGTAGAGCGCGTGCTGCTGGACAATTTCGACCTGGACGGTCTGCGCGAGGCGGTGCGGCTGGCCCGGGGCCGGACTCGCCTGGAGGCCTCTGGCGGCATCACCCTGGAGCGCCTGCGTGACGTCGCCGCAACCGGCGTCGACGACATCTCCATCGGCGCCCTGACCAAGGACGTGCGCGCGGTCGACCTGTCCATGCGGCTCGATGCCGAGCCGACATCCTGAGCCGGACTGCACAGCCGTTCCGCCCGGCCCACCGGCTCACCAGATCCGCTCGGCGCCCCCCGGATCCGGTCTCCGGCACCCCGGATCGCTGCTCGGCGGATGGCATTGGCGTGGAAGTCGCCTCAGCCGATGTCGCGTCTGCCGACTGCATCCTGCAGGATCATCGGAAAAAGTAATTGCAAATTTTAGTAAATGCTAATATAGTAACACTCGTTGGTTGCAGATCGCGCCAACGCTTGCCAACCCAGAACAATGATTTCGGAGACTACAACATGAAAAAGCTTGCTACTGCCGCGGCCGTTGCCGCCCTCCTCGGTGTGTCCGCCTCCGCCAGCGCCTGGTGGGGTCCGGGTTGGGGTGGTCCAGGCTACGGCTCCGGTTGGGGCGACGGCATGGGCGACATGTTCAGTGACATGTTCGGTGATGGCTACGGCGACTTCAACATGAGCATGTCCGGTGGTGGTCGCGGCTGGGGTCGTGGTCGCGGTTATGGCTACGGTCGCGGTTACGGCTACGGCTATGAAAACCCGTACTACGGCTACGGCTACCCCTACTACGGCGCCCCCTACGGCGGTTATGGCTATCCGTACGGCGCTCCGGTTGCCCCGGTTGCTCCCGCTGCACCGGCCCAGCCAGAAGCGAAGTAAGCAGTCATCCGGCGCGCGCCCCGACCCTGTCGGGGACCACCGCACTGCCCAAAACGCCCGGGATCCTCATGGATTCCCGGGCGTTTTTTGTTTCGGTCTCGTGCAGATCAGATCACCAGCAGCAGGCTGGACCAGCCGAGGGCCAGCCCGACCACGGACGCGACCACCACGTCACTGGGATAGTGCAGGCCGAGCACCACCCGCGACGCCGCCACCAGCAGCGTGAAGGGCACCAGCAGCCAGGCCAGGGCGGGATAGTAGAACAGCGCTACGGTGGAAAAGCTCACCGCGTGCAGAGTGTGGCCGGATGGGAAACTATAGCGATCCAGCGGCGGCACGCCGGCGGTGATGTCCAGGTCGTAATGGCACGGGCGCACGCGCTGGGTCATGCCCTTCAGCCGCTTGTACAGCAGCAGCGCCACACCGCCGGTGAGCAGCATGTGCAACGCTGCCTCCAGCCCGTAGAGGCCATCGACCAGGGGCATCACCGCCATCAGGCTATACCAGAAGACGCCGTTTCCGAGCCGACTCACAAGCGCAAACGGCCGGAAAAACCAACGCTGCCGCGTCGACTGGCTCCAGCGCCGGCACACCGGCGTCTCAAGTTCATTCAGCAGCCGCAGCCATGCTTTCATGCTTGCCTCCGCTCCCGGCATGATGCCGTATCGCCTCCAGCAGTCGCCGCTCGACCGACTCGATGACGCGATCCCAACTCAAGGTTTCTGCCGTTGCCCGCGCCGCCCTGCCCAGGCGCCGCAAGCGGTGGCCGTCTGCGGCGACGGCCACCGCCGCATCGACGAAGGCCTGGTCGCAGCCCATGGGCACCACAACGCCATTGCACCAGGATGAAACATACTCGTGCGCGGCCGCATCATCAAACGCCACCACCGCGAGACCGCTCGCCATGGCCTCGGTGACCACGTTACCGAAGGTCTCCGTCAGGCTCGGAAAGATAAAGCAGTCTGCCGAGGCATAGTGGCGGGCGAGCTCCGCCCCGACCCGGGCTCCGGCAAAGACGTGCTCCGGGTGCTCCCGGCGCACCGCCTCCAGCGCCGGCCCGTCGCCGACGAAGACGCATCGGGTCCCGGGCTGGCGCTGCGTGATGGCGGCAAAGGCACGCACCGCCAGACCGATGTTCTTCTCGGCGGCGATGCGGCCTACGTACAGCGCCACCACGGAATCCTCATCGCAGCCCCAGGATCGACGCAAGGCTGCGCAGCGTCGCGCCGGCGAAAACAGCTGCGTATCCACCCCGCGACCGAATACCCGCACATTGCGGAAACCGTCGTCATGCAGCCGGTGCTCCAGCGTCCGGGTCGGCACCAGGGTACCGTCGGAACGGTTGTGGAACTGCCGCAGGGCACGCATGATCGGCCGCATCAGCAGACCGAAGCCGTAGTGCCGGCTGTATTGATGAAACTGGGTGTGGAACCCGGTCAGCACCGCGATGTCGAGGGTGCACGCCGCATGCAGCGCCGCATGTCCCAGGGGCCCCTGCGTCGCGACATAGACCACGTCCGGCCGGCATCGGCGCCAACGCCGGCGCAGTCGCCGGTACACCGGCAGGCCGAAACGCAGGCCGCGATATCCGGGAATCGGCAGGCCGGGCACCAGCAGCTGCTCCGCTTCCGGTCCGGGCCCGGCAACCACCCGCTCGACGCCCTGCCGCGGGCGAATGACCGATACCGAATGGCCCCGGGCCACCAGTCCATCGGCCAGTTGACGCATGGTATTGGCAACGCCGTTGATCTCCGGCGGATAGGTCTCGGTGACCACGGCAATGGCCAGCCGCCTGCGCCCCTCGACCGCCGGGCAAGACAGCTCACGCGGCATCGCGCCACCGCCCCGATGGCAACGCATCTGCCATCATGCCGAACTGCGCCGGGCGCGCCGCCTGGATAGTGGCCGGAGCCGGCCCCTGGCAGCCCGCCGGAGGCAGTCCGAGTTGCGCGCCAATGGCATCGCGCGCCGCCTCGGCCAGACCCCGCCGGTCGCGACCCGCGGAGTCGATGGGCGCGAGCCAGGTCACCCGAACAGACAAGCCCGGGTGCCGCAGGACCCGCAGCAGGTGACGCAACAGGTTGTCGTCGCCGACAAAGGGGGCCACCGCGTCCGGCGCCCCGTCATCGCCATAGCGGATCGCCACCGGCTGCACCCAGGGCGCGCCCGGCACCAGGGCCGCGGCGAACAGCCGGGGATGGAACGGCAACAGGCGTCGTCCGTCTGTGGTCGTGCCTTCCGGAAACATCACCATCGACCGCCCGGACCGGACCACCGCGGCCAACTGCTGACCCGCCGCTGCCGTCTGGTGCGCGCCGCGGCGCAGGAAGACAGTGCCGGCCAGCAGCGACATCCGGCCGACCAGCGGCCAGCGTCGCACCTCCGCCTTGGACAGGAAACCGACCTCGCCCAGGGCGCCGAGCACCGGGATGTCCAGCCAGGAGACGTGATTGGCCACCAGCAGCGCCGGATGAGCCGGTTCGCCCCGCGCCTCGACCCGCAGCGCCAGACATCGACACAACCGGCGATGCCACCAGCACACCAGGCCCGGCAGCCAGTCGCACCGCAGCCCCAGGCGACGCAGCAGGGCGACGCCAAGGCCGACGACGGCGCCGGCCGCCAGATGCTCCGCCACGCGCAGGGCGCGCCAGAGGGCGACGGCGGGATTCAGCCCTGAGCTTCGCATGCCGGGTTCGCGCTCAGCATTCCGGCACGCGGGTGAGGAAATGCCGGGCATAGACCGGATCGATGCGATTCACGTCCAGCAGCATGAGCACATCGGCAACCTTGAAATCGGGATCGCGACAGGGCTCGCCGCAGGCCCGGGCGCCAAGTCGCAGATAGGCCTTGAGCAGCGGCGGCAGCGGCGCGTCAAGCACATCCTCGCAGACGCCGGAGTGTAACAGTGGCCGCCGCGGCGTAACACGCATGGAAGGCGGGGCCATCCCCTGCCGTCGCAAGCGGTTCATGATGGCCGCGGCCTGATAGTCACTCTCGCCCAACGGCACAGAGGCGCAGCCGAACAGATGGTCGATACCATGCAGCCGGATATAGCCGGCGATTCCCGACCAGAGCACCGCAATGGCGGACCCCTGCCGATAATCCGGGGCGATGCAGGTGCGCCCCACCTCGAGCACCCGGCCAGGGAGCGAGGGAATGGGCCCGAGGTCGAACTCGCTCTCGGAGTAGAAGCGCCCCAGCCGGCACGCGACGGCCCCGCTGAGCAGCCGCGTGCAACCCACCACCTGCCCGCTCTGGGTCTCGCGCACCAGCAGATGATGGCAGTGGTCGTCGAATGCGTCGACATCCAGGCCCTGGGCCGCGCTTGGCAACGCCGCGCCGAGTTCCAGCGCGAATACCCGATAACGCAGGGCCTGCGCCTCGCGCACCGCGTCCGGCCCGTCGGCCAGTTCAACGAACAGACGCTGACCGCGTTTCGCGGGCAGCGCCGATACCGATGCTCCCATCCGCTCACCCCTCTGCCTGTTCTTTCCGTCGCCAGAACCTGCCAGCCGACGGCAATCTCCGCGGCGACCGGCATGCGCGGGACACCCCGGCGCATCGAGGGGGAAGCATAGAGAAGGTTTGTGTCAGTGCGGTTTGGGGCCGGTGACGAAATCGTGAATCCGCGCGCCGGCGCTCAGCGCAGCGACAGGATCGGCCAGCCACGCTCCCGGGCCACGTCGGCCAGGTGCGGATCGGGATCCACCGCCACAGGGTTGTCCACCGTCTCCAGCAGCGGCACGTCGTTGATCGAGTCGCTGTAGAAATGGCTGTCGCGCAGGTCTTCGTCGCGCTCCTCGAGCCATTGCCGCAGCCGCTCCACCTTACCCTGCTGAAAGGCCGGCGTACCGGCCACGGCCCCGGTGTAGCGGCCGTCGGCGAATTCGGGCTCGGTGGCGATCAGGTGCGGCACGCCGTAGCGTTCGGCGATGGGGGTGGTGACGAAGGCATTGGTGGCGGTGATGATCAGCAGCGTATCTCCCGCCTCGCGGTGCCGGGCGATCAGCGCATGTGCCGCCGCCAGCATGATTGGCTCGATGCGCTGGCGCACGAACTCGGCCCGCCACTGCAGCAGGTCATCCAGCGTATGCTCGCTCAACGGCCGCAGGGCGAAACGCAGAAAGGCATCGATGTCCAGCCTGCCTTCCCGGTAGTCGGCGTAGAAGCGGGCATTCGCGGCCTCGTAGCCCTCGCCATCCACCACGCCGCGCTCGACCAGGTGCTGCCCCCACAGGTAATCGGAATCACCGGCGATCAGGGTGTTATCGAGATCAAAGATGGCGAGGGCCATGCTCCACTCCAGGGTAAGTATTGGTACGGAAGGCGGCGCCGGCCAGTATAGCAGCTCGCGCTCCGGGCCGATTCCGAGCCGATTCCGGGCCAGCCGGGCCGAGAGCACCGGATCGCTCGAGGACGACGCTGATTTGCCGAGGGCGCGCCGGTTGTGGAAAAATGTCGACAAGCTCAATGAGGTACGTCACCTTGATAGACCGGGACGGTTTCAGGCCAAACGTCGGCATCATTCTCAGCAATGCCGAACGCAGACTCTTCTGGGGTCGGCGCGTGGGCCAGAATGCGTGGCAATTCCCCCAGGGCGGCATCAAGACCGACGAGAGCCCGCTGGAGGCCATGTACCGGGAGCTGGAAGAAGAGGTCGGCCTGCGCCCCCGCCAGGTCACCGTGCTGGGCTCCACCCGGGGCTGGTTGCGCTACCGTCTGCCCAGACGCTACATCCGGCGCCACTGCGGTCCGATCTGCATCGGCCAGAAACAGGTCTGGTACATGCTGCGCGTGGACTGCGCCGAGGGCGACTTCTGCCTCGACCGGTCCGAAAAACCGGAATTCGACGCCTGGCGCTGGGTGCGCTACTGGTATCCGCTGCGAGAGGTGGTCTACTTCAAGCGGCGGGTCTACGAACAGGCCTTGCAGGAACTGGCGCCACTGCTCTATCCGGAGGGGGCGCCGCCAGCTGCCGAGCCGGACGCCGGCGCCCCCCCACAACAACGACGCGAGGCCCATCGTGCCGGTTACCTGCGCCGACGCTGAAGCGCTGCCGATGCCCGTCGCGGACCGCCGCCCCGCACCACGGCCGGCCGCAAGGATCCCATGATGTACCGCCTTAGGCCGGTTCCGCGAGCAGCAACCGCGGGCCTGGAGCCTCCATGCTAGAGCCCCTGCGCCGGATCGTCCAAGCCGTCAATCGTGCCGGCTCCCTCGAAGAAGCCCTGCAGATCATTGTCAGCGGCGTCAAGCAGGCCGTCGGCGCCGATGTCTGTTCCGTCTATCTCACCGACGACGACAGCCGCGAGCACGTGCTGCGCGCCACCGACGGCCTGGAGTCCGACGCCGTGGGCCTGGTGCGACTGCCGCTGAACCGCGGCCTGATCGGCTGGGTGGCGGAACGCGCAGACATCGTCAACGTAGACGACGCCGACTCCCACCCCTGCTACCTGTACGTGCCCGACACCGGCGAGGCCAGCTTCCACGGCTTTCTCGGTGTCCCCATCCTGCAGAACCGGCGCGTGCTCGGCGTGCTGGTGCTGCGCCAGCGCCAGGCCAGGTGCTTCGACGACGACACCGTCAGCTTCGTCATCACGCTGGCGGCGCAACTGGCCGCCGCCATCGCACTGGCGCGCAGCACCGGCGAACTCGCCGTGGTGCCACAACAGCCCAGGCTGCCGAACCGCTTCCTCGCCGGCCTGTCCGCATCGCCCGGCATCGGCTTCGGCCATGCCTACGTGGTCTATCCCACCGCCGATCTCGATGCGGTGCCGGACAAGCCGGTCGCCGATCCGCAGGCGGAGGCGGAGGCGTTCGTCACCGCCGTGGCGGATGTGGCCCGCGACATCGACGCCTTTGCCACGCGCATCGGCAGCGCGTTGCGCGACGAGGATCGCGCCCTGTTCGATGCCTGGCGGCTGATGCTGGAGAGCGAATCACTGATCGACGATACCCTGGCGCGCATCCGTGCCGGCAACTGGGCCCAGGGCGCGCTGCGGGCCACTATCGCGGAACACGTGGCCATCTTCGACCAGATGGACGACCTCTACCTGCGCGAGCGCGGCTCCGACGTGCGCGACCTCGGCCGCCAGGTGCTGATGCGGCTGCAGAACCGCAAGGCCACCGACAATCCCTATCCGGAGCGCACCATCCTGGTGGGCGACGAGATCAGCGCCATGCAGATCGCCGAGGTGCCGCGGGAGCGCCTGGCCGGCATCGTCAGCACCACAGGCTCTGGCTCGTCGCACATGGCGATCCTGGCCCGGGGCATGGGCGTGCCGGCGGCCATGGGCGTGGCCGAACTGCCGGTCAGCCGCATCGAGGGCCGCGAGATGATCGTGGACGGCTACCGCGGCCGGGTCTATGTGTCGCCATCGCCATCGATCTGCGCCGAATATGAGCGGCTGGCCAAGGACGACCGCGACCTGTCGGCAGAACTCGACGCCCTGCGCGGACTGCCGTCGCAGACCACCGACGGCGTTCGCCTGCCGCTGTTCCTCAACACCGGCCTGGTGTCGGAGCAACGCCCCCTGGGCATTGAGGAGTCCGCCGGCATCGGCCTCTACCGCACCGAGCTGCCGTTTCTGGTGCGCGACCGCTTCCCCAGCGAGAACGAGCAGTTACGCAACTACCGCGCAGTGCTGGAGACCTTTGCCCCGCGCCCGGTGACCATCCGCACCCTGGACATCGGCGGCGACAAGCCGCTGCCCTATTTTCCGGTGCAGGAGTCGAACCCCTTCCTCGGCTGGCGCGGCATCCGCATCACCCGCGACCACCCGGAGATCTTCATCACCCAGGTGCGGGCCATGCTGCGCGCCGCGGTGGGGCTGGGCAACCTGCGGCTGTTGCTGCCCATGGTGACCACGGTGGAGGAGGTCGACGACGCCCTGCTGCTGATCCAGCGCGCCTGCGACGAACTGGCGGACGAGGGTATCGACGCCGCGATGCCGCCGGTGGGGGTCATGATCGAGGTGCCGGCGGCCGTCTACCAGGCCGACGCCATCGCCCGCCGAGTGTCCTTCCTGTCGGTGGGTACCAACGACCTCACCCAGTACCTGCTGGCGGTGGACCGCAACAATGCCCACGTCGCCTCGCTCTACGACGAACTGCACCCGGCGGTGCTACGGGCACTGATGACCATTGTCGCCGGTGCCCGGCTCTACGGCTGCGAGGTCAGTGTCTGCGGCGAGATGGCCGGCGACCCACTGGCGGCCGTGCTGCTGCTCGGCATCGGCGTGCACAACCTCAGCATGAGCGCCGGCAGCCTGCTGCGCGTCAAGGGCGTGATCCGCAGCATGAGCCGGGCCCGCTCCCGCGAACTGCTGCGGGTGGCGCTGCAATGCGAGACCGGCCAGGCCGTGCGCCACCTGCTCACCGACGCCCTGGAAGAGGTCGGCCTGGGCGGCCTGGTGCGGCCGGGGCGTTAGGCCGCCGAGGCCCTGGCTCGCCTGCTGCCCCCTTTTGGAAAGACGCTGGTGTATGCGGCATGTTCCGTGCGGGGCAGGACGCCCCGAGACGCGCTCTCCCCATCATCACACTCAACTCAGGAATCCCTCATGAGAATCCTCCACACCATGTTGCGCACCGGTCACCTCCAGCGCTCCATCGACTTCTACACCCAGGTGCTCGGGATGCACCTGCTGCGCCAGAAGGACTACCCGGACGGCGAGTTCACGCTCGCCTTTCTCGGCTATGGCGAGGAGTCGGAGCACAGCGTCATCGAGCTGACCTACAACTGGGGCGTGGATCACTACGAGCGGGGCACGGGCTACGGCCACATTGCGATCGAGGTCGAGGACGTCTACGCCGCCGTGGACCGGATCAAGGCGCTGGGCGGCACGATCCTGCGCGAAGCCGGCCCGATGAACGCGGGCACGACGATCATTGCGTTTGTCGAGGATCCCGACGGCTACCCGATCGAACTCATCGGCGCCAGACAGGTGGCGGGCGAGGGATGAGCGAGCACTGCCAGGGGATGGCCACGTCGAACGATCCCCATGACCTGAACCGTTTCGTCGAGGCCCGGCGCGATCGCTACACCCAGGCGCTGGCGGAACTGCGCGACGGTTGCAAGCGCTTGCACTGGATGTGGTCCATCTTCCCGCAGATCGCCGGACGACCTGAAACTGTGCGCCAGCGCGGCGCTCTTCGCCCGCGTCTCGCCGCCGGGATCCGTATTCCACCAACTGCTGGAGCGGTATTCTGGCAATCGGCCTGATCAGCTGACGCTGGAGCGCCTATCGGCTGACTGCGGGCATGTCGCGCAGTGATCGGTGCATCTATCCGGCCCGGCTGATCGCCGCGCGGGCGCGGGCGTTTCAGTAGCGGGATCGAGGTGCCTGAGTCACCCACAGGCAACTTGCCGATCAGTGCCTGCCTGCTTCATCATGAGCGGAGCCGCTTGTTTGCCATCAGAACTCGAATCAGGAGTCCAGTCCCCGTGATTACAGCCATCATTCTGATCAACGCCGAACGCACCAAGGTGAACGAAGTCGCGGAGCGTCTCGCCGATATGCCTGAGATCTCGGAGGTCTTTTCGGTCAGTGGCAATTATGACGTGGTAGCTGTGGCGCGCGTGGCCTACAACGACGCGCTCGCCGAGCTGGTCACGAACTGCCTGCAGAAGATCGAGGGTATCGAGCAGACGAACACGATGCTCGCCTTCAAGGCGTACTCGCGCCATGACCTGGAGGCCATGTTCTCCCTGGGAGGCACCGAGGATTAGGGAAACGCTGATTGATTCAGCATTTCCCGTGCGGGGCAGGATGCCCCGCCATATTCAGTGGCAGAAGCCACTGAATATGAAGCGATGCGGAAACCGCGTTTTCGAATCGCGTGCCGATCTTTGGCCAGGAGGCCAATAAATCAGCGCCTCCTTAGCGGCGCTCGCCGCTGACGAGGCATCCCGGATGAGGCCACATCACCGTCCAGCCCCCTGCCACAGCTGCCCGAATGCCGTGATCAGGCCGCCGGGTGATACGGGCGGCTGAGTTCATGCACGGCCTGCACCAGCGCGGCGGCATGCTCCGGGTCGACGTCCGGATGGATGCCGTGGCCCAGGTTGAACACATGGCCGCTACCGGCGCCATAGCTGGCAAGCACCCGGCCCACCTCGCGGCGGATGCGCTCCGGCGAGGCGTACAGCGCACAGGGGTCCAGGTTGCCCTGCAGGGCCACCTTGTCGGCGACCATGCGCCGGGCGTCCGACAGGTCGGTGGTCCAGTCCACGCCCAGGGCATCGCAGCCGGTCTCGGCCATGCGGTCGAGCCATTGGCCGCCGCCCTTGGTGAACAGGATCACTGGCACGCGACGGCCGTCGGCCTCGCGCGTCAGCCCGTCGACGATGCGCTCCATGTAGCGCAGCGAGAATTCGCGATAGTCGCCGGGGGTGAGCACGCCGCCCCAGGTGTCGAAGATCATGGCCGCTTGCGCACCGTTGGCGATCTGCGCGTTGAGATAGGCGGTGACGGTATCCGCCACCTTGCCCAGCAGGCTGTGCATCAGGTCCGGCCGGTCGAACAGCATGCCCTTGCTGCGGGCGTAGTTCTTGGTGCCGCCGCCTTCCACCATGTAGGTGGCCAGGGTCCAGGGGCTGCCGGAGAAGCCGATCAGCGGCACCCGGCCGCCGAGTTCCTTGCGGATCAGCGCCACGGCATCCATGACATAGCCCAGGTCCGACTGCATGTCCGGCATGCCGATGCGCTCGACATCCGCGGCGCTGCGCACCGGGCGCTCGAAGTGCGGCCCTTCCCCCTCGGCGAAGTACAGTCCAAGGCCCATGGCATCGGGCACCGTGAGGATGTCGGAGAACAGGATGGCGGCGTCCAGCGGGAAGCGATCAAGGGGCTGCAGCGTGACCTCGCAGGCCAGTTCCGGGTTGCGGCACAGGTCCATGAAACTGCCGGCCCTGGCACGGGTCTCGCGGTACTCGGGCAGGTAGCGGCCCGCTTGCCGCATCATCCAGACTGGGGTGTAGTCGACGGGCTCGCGCATCAGCGCGCGCAGGAAGGTATCGTTCTTGAGTTCGGTCACGAGGGGGATTCCGCTGCGTTGGAGGTGGGACGTTGCCAATCGGACCGAAAAGAATACTACAGACCAGGTGGCGACGGACGAAGTTTGAAGTCCGAAGGCTCGGGCCGGGTGGCCGAAGTGTGAAGTGTGAAGTGTGGAGTGTGAAGGCTCGGGCTGGGGGCTGGGGGCTGGGGGCTTCAGGTTCTGGAGGTCGGTCTGCCGGGCTGGGTAGCGGCGGTCGGGGGACGCCGTGAATCCGTCCCTGGAGGCTTGACGATCGCGTCCTGCGATCGACACCCCCGACCGCCGCCACCCAGCCCGGCAGCCCTGCGCAACCCTCTGCTGGTGGCGCTGGATTGTCGCTGACGGCTGGAGGCTGGAGGCTGGAGGCTGGCGGCTGGCGGCTGGCGGCTGGCGGCTACAGTAAAGAATCCTGTCCTGCCTCTGCGTTCTCCGCGCCTCCGTGGTTAATCGAGCCGCGTCCGTTGGCGATCGGTTATCGGCTGGCGGCTGGCGGCTTCGGCGGCCCGAACATGCGATACAATCCCCGCATGGACGACGTTTCCCACATTCTCGACCCCCTGAACGCGCCCCAGCGCGACGCCGTGACGGCGGAATCCGGCAACCGGCTGGTGCTGGCCGGCGCCGGCTCCGGCAAGACCCGCGTGCTGGTGCATCGCATCGCCTGGCTGATCCAGAAGGAGCAGGCCCAACCCTGGTCGCTGCTGGCGGTGACCTTCACCAACAAGGCCGCCCGCGAGATGAAGACCCGCATCGAGGAGATGCTGGGCAGCCCCATTGGCGGCATGTGGGTGGGTACCTTCCACGGCCTGGCGCACCGGTTCCTGCGCGCCCACTGGCAGGACGCCGGACTGCCGCAGCAGTTCCAGATCCTGGACGGCGACGACCAGTTCCGGCTGGTGCGCCGTACCCTCAAGGCGCTGGAACTGGACGAGGCCCGCTGGCCCCCGCGCCAGGTGCAGGGGTTCATCAACCGGCAGAAGGACGAGGGCCGGCGCCCCGAGCACATCGACACCGCCGGCGACTTCTACCTGCAGCAGATGGTGGCGCTGTACCGGGCCTACGAGCAGGCCTGCCAGCGCGGCGGCGCGGTGGACTTCGCCGAACTGCTGCTGCGCGCCCACGAGGTGCTGCGCGACCGCCCGGACATCCTGCACCACTACAGCCAGCGCTTTCGCCACATCCTGGTAGACGAGTTCCAGGACACCAACGCCATCCAGTACGCCTGGCTGCGGCTGCTGTCCGGCGGCAACGACAACCTGTTCCTGGTCGGCGACGACGACCAGTCCATCTACGGCTGGCGCGGTGCCAAGGTGGAGAACATCCAGAGCTTTCAGCGCGACTACCCCAACACCGAGGTGGTGCGGCTGGAGCAGAACTATCGCTCCACCGGCAACATCCTCGGCGCGGCCAACGCCCTGATCGCCAACAACCCTGTGCGTCTGGGCAAGAACCTGTGGACCGACGGCAGCGCCGGCGAGCCCATTCGCCGCTATGCCGCCTTCAACGAGGTGGACGAGGCCCGCTTCGTGGTCGAGCGCATTCGCCGCTTCTGCCAGGACGAGGGCCTGCTCCGCGCCGACTGCGCCATCCTCTACCGCACCACGGCGCAGTCGCGGCTGTTCGAAGAGGCCCTGATCCAGGCGGCCATCCCGTACCGGGTCTACGGTGGTCTGCGCTTCTTCGAGCGCGCCGAGATCAAGGACACCCTGGCCTATCTGCGCCTGCTGGCGCACCCGGACGACGACACCGCGTTCGAGCGCGTGGTCAACCTGCCCGCCCGCGGCATCGGCCCGCGCACCGTCGACCTGCTGCGTGCGCAGGCGCGCGAGCGCGGGGTCAGCCTGTGGCAGGCCGCGCTGGAGGCGGTTTCAACCGCCATGCTGCCGGCCCGTGCCACCAGCGCGCTGGGCCGTTTCATCGACCTGGTGCGCAGCCTGGAGCGCGACCCGGAGCGCGACGACGACACCGCGCTGCCAGACCTGATCCAGGACGTGATCGAGGCCAGCGGCCTGCCCGCCCATTACGAAAAGGAAAAGGACGGCCGCGGCGTCGACCGGCTGGAGAACCTGGAGCAGCTGGTGGAGGCCGCCCGGCGCTTCGCCGGCGAGGCCAGCGAGGACGAAGGCGACCTGCTGGCAAGCTTTCTGGCCCATGCCGCGCTTGAGGCGGGCGAGGCCCAGGCGGACGGCAGCACCGACAGCGTGCAGCTGATGACGCTGCACAGCGCCAAGGGGCTGGAGTTTCCAGTGGTGTTCATCACCGGCGTGGAAGAGGGCCTGTTCCCACACAGCATGTCCGCGGACGATCCGGATCGGCTGCAGGAAGAGCGGCGCCTGTGCTACGTCGGCATGACTCGCGCCAAGGAGCAGCTCTACCTCACCCACGCCGAGAGTCGCCGTCTGCACGGGCGTGAAGAATATCCGATGCCGTCGCGCTTCCTGCGCGAACTCCCGCCAGAACTGCTGGAGGAGGTTCGCGGCGGCGGTCTTTCTCGCCCCAGCCCCCGGGGCCGCTCCGGCTACGGCTCCGGCCCGGGCGCGTCGGCCCGGGGTCCCGCGGCCGGCGGTCCGGCCGCCGGCGGATTCCATCTCGGCCAGCACGTGGTGCATCCCAAGTTCGGCCCAGGGGTGGTGCTGAACAGCGAGGGCAGCGGCGCCAGCGCCCGCATCCAGGTCAATTTCGAGGCCGTCGGCGCCAAGTGGCTGGTGCTGGCCTATGCGCGCCTGGAGCCCCAGGGCTGACACACAGCCGACGCCGCCCATGCGCAACCGCACGCTGTTTACGCTGACGCTGCTGCTGGTGCTCGGCTGGACCCTGACCGAACTGCTGCTGCGCCAGTTCGCCGGCCCCCTGCCCGGCGGCCTGCGTCTGCCGGGGCTGGTGATCGCTATCGTCTCCACCCCCTGGTCGCTGTTGGCGCTGGAATTCTTCCGCGCCACCGACAGCCTGCCCGCACAGGTGCTCCGGGACCTCGGATTCATCCTGGTCATGGCCTTCGGCACCGCCTTCAACGTCGTGCTGCTGAATTCCCTGCTCGGCTGGGCCCTGGACCGGGTACGCCGACGCTGAACCGATCCGGATGGAACAGGGGCCGAAACATCGACCGGATCATCGAACAGCACATGGGTCGGCACATCGAACGCCGCAGACCATGAGCGCCCGGGTCAGACATTTCGTCGACGGCGCGCCCCCGCTCGCACTCTACGTGCATGTGCCCTGGTGCGTGCGCAAGTGCCCTTATTGCGACTTCAACTCCCATGCGTTGCGCACGGACATCCCCGAAGCGCGTTACATCGACGCGCTGCTCGCGGACCTGGACGGGCAACTGGACGCGCAACGGGACGCGCAACGGGACGCGCCATCGGCGGGCGCCGCCGCCAACCGGCCGCTGGTGTCGATCTTCATCGGCGGCGGCACCCCGAGCCTGCTGTCCGGCGCGGCGGTGCAACGGCTGCTGCACGGCATCCGGCAACGCTGTGCGCTTGCCGATGACGCCGAGATCACGCTGGAGGCCAACCCCGGCGCCATCGACGCCGGCCATTTCGAGGGCTATGTCCGCGCCGGCGTCAACCGCCTGTCCATCGGCGTGCAGAGCCTGCACGCGGCGCATCTGGCGCGCCTGGGCCGCATCCACACGCCGGCGCAGGCCCTGGCCGCGGTGAAAACGGCCCGGGCGGCGGGCATCGACAACCTGAACCTGGACCTGATGTTCGCACTGCCGACGCAGACCCTGGCACAGGCCCGCGAAGACCTGCAGCGGCTGCTGGCGCTGGAACCGGAGCATGTGTCCTACTACCAGCTGACGCTGGAGCCGAATACCGCCTTCGCCCGGCAGCCGCCGGCCCTGCCGGACCACGAGCTCGCCTGCGACATGCAGGAGCAGGGCCTGGAACGGCTGGCGCAGGCCGGCTTCCGGCGCTATGAGGTCTCCGCCTTCAGCCGGCCCGGACGACGCTGCCGGCACAACCTCAACTACTGGCGTTTCGGCGACTACCTGGGCATCGGCGCCGGCGCCCACGGCAAGCTCAGCGACCCATCCAGCGGCCGGGTGGAACGCCGCACCCGCCCGCGCCACCCCAACGCCTATCTCGACGCGTTGGCGCCGTCGATGCCATCCCTGAGCGGACGGCCGTCGACAGGACAGCCGACAGCCTGTCTGACATGCTCCCCGACAGCGTCCCGCCCGCTGGATGACGCCGACCTGATCCTGGAGTTCGCCCTCAACGCCCTGCGCCTGACCGACGGCGTCGAAGCCGCCGTCTTCCAGCGCCACACCGGCCTCCGGCCGGAACGGCTCGACGCCATCCTCCAGCAGGCCCGCCGCGACGGCCTGCTGCAACCCGACGACGCGCGCATCGCACCCACGGAGCTGGGGCAGCGCTTCCTCAACGATCTGATCTGCCGTTTCACCGTCTGACCCGGATGTGAAGGCCACGTAGACCGCCAAACGATCCGTCGCAGCCCTTGCGGTCTGTTGGCGTATGCGCTATTGTGCCGTGTTTCCTGCTGATTATCGTCCCGCCACGTTGCGGAAGAGGACCTGAAGATGAAAGAGGGAATCCATCCCCAGTACGGCGATGTGAAGGTCGTTTGCAGCTGCGGCAACGAATTCACCACCCGCTCCACCCTCGGCAGTGACCTGCACGTGGAAGTCTGCTCTGCCTGCCACCCGTTCTACACCGGCAAGCAGAAGATTGTCGACTCCGGTGGCCGGGTCGATCGCTTCCGTCGCCGCTACGGCCGATGACCATCAGCGCGGCGGGGTGGCGCCCGGACGCCCCCGCCAGCGCCTGCCCGGCCTGACTCGCCCCCCAGCACTTCCCCCTGGCCCTCCCCCCCTAGCACTCTCCCCCTGGCGCCCTACCTCATGACGGCCCGTTCCTGACGCGCCCGGCCTGCCCTCTTCTGGCCTGCCCCTGACTGACGCCGCCCCATAAGACCTCGGTCACTGCCGAGATTGCCGATATCCCACCCGTGAAGGCCTCTGTTCGCTACAGAGACCGGATATCCCTCCGTCAGCAAATACTGCAAATTGCGTTCCGTACGCTTGCCGTCAGGGTGAAATACGGAAATACTGCGCGCCAGTACCACGCCCCACCGCGATCCGGCATCGACCGGATGCACGCCCGAGACCCGGATGCCCGGGTTCCATCCGGGGTGCGGGCGGCACCTGACCGGAAGCAGCCGAGCGATCCCACCATGTCCAATCCCGAGAGCCATGCCTACGCCGACGCGGAAGTCAACGACGCGGCATTGCGCTATCACGCCGAGCCATCCCCCGGCAAGACCGCCATCCAGATCAAGAAGCCGACCCGAACCCAGCGCGACCTGTCCCTGGCCTATACGCCCGGAGTAGCAGAGCCGGTGCGACGCATCGAACAGGATCCGGACGCGGCCTACCGCTACACCAACAAGGGAAATCTGGTGGCCGTCATCACCGACGGCAGCGCCGTGCTCGGGCTGGGCAAGGTGGGTGCCCTGGCAGGCAAGCCGGTGATGGAGGGCAAGGCGGTGCTGTTCAAGCACTTTGCCGACATCGATGTGTTCGACATCGAAGTCTACGCCCGGCACCCGCAGGAGTTCATCGACACCGTGCGGCGCATCGCGCCCACCTTCGGCGGCATCAACCTGGAGGACATCGCGGCGCCCCACTGCTTCGAGATCGAGCAGATCCTGATCGACGAACTGGACATCCCGGTGTTCCACGACGACCAGCACGGCACCGCCATCATCATCGCCGCCGGTCTGCTGAACGCCCTGGAACTGCAGGGCAAGCGGCTGGAAGACGCCCGCATCGTGGTGCTCGGGGCCGGTGCCGCCGGGATCGCCTCCATCCGGCTACTGATCACCCTGGGCGCCCATCGCAACAACATCTTCGCCGTCGACCGCCAGGGCGTGATCCACACCGGCCGGCGCGACCTGAACCCGTTCAAGTTCGGCATCGCCGCCGACACCGAGCGGCGCACCCTGGCCGACGCCATGCAGGACGCGGACATCTTCATCGGCGTCTCGGGTCCGGACCTGATCAGCCCTGAGATGCTTGCCGCCATGGCCCCACGGCCCATCGTGTTCGCGCTGTCCAACCCGGTGCCGGAGATCCGCCCGGAACTGGCGCGCACAGTGCGCGACGACCTGATCATGGCCACCGGCCGCTCGGACTACCCGAATCAGGTCAACAACGTGCTGGGGTTCCCGTATATCTTCCGCGGCGCGCTGGACGTGCGCGCGTCGCGCATCAACGAGGACATGCAGATCGCTGCCGTGCATGCCCTGCGCGACCTGACCCACGAGCCGGTCCCGGCAGAGGTGCTGGAGGCCTACGGTTTAGAGCAACTGGCCCACGGCCCGGACTACATCATCCCCAAACCGCTGGATCCGCGCCTGCGGGAGCGCGTCTCCTCCGCCGTGGCACGGGCGGCCGTGGAGAGCGGTGTGGCGCGCATCCCGTACCAGCCGGACTGAGCCCGGCGCCTGCGTCCGGCACCAGCGTCCGGCACAGGCCCCGCGTGCGGCGCGGATGCCGGCGGCAGCCGGTATGCGTGCGCCGGCGCATCGATCACGAGTGGAGGAGTAACAATGAACAAGATCAGTATCATCGGCGCCGGTCGCGTCGGCGAGACCACCGCCCAGATCCTGGCGGAAGAGGAACTGTGCCGGGAAGTGGCCCTGTACGACGTCCGCGAGGATGCCGCCGCCGGCATTGCTCTGGACATCTTCCAGACCGCGCCCTTCTTCGAGTTCGACTGCCGGCTGCGCGGCAGTCATGACCCCGCCGTCATCGCCGGCTCCGACCTGGTGGTTGTCACCGCCGGCTTTCCGCGCAAGCCCGGCATGTCGCGCTCCGACGTGCTGGCTGCCAATGTGCGCATCATCGACGAGGTCACCGACCACATCCTGGCCCATGCACCGGACGCCATCGTGCTGGTGGTCTCCAACCCCGTCGATACCCTGACCTACCGCATCGCCCAGCGCACCGGCTGGCCGCGGCAACGCGTCTTCGGCCAGGCCGGCGTGCTGGACGCCTCGCGCATGGCGGCGTTCATCGCCGAGGAGACCGGCTTCTCGGCGCTGGACATCACCACGCTGGTGCTGGGCGGCCATGGCGACACCATGGTGCCGATGCCCCGCTACTGCACCATCAACGGGGTACCGGTGAGCCATTTCATCGCCCCGGACCGGCTGGCGGCCATCATCGACCGCACCCGTCAGGGGGGCGCAGAGATCCTGGCCCTGCGCAAGAATTCCAGCGCCTACGATGCGCCGGCCGCCGCCGTCGCGGCCATGGTCGACGCCATCAGCAACAACCGTCGCCGCCTGATGCCGTGCGTAGCCATGCTGGACGGCGAATACGGCGAGCGCGACATCGCCATGGGCGTGCCCTGCGTGCTCGACGAACAGGGCCTGGCCCAGGTGGTGGAACTGGAGCTGAACGACGAAGAGCGCGCCAATTTCACTCAGTCCGCCGCCTCCGTCCGCGCCGACATCGGCCGACTCGCCGAGCTGGATCACTAACCACCAAATCCGGGAGGAATGCCCATGTCCAATCCCACCATTACCATCACCCGCGACACCGACGGCGCACGCTTCGAGTACCCCCTGAAACAGGGCAGCCTCGGCCCCGGCGCCGTGGACATCTCCACCCTGTACCGGGACGCTGGCTTTTTCACCTACGACCCCGGCTTCATGGCCACCGCAAGTTGCCACAGCGCCATCACCTACATCGATGGCGAGCAGGGCATCCTGCTCTATCGCGGCTATCCCATCGAACAGCTCGCCACCAAGGCCAGCTTCCTGGAGGTGGCCTACCTGCTGTTCTACGGCGAGTTGCCGACCAAGGCAGAACTGGCAGAGTTCGAGCGCGTCATCATGACGCACACCATGCTCAATGAGAACCTCAAGGACTTTCTCAACGGCTTCCACTACGACGCCCACCCCATGGCCATTCTGTGCGGCGTGGTCGCCTCGCTGTCCGCCTTCTATCACGACTCCATCGACGTCCACGACCCCCGCTATCGCGAGATCTCGGCCCACCGGCTGATCGCCAAGGTGCCCACCATCGCCGCCGCCGCATACAAGCACAACGTCGGCGAGCCGATCATGTATCCGCGCAACGACCTGCGCTACGGCGCCAACTTCCTGCACATGATGTTCGCCACCCCGTGCGAGCACTACAAGCCGACCCTGCTGGCGGAGAAGGCCCTCAACCTGCTGTTCATCCTGCACGCCGACCACGAGCAGAACGCCAGCACCTCCACGGTGCGGCTGGCCGGCAGCTCCGGCGCCAACCCGTTTGCCTGCGTCGCCGCGGGCGTCGCATCCCTGTGGGGTCCGGCCCATGGCGGCGCCAACGAGGCGGTGCTGGACATGCTGACCGAGATCGGTGACGTGGCCAACGTGCCCAAGTACATCGAGAAGGCCAAGGACAAGGACGACGCCTTCCGGCTCATGGGCTTCGGCCACCGCGTCTACAAGAACTACGATCCGCGCGCCAAGATCATCCGCGAGGTCTGCCACCAGCTGCTGGACGAGATGTCGGGCACGCTGGACAACCCGATGTTCGAGCTGGCCCTGAAACTGGAAGAGATCGCCACCAACGACGACTACTTCGTCGAGCGCAAGCTGTACCCCAACGTGGACTTCTACTCCGGCATCATCTACAGCGCCCTTGGCATCCCGCGCAACATGTTCACGGTGATGTTCGCGGTTGCGCGCACCGTTGGCTGGGTGTCGCACTGGATGGAGATGATGAGCGACCCCAGCACCCGCATCGGGCGCCCGCGGCAGATCTATCATGGCCCGGCGGCACGGGACTACGTGCCGATCTCACAACGCTGAAGCCCCGGCCTCCAGCAGCGCGCGCACCTGCGCCGGCCCGGCGCCCCGCTCGGGCTGCTCGGAGACCGGGCTCAGGGGCGGGTTGCGGCGCGCCTGGGGCGGCAGCACCGCCAGACTCACCGGCACCTCGCCGGCGATGAACGTCAGCACCGGATGGGTCTGCTGCTCGCCGCCGGCATAGCGGAACGCCTCGTCGCTCTGGCGCCAGGGGATGTGCTGCTCAAGCAGTGACAGCACCACGTCCTCCGGCCGGTCGGCGAACAGCAGCAGATCGACCCCCTGCTCGCGGGTGGCAGTGCCGTCAAGGGCCGGGCCCACCAATCGCGGCTCGAAGGCCTCGAAGGCCTGCATCGCCGCCAGCGCCTGCCGTCGCAGCTCGGCCAGGTCCGCCGCATGGCCGGCGCCGTTGAACAGCCGCTGCTGCTGCAGCAAGGCCTGCTGGATCTCCGCATTGTCCGGCCAGCAGCGCCGGTTTCCCAGCCCCAGCCGGGCGGCAGCCTTGCGCCGGGCCCGATCCAGTTCCGCGCCGCCGGCATCCGCCAGCAGACGCGCCGCCTCGTAGGCGATGCGCTGCCGCTGCGCCTCACAGCCGTCACGCGGGGCGCCCTGGTCCGCCGTTGCGCGCCGTCCCGGATGACGCCCCGCGGTCTGGGTGGCCGATCGCCGGCCATTACGCCTTGGCATCGTCTGTCCTCCTGCCTGAAAACCGCAAGGGTCTATGGTATACCCACCGCTGGACCCGGGTTCGGCATTCACAACCCCTTGCATCTATACTCGCAAGATCCCTTACCGGTGGTGGTCCGCCATGTTCACCCTGCGCAGAAAACCCAGACGACTCCTTGGCATCGATATCGGGGCCAGCTCGGTCAAGCTGCTCGAACTGTCGCAGACCACGGGCAGCAGCGCGCCACTGTATCGCGTCGAAGCCTTCGCCATCGAACCGCTGCCGCCGACCACCGTGGTGGACAGCCAGATCTCCGATGTCGAGGACGTCGGGCGAACCATCAAGCGCGCCGTCGGCCGCAGCGGCAGCCGCACCAAACAAGCAGCCGTCGCCGTCTCGGGCTCCGCCGTCATCACCAAGACCATCGTACTGCCCGCAGAGCTCTCCGATGCCGAGATGGAGGCGCAGATCCAGCTCGAGGCCGATCAGTACATCCCCTACCCGCTGGAAGAGGTCAATCTGGACTTCGACGTGCTCGGCAGTTCGGCGCGGAATCCGGGCATGGTCGACGTGCTGCTCGCCGCGTCGCGCCGGGAGTACGTCGACGGACGGGTCGCGGCCTTGCAGATCGCCGGACTCCAGGCCAGCATCGTCGACATCGAGGCCTATGCACTGGAGAACGCCTTCGTCATGCTTTGCCGCGACCCGGACGACCTGAACCCGGACCACACCGTCGCCATTGCCGACGTCGCCGCCAACACCACCTCGCTGGAGGTGCTGCGCCAGGGCGAGATCGTCTACACCCGCGAGCAGAACTTCGGCGGCAACCAGCTGCTGGACGACCTCCAGCAACGCTACGGACTGAACCGCGACCAGGCCCTGGAGCAACTGCAAGACGACGCGCTGCCGCGCGACTTCGCCGACAGCGTGCTGCGGCCGTTCGCCGACGCCCTGGCCCAGCAGCTCGGGCGTGCGCTGCAGTTCTTCCACTCCGCCACCCATCTCAAGCGCATCGACCGGCTGATCCTCACCGGCGGGCCCGCGGGCATTGCCGGCATCGACCAGCCGGTCCGCCAGCGCCTGAGCCTGCCGGTCGTCGTCGCCGACCCGTTCGCGCACATGGCCCTGGCACCCGGCATCGACAGTCGCGCCATCGCGCACGCGGCACCGTCGATGATGATCGCCACCGGCCTCGCCCTGCGCGCCTTCGACTGACATGGCCCGGATCAACCTGCTGCCGTGGCGCGACCAGGCGCGCCGACTCCGCCGGCGCCAGATGTTCGGCGCCGTGCTGGCGGCGGTGGCGCTGGTGCTGCTGGTCGGCCTGGGCACGCGGCACTGGATCGAGACCATCATCGCCGACCAGAATCTGCGCAACATGCGCCTGCAACAGGAGATCTCCCGGCTCAATATCCGCATCCGCGAGATCCGCGATCTGGAACAAAAGAAGGCAGACCTGCTCTCGCGCATGAACGTCATCCAGCAGTTGCAGGAGAGCCGGCCGGAGGTGGTGCACCTGTTCGACGAACTGGTGCTGACCGTGCCCGATGGCGTCTATCTGACCCGGGTGGAGCAAAAGGAGTCCCGCGTCGAGGTGGAGGGGCGCGCCCAATCCAACGCCCGGGTGTCGGCCTTCATGCGCAACATCGCCGCCTCCGCCTGGGTCGACGACCCGCAGCTGCTGGTGATCGAGAACAAGGATCAGACCGGCACCGGTCTGAGCCATTTTCGGCTCGGCTTCAGACAGGTCCGCCCGGACGAAGAGGCCACCGACACATGAACCTCAACGAGCTGAACGAACTCGACTTCAGCAACATGGGCGAATGGCCGCTGCTGGCCAAGGTGGTGCTGATCCTGTTTCTGTGCGGCGCGCTGGGCTTCGGCTGGTACTATGTGGTGATCAAGGATCAGCTGCTGCGCCTGGACGCGGCCCGGGCGCAGGAGCTGGAACTGCGCGAGAGCTTCGAACAAAAGCAGGAAAAGGCCGCCAATCTGAACGCCTACCGGCAACAACTGGCGGAGATGGAGGAGTCCTTCGGCACCATGCTACGCCAGTTGCCGGACCAGACCGAGGTGGCGGCCCTACTGGTGGACGTCTCCCAGACCGGCCTCGCCGCCGGGCTGGAGTTCGAGCTGTTCCAGCCCGCCGGGGAGCGGATGATGGACTTCTATGCCGAACTGCCGGTGCGCATGCGCGTGAACGGCCAGTTTCATGACTTCGGCCGCTTCATCAGCGGCCTTGCGGCGCTGCCGCGTATCGTCACCATCCACAACGTTCGCATCACCGCACCGGGCAAGGCGTCGGCGGGCGCCGCCGGGCAGCGCCTGACCATGGAGGCCTCGATGAAGACCTACCGTTACCTCGAAGATGCAACGAAGAAGCGATGAGGACCCATGACCATCCGGCGCCACTGCCCGCTGCTCGCGCTGCTGTTCACGGCCGGCTGCAGCCAGCCCGACGGCGAGGACCTGCAGGCCTACATCGACCGCATCAACGCCCGCCCGCCGGGTCCGCTCGGCCCGCTGCCCGCGATCCCGCAGGTGGACACCTTCACCTATGTGCCGGACGATCGCCGCGACCCCTTCGCCATGGACGAACGCGTGGCGGAGATCGCGCTGCCAGTGCCTGGCGGGGGCATCGCGCCGGACCCGCTGCGGCGCAAGGAGGAACTGGAGCAATATTCCCTGGATGCCCTGCGCATGGTCGGCACGCTGGAGCAGGACGACCAGAGCTGGGCACTGATCATCGCCCCGGACGGCATCCTGCACCGGGTGCGGGTGGGCAATTACCTGGGGCGCAACCACGGCCAGATCACCCGCATCACCCCGGCGATCGTTCAGCTCACCGAGATCATCCCCGACGGACCGGAGCGCTGGCGCGAACGCGAGGCCTCCATCGCCCTGAAGCAATAGCCCGATCACTATCCCGCCCCCGATCAAGCACCGAGACATGCAGACCATGGGCCCAGCACCGGACCTGAACCCGAGCCCCAACTGGCCAACCGGCCGCTCGCCGGCCGGCTCCAGGACCGCCACTGGGGCCAGCCTGCTGTGGCTGCTCTACCTGCTGTGCGCGCTGCCGTCATCAGCGGCCGCAGTGGTGCTGAAGGCGGTGGAGTTCGCCTCCAGCCCCGGCAACCAGGTGGAGATCGACCTGCTGTTCTCCGGCCCGCCACCGGCGCCATCGGATTTCTCCACCAACAAACCAGCCCGGATCGCCATCGATTTTGCCGGCGCCGGCAGCGGCATCGACACGCGTCCCGTGCCCATCGGCCTAGGCGCGGCCCACAGCCTGGTGGCCATCGAGGCCGGCGGCCGGACCCGCGTGGTCATCAATCTCGACGACGCGGTGCCCTACAGCATCAGCACCCGGGATGACCGCGCCACGGTGGTGCTGAACCCGGATCTCCGGCGCCCGGACCCCGCGGCTGCTTCGGCTGCAGCAACCGATGCCGCAGCCGGCCCCGCACAGACCCCATCAGCCGCGCCGCTACCGGCAACCGCCGCAGCGGGGCAAGCCACCCGCGCCGTGCGCGACATCGACTTTCGGCGTGGCGCCGGGGGCGAGGGCCGCGTGCTGATCACGCTACCGTCCCCCGAGACCCCGGTGGACGTGCGCGAAGAGGGGCACAGCGTGGTGCTGGAGATCGCCGACACCCGGCTGCCGCGGCGCCTGTATCGGCGTCTCGACGTCACCGACTTCGCCACCCCGGTCACTGCCGTCGAGGCACGCGGCATCGACGGCAACGTGCGCATCGACATCAAGACCGATGCCGACTACGACTACCTGGCCTACCAGACCGACAACCTGTTCACGGTGGAACTGCGGGGCCTGACCCCGGCGGAGAAGGAACAGCGCCAGCGCGAGCAGATCGTCTTCAGCGGCGACCGGCTGTCGCTGAACTTCCAAGACATCGAGGTCCGCGCCGTGCTGCAGTTGCTGGCGGACTTCACCGGCCTGAACCTGGTGGCCAGCGACACCGTCGGCGGCAGCATAACGCTGCGGCTGAAGAACGTGCCCTGGGACCAGGCGCTGGACATCATCCTGAAGACCAAGGGCCTGTCCATGCGCCAGAGCGGCAACGTGATCATGGTGGCGCCGACGCAAGAGATTGCAGCACAGGAGAAGCTGGAACTGGAGTCGCAAATGCAGATCGAGGAACTCGCACCCCTGCGTTCGGAGTTCATCCAGGTCAACTACGCCAAGGCCGCGGAGCTGGCGCGGCTGCTCAAGTCCGCCGAGAACAATCTGCTGACGCCCGAGCGCGGCAGCATCACCGTGGACGACCGCACCAACACCCTGCTGGTGCAGGACACCGCCGCCCGGCTGGAAGACATCCGCGGGCTGGTCACGCGGCTGGACGTCCCGGTGCGGCAGGTCATGATCGAGTCGCGGGTGGTCATCGCCAACAACGACTTCGCACGCGATCTGGGCGTGCGCTTCGGCGTCTCCGGCTCCATGGGCCGCCTGGGCAGCAACGAGCTGAACGTCGCCGGCGGCCTGCCCGGCAACACCGGCGTCTACGACTTCGACAAGGGTCCCTTCGGCGCCGCCTTCGGCGCCAGCGAGGGCGGCACAGTGGTGCCGTTCAACTCCGGCCTGGAGAACCCTGCCGGCTCTGGCAACGAGGCGTTGATGGTCAGCCTGCCAGCGGATACCCTGTTCGCTCCCAGCGGCGCCATCAACCTGCTGCTGGGCAAGGTCGGCTCGCACCTGATCCAGCTCGAACTCTCCGCCATGCAGCGCGAAGGCCGCGGCGAGGTGATCTCCTCGCCACGGGTCATCACCTCGGACCAGTCCTCTGCATTGATCAAGGTCGGCGCCGAGATCCCTTACCAGGAGCAGACCGGCGAGGGCAACACATCGGTCGCCTTCAAGGAGGCCGTGCTGAAGCTGGAGGTGACGCCGCACATCACCCCGGACGACCGCATCATCATGGATCTGCAGGTGAGCAAGGACAATCCCGACTGGACCCGATCTGTGGAAGGCGTGCCGCCCATCGACACCCGCTCCGTGGAGACCTCGGTGCTGGTGGAGGACGGCGAGACGGTGGTGCTGGGCGGTGTCTATGAGCGCGAGAAGAGCTTCAACCGCGAGCAGGTGCCCTGGCTCGGCGACCTGCCGGTGGTGGGCAACCTGTTCCGCCAGACCGCCCGCGTTGACTACAACGAAGAACTGCTGATCTTCGTCACCCCGAAGATCCTGCGCGGCGAACTGACGGGGAGGTGATTGGAAGCCTCCAGCCGCCAGCCGCCAGCCGCCAGCCGCCCAGCATTCCCCCTGGACGCGGCTTGATTCACCGCAGAGGCGCAGAGAACGCAGAGGCAGGACAGGATTCTTTACTGTAGCCGCCAGCCGCCAGCCGCCAGCCGCCAGCCGCCAGCCGCCAGCGAAAATCTAGCGCAACCAGACAAGGGTAGCGTAGGGCTGCCGGGCTGGGTGGCGGCGGGCGGGGGTCTCGATCGCAGGACGCGATCGTGAAGCCTCCAGGGACGGATTCACGGCGTCCCCCGACCGCCGCTACCCAGCCCGGCAGACCGACTCCCAGAGCTCTTAGCCCCCAGCCGGAGCCTTCGGATTTCACACTTCACACTTCACACTTCGACTACCCAGCCCGGCAGACCGACTTCCAGAGCCCCAAGCCGCCAGCCCTCAGCCTCCAGCCTCCAGCCTCCAGCCTCCAAACTTCGAACTTCGAACTTCGAACTTCAAACTTCGCCCGCTGGCGCCCGTCAGATTCAAGGTCCTTGCCCCGACGGATCAAATCTGGCATATCTGTGCGGCATGATACGGCCACAAAACATCTTCCTCATCGGTCCCATGGGGGCCGGCAAAAGCACCATTGGGCGACAACTGGCGCAGGCACTGGGCTACGAGTTCCAGGACAGCGACGCGGAAATCCAGCGCCGCACCGGGGTCGACATCGCCACCATCTTCGAATTCGAGGGCGAGGCGGGCTTTCGTAACCGCGAACGCCAGGTGATCGAAGAGATGGTGCAACAAGAAAACATCGTCCTCGCCACCGGCGGCGGCGCCGTGCTGCTGCCGGAAAACCGCCAGCAGCTCACCGCCCGCGGGCTGGTGATCTACCTGCACTGCAGCCCGGAGCAGCAGTACGCCCGTACCGCCCGCGACCGCGGCCGGCCGCTGCTTGAGACACCCGATCCGCAGCAACGCCTGCGCGACCTGATGGAAGAGCGCGAACCCATCTACCGACAGGTCGCCGACCTGGTGGTCTCCACCGAGCGCCGCGGCACCGCCTCGGTGGTCAAGGAGATCCGGCGCCGACTGGAGCAGGAAGAGCTCTGAAATGAAGACGCCCCACCGCACCCTCCAGGTCGATCTGGCGGACCGCAGCTACCCGATCTACATCGGCCCCGGACTGATCGACGACAGTGGGCTGTACCGGCCGCACATCGCCGGCTCCCGGGTCATGATCGTCACCAACGAGACCGTCGCACCGCTGTATCTGGCGCGGGTGCAAGCCGCGCTGCAGGGCCTGCGGCTGGGCGAGGTCATCCTACCGGATGGCGAACAGTACAAAGATCTGGCCACCTGGAACCGCATCTTCGATGCCCTGCTGGCCCAGCGCTTCGGCCGCGACTGCACCCTGATCGCCCTTGGCGGCGGCGTCATCGGCGACATGTCAGGCTTCGCCGCCGCCTGCTACCAGCGCGGCGTGCCCTTCATCCAGGTGCCCACCACCCTGCTGGCCCAGGTGGACTCCTCCGTCGGCGGCAAGACCGGCATCAACCACCCGGCCGGCAAGAACATGATCGGCGCCTTCCACCAGCCGCGCGCGGTCATTGCCGACACCCGGACACTGGATACCCTGCCCGACCGCGAGCTGGCCGCGGGGCTGGCTGAGGTGGTCAAGTACGGGCTGATCCGGGATCCGGCCTTCTTCGACTGGCTCGAGGCCAACGCCGGCGCCCTGCTGGCCCGCGACCCCGCGGCCTTGGCGGAGGCCATCGAGCGCTCCTGCCGCAACAAGGCCGAGGTGGTGGCCGCCGATGAGCTGGAGGCCGGCCAGCGCGCGCTGCTCAACCTGGGCCACACCTTCGGCCACGCCATCGAGGCCGCTCGCGGCTACGGCGACTGGCTGCACGGCGAGGCGGTTGGGGCCGGCATGGTCATGGCCGCGGACCTGTCCCGGCGCCTGGGCTGGATCGACAGCGACACCCTGGCGCGCATCCGCCGCGTCATCGCCGGCTTCGGCCTGCCCGTGGATCCGCCTCCCGACATCCCCGCCGAACGCTGGCTGGAGTTGATGGCGGTGGACAAGAAGGTGCAGGACGGCACCCTGCGACTGGTGCTGCTGCGCGGCATCGGCGATGCCCTGGTCACCGCCGAGTTCGGCACCGACGACCTGGTCGCTACGCTGGCGCCCACAACGGCACCGGCGCCCGCACCATAAGCGTGCAGGCGGGCGCGCCATCGCACCATGATGGTGCAGATGCTGGTGCCCGCCCCTCCTGACCCCGCTGAACACCGCTCCTGCCAGCCGCACCGACACGGGCGTGGCCGGCTCCGGTGGCATTACACGCAGGCGGTGGCACAGCTTCTGCTTATAGCGTATGATCGCCGGCTCGCCGTTAATTTCGCGGCAGGCCTGCACGAGGCCGACGGCTTCGGTCCGTCGCACATCCGACCCGGACGCGACCGGATACCGGCAAGCTGATGCCCGCTCGTGTCAGACTCCGACCTTCGGCCTCGCGGCCGGCGCGCCGGAGCAGACCCGGCAGCGGTCATCATCCCAGACAACGTCCGCCGAAACCGGAGCAACCCCAGGGTAGCGCAGCATGCGCACCGGGGTCAGAATCGCCTGTCGACTCACATCCGGTTCCTGCCCACACTGGTAACAGAGGTCTACCGATGAACCTGCGTGCCTTTCCCCCTGCCCAGGGTCTGTACGACCCCGCCCACGAGCGCGACTCCTGCGGTGTCGGCTTCGTCTGCAACATCAAGAACGCCAAAAGCCACGCGATCGTCGAACAGGGCCTCGAGATCCTCGAACGCCTGCATCACCGCGGCGCCGTCGGCGCCGACCCCAAGGCCGGCGACGGCGCCGGCATCCTGGTGCAGATCCCGGATGCCTTCTTCCGCGCCAGTGTCGCTTTCGAGCTGCCGCCGGTGGGCGAGTACGGCGTCGGCATGGTGTTCCTGCCCAAGGACGAGGCCGCCCGCAGCGAGATGCAGGCGACGGTGGAGCAGCACCTGACCGAAGGCGGCCAGCAGGTGCTGGGCTGGCGCGACGTACCGGTGGACAACCGCGAGCTTGGCGAGAGCGTGCTGCCCAGCGAGCCGGTGGTGCGCCAGGTGTTCATCGGTCGCGGCGAGCAGTGCCCGGATCAGGACAGCTTCGAGCGCCGCCTGTTCGTGGCGCGCAAGCACCTGGACAACGCCATCCGCGCCGCCGGATACGACAAGACCGCCTACTACGTCGCGTCCATGTCCTCGCGCACGGTCAACTACAAGGGCATGCTGCTGGCCGCCCAGGTGGGCAGCTATTACCTGGACCTGCGCGACCCGCGCTTCGAGTCCGCGCTGGCCCTGGTGCATCAGCGCTTCTCCACCAACACCTTCCCCACCTGGGACCTGGCGCAGCCGTTCCGCATGATCTGCCACAACGGCGAGATCAACACCCTGCGCGGCAACGTCAACTGGATGGCCGCGCGCCGGCACACCATGCGCTCGGAGATCCTGGGCGACGACCTCGACAGCATCTGGCCGCTGATCCCTGAGGGACAGTCCGACTCCGCCTGCTTCGACAACGCGCTCGAGCTGCTGGTGATGGGCGGCTATTCGCTGGCCCACGCCATGATGATCCTGATCCCGGAAGCCTGGTCCGGCAACAAGCTCATGGACGAGCAGCGGCGCGCCTTCTATGAGTATCACGCCGCCCTGATGGAGCCCTGGGACGGCCCCGCCGCGGTGGCCTTCACCGACGGCCGCCAGATCGGCGCCACGCTGGACCGCAACGGCCTGCGCCCGGCCCGCTACCTGGTCACCAACGACGACATGGTGATCATGGGCTCGGAGATGGGCGTGCTCGACATCGCCGAGGAGCGCATCGTCAAGAAGTGGCGCCTGCAGCCCGGCAAGATGCTCCTCATCGACCTGGAGCAGGGCCGCATCATCGACGATGCCGAGATCAAGACGGAGCTGGCCGCAGCCCACCCCTACAGCGAGTGGCTGGCCAAGACCCAGATCCACCTGGACTCGCTGCCCACCGACGTCGCGCCCATGGCGCCGGAAGCGCACATCCTGCTCGACGCCCAGCAGGCCTTCGGCTACACCCAGGAGGACATCAAGTTCCTGCTGACGCCGATGATCCTGACCGGCCAGGAGGGCATCGGATCGATGGGGGCAGACAATCCCCCGTCGGTGCTCTCGTCGCGCTCCAAGCACCTGTCCAGCTACTTCAAGCAGAACTTCGCCCAGGTCACCAACCCGCCGATCGACCCGATCCGCGAGGAACTGGTCATGTCGCTGGTGTCGCCGATCGGCCCGCGGCCCAACCTGCTCGGCCTGAACGAGGCCGGCCAGCACTGGCGCCTCGAGGTCAACCAGCCGGTACTGACCAACGAGGATCTGGAACGCATTCGCCACATCGAAGACAACTCAGGCGGCGCCTTTCGCACCGCCACGCTGCACATGGTGTATCCATCCGTGGAGGGCGCCGAGGGCATGGCGCCGGCCCTGGAGCGGCTGTGCGAGGAGGCCGAGCGCGCGGTGCTCGACGGACACAACATCCTGATCCTGTCCGACCGCAACACCAATGCCGACTTCGTGCCCATTCCGGCCCTGCTGGCCACCTCCGCGGTGCACCAGCACCTGATCCGCCGCGGCCTGCGCACCAGCTCCGGTCTGGTGGTGGAAACCGGCGCCGTGCTGGAGGTGCACCATTTCGCCACCCTGGCCGGCTACGGCGCCGAGGCCGTCAACCCCTACCTGGCCTTTGACACCATCCAGTCGGAACTGGCTCGGCTACCGCAGGACGCCGGCGGTCCGGCCGACTTCGAGGAGGCCCAGCAGCGCTATATCAAGGCCATCGGCAAGGGCCTGCTCAAGGTCATGTCGAAGATGGGCATCAGCACCTTCCAGAGCTATTGCGGTGCGCAGATCTTCGACGCCGTCGGCCTCAACCGCGACTTCATCGCACGCTACTTCACCGGCACCCCCAGCATGGTGGAGGGCATCGGCCTGGCCGAGGTGGCCGCCGAGGCGGTGCTCTGGCACAGCCGCGGCTACGGCCAGGAGCAGATCCTGCGCAGCCATCTGGACGTCGGCGGCGACTACGCCTTCCGCCTGCGCGGCGAGGACCATGTCTGGACTCCGGACACCATCTCCAAGCTGCAGCATGCCACCCGTGCCAACGACGCCGCTACCTACGCCGAGTACTCGCAGCTGATCAACGAGCAGACCGAGCGGCTGCTGACCTTCCGCGGCCTGATGGACCTGAAATGGGCCGACACGCCGGTACCGCTGGACGAGGTCGAGCCGGCCAAGGAGATCGTCAAGCGCTTTGCCACCGGCGCCATGTCCTTCGGCTCCATCAGCCACGAGGCGCACTCCACGCTGGCCAAGGCGATGAACGCCATCGGCGGCAAATCCAACACCGGCGAGGGCGGCGAGGAGCCGGAACGCTTCAATCCGCTGCCGGACGGCTCGCCCAACCCGGAGCGCTCCGCCATCAAGCAGGTGGCCTCCGGGCGCTTCGGCGTCACGGTGGAGTACCTGGTCAACGCCGACGACATCCAGATCAAGATCGCCCAGGGCGCCAAGCCCGGTGAGGGTGGTCAGCTGCCCGGCCACAAGGTCAACGCC
The DNA here is from genome assembly GCF_008632335.1 of Thiohalocapsa marina. GTDB lineage: Bacteria > Pseudomonadota > Gammaproteobacteria > Chromatiales > Chromatiaceae > Thiohalocapsa > Thiohalocapsa marina. The sequence goes on from NZ_VWXX01000009.1 coordinate 64,919, forward strand.
CAGATCGCCCGGGTGCGCCACTCCACTCCGGGGGTCGGCCTGATCTCGCCGCCGCCGCACCACGACATCTACTCCATCGAGGACCTGGCGCAGCTGATCCATGACCTGAAGAACGCCAACCCCAAGGCGCGCATCAGCGTCAAGCTGGTGTCCGAGGTGGGCGTGGGCACCGTCGCCGCCGGCGTCTCCAAGGCCCACGCTGACCACGTGACCATCTCCGGCTACGACGGTGGCACCGGCGCCAGCCCGCTGACCTCCATCAAGCACGCCGGCTCGCCCTGGGAGATCGGTCTGGCCGAGACCCACCAGACCCTGGTGCTGAACCGCCTGCGCGGGCGCATCGCGGTGCAGGTGGACGGCGGCATGCGCACCGGACGCGACGTGGTGGTGGGCGCCCTGCTCGGCGCCGACGAGTTCGGCTTTGCCACCGCGCCGCTGATCGTCGAAGGCTGCATCATGATGCGCAAGTGTCATCTGAACACCTGTCCGGTGGGTGTCGCCACCCAGGACCCAGAGCTGCGCAAGCGTTTCACCGGCAAGCCCGAGCACGTCATCAACTACTTCTTCTTCGTCGCCGAGGAGGTTCGCCAGCTCATGGCCCGGCTGGGCTTCCGCCGCATGGACGAGATGATCGGCCAGATGGACCGCCTGGAGATGCGTCGGGCCATCGCCCACTGGAAGGCCCGCGGGCTGGACTTCTCGCGCCTGCTGACCCGGCCCGCGGTTGGCCCCGAGGTGGCCATCTACAACGTCGAGCAGCAGGATCACGGGCTCGACAAGGCCCTGGACCACGTGCTGATCCGCGAGGCCGAGCCGGCGCTGGAGCGCGGCGAGCCGGTGCGCATCGAGACCGAGGTGAAGAACTTCAACCGCACCTTCGGCACCATGCTCTCGGGACGGGTGGCGGAACGCTACGGCCACGCCGGGTTGCCGGACGACAGCATCTACATCAAGGCGCGCGGCATCGGCGGCCAGTCATTCGGCGCCTGGCTGGCCCACGGCGTCACCGTCGAGCTGGAAGGCGAGGCCAACGACTATGTCGGCAAGGGCCTGTCCGGCGGACGCATCGTCATCTATCCGCCGGCCAACTCCGCCATCGAGCGCGCCGAAGACAACATCATCGTCGGCAACACCGTGCTCTACGGCGCCATCAGCGGCGAGTGCTACTTCCGCGGCGTCGCCGGCGAGCGCTTCTGCGTGCGCAACTCCGGCGCCACCGCCGTGGTGGAGGGTGTCGGCGACCACGGCTGCGAGTACATGACCGGCGGCATCCTGGTCTGCCTTGGCCCCACCGGCCGCAACTTTGCCGCCGGCATGAGCGGCGGCATCGCCTACGTGCTGGACGAGACCGGCGGCTTCGCCGACCGCTGCAACCTGTCCATGGTGGAGCTGGAGCCCATCGCCGCCGAGGACCAAGCCCTCGAGGCCTTTGAGCACCAGGGCGGCGACCTGGAGACCCATGGCCTGGTGGATCTGAGCCACGACATGACCCGCTTCGACGCGCTGCGGCTGAAACAGCTCATCGGGCGCCATCTGCACTACACCAACTCCGAGGTCGCGCGCTGCATCCTGGACAACTGGGACGCCATGCTGCCGAAATTCGTCAAGGTGATGCCGGTGGACTACCGTCGTGCGCTGCAGCAGATGCAGGCAAGCCGCAGCCGGCCGCCGCAGCCCACCCGCCCGCAATTGTCGAAGCCTTCCCTGAGATCTTGACGGAGACCGCAACACCATGGGCAAGCCAACGGGTTTCATGGAATTCGAGCGCGCGGAGATGGCCTACCAGCCGGTCTCCGACCGCATCGTCCACTACAACGAGTTCACCTTACCGCTCACCGATGCCGACATCGGCATGCAGGGCGCACGCTGCATGGACTGCGGCATCCCGTTCTGCCATCAGGGCTGTCCGGTCAACAACATCATCCCGGACTGGAACGACCTGGTGTACCGGCAGGACTGGCAGGCCGCCAGCGAGGTACTGCACTCCACCAACAACTTCCCGGAGTTCACCGGGCGCATCTGCCCGGCCCCCTGCGAGGCCGCCTGCACGCTGAACATCGACGACGCCCCGGTGGCCATCAAGTCCATCGAGCGCGCCATCGCCGACAAGGCCTGGGCCGAGGGCTGGATCAAGCCCCAGGTGCCGGCGCACCGCACCGGCAAGCGCGTGGCCGTGGTGGGCTCAGGCCCGGCCGGACTGGCCTGCGCGCAGCAGCTCGCCCGTGCCGGCCATGCGGTGTCGCTGTACGAGAAGGAAGACCGCATCGGCGGCCTGCTGCGCTACGGCATCCCGGACTTCAAGCTCGCCAAGACCCTGATCGACCGGCGCATGAGCCAGATGCGCGCCGAGGGCGTGGAGTTTCACACCCACTGTCATATCGGCGTCGACATCCCCGTCACGGCCCTGATCGAAGACTACGACGCCGTGGTGCTGGCCGGCGGCTCGGAGAAGCCGCGCGACCTCGACGTGCCCGGGCGCAGCTACAACGGCATCCACTTCGCGATGGACTTCCTGCGCGCCAACTCCAAGCGCGTGCAGGGGGTCGACGTGCCCGATGACGACTTCATCAGCGCCAACGGCAAGCATGTGGTGGTCATCGGTGGCGGCGACACCGGCTCGGACTGCATCGGCACCTCCAACCGCCACGGCGCCCGCTCGGTGACCCAGATCGAGCTGCTGGACAAGCCGCCGGAGAAAGAAGACAAGGGCCTCACCTGGCCCAACTGGCCGAACAAGCTGCGCACCTCCACCAGCCAGGAAGAGGGCGCCGAGCGCCTGTGGAACGTGCTCACCAAGTCCTTCGAGCAGGACGGCGAAGGCAACGTGCGCGCGCTGAACTACGTCCTGGTGCGCTGGGACAAGGACGACCAGGGCCGCTGGCAGATGTCCGAGGTGGAAGGCTCCGAGGGCCAGCTCAGGGCCGACCTGGTGCTGCTGGCCATGGGCTTCCTGCAGCCGGTGCGCGAGGGCATGCTGGAAGAACTGCACCAGGCCAAGGGGCTGGCGTTCGACCCCCGCGGCAACGTTCAGGGCAGCACCGAGGGCCAGCAGGCCTACCACACCAATGTTGACGGCGTCTTCGCCGCCGGCGACATGCGCCGCGGCCAGTCGCTGGTGGTCTGGGCCATCCGCGAGGGTCGCCAGTGCGCCCGCGCCGTCGACGAATGGCTGATGGGCCGCAGCGACCTGCCGCGCTGACCGCTGCCGCGCGGGTTAATCCCCGCGCAGCGCCTCGGCGCGATCGGTGCGCTCCCAGGGCGGATCAAGATCGGCCCGGCCCATGTGTCCGTAGACCGCGAGCCGTTGATAGAAGCCGTCCGGATGCTCTGCCGGCCCCTCGCGCAGGCGCAGGTCGCGGACGATGGCGCCGATGCGGAAATCGAAGTTGGCCAGCAGGCGCCGGCCGATCTCGTCGTCACCGATCCGTCCCGTACCGAAACTGCGCACGCGCAGGCTCACGGGACCGGCCATGCCGATGCTATAGCTCAGCTGCACCTCGCACTCCCGCGCCAGGCCGGCGGCGACGGCGTTCTTGGCGGCATGGCGGGCGGCATAGGCGCCAACCCGGTCGATGCGCATGGGGTCCTTGCCGCTGAGCGCCGCGCCACTATGGCGGGCATACTCGCCATAGGTGTCGATGCCGGTCTTGCGGCCAGTGAGCCCCGAATGGGCCGCGGGCCCGCCCCCCACCATCGGCCCGCGGGGGTTGATGAACAGATGGGTATGGTCATCCGCCCGCAGGCGTTCCTCGGCCAGCACCGGGACGATGGCATGCTCGATCAGGTCCTGTCGCAGCCGCGGCATGGATGGCACGTGACCCTCACGCTGAGTGGTTTCCAGCGTGATGCTATGGATGCGTTTCGGCTCACCACCGACATACTCGATACCCACCTGGGTCTTGGCATCCGGCAACAGATAGCCCAGCTCGCGCCTCAGGCTGGCAGCGTCCAGCCGCCGCGCCAGGCGATGCGCCAGCCAGATCGGCAGCGGCATCAGGACCGGGGTCTGGTCGCAGGCATAACCGAAGACGGTCGCCTGGTCACGCGCGGTCACGGCGTCCAGTTCGGCGTCGGTCAAGCCCCCCAGATCGGGCGCCCGATCATGGCGCGCGCCGTGATCCTTGAAGCTGCTCATGATTGCGCAGGCATCGGCGTCGAAGACCTCGGGCGGATAGCCCACTGCGCGAATCAGGGTGCGCGCCACGTCCGTGATGGTCAGCCCCACACGGGAGCCATGATGGGCCGAGATGAACAGCACCCCGCTGGCCACGGCGCATTCGGCGATGATCAAGGCGCCCGGGTCCTGGCGCAGGCAATGATCGACAATGGCGTCGCTGATCTGATCGCAGAGCTTGTCCGGATGACCCCGGGTAACGGACTCGGAGGTGAAGATGAAGTCGTCGCTCATGCGGTGTGCTCCGGAATATCGACAGGCCGCGCGGGACGGCAACCCGGCTTGCTGCCCTCGTTGACCATCAGTGGCAGCAGCACGCCGGCGCCGATGGCGGCCAGGTCCGTCCAGCCCAGGGGCACCGTGCCGAGCAGCCGGCGAGCCGCGGGCAGCAGGCCGACGATGACCTGCAGCGCAGCCATGCCCAGAACGGCGCGATTCAGGTGCCGGTTGGATTGCAGCCGCTCGCCGCCGAAGACGTTGCGGTACTTGCTGCGCGAACTGAGGGCATGCGCCAGTTCGTTAAGAACCAGCGTGTGAAACGCCATGGTGGCAGCGGCCGGACCAGACCCATAGCGTCGCAGACCGAACAGGTAGGCGCCCAGGGTGCCGACGCCGATCACCCCCGACTCCAGGACCATGCGGCGCAGGTCCTTGCCGCCAAGGATGGACGCCTCCGGATCGCGCGGCGGACGGGTCATGACGCCGGGTTCATCGGGTTCCATGGACAAGGCCAGCCCCGGAAAGATATCCGTAACCAGGTTGATCCACAGCAGCTGCATCGGGTTCAGTGTCTCGCCCCAGCCGACCACGAGCCCGGCCAGCATCACCTCGATCTCGGTGAGATTGGTGGAGACCATGAAATGCACCATCTTGCGGATGTTGGCATAGATGGTCCGGCCCTGGGCCACGGCAACGGTCATGGTATGCAGGTTATCGTCCTCCAGGACGACGTCGGAGACCTCCCGCGCCACGTTGGTGCCGGTCTTGCCCATGGCCACGCCGATGTCGGCGGCCTTCAGCGCTGGGCCGTCGTTGATGCCGTCCCCGGTCATGGCCACCACCAGCCCCGCCTCCTGCAGCGCGCGCACGATCCGCAGCTTGTGCGCCGGGCTCACCCGGGCGAACACGTGCACATTGCGCACCAGGCCCGCCAGCAGCTCGGGGTCCATCTCCTCCAGCCGGCTCGACTCCAGCACCTGCAATGGCTTGTCCCCGGACAGCCCGAGTTGGTGACCGATGGCATGGGCGGTGGCGCTCTGATCGCCGGTAATCATGATGGTCTCGATGCCGGCGGCGTGGTACTCGGCGATGAGTCGATCCATGCCCGGGCGCATCGGGTCCGCCATCCCCGCCAGGCCGAGCCAAACCAGTTGTTCGGTGCGCGCGGGCATATGCGCTTGGTCCAGCTCGCGGTAGGCGGCGGCAAGGACGCGCAGGGCCTGACCGGCCATACGCTGGTTGGCCGCCAGGATATCGGCGCGACGCGCATCGTCGAGGGGGGTGATGCCGCCGCCTGTCAGGATGTGTGAGCACATCGCCAACACCTCGGCCGGGCTTCCCTTCACCGCCAGCAGGTGCCTTCCGTCGCGGTAGGGATGCAGGGTGCTCATGTACGGACGCCCTTCGGCCCGATAGCGGCTCTTTAGCCGGGGCCGCTCCTCGCGCAGGGCCCGCACATCGACGCCGGCCTCCATCGCCAGTTCCACCAGCGCGTTCTCGGTGGGCGTGCCCAGGTACTGATACTGCCCCGGCACGCCCCGCACCTCGGTCTCGCTGCACAGCGAGACGATCTGCAACAACCGCACCAGCGCCTCGCTGGTGACCGGATCGACCCCATGGCCGGCCTCGTCGCGAAAACGGTTCTCCGTCACCCGCAGGTGCCGCTGTTCGCAGTGCAGGGCAACCACGGCCATGCGATTCATGGTCAGGGTGCCGGTCTTGTCCATGCAGAACACCTGCACCGCCCCCAGGGTTTCCACCGCGTCGAGATGGCGCACGGCGACATTCCGCTCGCCCATGGCCTTGATGCCCATAGCCAGGGTTGTCGTCGCCACCGCCGGCAGGCCCTCCGGCACCGCGGCCACCGCCAGCGACACCGACGCCTTGAGCATCTCCAGCCAGGGATAGCCCCGCAGCACGCCGACGCCGAAGACGCCGACACAGACGCCGCCGGATACCAGCGCCAATCGCGTGCCCATGCGTCCGAGTTGCCGTTGCATCGGCGTTTCCGGCGACGCCGCCTCGCCGACCATGGTCTGGATCTGGCCCAGCTCGGTGGCCTCGGCCGTGGCCACCACCACCCCGCGGCCATTGCCTCCGGTGACATGAGTGCCCATGTAGGCCATGTTGCGGCGATCCCCCAGGGCGGTGTCGTTGCGAGCGACGAACGCATGCGCCTTCGACACCGGCAAACTCTCGCCGGTCAGCGCCGATTCGTCGATGCTCAGCCGATGCGCCCGCAACAGGCGCACGTCGGCGGCGACATAATCGCCGGGGGCCAGGATCAGCACATCGCCGGGAACGATCTGCTCCACCCGGACCGATACCGCTTCGCCGGCCCTGAGTACCCGCACCGCGCGCACCCCGGTCTGGGCAAGGGAACCGATGGTGCGCTCGGCCTGACGCTCGGTGACGAAACCGATGGCGCCATTGATCAGCACCACCCCCAGAATGACCGCCGCGTCCAGCAGCCCCCCGGTGATCACGGCAACGCCAGCGGACACCCCGAGCAGGGCCACCGGCAGGCTGTTGAACTGGCCCAGGAGCATGGCGAGGTCTGAGCGGGTCTCGGCCTCGCCAAGGACATTGGCGCCGTAACGCTGGAGACGGCGGTCCACCTCATCCGGCGCGAGGCCGGTCTCCGCCGTGGTATCCAGCTCCGCGAGCACCTGTTCGCACGTCATGGTTGACCAAGCGCGCGGCGGCGGCGCACGGGCCGGCGACCGGGCCAGAGATTGAGCCGGCGACACCTGCTGCGCCATCGCGGCGAGGGCCGTCCAGCCGGATCGGCCCCTGGCCAGGCGACGCAGCAGGCCGGCGACGCCGGACATCATCCAGGTGAAGCCGTGCCCTCGCCGGGACGCCGAATCCTCGGCTCGGGCTGGGGTTGGGGGCACGCGGATACCGGCACCGTCGAGTTCGGCCTCCACCAGCTGGATCAGGGCCTCCAGCGTCAGCGACGGACCGAACAGCACCAGCAGCCGCCCGGTGACCGGACTCGCCTGCACCGCAGCGATGCCGGCACGGGACGCCAGCGCCGCCTCCAGTCGCTGCTTCAAGGCCGGCGAGCGGTACAGGCCGACAACCTCCAGTCGCGCCCTGCCTCGGCAGGCGCGATGGACGGGCATGACGCGCTGAGTCGGCGGACTGGCGGAACGGGACATAGTCATCGGCTGTACGCTTAATCGGCACCGGCGGCGTCAGGCTGTCCGCCCGCCGCGCACCGATCTGCCCCTGGAACCTGCTGGTTTTCAGCATCGTGCGGAACCGGAGGACGATAAATCAGCTTCTCCCCAAGTATAGTCAACGATCTTCAGTGTTAGGCCGCAGTCTGAGTGGGTCGGGTGTCGGCTGGCGTGGGTCTCGATCGCCCTTGATCAGAACAGGGAGGCTGTCGTGGAGCCGACAGGGATGTCTTCATGGCGTCCCCGACGGCAGACGCCCAAGCCGCGAAAAACGACATCTCGTTTGCAACGAGTATGTAGAACCATCCGCTGCAGATGTCAGGGGTTTGCGGGTTGCGCGACTCTGACGGCGCGTCAGACCCGGCGCTGGATATCGATCCCGGACAGAACCGTCTCGACATGCCGCCACGCCGCCTCGCGATCGCAGTCCGCGTGATGGACCGCGCGCCAGTTCTGCCAGACCTTGTAGTCGATCCAGGCCTGGGAGTCCGCATCCAGCCGTTCGACGATGACCGGTTTCTGATACGCCAGGCAACCGGGGCCATAGCGGGGATACTGATCCACCCAACGCTGTTCGTCGTCCTTCGCGACCGGCGTGGCATAGGCGATGTGACAGACCTCCAGATCAGGCCACTTGCACCAGAAGGCGTCGAGCCAGACCAGGCCGGGACCGTGCCGGGTTTGCACCAGAAATGCCTCGGCGACGTAGCGGGAGTCCAGGACCAGGGGCCGGCGCGGGTCCGGCAGGCGGATTTGCAGCGGGATGTGCTGACGAATGGCGTCGGCAAGTTCCATGGCTCGGAGATGGGGCTTGATTAACCGGACCAGTATACGCGTCTCGTAGGCGCCACGATCGGGCTCGGGGGACACGTCGCTTTCCGGCACCGCGTCCAATCAGGAACGGGCAACACGTCAGCGCCTCCACGGCGGGCCGAAGTCACGGCATCTTCATCGCGCCTCAACTCAACGGCAACAAAGTTCCCGGATGATACGCCGCACTTGTCGACGAAGACGGCGTTCCGATGTCCGATATCCAACGACTGCACCCGCTGAAGTACCGCGCCGTGTTTATCTCCGATATCCATCTGGGATCGCGCGGCTGCCGGGCGGACGATCTGCTCGACTTCCTGCACGCCACCCACTGCCGGGAGCTCTACCTTGTCGGCGACATCATCGACCTGTGGCAGATGCGCCGGTCGGTGTACTGGCCGGAGGCGCACAATTCGGTGGTGCACGAGATCCTGGAAAAGGCACGTAACGGCACCCGGGTGGTCTATGTCCCGGGCAATCATGACGAACTGGTCCGCAAACATATCGGAACCCGGTTTGGCAACGTGTCGGTATGCGACGAGGTCGTGCACGAAACCGCAGCCGGGGAGCGCTTCCTGGTGCTGCACGGCGACCGCTTCGACAGCGTGGTCCAGGGTTCCGCCTGGCTCGCCCACCTGGGTTCCCACGCCTACGACAGACTGCTGCAAATGCACGGGCTGCTCAGCCATGTGCGACGCTATTTCGGCCTGCGCTACTGGTCGCTGGCGGGCTACCTGAAACGCAAGGTCAAGAACGCCGTCAACTACATCGGCAGCTTCGAGCAGGCGCTGGCCATGGAGGCCCGGCAACGCGGCGTCGATGGCCTGATCTGCGGCCACATCCATCATCCCGAGGTACGGGAGATGGGCGGCGTGACCTACTGCAACTGCGGGGACTGGGTGGAAAGCTGCACCGCGCTGGTGGAGCACCATGACGGTCGCCTGGAACTGCTGCGCTGGGCCGACAAGGTACCCGAAACCCTGGCCGTGTCCGCCGATACCGTGACCCTGGCGCGCACGGCCTAAGCCGGGCGACCATCACACGACCACCCAGCGGTCACCACTCCCTGCTGTCAATACATCAAGCCCAATCGTGAAAACCGCCCAAACCCTCCGCGACCGCATCGATCACGTCGTCTTCAACGCCATCTACTCGCGCTCGCTGGTCTACAACGCGTGCTGGGAAGACCCGGCCATCGATCGCATCGCCCTCGCCCTGCGACCCGACGATCGGCTGCTGGTGATCACCAGCGCCGGCTGCAACGTGCTGGACTATGCCCTCGCCGGCCCTGACCGCATCGATGCCGTCGATGCCAATCCGCGCCAGACGGCCCTGCTGGAACTCAAGCTTGCCGGCATACGGGAACTCGCATTCGAGGATTTTTTTGCCCTGTTTGGCTGCGGCATGCACCAGCATGTGCACGCCCTGTACAATGACCTGCTGCGCGACGGGCTCTCTCCGTTCGCACGCCGTTTCTGGGACGAACGCCTGCACTGGTTCGACCCGCGCCGGGGCGGCTTCTACTACCGTGGACTTTCTGGCACGGTGGCGCGCGCCTTCCGCACCTACCTGCGGACCCGTCCGCGTCTGGCGGAGGCGGTGGATGCACTGCTGCAGGCCGGATCCGTCGATGCCCAGCGCGCCATTTACAACAGCCGGGTCGAACCGCTGCTTTGGGGGCCGGGCATGAACTGGACCCTGTCGCGCCAGCTCACCATGAGTCTGCTCGGCGTGCCCTACGCCCAGCGTCGCCAGGTCCAGGCGCAGCATCACCAGGGCGTGGCGGGATTTGTCCGCGAGGCGGTGGAATATGTCTTTCGCGAGTTACCGATCTGGAACAACTACTTCTGGATGGTCTATCTCAACGGACGCTATACCCAGAGCTGCTGCCCCGAGTACCTGAAGCCGCGGAATTTCGCCGCCCTCAAGGCCGGCCTCGTGGATCGGGTGGTGCCCCACACCTGCACCGTCACCCATTTTCTGCAGCACAATGACGCACCCGTCTCCAAGTTCGTGCTGCTGGACCACATGGACTGGATGGCGTCCTACCATCCCGAGGCGCTGGCCGAGGAATGGAGCGCGATTCTGCAGCGGGCAACGCCGGGCGCACGGGCCATCTTCCGCAGCGCCCATGCCGCACCCGGCTACCTCAACCGGATCGAACTCGGCGGGCGGCGCCAGCCCCTGCGCGAACGCCTGGTCTTCCACCATGCCCTGGCACGGGATCTGCAACGCCGCGACCGGGTGCACACCTACGCCGGCTTCCATGTGGCCGATCTGGTAGCCGCCTAGCCATGCGTGCCGGCGACGCGCGGGTGATGCTGCAATTGTTACGCGGCCAGCCTCGTCGGGGTTCCCTGGCGGAGCGGCTGCAGGCCTTCTATGGCCCGCAGGCGGAGCACTACGACGCCTTCCGCGAGCGTCTGTTGCGGGGGCGCGCAGACCTGATGAGCCGACTGGATCCGGCGCCGGGCGCGAACCTGGTGGAACTGGGCGCCGGCACCGGACGCAACCTGGAGTACCTCGGCCAGCGACGGGCGACCCTCGGCATGGTCGATCTGGTGGACCTCTGCCCGGCCCTGCTCGAACAGGCGCGCCAGCGCACCCACGGGATGCGCAACGTCCGCGTGATCGAGGCCGACGCAGCCCGCTATCGGCCACACGCACTGGTGGACGCCGTCTATTGCTCCTACTCCCTGAGCATGATGCCGGAGTGGCAACGGACACTGGAAAATGCCCTCGACATGCTGCGGCCGGGAGGCCGGCTGGGGGTGGTCGACTTCTATGTTTCCTCGGCCGATCCACCGCCTGGTCTGGTCCGGCATGGCCCTTTCACACGCTGGTTCTGGCCGCGCTGGTTCGCCCACGACGGCGTACACCCGAGCCCTGCGCCCCTGCGTCTGCTTCGCACACTGTTACCCCATCATGAGCTCACCGAGCATGGCGCTCCCCTCCCCTACCTGCCCTGGTTGCGGGCACCCTACTATGTCTTCGTCGGACGCAAGCCCTGAGCCGATCGGGTACCACCCGCGCGCCCTGTTCGCCGTCAGCTCGCTCGGTCTCGGTCATGCCACCCGCAGCCTGGTGGTCATTCGCTGGTTCCTGCATCGTGGCTATGCCGTCACGCTGATCTCTGCCGGCAACGCGCTGGCCTTTCTGCGCCTGGAACTGGAAGCCGAGCCGCTGGTGACATTCCAGGAGCTGGCCGACTATCCCGCTCTGGAACGGGGCACCGGCTGGCGTTTCTATCTCTACCTGATGCTCGACCTGCTCCGCACCTGGCGGTTGATCCGGCGCGAACGCCGGCAGCTGCAGGCCGTCGCCGGCGGCTATGACTCCATCTTCAGCGACGGCCGCTATGGCTTCCACAGCCGCTGGACGCCGTCCTTCATCCTTTCGCACCAGATCGCCTTCATCCCGCCCCACGGGCTGGCGAAGACCGCCTGGATCAGCGAGCGCCTGAACCTGGCCGCATTGCGCCGGTTCGACTGCCTGCTGATCCCGGATTATCCGCACGCCGGCGCCAACCTGACCGGGCAGCTGGCGCACGTCGCCGGCCTGCAGCGTTGTTCCCACCATTTTGTCGGTATCCTGTCGTCCTATCAGCGGCTCGACCTGGCGCAGGACATCGACTACCTGTTCGTCATCAGCGGCTATCTGCTGGAGCACAAAGGCAGCTTCGTTCGCAGCCTGCTGGAACAGGCGGCCGACCTGCCAGGCAACAAGGTATTTATTCTCGGCGCCGTCGGCGACACCGCCGCCAGCTACGCCGCATTCCGCCGCCCCGACCTGCAGATTCATACCGTCGCCAGCGGAGAATTGCGACAGACCCTGTTCAACCGGGCCCGCTGCATCGTCTCGCGCGCCGGCTACACCACCATCATGGACCTGGTGGAGCACGACAAGCGCGCCGTGCTGATCCCGACGCCGAACCAGACCGAGCAGGAATACCTGGCGCGCCATCTGGGCCGGCTCAATCACTTCGTCACCCGTGAGCAGGGCGACGACATGGACATCGCTGCCGCCCTGCGCGACTGCGACCGTACCCAGCGCATCCGCCCGCCCTGGCGGACGGCGGAATCCCTGCAACGAATCGACAACGCCATGGCACCGCTGCTGCACCGCCAGCGCTTCCGTATCGTCCTGCCGGCCATGGGCGACACGGCGCGGCTGCCGGCGGCCCTGGAGGGGCTGCTCGGGCAACGCTATCCGTCGGATAGTTTCGACATCCTGGTGGTCAGCGACGGCCCGGACGATGGCATCGCCGACACCGTGCGCCGCTATGCCGAGGAGCGGCCCCACGGACCCCGGCTGCGACATCGCGCGGCTGGCCGACCAAGGGAGGGGGCGAGCGATGCATCGTCGGTGGACTGGATACTCTTCTGCGACGCCAAGCTCAGTCTTGGCCCGCATCTGCTGCAACAGCTCAACACCTGGCTCAATCGCCACGGCAAGGACGTCGCCGCGGCCTCCACGGTGGCCTTTCCGGCCACGTCAGACGGGCTCTCCGCCTGGCTAGGCTTCGGGGTTCAACGCCTGAAACACCGCCTGCTCCCAGCGAGCGGCCGCGTCCGGCTCGTCCGCGCCGATCTGGCCGGACTGGCGGACTGCGGAGCCGGACCGGGCAAGGACGAACCGCCCCCGATCAAGCTGTTTCGCCGACATGGCCGGCTCCGCCAGGTGCCGACGGATCAGGTCTCGCGCGCCACGCCCGTCTCGCTCGGCTGACGGTCGACCCTACCAGCCCTCTATCGGGCTGAATTCCCGCTTCGGCTTCGCGGCCCGCAGGCGCATCGCCTCGTACGCCGCGCGGACTCGCTCCACGCCATGGTCGCGTTCCAGCCGGCGCAGGACAAAGTGACCGCGCGCCACGTCCTGGTAGTGCTGCATGAAGGCCAGATTCACCGCCGCGGCGCTGAAGGCGCCCGCCACCGGCACCAGTTGCGCGGCCACCTTGTCGGAGATGACCACGCCGAAGCGCGCGGCGACGGCGCGTACCAGTTGGATGGCGGCTGGGATGTGCGGGAGCGCGCTGCTCCCGGTATATTCCAGCAGATTTTCAAAATGCAGCCCCAGCGAGAGCCGCATGCCGTAATAGCCGATCTCGGCATCTTCGTCGTCTCGCGTACGCCCGCCCAGGGCAAACACCTGCACGCAGGCCAGCCGCGCCTCGGGATCCCCGTGTATATCTTCCCCTTCGGCACGGGCGGTGTCGGCAATGGCGCGCAGCATCAGCACAGTGGCTAGCGGCAATTCCGCCAGCACCGTCAGGGGGCCGAAAAAGCCGCCAACGGCGCCGGTGCCCATCACCATGAGCCTGTGCCGCCATAGGCTCGCCGGCACCGGCCCTTGACGTCCCATGGAACCGATGGCGACCTCCAGGGCACGCCGCATGCTGCTCTCGGTGCCGTTGGCCAGACGCCGTCGCCACGCCGGCGGGAACAGCTTGATGGCGCCGTCCACGGGTGTCGCCAGCAGATCGCTGAGGCGCGCGGCAAACGAGGGATGCTCGAGCCTGGCATAACACCAGGCCAGTTCGCGCGCCGCGGCCTCGGGAAGGCAGGACCGGGTCAGTTCTTTCACACAAACCTCCGCGTGGTCGCCGCAAAACGCGTCATGTCAGTTGCCGAATGCCTCAACCTTTGCCACGATTAAGACAGAGTCAACAACCATCCGTCTTCGGCCACCGTCCGAGTGGTTGTTCGTTGACGTCGCGCTCAGTCGTTGCATCAGCCATCCGCCTCCAGTCCTCATGTCCACCGATACCACCACGGCATCCGCTCATGCGCCTGGTCACACATCTGGCCGGCACATCGACCAGCGTCAGTCCCTGGCGGCCGAGACCTTTTTCTATTTCTTCTTGCGGCTGCGTAAACAGGAGATTCGCCGCAGCGTCGATGCGCTGAAGAGGCGCTTCCCGGACGACGACGCCCTTCGGCTCGCCCAACGTCTGATCGACGCCAAGACCGGCGTATCGGCCCTGGGCGGCGGGCTGCTCTACCTGCCGGCGCTGCTGCCCGGCCTCGGGCAGGCACTGACCCTGGTCGGGATGGTGGGCGCGGGCTCCATGCTCGCCCGGCTGCACCTGTATCTGATCCTCGAGATCGCCTGCCTGTTTGGGGAAGATATCGACGATCCGGCGCGGATCCCGGAAATGATCGGTGTCGCCGGGGCTGTGGGCCTGGGTGCCGCCGCCCCAGGTCTGCTGACGCGCCTCGGCATCCAGCCGATCTACACCGTACCCGCGGGCGTCCTGTCCATGGCCATGGTGACCCGGATGGTGGGCATTGCCGCCACCGCCTTCTATGGCCGCTATCCCGCCCCGCAGTCGCCGGCCGCCGGAGACGCCGTCTGAATGCGCCTCAGACCCGCGACTGCAGATGTTTCGGCAACGACTTCACCAGCAGCCCCGTGGCGATGGAGAAGGTCGCCGTCACCGCCGCGATCTTTGCCAGTTCTTTTGGCGGCGGCAGGGTCAAGCGGAACTCCCCACGCGCCTTGGCCTGCCCCATATTGTAGTGGATCAGCGCCTCGGTCATGAACACGCCGAATGTGATGCCGGTGATGATGATGTTACCCACGATCTATTGCCCTCGGCCGATGAATTGACCAGTCTCGTCGGGTCAAGCACCAGGTATGCTGAAATTGTCCTGCCCGGCACAAGGCCGGGCACTGTCCTGCATCGGGCAGGCATCGCCCTGACCCGGCCCGCGGACTCCGCTACTTAAAACATAGCACGGTACCTGACTCACGCCCGTGCGCTCGCCCTTCATTCCGTCGCGGGGGGCGTCACGGGGGCCGTCGCGAGTTCCTCTTCCAGCCGCAGGGTCGCGGCCAGATCAACGAGATACAGCACCAGCGTCAACGCCGGCGCCAACAGTTGCCCGCGCATCAGTTGACGCACCGACAGCCCCACCATCACCAGCAGAAGGACCAGGCGGAGATTGGCGGGGGAGCGCTGCAGAGCAGGCCCCTCGGTGGCGGCCGAGGTTGCATGCGCCGGGGTGCATAGGCGAAGCCTGCCTTGGCGCGCCAGCACCTCGGCCATACGGTGGATCTGCGCCGGATCGTGCCAGATCAGCACGCCGCCAGTGGTTGGATTGATGCTCAGATCCTCCACCTCCGGCGCCTGGCGCAGCCGATCGTAGAGGGCCAGGAAGAATTCCAGGTCACCACGCCGGGACGGCACGCGCAGGCGCAGCCGCCGGCGCGTTCGGTGCACGACCAGGGCCGCGATGGGTTCGCCGACGGACGCCTCAGCGGGGCCGCCGGGGCTGTCGCCGCCGAACATCAACCCTCGCTCCGGGTCGGCCCGGCGTTAGTTCCGGCGTCTGTACCTGTGCCCGTCCCAGAATTATTTTCGGCGACAGCCGCCTCACGCTCCTCGCGCAACTCCTCGCGTACTTCGGCCAGCAGGTCGTCCATGGCCTCGCCGGCCTCCGCCATCATCTCCTTGCCCTTCTCCAGCGCCAGCAATCCACCCTTGAGCGCAGACCGCGCCGCCGGCCGCAGGTAAGGGGCGAGAACGGACACCGCCAGTGGCACAATCACCGCCACGCCCAATCCAATGACGGTGTTGCGCAGGGCCTGGTTCTTCGTTAACGCATCGAACTGCGGCATGGCTGGCCTCCTGAGGACGTATACGGGACGTCCGCGACCGCCCGGACTCGGTCATAGGGTCGCGTCATGCCCAAAGATACATCATTCCATGGGGATGACGAACCGGCCGGGCTAGTTCAGTCGCCCGAGGACATTGGACACGGCCTGATCGGAAAAGCGGATGTAGCCCAGGCGTTCGCTCATCTCCTGCCCCTGGTGCAGGGCAAATCCGATGAAGTCGACCAGGATCTGCCGCTTGGCGGGATCATCGTACCGGTCGCGCATGATGAACCAGGACAAGGCCACGATGGGGTAGGCCCCCTTTGCCGCCGGATCGACCATCCGCTCCGGCTCCAGCACCGGACCGACACTCTGCATCACGGCATCGAAGGATTCGGGCGATGGCCTGACGAACTCGCCGGAGTGGTTTTCCACTGTCGCCATGTGCATACCCGTCAGATAGGCGAAGGCGTACTGCACATAGCCAATGGCACCAGGAATGGACTTGACGAACGCGGCGACACCGTCGTTGCCCCGCCCGCGCACCAGCCCGCCGCGCTTCTTCAGCGTCGCCGGCCAGTTCGGCGTCATGGTCGTGCCGATGGACTCGGCAAAGGCCGGGCTGATGGCGCTGAGGTGCTGGGTGAAGTGGTAGCTGGTGCCGCTGCCCTCGCTCCGGGCCACCACGGTGATCGGCGCGGCGGGCAGGGCGACATCCGGATTGGCGGCCTTCAGGGCGGGGTCATTCCAGCGCTCGATGCGCCCGAGAAAGATGTCCGCCAGCACCTGCCGCGGCAGGCGCAGTTCCGCCACCCCGTCCAGGTTATAGATCACCGTAATGGCACCGGCGGTCATGGGTAACTGCGTCACCCCGCCGTCAACCTGGGCTTGCTGTGCTTCGGTGAGCGGGATGTCAGAACCGATGAAGTCGACGCGGCCATTGAGCAGATCGCGGATGCCGCCGCTGGAGCCGATGCTCTGGTAGTCGATTTCGATGTCCGGATTCGCCCGGTAGTAGTCGCGGAACCAGCGCAGGTATAGCGGATCGGGAAAGCTGGCGCCGGCGCCAACCAGCTTGACCTCGTCCTTGGCCATCGCGGGCAGCGCGACGCCAATGGCCAGCAGCGCCAGCACAAAGGCCACTGGGAAACCTAGGCGGTTGTTCATCATTCGTTTCCTCTTGTCATCAAATTCGCCGATCGCCGCTGGATCCGTCGCGTTCGCAGCGGGCCTCAGCCCCCCATGTGGACCGTATCCGCCTCGCTCCTGAGCAACTGCCCAAGGCGCTTGACCAGCAATGGCTTCTCCACCATCATCTTCAGCGTGTGTTTGCGCGTATGCTTGACCAGGGTCGAGGGATCAAAGTACGCCCTGGCGTTCTCCACCGACAGGACGAACGGTGCCTCGCCCTCGCGCGCGAGCATCCAGCTCATGACCAGGCAGCCGGTACGGTGGTTGCCTTCCAGGAACAGCTGCGGCTGGCTCAGGATAAACATGTAGGCCATGGCCGCGCGCCGCCAGACCGACTCGCCCTGCATCGACCGCATCCGTGCCGCCAGGGCCGCGATCCCGTTCTCGCCCGTG
Organism: Thiohalocapsa marina; assembly: GCF_008632335.1. Taxonomy (GTDB): domain Bacteria; phylum Pseudomonadota; class Gammaproteobacteria; order Chromatiales; family Chromatiaceae; genus Thiohalocapsa; species Thiohalocapsa marina. Next base: position 82,490 of record NZ_VWXX01000009.1, read on the forward strand.
TCGTAATAATGCGCCTCGGTGGCGCTGCGCAACCGCTGGCAGCCCTCGCGGGTTCGATCATCGGAGCCGCACAAGGTCAGCAGGTTCAGTTCCAGCAGTTCCGGTGAACTGCCCAGCGCGAAGGGATTGCGCCGCGCCGCTACCAGCGCGTCGACGCGCCGATAGCCAAGCATCAGGTGGTCGATCACCTGGTCGGTCAGCGGCTCGCGCGCAACCGACAGGGTGTTGTTGATGCGCTCGAAATCGGCCTGGACTGCGCGCAGGGAGTACTCGATCGCGACCAGGTCGAGGCGTCTGCCCCGGTCAACATTGCGCCTGTCCGCCGGCATCCGGGACATCACGGCTTCGACCTACCCGTCACCACGGTAAGGGCCAGCACGGAAAGGGGCCCGACCGGCAGCCGACCAGCAAGCCGCATCGACAGCATGCCGCGAAACGACCTAGGGCTGGAGGCGGATACGGTCCAGCCGTGCCCGGGCCAGGGCGACCATCTCGTCGGGCAACGGCACGTAGCCCATGGCCTCGGCGATCGACTGGCCATCGCCGAGCCCCCACGACATGGCGCCCTTCAGGGCATCCAGCCTCGCTTGATCCGCGTATGTGCCCCGCAGCAGAACCCAGGTATAGCCGACGATCGGATAGGCCCCGGCGGCGGCCGGATCGGGGACGAACAGCCGCAGATCGTCAGGTATGGCGCCGGCGGAGGCCAGGGCCAAGGTTCCCGCGGCCGGCGAAGGGGCGATGAACTCGCCGGCCCTGTTCTGCAGCCGCGCCACGGGCAGGCCAATGCGTTGGGCGAACTCATACTCCATATAGCCGATGCTGCCTTCGCTGACCCTGACCCGCTGGGCGACGCCCTCGTTGTAGTTCACCTGCATCGCCACGTCGGGCCAGAGCACGCGCTTGCCGACGCCGGGCCCTTCGCGCCAGACAGCGCTGATGGCGCTCAGGTGGCGGGTGAAGATCTGGGTGGTACCGCTGCCGTCAAGCCGCACCACCGGCGCGATGCTGCGTTTCGGCAGCTTCAGCCCGGGGTTATCCATCTGGATGCGTGCATCGTCCCAGGCGCGGATCTCGCCACTGAAGATGCCGACCACGGCCTCCCGCGACAGGCGCAGCCCCTCGACCCCTGGCAGGTTGTACGCCAGGGCGATCATGCCCGCGGTCATCGGCAGCATCAAGGCGTCGCGGCCCGCCGGCGTCGCCAGCTCGGCATCGGAGAGCGCCCCGTCACTGGCGCCGAAATCGACCTCGCCGGCGAGGAACCGCCGGACACCTTCGCCACTGCCCACGGCGGCGTACTGGAAAGACACCTCCGGTCGATTGCCGGCATAGGCCTGTATCCAGCGCTCATAGAGCGGCTGCGGGAAGGTCGCGCCGGCGCCGCTGATTATCAGCGCATCAGACCGGGCCCCCGACGCGGGGGTCGAATCGGCGGAACAGGCGGTCAGCACGACCGCCACCATGACGCCGGCGAAGGCGCCCGCAAGGCGAATTGGGTTCTTCATGTCCTGACTCCGCGACATCCGCTCACAGACTTCAGCCCGGCCTGCCGATAGTGCCGGGGACCAGGGCGACGCTGATGTACTGGCCTGACAGGCCGAGAATCAGCTGAACTCGCCGGCGACGTAGTCCTTGGTCAGTTGCTGTTGCGGGTCGTCGAACACCTGGGCGGTGGGACCCATCTCCACCAGGTAACCGGTGCGGCCGCCCTTGGAGATGTCCACCGAAAAGAACGCCGTGGTATCGCCGACGCGGGTGGCCTGTTGCATGTTGTGTGTCACCAGCGCCACGCTGAAGCGGCTCCGGAGATCGAGCATCAACTCCTCCACCTGGCGGGTGGCGATGGGGTCGAGTGCCGAGCAGGGCTCGTCCATCAGCAGCACGTCGGGCTCGGTGGCGATGGCGCGGGCGATGCACAGACGCTGCTGCTGCCCGCCGGACAGGGACAATCCGCTGTTCTTCAGCTTGTCCTTGACCTCGTTCCACAACGCGGCGCGCTCCAGGGCCTTTTGCACCTTTTCCTCGAGATCGCCCTTGTACTTGTTCAACCGCAGGCCGAAGGCGACGTTGTCGAAGATGCTCATGGAAAATGGATTCGGTTGCTGGAACACCATGCCGATGTAGCGACGTACCACCACCGGATCCACCTTCTTCGCGTAGATGTCCTGGCCGTGGTACATCACCGACCCCTCGAACCGGAACACGTTGATCAGGTCGTTCATGCGGTTGAGGCTGCGCAGCACGGTGGACTTGCCACAGCCGGACGGCCCGATGAAGGCGGTGATCTTGTTCTTCTCGATGGGCACGACACTGTCACGCACGGCGAGGAAATCACCGTAGAAGATCTTGTCCACCTTGCAGTCGATGACGGTATCGCCCTCGGGGGTGAAAGGATCGGCGACGAAGTTCGCTTCCGCTGCCATAGTCATTTTGAGTACCTCGGAATAAACGGGAACGGCGGCCGATCAAACCTTGGGCTGGCCAAACAGGCGGGCCAGAATGTTGAACACCAGCACGATCAGCACGAGCACCAGCGATGCGGTCCAGGCCAGCTCGATCTGGTTTTCGAACGGCATGCCGGAAAAGTTGTAGATCAGGATCGACAGCGACGCAGTCGGCTCCATCAGCTCGCTGATGAAGTAATTGCTGAACAGGGCCGTGAACAGCAGCGGTGCCGACTCGCCGGCGGCCCCGGCGATGGCCAGCATCACGCCGGTGAGGATGCCCGGCAGACCGGTCGGCAGCACCACCTTCCAGATCACCTGGGTGCGGGTGCAGCCGATGCCGTAGGCGGCGTCTTTCATGCGCTGCGGCACCTGCTTGATGGCCTCCTCCGCGGCCAGGACCACCGTTGGCAGCATCAGCACCGCCAGCGCCACGCCGCCGGCCAGCGCGGAATAGCCGAAACTGATCACCAGCACCGCATAGACGAACACACCGGCGAGAATGGACGGAAAGCCGGTGAGCACCTTGGCCAGGAAGCGCGCCGTGGTCGCCAGCTTGCCCTTGGGTTCGAGCATGGCCAGGTAGATGGCGGCGAGGATGCCGAAGGGCACGCTGATGGCCGAGGCGATGGCCACCATCAGCAGTGTGCCGACGATGGCGGGACCGATGCCGCCGCCCATCTCGAACCCTGCCGGGGGCAGGGCCGTGAGCACCTCGGCGAAGTCGGCCCCGAACAGACGGGTGCCGCCGCGCACCAGCAGCATGTACATCACCGACAGCAGGGGCACCGACGCCAGAATGGCCGTACCCCAGGTCAGGATGGTCAGGACATTGTTCTTGATCGCGCGCCCCTCAAGGAGTTGGCGCTCGAGATTAGGCCGTGTAAATTCCATGTCGGAACTCGCCACCAGATCGATATTGCTCATGCCTTCCCCTCGAACTTGCGCATGGTGTACTGCTGGATGCCGAGGCCGATGATGTTGACCGCGAAGGTGATCAGCAGCAGCACCAGGGCGGCGTACATCAGGGCCTGCACCTCGATCGGCCCCGCCTCCGGGAAGTTGGATGCCAGTAACGAGGCCAGCGTATTGGCCGGCGCGAACAGCGACAGGCTGATCTGGTTACTGTTGCCGATGAGCATCGCCAGCGCCATGGTCTCGCCCAGCGCGCGGCCGAATCCGAGCACCAGCGCCGCCAGGATACCGGAGGAGGCTGTGGGCAGCATCACCTTGAGGATGGCCTCCCACTTGGTGGTGCCCATGCCGTAGGCGGCCTCCTTCACCTTGTAGGGGATGCGGCGGAAGGCATCCACCGAGATGGCCGCCACCGTCGGCAGGATCATGATCGCCAGCACCAGCGCCGCGGGCGCCATGCCGGGTCCGCTCAGATCACTGCCGAAGAGCGGGAACCACGAGAAATGCGCGTGCAGCCATTCCGCCCCGGGCCGGATCATCGGAATCAGCACGTAGATACCCCAGAGCCCGTAGACCACCGACGGGATGGCGGCGAGCAGTTCGACAATGGTGCGGAAGGTGGACGCGACCCGGTCGTGAATGAAATCCTGCGTCAGGAAGATGGCGATGGCAATGCCGAACACCCCGCCCACCAGCAGTGCCAGCAACGAACTGTACAGGGTGCCCCAGATCTCGGGCAGCACGCCGAACACGCCGTTATTGGTATCCCAGGTGGTGCCGACCCAGAAACCAAGCCCATGGTCGGCCATCGCCGGGACGGCCTTCTTGCCGATCTCCCAGAGGATGAACGCCACCAGCACAATGATCAGCAGCGCGCAGACGTAGGCAACGGCGCGAAAGATGCTGTCAGTGGCCCGCTCCGCGGACGACGGTGGTCGCGTGATCGAACCGGAGTTGCCTGAGTTCGCGAATGGATTGATGGCCATGGGATCGATTCCTGCGGGTGTTCGGTCTGTTCGCCGGAACTGTCACGTCTAAAACGGGCTGGGGGCGGCCGGCGCTTTGCGGCCGCCCCCCCTAGGCGTGCAAGACGTCGACGAGTTGCGTTACTTGACGAAGCTGAGCGCGGCCTGAACCTTCTCGGTCACCGCCGCGGGCAGCGGGATGTAACCCAGACCATCCGCCTGGCCCTGGGCCTCGTCGCTGGTCAGGTAGTTGACGAGCTTGTGCAGGGCCTCGGCCTTGTCATCGTCCTGATCGTGGTAGAGCAGCAGCCAGGTCATGCTGACGATCGGATAGTCGTCCGCGCCCTCCGGGTCCCAGGCCCAGGCGCGCAGGTCCGGCGCACCGCTGACGGGCAGGGTCGCATCCGGGAAGCGGATGCTGGCCAGGGTCGCGGCGCCACCCTCGGGGCCCGGGGCAATGAACTTGCCCTGCTGGTTCTCCAGCAGCGCGGTGGGCTGGCCGGTGAGCTTGGCGAAGCCATACTCGATGTAGCCGATGGAACCCGGAATCTGCTTGATCTGGGCCGTGACACCGTCGTTCTTCGGCGCCTTGATGATCTTGTCGCTGCTCGGCCAATTGGGTGCCTTGGCCTTACCGACGGTGTTCTTGAACTCCTCGCTGACGGCGGAGAGGTGGCCGGTGAAGACGTAGCTGGTGCCGGAGGAATCCGAACGCACCACCACGGTGATTGCCTCGTCCGGCAGCTCGACGCCGGGGTTGGCGGCAACGATCTTCGGATCGTTCCAGCGGGTGATGGTGCCGCCGAAGATGGCGGGATAGACGTCGCGCGGCAGGCGCAGCTCATCCACGCCCTCCAGGTTGTAGGCAATCACCACCTCGCCGGCGGTCATCGGCAGCAGCACCACGCCCTGCTCGACCTTAGCGATCTCCTCGTCGTTCATGGCCGCGTCGGAGCCGGCAAAGTCCACGACACCATTGATCAGATCCTGGATGCCGGCACCGCTGCCCTTCGACTGATAGTCGACACGGATGCCCTTGGTCTCCTTGGAGAAATCCTTGAACCACTTGGCGTAGATCGGCGCCGGGAAGCTGGCGCCCGAGCCGTTGAGCTTGACGTCGGCGAAGGCAGCCGGCGCCGACAGCATGGCAACGACTGAGCCGACCAAGGCTGCGGAGGTGAACAGGCGTGGGGAAGTCATGTGTCAGGAGACTCCTAATCGGGAGGTGTAGATCTGAAGAGTCCTGCAATTATGTCAGCCCGGTCCTGACACTTTGGTGAAGCTTTCATGACAATTTTGTTGCAACGGCTCGCCGCCGACTGAGCCAGCCCCTGCCTCAAAGCATATGGCGGAGATCCGGGTGCAGTCTATTTAATATGCAGAGTTTTCTGACTTGGGTGCAGTCGTCGATCGCGTGGTGCCCGAGGCGCTGACGCCTCCTGCTTAGGCAGGCGCTGATTTATTCGGCATTTTGCGTGATTCAGAAACCGCGTTTTCGGAACGCCGGGGTTTTTTGGCCAGGATAGCCCAGATCAGGCATCTCGCTGGCGACTGGTCGCCGACGTGCGTCCTCAGGCCGTGCGTGCGGCGTTGCTGTCAAAGCGGCCGAGCAGGTCCTGCAGCGCGGCCTCCTTGGTGGGATAGAAGCGGTCACGGCCGATCTCGTCGACCAGCCCGGTGCGCTCGAACACCGACATCACCTGGTGCTTCAGGCCACTGAAGTACAGGGTCACGCCGTTGTCCTCGAGCTGCTTGATCACCTCGCGCACCTTCTCCTCGCCCGAGGCATCGATCTCGTTGATGCCGCTGCCGATCATCAGGATCACCTTCGCCTGCGGGAAGTCGCCGACCGCCTCGATCACGATGTCCTCGAAATAGGCGACGGTCGAGAACACCAGTGAGCCGTCGAAGCGTACCGGCACCACGGTCTGGCTGATCGGCTCGAGCCGGTGGGCGCGGATGCCGCTGAGCGAGCCGTCCGGCTTGCGAGCGACGATCTCGGCGCGTGGCCGCATGCTCTTGAACAGAAAGGCGAGCACGGTGAGCACGATGCCGAACAGGATGCCGTTGGCGATCGCCGGCGCCATCGCCAGGGTGGCAAAGAAGGTGGCGATGCCGATCAGCGCGCCGGAGCGGTCGAAGCGCCAGGCGTGGCGCAGCGGGGCGATCCGGATCAGGCTGAACACCGCCATCATGACGATCACCGCCAGCACCGACTGCGGCAGGTTGTACAGGTAGGGGGTGAAAAACAGCAGCACCAGCACCACGGCGAGCGCGCTGATGATCGCGAACAGGCCGGTGGTCGCGCCGGTCTTGGCGGCCACCGCCGAGCGCGAGAAGGAGCCGCTCACGGTATACGAGCTGAAGAAGCTGCCGACGATGTTGGCCAGGCCCTGGCCAACCAACTCCTTGCTCGCGTCGACGCGCTCGCCGGTGCTGGTGGCGATCGCCTTGGAGATCGAGGTCGCCTCCATGAAGCCGATCAGCGCCATCACGATGGCCGCGGGCAGCAACGCCAGCATCAGATCCCATTGCAGGCTGGGTACCTGGAACGAGGGCAGCCCCTGCGGGATCTCGCCGACCACGGCACCGCCCGAGGAGAGCGTGACCTGGCCGTCGCTTAGCCCGGCGAAGTGCCAGGTGCGGCCATCGCCCGACACCTGCGGCGGCAGCGCCCCAGGGTGGAAGAAGCGCAGGCCGTCGGCGTGCTCGGCACCCTCCAGGGTCAGCGCGTGCAGATCCACCCGCCGGGCGTTGTTCAGCCGCTTGAGGTTCTCGAGCTGGTACTCGAGCAGGTGGATCTCGCCGGCGAGCTGCGAGGCGCGTGCGAAGGCCTGCGGGTCGTTCTCGGCCTCCAGACGGTGCATCTCGCGCGACTTGGCGGCGATGGTCTCGGTGCGCAGATCGATCTGGCGCTGTGCCTCACCGAACGCCTGGATGGTCGCCGCGGCCTCGATGTCCTGGATGGCGTCGAGCGGCACGGTGGTCTTGTGCTCGTAGCCGACCAGACCGGCCAGCACGGTGCTGGCCAGCACCGCAATCAGCACCCCGGGGGCCTTCGGGAAGAAGCGCTTGAGGCCGACGATCAGCACATAGGCGCCAGCGGCGAACAGCAGGGTCGGCCAATGGGTGGCGCCGACCTGCTCGACCACCCGCCACAGATCGGCCAGGTAGTTGTCGGAGCGAGGGAAGGGCACGCCGATGATCTTGCTCAGCTGCGACAGGCCGATGATCAGGGCGGCGGCGTTGGTGAAGCCGACGATCACCGGGCTTGAGAGCAGGTTGACGATGGCACCGAGCTTGAACAGGCCGAGCGCGAGCCGCAGCATGCCGACCATTAGCGCGAGCATCACCGACAGCTCGATAAAGCCGGCGCTGCCGGGGGCGGCGAACGGGATGACTGCCGCTGCCGACATGATCGAGAGCATCGCTACCGGCCCGGTGTGCAGCTGACTGCACGAGCCCCAGAGCGAGGCGACGATCACCGGCAGGAAGGAGGCGTAGAGCCCGTACACCACCGGCAGGCCGGCGAGCTGCGCATAGGCCATGCTCTGCGGCACCAGCACCAGGGCGACAGTGATGCCGGCGATCAGGTCGGCGCGGACCTGATCGCGACGCATCGGGAACCAGCGCAGGAACGGCAGCAAGGCGTGCAAGGCATTCATCGGAGCATTTCCCCTCTACACCAGGTGGGGCAGGCGCCGACCGCCATGGCGTCAGCGGCATGGCCTGCGCGGCGATCGGCGTGCAGGGCCAGATAGACAGGCGAACAGTCTACTGAACGGCTGGGTTAGGGTCTAATCAATGACTGGAATACCAGCAATGGCAGATCGTCTATACGCGGCCGTTAGCGGGGGCTCCGGGGACGGTATACTTATCATGGAGTTCACTTCAGCGTGCGGCCCGATTCCCCCGGCGAGATCGACACCAGCCACACTGAAGCCAAGTTCCCGATACTGCATCTTTAATTCAGACACCAGCCGTACGGATGCCAGGTTCCGTATGCTGCACCTGTAATTTGCGGGGCTCGGCGCGGGCACCCTCTGCAGGCATCGCGCGATATGCGACAATTGGCGCCCTGAATTTCGACCGGTTAAACCGCCGGCACCGCCCGTACAGCCACCGACAGACCACCGTGCATCCACCGACTGCGCCCGCCCCCAGCCCCGATATCCATCCCGCCGATCCCGTGCCGGACCCGTCCGCCTCCGCGGTCGATCCGCCCTGGCCGCAACGTCCGGGTGAGCGCTTGCTGTGGGGTCGTCTCTACGGCAGTGCGCCGGCGCTGGCCATTGCCTCTGCGGCACGCAAGGCTGGGCGACCGCTCATCGTCGTGGCCGCGGACATGCAGTCGGCAACGCGGCTGCGCGATGAACTGAGCTTCTTTCTGCGGGGCAGTGAGCTGCCGATCCTGGGCTTTCCGGACTGGGAAACCCTGCCCTACGATGTCTTCTCCCCGCTGCCGGAGCTGGTGTCCGAGCGCCTGCTCACGCTACACCGGCTGCCGGCGCTGACCCGCGGCATCCTGGTGGTGCCGGTGGGCACCCTGCTGCAGCGGCTGCCGCCGCGGGACTACGTGGACGGCCACTCGCTGGTGCTGGGCGTCGGCGACCGGATGGACCTGGATGCCACACGCCGCCGGCTGGAGCGCTCCGGCTATCAATGCGTCTCGCAGGTCATCGCCCACGGCGAGTTTGCGGTGCGCGGCGAGCTGCTGGACATCTTCCCCATGGGCAGCGATCAGCCATTGCGCATCGACCTGTTCGATGACGAGGTGGAATCCATCCGCACCTTCGATCCGGACAGCCAGCGTTCCGTCGACAAGCTGGACCAGGTGCGCATGCTGCCGGCGCGGGAGTTTCCCTTTACCGAAGAAGCCATCAGCGCCTTCCGCCAGCGCTGGCGCGCCACCATCGATGCCGACCCCAAGGCCAGCCTGATCTATCGCGACGTCTCCGACGGCCGCATGCCGGGCGGCCTGGAGTACTACCTGCCGCTGTTTTTCGACGCCACCGCGACCCTGTTCGATTATCTGCCGGAGGGCACGCTGGCGTTCGAGTCCGACGACGCCCGCGAGGCCGCCGGGGCGGCGTTGGCCGCCATCGCCGAGCGCTACGAGCAACGCCGGCATGACCCGGAGCGTCCGCTGCTGCCGCCGAGCCGCCTGTACCTGGACACCGACGAGCTCGCCGGCCGGCTCAACGGCATGGCTGGCGTCTGCTGGCAGGGCCACGAGGTGGCGCAGCGGCGCAAGGGCTACGGCGCCGTGTGCAACTTTGCCACCGGCACCCTGCCGGCGCTGGGCATCCAGGCCCGTGCCGCGGATCCAGCGGCCCACCTCAGGGCCTTTGTCGCCGGTGCCGATGCAGACCAGCCGGGCCGCCGCGTGCTGTTCGTGGCGGAGAGCACCGGCCGCCGCGAGATGCTGCTGGAGAATCTGCGCGGCTTTCGCATCCAGCCCAGGGCGGTGGATGGCTGGCGTGACTTTGTCGATGGCGACATGGCCCTGGGCATCACCATCGCCCCGCTGGAACAGCCTCTGCTGCTGGACCAGGACAGCGGAATACAGCTCGCCCTGATCACCGAGACCCAGCTCTACGGCGAGCGGGTGCGCCAGGAGCGCCGGCGCAAGACCCGCGAGCGCGACGGCGATGCCGTGGTGCGCAACCTCACCGAGCTGCACGAAGGCGCGCCGGTAGTGCATGAGGAGCACGGCGTCGGCCGCTTTCTGGGCCTGCAGACCATCGCGGTGGGCGGCAGCCGCGCCGAGTTCCTGGCCCTGGAATATGCCCGCGGCGACAAGCTCTACGTGCCGGTCAGCTCGCTGCACCTGATCTCGCGCTACACCGGCTCGGCGCCGGAAAACGCGCCGCTGCACCGCCTCGGCACCGATCAGTGGGACAAGGTCAAGCGCAAGGCCGCGCAGAAGGCGCGCGACGTGGCCGCCGAGCTGCTGGATATCTACGCCCGCCGCGCCGCCCGCCAGGGCGTCGCCTTCCCGGACCCGGGGGCAGACTACGCGGACTTCGCCACTGCCTTCGAGTTCGAGGAGACGCCGGACCAGCAGCGCGCCATCGAGGCCATCCTCAGCGACATGGCCAACACAAAGCCCATGGACCGCGTGGTCTGCGGCGATGTGGGCTTCGGCAAGACAGAGGTCGCCATGCGCGCGGCCTTCGTCGCCGTCAGCGGCGGGCGCCAGGTGGCCGTGCTGGTACCGACCACCCTGCTTGCGCAGCAGCATTTCCAGAACTTCTCCGACCGCTTCGCCGACTGGCCGGTCAAGGTCGAGAGCCTGTCGCGCTTCAAGACTGCGAAGGAGACCAAAGGGGTCACCGATGGACTGGCCAAGGGCACGGTGGACATCGTCGTCGGCACCCACAAGCTGCTGCAGTCCTCGGTGCGCTTCAAGAACCTGGGGCTGGTCATCATCGACGAAGAGCACCGGTTCGGGGTCAGACACAAGGAGCAGATCAAGAGCCTGCGCAGCGAGGTGGACGTGCTCACCCTCACGGCCACGCCCATCCCGCGCACGCTGAACATGGCCATGTCCGGCCTGCGCGACCTGTCCATCATCGCCACGCCGCCGGTGGAGCGCCACCCCATCAAGACCTTCGTCTCGCCCTGGAACGACGGTCTGATCCAGGAGGCCTGCCAGCGCGAGATCAACCGCGGCGGCCAGGTCTACTTCCTGCACAACGAGGTGGAGACCATCGAGAACATGGCGCAGAAGGTGGAGGGGCTGGTGCCCGGCGCGCGGGTCGAATACGCCCACGGCCAGATGCGCGAGAAGGAGCTGGAGCGCGTCATGCGCGACTTCTACCACCGCCGCTTCAACCTGCTGGTCTGCACCACCATCGTCGAGAGCGGCATCGACGTACCCACCGCCAACACCATCATCATCAACCGGGCCGACAAGCTCGGTCTGGCGCAGCTGCACCAGTTGCGCGGCCGCGTCGGGCGCTCGCACCACCGCGCCTATGCCTACCTGATCACGCCCCCGCCCAAGAGCCTGACCGAGGATGCCAAGAAGCGCCTGGAGGCCATCGAGTCGCTGGAGGACCTGGGCGCCGGCTTCACCCTGGCCACCCATGACCTGGAGATCCGCGGAGCGGGTGAGCTCCTGGGCGAGGAGCAATCGGGCCAGATCCACGAGATCGGCTTCACCCTCTACATGGACCTGCTCGAGCGTGCGGTGCAGGCGCTCAAGGCCGGCCGCACGCCGGAGCTGGACCGGCCGCTGGATCACGGCGCCGAGATCGACCTCGGCCTCCCGGCCCTGCTGCCGGACGACTACCTGCCCGACGTGCACACCCGCCTGGTGACCTACAAGCGCATCGCCAGCGCCGCCGATGCCGCCGAGCTGAAGGACCTGCAAGTGGAAATGATCGACCGCTTCGGCCTGCTGCCGGAGCCCACCAAGGCCCTGTTCGAGATCACCGCCCTCAAGCTCAAGGTGCAGCCGCTCGGCATCCGCAAGATCGAGGCCGGCCCCAGCGGCGGGCGCATCCTGTTCGGCGAGCAACCCAACATCGACCACATGCGGCTGATCCGCCTGATCCAGTCCCGCCCCAAGGACTACAAGCTCGACCAGGCCGCCGGGGCGCTGCGCTTTACCCTGGACATGAGCGAGCCCGGCAAGCGCGCCGCACAGGTGGAGACGGTGATCGGGCAGTTGACGGGGTGATGAACGCATTCGCGCCACGGCAACGTCTGCGCAATGCAAAATAAGGAAATACAGTAAACTACGCAGACACGCGCAATCCTTGCGGGAATCGATTGGTAGCGAGTCGAGCCATGAAACGGATCGAGCTTTTTATCGAATGGCTGATCTTCAGCAGTCGCTGGCTGCTGGCGCCCTTCTATCTCGGGCTGGTGCTCGCCATCGGCCTGCTGCTGGTGAAATTCATCAAGGAATTCATCAGTTTCGTGCCCCTGGTGTTCTACGGAGAGGGCAGCGACGTGATCATCGGCCTGCTATCGCTGATCGACGTGGTGATGATCGCGAACCTGGTCCTGATCATCGTGCTGGCGGGCTACGAGAACTTCGTCTCGCGCATCGAGACCGGCAGCCACGAGGATCGCCCCAACTGGATGGGTCATGTCGGCTTCGCCGAGCTGAAGATGAAGCTCATCGGCTCCATCGTCGCCATCTCCGGCATCGAACTGCTCAAGGCCTTCATGTACGTCGACAATCTCACCACCGAACAACTCGCCTGGAAGGTCGGCATCCACATGACCTTCGTCGTCTCCGGCGTGCTGTTCGCGGTGATGGACCGCGTGGCCGCCGGCAAGAGCGGCGCGGAGCATTAGCCAGGCGCCGGCCGATCGCCGGTGATGTCTCCGGACATGTCCGCGGACCCGAGCCGCCTCATTGCCGCCCTTGCGCGTGACCGGATCACCCTGGATCTGAGCACGCTCGACCTCTGCTTCCTCGCGGGCCTCTACCTGCGGTGCGCACTTTCCCGAGGTGGATCTCGCCCTGCGCCGTGGGCGACATGTCGAACGCGACGACGGCGCCGGTTCGACCAACGCATCGCCGCCGAGCAGGTCCGTACCAAGGTCGCCGAAGCGCTTCGGCGACTCGCCGATCTTGGCTTCATCGATGTACTGGACGACACCCGCTTGCGCCCGGCGTTGATGCGATTCGCGGAGCCGGTCCGTGATCTGAGCGACCCGCGAGCGGGCCGATGAGCTGCGCCGCCGCCTGGCCGAGGCCGAACAGGCACAGCGCAAGGCACGGCAGCAGCTGGCCGATGCCGAGTCGCAGTTGTCCCGCGTCTGCGATGAACTCCACAGGAAGGAGGCCCAGCAGCAGACCCTGACAACGGAACTCGACGCCGCCGAGGACTGGCTCCGGCGTCTCCGGCAGGCCCTGCAGGCGGCAGCGGCAGTCACGCGCCGCCAGGCCGAGCTGTCTGCGGCCGAAGCTGCGGCGCACACCGACGCAGCCGATGTCGGTCGCGGTCCGCCAGGCAATGGCGGGGCAGGAAGCCCCGCCATTTCTGGCAGCGCAAGCCACTGAAACCGGGCGCTCAGGGCGGTTTGGATTTCCTATCCGTATCAGACAGTGACGAGGCCTACACCGCGCCCTGGTCGATCATTGCGTCGGCCACCTTGCGGAAACCGGCAATGTTGGCACCCAGCACCAGGTTGTTCGGCTCGCCGAACTCCTCGGCCGTGTCGGCGCACTGCTTGTAGATGTTGGCCATGATCTCCTTGAGCCTGGCGTCGACCTTCTGGAGGGGCCACTGCTGCATGCTGCTGTTCTGGGCCATTTCCAGCTGGCTGGTGGCCACGCCGCCGGCATTGGCGGCCTTGCCGGGACCGTAGGCGATCCTGGCCGCCAGGAAGCGATCCACGGCCGCGGCGGTGGACGGCATGTTAGCCCCTTCGCTGATGCAGGTGACGCCGTTGCCCAGCAGGGTTTCGGCATCCGCCTCGGTCAGTTCATTCTGGGTGGCGCAGGGGAAGGCGACATCGCCCTCGATGCGCCAGACTGCATGGCCGTCAGTCGGGTAGTCATCGACCGGGGTGTAACTGGCCTCCGTGTGCTGCTCGAGATACGCCTCCAGGGAGGTGCGTTTGACCTCCTTGAGCTCCTTGAGCAGCGCCAGGTCGACGCCGCGGGGGTCATGCAGGGTGCCGCGGGAGTCGGAGCAGGTCACGGGCTTGGCGCCCACCTCGTAGAGTTTCTCGATGGTGTAGATCGCCACGTTACCGGCACCGGACACCAGACAGGTCTTGCCTTTGATGCTGTCACCGCGTGCCTCGAGCATGTTCTGGGCAAAATAGACGGCACCGTAACCGGTGGCTTCCTTGCGGCCGATGGAGCCGCCCCAGTTGAGACCCTTGCCGGTGAGCACGCCCTCGTAGCGCCCGGTGAGACGCTTGTACTGACCATAGAGGTAGCCGATCTCACGGGCGCCAACGCCAATGTCGCCGGCCGGGACGTCGGTGGTGGGGCCGATGTAGCGATACAGCTCGGTCATGAACGACTGGCAGAAGCGCATGATCTCGGCATCCGACTTGCCCTTGGGATCGAAGTCGGAGCCTCCCTTGCCGCCGCCGATCGGCAGACCAGTCAGGGCGTTCTTGAAGATCTGCTCGAAGCCAAGGAACTTGATGATCCCGGAGGTGACGCTGGGATGGAAGCGCAGGCCACCCTTGTAGGGGCCCAGGGCCGAGTTGAACTGAACGCGATAGCCCTTGTTGACCCGGACCCTGCCGGCGTCGTCGGTCCAGCAGACTCGGAACATGATCTGGCGTTCGGGTTCAACGATACGTTCGATGATGCTGTGGTCATGATAGTAGGGGCTGCGCTCGAAGAGCGGCCGCAGGCACTCCAGCACCTCTTCCGCGGCTTGGTAGAACTCGGTCTGAGCCGGGCTGCTCTTGCGCAGTCTTTCGAGTGTGTTATGAACGTAGGGCATCATCGATTCCTATCGTGTACAGATCCTAGCGGGATCGAGGACGATGCCCGATCCGCTCCGAAGTGGTCTTTCACCGGCGCACCAATATAAAGCAATGCACCATCATGCAGCAACTGTACAGATCATGCTGAGATCAGACATTGATATGAGCCAAAAATGCTTGCGATTGCCGATCAAGCTCGCACCAAAACAAAGCATTAAATTTTCGTCATAAATAATGAATAACCGAAAAGGAAATGCTGATTTATTCAGCATTTCCCGCGCAGGGCAGGATGCCCTGCCATTTTTAGCGGCGCAAGCCACTGAAAATTAAGCGATTCAGAAACTGTGCTCTCGAATCGAACGCTGAATCTTGCCCAGGAGGCCAACAGATCTAAGTCTCCAAAGGTCGCGGCCGTCGTCTCCCCGTTGGCCTGGCCACCATGAGAGGCGTCGCACGTACCTTCGGAAACCTACCGTGCCCCTGACGGCCCCGGCGCTACGGTTTCCCCCATCTCGCTGCTGCTGGCCCACAGCAACCGCCGGAATAGCTGGTCGATCCCGGCCTCCCGCCACTGCCGGTGCGCCGGTGTGTCCTATCGGTGGCCGAACGACTGCGCTGGCGTCCATGGCGCAAACCGCGGGCGACCAGCGCCGTGCTGCATGTCCTGCTGGGCGCCATCGAACCCATCTTCGCCAGGGCAGCGGCGCTGAGGCGCCGCGCCGATGAGGCGCAGGAACGCCTCCGCGGCGCTCTGGATTAGTGTGCGTATGGTCCCGGCATGGGCATGTCCATATGCTGGCGCAGCCTGGCCTCGGAGGGCGTCTGTGGAGACGCGGATTGAGTAGCCTCCAGGCCAAAAATCAGCATGCGGGAAAGGCCTTGATCATCGCGCCGGCCGGTAGCCGGTAGAGTGGGCAAGCCGGTAGCCGGTAGGGTGGACAAGCGCAGCGCCGTCCACCAGCGGCAGCACGGGGGTTTGGTGGACGGCGCTGCGCTTGTCCATATATGGTCCGCCCCGCGATGCAAGAGCGAAATCGCTGTTGAACAGAAGAAG